>UQGG01000007.1 GCA_900540475.1 uncultured Robinsoniella sp. | reverse complement strand
CCATCCGTTCTGAGTCTTGTCAGAAATGGGGTGGTGCCGATGTACGTTACATACAGTGATTTATTCACCTTCGTAATTATGCTTACATCTGTTATAACCTTAGTTGTAACTATCAAAAAGAATCATAAAAAATAACGCCCTCACTCTGGAAAAGTATCGCGCTATTTTTTATAACATATAATTACCAGAACGGATAGGTCTCAACTATCCTCCGGCTGTCTTGTTAAGCATATTATAGTCAGTGTTTAGATATTTGTCAAATAAAAGCTTTAAATTAAGTCGATCTTTTTTTCTCTCTTTTTTCCCTCTTAATGTATTTTATCCTGATATATATACAATTAAAATTATGATATATTAATACATATTTTATTCTAAAAAAAGTCTATTCTTCAGCTAATATTTAATATTTTCTCCATTATATTAGAGCGTATTTGAAAATTCATTCCTGCCAGCTGCAAGCCCCACTTTGCCGCATATTTGCCCCGAATTCAGGTCACATAGCACGCTTGTCGCCCTTCATCGGGGACAAATCTCCCACAAACTGGGATGCACAGCAGCCAGAAAGCAATTTTAAAACACGCTTTAGAACAACTTACTATGCCACACACACTCTTTTTTAATTTTAGCAAATGATTTCGAACTTTCAACTTCGACAATAATATATTTAACCGGGCAGCCGGTAGGGCGTTGTTCCATCCGTTCTGAGTCTTGTCAGAAATGGGGTGGTGCCGATGTACGTTACATACAGTGATTTATTCACCTTCGTAATTATGCTTACATCTGTTATAACCTTAGTTGTAACTATCAAAAAGAATCATAAAAAATAACGCCCTCACTCTGGAAAAGTATCGCGCTATTTTTTATAACATATAATTACCAGAACGGATAGGTCTCAACTATCCTCCGGCTGTCTTGTTAAGCATATTATAGTCAGTGTTTAGATATTTGTCAAATAAAAGCTTTAAATTAAGTCGATCTTTTTTTCTCTCTTTTTTCCCTCTTAATGTATTTTATTAACTGGACGTACAGCTGCCAGAAAGCAATTTTAAAACACGCTTTAGGACAATTTTCTATACCACCCACACTCTTTTTGTAATTTTAGCAAATGATTTTGAACTTTGAACTTCTACAATAATATATTTAACCGGGCAGCCGGCAGGGCGTTGTGCCATCCGTTCTGAGTCTTGTCAGAAATGGGGTGGTGCCGATGTACGTTACATACAGTGATTTGTTCGCTTTTGTAATTTGCTTACATCCGTTATAACCTTAGTTATAACTATCATAAAGAAGCATAAAAAATAACGCCCTCACTCTAGTAAAGTATGGCGTTATTTTTTAACTAATTATTTTACCAGAACGGATAGGTAGTGACTATCCTCCGGCTGTCTTGTTAAGTATATTATAATGAGTGTTTAAATCTTTGTCAAATAAAACTATAAAATTACCACATCACAGATTCCATAGACGAAAGATGACATCTTATTCCCCCAGACAGTCAACAAGCATAACCGGAGCACAAATACCGGCTTCGTTACTCTCTGTATTCTCATTCCTTATAATAACGAAAAATTTATACAAGGTATCTTCACCATTTGGAATCATTATTTTCAATTCACCCGTTGTTTTATCTGTTCTTTCTGCTGCCTTTATCCCATTCAGCCAGACAAAGACCTGCCCTCTGACATCCGGAAAATATAAAAACCTTCTTTTACCGTCTCTGCTGATTTTGATTTGATTGTAATAAATTCCATATTTTAATAACTTACCCGTGAACACGTTCTGGGGTCTGCCATGAAATTCTATTGGCTCGAAACTGTTTCTGTCGTTTTCATTTATTTCCATATCTACATCCGGCATTTCATCCAGTAAGCGATAATACATAGACCATCCCACCGTCACTACATCCGACACGGATTCCATATATGGAATCCTCTGCACCTGGTGTACGGGTATTTCCACCACTGTCCTACCAATTCCATCTGTCCAAACTTCTACGACAGCATTGTCAGATCCACTATTTCGAAGTATTGCCTGGGCACGTCCATGAAAGAGTTTTCGCTGGGCTGCATAATCCGGTTCATGTGAATTAGGATTTCCATTTCCCACACCGATGACCTTTGCACCGCCTTTTACATCAAAGTGCACCAGATTATCCGCATCCGGGACTTCCATGCCTTCTGCATCTACCGCAATTACATTTACAATTACCGAGTCTAACCCATCATTCATAAGTGCCTCTTTACTGCATGCAGCCTTTAATCTATATATTTCTCCCGGTACTGCAAGGCAGTGGCTGGCCGCCTCTGTTCCCTCTATAAACCCCACAGCCTTTAGTGTCCCCTTTTCAAACGGTACATAAAATTCGTCCTGGGCATAGGCAGTGGTTTTTCTTCGTTCCAAAACCCTGTCATTAACGCTTAATTCTATTTCCTGACAGTTGGCAGCCACGATAACCTTTTGCAGTTCGCCAACTTTCCGGCTGCTGTTCCAGTCAGTGATCATATGAATCCCAGGTTCTTTCTTCCACATCACTTTGTATAGTTCACATGCTTCCTTCGGAAATCCACAGGAGTCATAGGTACCGAAAAATGTTCCAACACTGGGCCACTCAAACGGGGTTGGCTCTCCCCGGTAGTCAAAACCGGTCCATACAAATGTTCCGGCAACAAATTTTCTCTCATTGATCCACTTCCATGCATCTCTGTGGGTGTTCCCCCAGGGAGCGCAAAAATCATCGTAGCTCCCTATCGTATTATGTTCTTCATCAGTCCGGTACTCACCACGAACCATAAATGCACTGGCTGTTTCGGATGCGATCAGCGGGATATTGGGATATTTTTCATGAAATTCATCATAACGCATGGGATTATAGTTTATCCCAACGGCATCCAGGGCATGAACAGCCCCCTCATCTTCCAGGTATCCGCCATTAAAAGAACCCAGTACCGGCCTGGTATGATCCATTTTATGAATGGTGTTCCGGATTCTTTCCGCCATGCGCATTCCCCTGTGGGTACCCTGCAGAGGTTCTTCATTGAAGATGGAATACAGTATCACACTTGGATGGTTTCTGGCATTGCGTACAATTCCCCTCACCTCTTCCAATACCTCGGGATGGGATGCAAACGTCCTGTTTTCTTCCATAACCATCATGCCCAGCTTATCACAGATCTGAAGTATTTCGGGATCGGGATTATGGGCACAGCGATAAGCATTGGCTCCTAATTTCTTTAATTGGCTGATTCTGAATTCTTTCACTGCATAGGGGACAGCAACGCCTACCCCGGCATGATCCTGATGACAGCAAAACCCTTTTAATTTAATATTTTCTCCATTTAACCAAAATCCCGTTTCTGCATCCAGGCGAATGGTTCTGAAACCAAAAGAAACTTTCAGATAATCTAATCCATCTTCCTCTGAAACCTCCTCACCTGTTTCAGACAAGGAGATGCATTTTACACATATTTCGTATAAAGACGGATCTTCCGTGCTCCATTTTTTTACATCCTCGAACACCGTTTCCTGTCTGCATAATACATGGTCAAAACCATTGATATCAGCCCTTTTTTTTGGTAAATCCAATACCTTTTTTCCTGACTGATACAGAGCAGTTTCCAGTCTGAACCCAGCGCCTGTACCAAAGCTGTTTTCAATTGTTGTTTCGATTTCCAGCTTCCATGTTCCATCGTTTTGTTCTTTTGGTTTGACATATACGCCCTGGTAATCAATGTGAACGGGGGATTTTTTAATCAGCCAGACATTACGGTAAATGCCCGCACCTTCGTACCACCAGCCTTCCCAGGCGTCCGCCTCTATTTTTACCGCCAGCTGGTTCACTGCCGGGTAAAAGCAGACAAAGTCAGATATATCCACAGAAAAGCTGTTATATCCGTAAAACTGACGCTTACACAAAAGCCCGTTTATGTAGATAGAAGCTTTGCTGCTGAGCCCTTCAAATTCCAGAAGAATCTGCTTCCCCATATCTTCTTCTCCAAGCCGGAACTTCTTTCTGTACCAACCATTTCCACGCATCTTGTATCCATGGTTCAGCATGGCATCTGGCGTAAATTCTTTCTGAACCACCCAGTCATGGGGAAGCTCTGCCGTTTCCCACTCCGAATCGTCATAGGAGATCTCTGCAGGTCCTTTTGCACCTGCTGCTTTGGAATAGTCGTAGACATCATCATGCCTCCGGCTGGCTGGCAGATCACTGATATCCGTTTCCCGAAACCTCCAGTCTCTATTCATACAATATATACCAGGCTGATCATTATAATATTTCATCTTCTGTCCTCTCAATGGGGATTTCTATGCTGACACAGGTCCCCTCTCCTTCCCGGCTTTCCAGCCGTATTCCGTATTCTTCTCCATATTTAAGCTTTAATCTCTTATTTACATTTTGAATTCCAATTGACATATGATTTCCTTTTTTATGCTCTTGTTTATCATTCATGATATCTTCTATCATCTCTTGCGGCATTCCGATTCCATTATCTATAATCCGGAGGCACATGACACTTTCTTTCATACATCCTGTAATTTTAACCTGTTTATCACTTGCCTTTTCAGAAAGACCATGCTCGATCGCATTTTCAAGCAGGGGTAAAAGTATATGACAGGGAACCCTTTCATACAGCACTTCTTCTTCCACATCAATATCGATTTTTAATTCCTGTCCATAGCGGTATTTCTGTATTCTTATGTATGCCTCCACAGCATCCAGCTCTTCTTCAAAACTGATCAGTTCCTGCTCCCGTAAGGAAAAACGCATGAGATACCCGAGACTTCTTGTTACCTCGGCAATATCTTTTTCATCGTGCATATTTGCCAGCCACTGGATCGTATCCAGGGTATTATAAAGAAAATGGGGATTAATCTGCATTTGCAGGGCCTTGATCTGCGCCTGCTGTTTCAGGCTTTTCTCCTCACATACGTTGTGGACTAAATGCTCCATATCGGATACCATCTTATTAAAGCTGCCCCGCAGCTGTCCGATCTCATCTTTATATTTGACGGTCGCATAAACGCTGAAATCACCGGCTCCAAATTTCTCCATGGATTGTACCAGTTCTTTAACAGGCCTTGAAATTCCCCTGGCAACCAGGATACTCAGAGTCGTAATGACTGACAGGATCACCGCCAGCAGTACTATAGTGATATTGCGCAGGTTCAGAAGCTGTTCGTTATGCCTTTCATCCTCCGATAGGCTGATCAGAGTCCAATCGGCTGCCTTTAATGGAATGACACATAACTGTTTATTGTTGCCATCTAATGTTATGTGGTGTAAGATCTCATTTCCTTTGAAAGTCTGCAGCACCTCTTTTGGCGGCAGCTCACTGTCTAAATCACCTGCTATTCTACTTCCCCGGGAGTTAATCAGGAATATCTGATCCATCTTCGTAAAAACGATATCTTTGATTATTTTTTCAATATAGTCTGCATCAACATATAAGATCAGGTACCCCAGCGGCTTTTGTGTCGACGTGTTATAGATTAATTTTCCCACCGGTATCACAGATAGTTCCATCTTTCTGTCAAACCAGACATTCGCTCCTTTTGCTTCATAAATGACACCTGTTGGAATATCATAAGGTTCTCCATAACTATCATCCTTAGTAACATATGCATTGCTATTCAGATCGTATAAAAATGCTGCACGTATTGCATTTATCTTCGTAATCTGGCTAATGAGTTTATTCTTTATTTTGATGCTTACCTGTACCTCTTCATATGCATTTATTTTACCCTCATTGACCTTTTCCATGTATTTCTGGATCTCCCGATCGGTAGAGATGTCAAAGAGTACCCGCTCCGCCGCCTCCACATTATTGGTGACGTTCTGCCCGGCCTGTCTCATTGTATTCCGTATGTAGTTCCTGGAGTTATCAATGATCTGACTGGAAGAGCTTGCATAGAAATATGCAGTGATAAGGAATACAGAAAGAAAAACCAAGCTAATCGTCATAACAATAAGCTTGGTTTGGATAGACATATTTCCTATGGATTGTTTCGCCTTTCCCATGAAATTTCTCATAAATCCCTCCTATCGCTCTTTCGTATAAACTCAATGAGGCTTCCTTCCGAGCACCCAACACAGCATTTCCTATATTCCATCGGCGTTTTTCCAAATGTTTTGCGAAAAAGCTGACTGAAATATCTCTGGTCGTTAATTCCAATACGCTCACATATTGCATAAATCTTTAAATCGGTGTTTGCCAGCAGTTCAGCCGCCTTCAGCATCCTGACAATGCCCAGCAGCTTTGTAAAATTATAATTTGTTTCTTTTTTAATCAGCCTGCTCAGATAGGTAATGGAAAAATGCGTGTGTTCCGCCAGGGAGGTAAGGGTGATTTCATTCATGTAATTTTTCTCAATATAGTCCATAATCCAGCTTCCGTTTCCGTCTTCTCCAGCAGCAAACATCTCATCCTTTTCCTGCTCAACTGCATCCCTGCGATTAAGGACTTTGTCTACTTCCAGCTCCTTTACAGCCCGGTGAACAGCATCCAGAATTTCTTCTGGACTGGATGGTTTCAACAGGTATTCAAATACCCCACTGTGAATAGCCTGCTTCGCGTATTCAAAAGTCCCATATCCGGATAACAAAATCATCTTACATCTCAAATCTCCTGTCGCAATTTCCCGTGCCAGCTGAAGACCATCCAGTCCCGGCATACGGATATCGGTCAATATGATATCCGGACAAAAAGAGGAGATCAGCTGAAGTGCATCCACTCCGCTGTCCGACATCTTTTTTTCCGTAATACCCACACTTTCCCAGGATAGGCTTTCCAACCCTTTACGAATAATTATTTCATCATCAACAATGAGCAGTTTCATTTCTTCCTCCTGAAGTTACCTGTTTCCAGTCGCTGCGGATTCCATAAACATTAGCCTTTAACGGCGCCCGCTATCATACCATCAATAATTTTATCGTGTAAAATTACATATACAATAATTACCGGAATAACCGTGATTACAATTGCCGCAATCATCCCAACATAGTCTGTAGCATAGATTCCTTTGAACTCCGTCAGACCGATTGGCAACGGCATTTTTGCCTTATCCGTAAGAAATATCTGGGAAAACAGCAGGTCGTTCCAGATATTGATAAAGGAAATGACTGTAATGGTTACAATTCCCGGTACCACAACAGGCGTTACCACTTTTCGAAAAGCCTGTATTAAGCTGCACCCGTCTATAATCGCTGCTTCCTCCAGTTCCCTGGGTACCGCAATAAAAAATCCCGATAATATAAAAATAGCAGTAGGCAGTGCAAATGTAATATGGGGAATGATAACTGCTATATAAGTATTAAGGATTCCCGCTTTATTAAAAATACTGTATAACGGAATAACGGAACCATAAGCCGGTATCATAAGCCCCAGCAGGAAAATTCCCAGCGTAAGATTTGATAATTTCCAGCGTAATCTCGTCACACCATAAGATGCCATAACTGACAGAACAATCGTACCCAGTACGGAGATCACACTTACCAAAATTGAGTTTCCAAAATAAATCCCGATTTTCCCGTCTATAACTGCGTGTTTATAGTTTTCAAGCGTCCATACCTGAGGAAGTCCCCAGGTGTTTAGAAACAGCTCATCCTGTGTCTTAAATGAGTTAATGATCAACCACAGCAGCGGATACAGACATGCTATCAGAAATAATATTAATATAGTATATTTTAGTATAGATAATATTCTTTGTCTATGTTTATTCATGTTCCCTTCTCCAATCAATAGTCGATTTTCTTTGTGCGGAATACAAAATTGATGATTACTGTCGCTCCAATACAAAGAAGTAACAATGCCGTTGCAATAGAACTGGAGTATCCGAATTTCAATGCATTAAACCCTTGGGTAAACATATAGGTGGATATTACCTCACTTGCATGGTTTGGTCCTCCTGATGTGGTAACTGCGATCAGGTCGTAAAGCTTCAGTGATCCGGTAACAATCAGGACGGAATCTATTTTTAATATTGGTTTCATAAGAGGAAATGTAATTTTCGTAAACTGCTGCCACTTGCTGGCTCCGTCAATGGATGCTGCCTCATACAGGGAAGAATCAATATTTTTCATGCCAGCCAGCTGAATCACCATATGATAACCAACAAACTGCCACATGGTTACTACAATCAGTGCCGGTATAACAGTCTTCTCATCAGCCAGCCAGATATGGGTAAGGGAGTCCAGACCGATTGCTTTTAAAAAGCTGTTTACTAAACCAAAATCCGGATGATAGACAAAGGTCCATAACATACCGATTGCAGTACCGCAGATTACGGAAGGCATAAAATAAATGCTTTGAAACAGTTTTGACCCCTTTACTTTCTGGAACAGAATATTTGACAATAACAGGGCAAGTACCATATGTGCTATATAAGAACCCGCTACAAACTTCAGATTATTTACGACTGCCTGTTGGAAAAACTGATCCTGAAAAAGCCGGATATAATTTTTTAGTCCAACAAATGTGGAGTCACCCAGCAAATTTGTCTTAAACAAACTTATGTATAAATTATAGAGTATCGGTATCAGTCCAAAGAACAGATAAACCACAAATGCCGGGCCTACAAAAAACGCAATATATTTTTTCTTACTAAGAATTTTATCCATTCTATCGCTCCTTATGATAGAGAAGGGAGCCTTGCAGAAGTACACTCCTGCAGTTATCCCCTCCCGTCATTTATTACTGATCTGCTTCTTGCTCTGCATAACTCTGTAATGCCGCAAACTGTTCCTGAGGATCTTTTCCTCCTGCAATAGCAAGGGAAATATTATTAAACTCTCCGCCTACATTTGCGCCAAACTGTCTGTCCATAGGAGTTAATGCCTTTTTAACCTGTCCCTGAAGTTCCATTATTTTAGCTGTAACAGGATCTACTTTAGATGTATCGATCTTGGTATTGGTTGCTGATAACGCGCCGCAGTCCACTACATATTTCTCCTGGATTTCAGGATCTGACAACATCTTTATAAATCCTAAAGCAGCTTCTTTATTTTCACATTTTTCACTAATGGCAAATAATTTTTCCACGCTGGCAATGTGAACATCGTTATAGTCAGGGTTCTTTGCGGGCATCATAAATACGCCAATTTTGTCCGGTCCGCCCATGCCTTCAATCACTGCTGACGTATCCCAGGTTCCCATAGAGTACATCGCCGCTTTCTCGCTGGTGAAGAGCGTTCTTCCCTCATCGTATGCCAGTCCTAAAAAGCTCTCCGGGAAGGCACCTAAGCTAACCAGCTCCTGGAATACTTTTCCCGTCTCCACATAGCGGGGATCATCCCACGTAGTCTTGCCATTCACAATATCTTCAAACAGCTCTTTTCCTGCAACTCCGCCTGATAATTCCAGCATAAACTGAGCCGGAACCCATGCGTCCTGACATGCCATGGATAGCGGAACTACACCGGCACCTTTCAGCGTTGATATCACATTTACAAATTCATCCCATGTCTTTGGAACCTCCAGATTGTTCTGGGCAAAGATCTCCGTATTATAATAAATAGGAATAATTGCCTGGCCCATGGGAACTGCGTAAATCTTATCATTATATGTAACCGCATCGAAAGCTCCGTCATTAAAGCGTTCCATCCATTCAGGATCGGCTTTTAAAGCATCACTTAATGAGTAAACCTTTTCACTTTCCACATAGTCCTTCATATAGCCCGCTTCCCAGGTAAAGAAAATATCCGTCACATCGTTTTGCGTCATCAGGGTTGCCAGCTTTGTCTTATACTGTTCATTTTCGTACCACTCTAAATTAATCTTGGCATTAAATTCATTTCCGGCATTAAACTTATCCGCTGCTGCCTTAATTACATCTGTAAACGCCTGCTCATTGGAGCCTCCTACCGCCATGAAAGTAAGTACCGTTTCTTCTGCGCTGCTTTCTCCCTTTTCCTCGCTTTCTGTACCTCCGGCTGTTGTATCTGATTGTGAACCTGTGCTGCCTGCAGTCTCTCCCGCGTTGCCGCACCCGGCTGCCATTACCGCCGCCAAAATTGCACTCATAATAAGCGTTGTTGTTTTTCTTTTCATCTCAAAACCCTCCTTGTTATTTTTGTTTGTTAAAATCATTATACACAAAAAATATTTGGTTATATATGCTGCAATTTACCCCAAATGTTAAGATTTTTGTCCTTGTTTACTTAAATATGCCGAAGAAAAACCTTCCTTCGGCATATTTTCTGTGCTGTGTCTATATGGCTCTAAATGTCAGCTGCACACTCTGGGGAATGCCATATAGCTTAGCATTACAATTATTTTATTTTTACATCCTTGCTCTGTCCCTTGTTTTTGAACAGCTTCTGATAGTAATTTACTTTAGAAGACGGAACATCTATTTCCGCTTTCTTGTAAATCCCCTTAAACGCCTCATTGTAAACTTTTTTTAGACGTTTTGACTTAATAGTAATATCCTTTAACTTCCTATCTCCATAGAAAGACCGCTTACCAATACGTTCTACATAAGAACCAATGGTTACTTTTTTAAGGGATCTCATCTTATAAAATGCTTTCGCACCTATTTCTGTCACTTTGCATTTCACACCTCTTAAGGTAACGGAAGATGGTATAGTAATACTCTTATATGACTTCCTGGCTGTGCCAATCACAGATACCGTCGCTTTACCTTTCACTTCATTTGTCACTTTGTATTTAAGCCCTTTGTACATTATAGTTTCACCTTTTCCCAGAACCGGGGCAGACGGTTTCTGCGGTACCGGCGGCTTTAACTCCAGGGCAGAAGCTGCAGCTACCAGTTGTGATGCTGCGCGGTCTACTTCTGACTGCACTGCATTTGAATTTTGTAAAAGGAGTGCTGCTGATTGTAATGCCTGTTTCAGCTTCCCAGCACTAATATCAGTGTATACAGTTAGATCCAGTCCGGAATATGCCTGGCTGAGAATCTTCAGCATACTGGTATCCGCTTTCGCTTCCGGAACCTGTGGTTTTTCCACCAGATTAGCTGCCGCATTGACAAGCTCCGCTGCCGCACTGACAATATCCTGCTGAGATACATCAGGATTCCCTATTAAACGCTCAGCCTCTACCAAAGCATTCTTTAATTTAGCTGCAGTCTCCGGAGTATATTTTCCGGTATCCAGACTCTTATATGCTTCAACTAACATACGGAGGGTGGAATCATCCGGTTTTGATTCAGCCGGAATCTTTTCAAGCTGAGCAAAAGCCTTTAACAGATCTGCCTCTGCCTTTGCAATTTCAATTTTATCCACATAATCTGCCGTATCCAGAATTTCCTTTGCTTTTCCCAGCGCTTCATTTAAGTATGCAGCACTTTCCGCTGTATAAACACTAAGATCCATGCCGATGACCGATTCATAAAAAGCAGACAGCTGATACTTTAAGTCAGGTTTCTCTATGGCGTACTGCAATCCTGCAGCCGCTGATATGAGATTGGATACCGCAGCATCAACCTGTTCCTGAATTGCATTTTGAGATGTTAGGATGTCATTGACCGCTTCCAGCGCAGTTACAAATGCCTGTGCACTTTCTTCAGTGTATACCTCCATGTCTAATCCTGCATAAGCATTATAAACCACTTCCGCAAGAGTGTAATCTGTTTCTTCATCTGACGGCATCTTCTCCAGACCAGCCAAAGCCTTTATTAGCCTAGCTTCTGCCTCTGCCACCTCTTTTTTAGATGCATTTTCTTTACCCAGAATTTCTTCTGTCTGTGTTAGGGCAGATACAAATTCTTCTGCACTTTCTATTGTATAAACAGTTAAGTCCATATTTTTGACAGATTCATAAAGTTCCGCCAGATTTCCTTTATCGGCTCTTATATCCTCCAGCCCTGCAACAGCCTGTACCAGTTTTCCAATCTGGTCTGAGACTTCCTGCCAGGATGCATCTGCATTATTTAATACTGTTTCCGCAGCTTTAATTACCTCCTGCAGTACTTCATAACTCTCCTGGGTGTAACGATCAGGCTGATAAGATTTTGCTCCTGAGACAGCTGCTTTTAAAGCATCCTTTTCTCCCTGGCTTGCAAGTTTTACCAGATCTTCTATCGCTTTTTTCAGTGCCTCTGTCTGTGCATCCACCACATCCTGCTCTGCAGTATCATCGTTAATAATGCCATCCGCTTTTTCTATTTCCACCTGCAAATTCTGATAACTCTGCTGGGTATAATTATCTGCCATTATTTCTATTGCTTCTTCTGATAACTTACTTAATGCATCCTTGTCTGCAGTAACGATAACCGTACATTCCGCCTTCATATCGGGATATCCTTCCGGATATACGCTTACTGTTGTTGTTCCCACCTTGCGTGCAGACACTTTGCCGTCTTTTACGGATGCAATAGTTTCATCCAATGAGGACCAGTTATAGATTACCAGTGCGTCCTCCGGAAGTACGGACGCATGAAGTTCTGCCGAAGCTCCAGCCGTTAACCGGATCACAGACTGATCCAGAACGACACTCTCCGGTTCCTGTATGCTGTTGGTGCGGACATTAAAAGCATCCACGTCTATACGTCCTTTGCCACTGCCTCCAAGAGAAGTGATAACAATGGTATGCTCTTTGTCCGTCAGATCCATATTAGAATAGCCAACGTACTGGGCAACACCGTTTTCCGCATTTACACTGATCTCTTTTTCTACCACCTGACCGTCTAAGGTTACACTAAAACTTCCCAAATGTCCCCCGGTAGATGTGACGAATTCAACTCCCGTACCGTTAAATGTAAAAGTTGCCTTATCTCCGGCATTGTAACAGTTGGTAATAGTTCCATTGAAATGCTTCCCTTCATTCCACTCTTCCCAGGAATCCCCGTCATAGATAATACCAGAATCACGGTCATCAAACGTTTTGATTGTGGGCAGTTTAAGCAGTAACTCAATTGATCCTGTTGCCCTTGATCCATCCAGCAAAGTCGCGGTGACTTTTACTTTTCCTCCCCCTGTTGCTGTTACTAATCCATTGGAGTCCACCTTGGCAATCTTATCGGTTTCCTGCCCCGTAATCATGGATTCTATGGTCCACCGAACAGCAACATCTTCATCTGCATTTGTTGTAAGCTGAACAGTTTCCCCGGTCTTAGTTAATACTACCTTGTCATCCTCTGCCTTGACCTGGATATCATCATGTACAGGGCGTCCTACCGGCTCCATGGCAAGCAGTCCACGGGAAATGTCTTCATAACTGCCGCCTTCTAACGCAGCACGAAGGTTCTGTTTGCTCTCTTCTGTATATTTTCCAGTGAGTTTTTCCTGCGCCTCCGCTTTTAACTCTTCCAGACTGACTTCTGCACGATTCACAGTAAATCTTGCATCTTCAGAAAGTTTTATGCCTTCTCCCTTATAGAATACACGGGGGGTTTTTCCGGTAGTGGAATCAACTGTACAATTTACCAGTTCTCCATCTTTCCACTCCATGCTTAACTGGTATCCGCCCCTGCCGCAAATGCCTCTTATTTTACCGCTGGACCATTGCTCAGGGATATTTTCCATTAGATTCAGTCCCTCGAACCGACTGTCTAATATTGCTTCTGCTACTGAATTACCAATTGGGCACCAGTATCTCCAGTCGCCCTGCTTATAAGTTGTTCCCGCAACTCCATGGGGTATTTTGGAAAATGCCAGCTGCGGATCTCCAAGACGTAACGCCATGGTTGCTCTGTCCGGATGTCCTCCGCCTCCGATTGAGAAATTCCGCTGTGCTTCTGCCTGAGATGCATAATATAATTCAGGCGTGTCTGTCTCATTGATATCAGAATGATTCATAAATGTTCCCAACAGCTGGGAAACATGTCTGTGCCCCGCATCTCCTACTGGATACTCGTTATAGAATTCCCGAAGCCGTCCCGTATCCTGGTCTATAAAAAGTTCCAGTGGAACCAGTTTTTCCCTGGCCTCCAGAACTTCCCCAAGGAATGCCTGATCATATCCGATTCCTGCTGCCTCTAACTCTTTTGCACCACTTTCCAGCATATTGAAGAGGTTGTTATAAATCTGCACATCCGCAGCAGTACTTATATCAAAAGCCGCTTTTCCGCCTCCCTGCAGCTTATACCAGTGTTCCGGTGATCCAGCCGGGGCAACCATCAGGTAACCTTTCAGCTCACCATTTACCCCATCTGCCTCCACCAAATTGCTCAACGCAAAACGTGCTGCACCTTCCATTAATGGATAGTATTTCTCCAATAACTGAATGTCCTGAGTAAAATCGTATTTATCATACAGTGTATCCAGTGCCCAGATTCCACCGGATGTCCAGCTGCCGTATTCGATTTCATCTCCCCACATTCCGGTCTTCCCCCAGATATCTGAGGAATGGGCAACTACCCACGACCCTTCCGGGGCGCCATAGCTTTCCTGTGCTGTCTTACCTCCGGTTGTCTCATCTGCAAAGGTAGCAATGAGCTTATACAGGGCATCCGAAGTATCTGCTAAATTTCCTGATCCCTTAATTACCTGCATCTTTTGTACATTTTCATTTAAGTAATAAGCTGACTGGTTAGGCGGCCACCAGCTCGCATTCCACAGACCTAACAGATTCTGTGGTGCCTGTGAATTCTGTCTTTCACAGCTTAATGCTATGTAACGTCCATACTGATAATGGCGGGCATAATCAAATGGTGTAATCATCGTACCATCTTCAGCTGTTATCGATTCCCCATCCATATCTATCCACAGACGGCGGAATAATGATCGGAAATCTTCCTGATGTTCCCGCAATAGTTCATTGTATCCTTTTTCTACTGCACTATCCAGGGTTGTTCTCACATTGCCTGCCACATCTATTCCGCTGTTGGAAGGATCTGTTTTAAAGTCTTTAAAACTAGTCTCACATGTGTAGAGCAGAATAATCTCATCCGCATCCGTCACCTGCAATTTATTTCCGAAGACTGTCACTTTTCCATTTACAGGCAGTACCTTTACCCTTGCCTCAAAAGTCACACCCCGGTCCTCATACCAGGTAACCTGTTCGCCATCCTTTACAATTGGTGCACGTCCAGTCATGATTACTTCATTTGTCTCTTCGTCCAGAGTCACCTGATTCAGGGCTGCCTTCCCTGCCATTTCATTGGGTAACTCAAGCCCTACATCCATTTTCATTTTCTCACCGCCGTCATTGGCTATTTTTACAGCCATAACGTTTGCAGGATTACTGATAAACGACTGCCTGGTATAAGTCACACTACCTTTCTTAAATTCAATGTCTGAAGTAGCACCGTCCATATCCAGGCTTCTATTATAGCTATCGGTACCGCTGGTGAGTTCCGGGAAATTCAACACCATTCTTCCCAGTGGCAGAAATGTACTCTGAGCTGCACATGGGGCGCTCCAGATTCTCTTCGTCTCCTCTTCAATGGTCTTAAAGATTGCTAATCGTTCTTCATCGGAGATTCCTTCCCGATAAGCATCCACTAATTTCTGGCGCACACTCTGATACCCCAGCAAACGTTCTTCCGGAGAATTGCCGTAGCTGCCTTCCCCGCCTTCCGATAAATCTTCACCGTATTGGGGATCTCCTGACCAGAAAGTAGAATGATTGAGCTGAAATACATCCTCTGCCACTCCGCCATTTTCCTTCGCTGCAAACACCCCGTTTCCCAAAGGGGTTCCCCAGGATCCTGTCCTGTTTTTCTCTGGGGCTCCCAGATTCAGTCTCAGCCTTGTCCAGTCTTCATCGCCTGATACCGTCGTGGATGATATCGAAGATGTGTCTACTGATGACTGGGCAGCTGCCATGCTGACACTGGGGATGAACATGCTTCCCATGATACACAGAGAGGTACCAATTGCAGTGAGCCGCAGCCGTAACTTTTTCTTTTGCTTCATTTCTCTCCTCCAAATTTATTGCATATTTACGGATACCATTTCCGTATGATTGTATTATATAAACATTTTACTTCAAAATATATTCTCATATTTATCTTTTTTGTTTAATTTTTTGTTATAAATTTATTTTACATCAAATTCCATATGCATATTGACTATAATATTTGACCAATCGTTATTATTCTATTATTTTTTCACAATTCTTCAAATTGCTTTAACCAATCCAGATGTGAATGCAAACTATTTCCACATACCGCTTGAAGAACCTCCCGTTTTATGCTATGCTCAAACCATGTTTACTACAGTAAGGATATACCCGCACGCCCACTATCGTGCCAAAGCAATGGAGGTAACTGTTTTTATGCAAAAACTAAAATATGTATTCATCCACATTATCAGCATCGCCATATTTTTTACCCTGTGCGTCATAACCCCATCCCTGGCAGCCTATGTCATTCTGCTTCTGCTGCTGGCACGGATTGTTATTTTTCTCATTCCTTCCACCGGGGATCGAATCCGTTTCCGGACAGAATCAAAAAGGGCGCTCCTGGTAATTGATCTACAGGAAGGATTATGCGGAGAAAGAGGCTCCTACTCCAACAAAGAACCTTTTTTGAAAGCGGTAAATGACACGATAGATAAAGCCAGGGCTGATGGAGACATGGTTATATATGTAAGACAGGTATTTTCTTCCCTGGACAATATTTTTGGCTGCCTTGCAATGGGCGGAAGACTTTCTGGATGGGATCATGGAAGTGATTTTGTGTCGGGATTAGATATCATCAGCGATCATCAGTTTATCAAGCACCAGCAGGATGCGTTTTCCTGCAAAGCTCTTTCCCGACTTCTTACGGATCATGAGATTAACACCCTGACGATTGTCGGGCTGGATGCATCTGCCTGCGTTTATAAGACCGCAATCAGTGCCCTGAGACGTGGTTATATTGTAAATATAAATTCAAAAGCCCTCCTGTCGAAAAGTAAGAGCATGTTAAATAAAATGCTGGATACTTTCCGCCAGAAAGGCATGTATGTTTACTAAACAGTATTTAAGTTGTTATTATTTATAAGATTCTTCTAAAATTTTCAACACATCTTCATCACTCAGCTGAACCGGATCACCTGCATAGAGTCCACCCATGGTGGCTCTTGCATTATCTGCATATTTTTTCAGTTCTTCTTTTTTCATGCCATGGCTGCTCATTTTAATATCGTCAACTCCGCAGACTTTTTGCAGCTCTGTCAGGGCATCCACAAAATCCATTGCAGTTTTTGCATCTGTTTTTCCAAGGGCTTTCGCCATCTGAATCATACGTTCCTCACACTTGTTTGTTTTAGCAAAATGTGTATAATATGCTTTACTGATTGCGATTAAAGCTTCGCCGTGTACAAAGTCCGGATGATATGCGCTGATAGCATGGGCAATGCTGTGTTCTGAAGTACAGGAAGATGTGGATTCCACCATTCCTGCAAGGGTATTGGCAAGTGCCACATCTGCTCTGGCGTCCATGTTATCGCCTTCTGCTACTGCCTTATAAAGGCTTTTGCCAATCAGTTCTATTGCTTTTAGTGCAAACATATCACTCATTACATAAGATATATTATTTAAATATCCTTCCGTACTGTGGAACAATGCATCAAATCCCTGATAAGCAGTGAGACGTGACGGAACCGTCGTCATCAGTTCCGGGTCAACGATCGCTAACATGGGGAATGTCTTATCATATCCGAAACCAATTTTTTCGTTTGTCTCTGTCTTGGTAGTTACCGTCCATGGGTCTGCTTCTGTTCCCGTTCCGGCAGTTGTGGTTATCGCAATAATCGGAAGCGGATTATTTGGTACCGGCAATCCCTTTCCACTGCCGCCCGATACATAATCCCAGTAATCCCCATCATTTGCAGCCATTACAGCTATCGCCTTTGCCGCGTCAATGCTGCTGCCGCCGCCAAGACCCACTACAAAATCAATTCCGTTCTCTTTGCAGAAAGCAGCGCCTTCCATAACATGGTCTTTTATAGGATTTGGCAGAATCTTGTCAAACAGCAGATGGGATACCCCTGCTTTTTCCAATTGCTTCTGTACTTTTTCAAGATAACCGTATTTCTTTACGGAGGTTCCTCCTGTTGTAACAATCAGCGCCTTCTTTCCCGGCAGTTCCTGCCTGTGCAGATCATTCAATGATCCTTTGCCAAATAAGATTCTGGTTGGAATGTAATAATTAAAATTCATGTTATATCCCCTTTCTATTATCTGTACAGCCGTACAGCAGAACTGGTTATCTGTGACATCCTCATATCTGTCTGTACCGGAGACTGTTTATCGATAAAGAAAGTATAAGTCTTAAAGCTAACTCGAAGTCAAGCTTTTTTTTGCTTTCCTAAACTTTTGCCCGCACCTCATCCAGCGTCTTGGAAACTCCATGGTGGATTGGCTTCCACTCCACCTTTTTAAACAACGCCACGATGGATATGGGTATATAGGTAATCATAAAAAGGGGAAAGGTAAATACATAAGCAATTTTCTTATAGGCAGGAGCATGAATCCTTCTCCATTCTGTGACTGCCGTCAGCGCCCCCATCGCCAGCATCATCAGATACCCATTTACCAAAAACTCCCCAATGGACTGCAGCAGCACCAATATGTCTGCATCTTTATACACCAGGCTGACAATGAAACCGGCTGTATTTAATATACAGCTGAGAACAGTCAGAATGATTGCCGGCATAATTGACATCACCATATCATAGCAGGCAAAACTTCCTTTTTCAAAGATATTCCGGATCAGTTTACCTCCGTAGTTGGCAAATACCTGCATGTTTCCTTTTGCCCAGCGCAGCCTCTGGTTCCATGACTGGCGGAATGACACAGGCTGTTCATCATACAGAACTGCCTCCGGACAATAGGCTATGCGCTCTCCCTGTAAAATGCTGTCCACCGTAAATTCAATATCTTCGGTCAGTAGGAAATGATTCCATCCCTGATTTTTTTTAACAATGTCACTGTGAATTAAAAATCCGGTGCCTGAAACAGCACAGCTGCTACCCAATGACATTCGCGCCTGGTTTAAGTACCTGGATTCTCTTAAAAACCACAGGGAATACCCGGCAGATATCCAGTTATCCCCAAAGTTTTTGGAATTACGATAGCTGGTGATAATGCGGTGCCCGTCAGAAAATGTACGGTTCATGTTTTCTATGTAGCATTCGTCCAGCAGATTATCTGCATCAAATATAAAATAGCCATCGTATTTCTGATCCAGACCGGCAGTTTTGATATTCTGGAACAGGAAGCGCAGCGCATATCCTTTCCCCACCTGGGACGTATTAAAACGCTCCCAGACACATGCATGATTTGCCCGGGCTATCTCAGCCGTCCTGTCCGTGCAGTTATCTGCAACAACATATATATCTACGTATTTGGACGGATAACTCTGGTTTCGTATACTCTTAATCAGCTGTGCGATTACAGCCTCCTCATTTCTGGCGGATATCAGCACTGCATACATATGGTAATTCACTTTTCCGGATGTCCTGGGTTTTTTGATCAGCGCCGCCGCCACATAGAACAGCTGGTAAGAATAACAGCAGATAAATACCATGGCAATCAGATAATTTACATATTTAATCATTTCCATAACTTTCTCCTCCTTCTTTTGCGGCACCACGCACCGTTATCGCACGATATACAAGTAATCCGGCAATGCTGATCACAATTGTGACAGCAAATACAAGAATGGCAAACTGGTAGTTCTGAACGCCCAGTGCATCACCTCCAACCGTAGAAGTTATAATGGACGGAATTCTGGCTATTCCGGTGATTAAGATCCAGGTTGAAAGTCTCATTGTTGTAAGCCCGATCACATAGGTCATCAGATCTTTTGGCGTCCCCGGAATCAGAAACAGCAGGAACGTCAGTGTATTCAGTTTCTTTTTATTCTGCATAATTTTAAGTGACTGGATCTTCTCCCTGGGATAAAACACCTCTACCGCCTTTACCCCAAAATACCTGACGAAAAAGAATACCACGATACTACCAATCAGGGCTCCGATCAGGCAGAGGGCTGTCCCTTCAAATATTCCAAAAGCATAGCCCGCTCCTATTTCCAGTGGCTCTCCTGGTATGATTGCAATAATAATCTGCAATGCCATCATCCCGCTAAATGCAACTCTTCCCCATATTCCATGACCGTCTACCCATGCCCGGAACTTTTCCGGCTGTGAGACAAATTCCAGCATCGGCCTCCCCACAAACCAGAAAACGGCAGCACTCATGATTATGAAAATAGCAACGCAAGCGATACTAATTAATTTTTTCCGCTTTAATGTCATAAAAAACTCTCCTTATCCGCCCTGGAAGTTTTCCTTCCGCAACTTTTAAGAAGAGTATAAAATACAATATTCAACAAATTATCAACTGCAACCTATAATTTTCTATAGAATTTCTTACATAATTCTTAACACTGGATTGGTTCTTACCGGGAGGGGGACGCTTTGCAAATGATACTCCACCTATAATCTATTCCAACTACAACATCATTTTGAAATTCGCCTGAACAAGGCCTCCTCCGTTATGTCCATTGGCGCAAAAAATGGATCCCCCATGTTTTTCACTGAGAATCTTACAGATATTCAGTCCCAGGCCAAAATGAGAGTCGTAGACATTTTCCTTTTCTTTGTAAAAGGGCCTAACAGCCTGCTCCAGGGCTTGTTTGGTAAATCCTTTTCCATCATCGCCCACTGCTACGGAAAAGTACTCCCCATAGGCAAACAACTGCACATCCAATTCCTTTTTTCCATAGCGTACACCATTAGAAATAAGATTTTCAAAAACCTGCAGTACCAATTCCCGGTCAACTGAGATTTTTGAACATTTAAAATGAGTAGTAAATTTTAACGCCATGCCTTTTTCCCTGCAGAGTATATCGGCGCAGTCCCTGATCTGCTCTGCAAATTCCTCACAATCAATGATGCTGGTCTTGATATCCACATCCTCCAGCTTTTGCAGCGCATGCATACTGGAAACATAATTTTCCAGCCTGGTTACATGAGCGGACATAGTCTGAACGGTTCCAATAAGTTTTTCCTTGGATACCTTATCATCCGGCAGATATTTAGAAAGCATGTCCACATAACCCCGCAGCACCGTCAGCAGCGTCCGCAAATCATGGGAAAATGCGGCGTTTAAGCGTTTCCGCTCTTCCATTGCCCGCCACATCTCGCGGTTATTCCGATCCAAAGAAGACCTCATCTGCTCAAAATTGCGGCACAGCCTCCCCATTTCATTGCTGCTGTTATAGTAAATGTGAAAATCCAGATCCTGCTGTCCAATCTTATTTGCCGCTTCCTCCAGAAGCGTAATCGGTACCTTTAGCTTATTGCGGTAAAACAACAGTCCTGCCATAATGACGATAACCAAAAAGCTGAGGATTAAGGAAATACCCCCTCCTATATTACAGATGCGTACCATTCTGGCTTCTGAGGGCGTAAACTCATAATAGTTTCCATCCGTGGTATGTACCCCGTAGCTGGTAGAGTACTCCACCTGCTGATTCTGGGGTATTTTCCGATAGATGATATTGCTTTCCGTATTTGAAAATACCGCCTGTATGGATACGCTGCAAAACAATGCAATCAGGGTAAATACTACCATATAAAGCATAAAGGATTGTTTCAGAGACAAGTCCCGAAGAGATAAGCCTTTTTTCTTTACCTGCTCCATTTATAGCCAACCCCCCAGACGGTCTCAATGTAGGGTTTACATCCGATGGCAGCCATCTTAGAACGGATACGCCTTACATGTTCTGCCACCACGCTGCTGTCTCCCTGCCCGTCAAATCCCCATATCTTCTCGTAAATACGCTCTTTGTCAAATATCTGCCCTGAATTCTGGGATAAAAACTCGATGATCTCAAATTCCTTTTTTACGAATCCAATTGCTTCTCCTTTATAATAGGCACTCTTTTCCGTATAATCAATGGTAAAATCCTGATCGAATTTCACTTTTGAGGAACATCCGTGGCGCTGTTCCCTGCGCAGGTGCGCCTCTACTCTTGCTCCCAGTTCGTCAATGCTAAAAGGCTTTACGATATAGTCATCACCTCCGGCACGAAAACCTTTGATTTTGTCCCCATCCTCTATTTTCGCTGTGAGAAATAAAATGGGGCAGGATACAAAATCCCGTATACTGCGGCAGACCGCCAGTCCGTCCATATCCGGCATATTCACATCCAGCAAGATCAAATCCGGTCCTTTCTCCGCCTTTTGCAGTGCCTCCATCCCACTGAATGCAGTCATTACCTGATAACCGTTAAATTCAAAATAATCTCCCAGCATATTTACGATATCTATTTCATCATCCACAATTAATATTGTATGTTCCAAGTTTACATTACCTCCCAGAAGTTCATAAAGTTTGAATTTGCAAACACGCTTTTGTATAGTGTAATGCATATTTATCAAAATTTCATCAACTATTTATATCTTGAATCCCTTAACGGGTGATGACGGACTACAATTATAGAGATACACAGATGCCGAAATCTCCCCTGAATCTATTATAGCCAGCAATTATTATACCAAAAACAGCCGGTACACTCACACTACCATGTACCAGCCGCTTTTATTTCTTACTTTATACAATTCAATTTTTATTATATTCATAATTAGTACTTAACAATATTTAGTATATAATAATATTTCAGTCTTTAAGTTTATATTTTTAAATAGAAAGCGTAAACCTTCTTTCTCTCCCACCATCCGCTGTGACAGTACCATCTTTACTTACCGTGACAACTGTGAAATTTTCTTTATTTTCATAATCTTTGCCGTACCCATCATCATCATAAATCTCATAAACTGCCTGGTCTTCTACATATCCCAGCAGCTCCAGATTATGGAAATCCACTTCTGCAACGCTCTGTCCTCCACTGGACATTGGAATTACGTGGTTTGGACGGATAAAGATCACGGTCTCATCCAGATCCACATCGATATAGTGATGGCCCTTTTCCAGAAGTTCTGTTTTCCGCTGGGTCAGGCTCTTCATCTTCACCATTTTCATTTTCTCGGGCAGATATACATACCTGCCTTTTGCATTTTGTTCGTAAACCGGAGCTGTCATGATTCCGTCCCCGATCAAAAGCTGATCCTCTACTCTTGCTGCAAAATCATCTTCCGGATAGTCGAATGCCAGAGGTTTGAAATACATCTCATCCTTTAATGCTGCTTTCATATATTCACTGTAAATGTAAGGCAGCAGTCCATAGCGGATGGAGATTATATTTTTAAATGCCTCTGTATTTTCAAAGCGGTATACTTCCTGGCGTCTTGTTCCCATTGCGGAATGATTCCGGAACAATGGTGTGAAGATCCCGAACTCCAGCCATCTCATCATTAAGTCTTCCGTAGTATCTGCTCCGAATCCGCCTATGTCTGCACCGGTATAGAGGATTCCTACCATATTAAGAGAAGGCATCATACGGATATTCAATAACAGATGAGACCACCAGGATAGATTATCCCCGGTCCATATGCCTCCGTAGCGGTGCATGCCCACATAAGAGGATCTGGAGAACATGAGGATACGTTTCTCAGGCTCTATTTCTTCAAATGCCTCTCCTGCTGCACGGGTCATGTTATAGCCAAACAGGTTGTGAACCTTGTCATGGCGGACTGTCTCCCCATGGAACTTGTGGTAAAAACGTTTGTAGTCATCCGGATTATTGGATATCCCGCCGATCAGATTATTGAACTTATTATACAGTTCCAGATCTATATTCTTCCCTTTAAAGTCTTCTAACTGCTCAAAGACTTCATCCAGGTGTTTTTCCGAATAAAAGATAGCAGGTTCGTTCATATCATTCCAGAATCCTTCGATTCCCTGATCTAACAGTACTTTGTATTTCTGTCCGAACCACTTTCTGGCATCGGGATTCAACATGTCCGGAAAATGTACTTTTCCAGGCCATACAGCAGCTACAAAATCCGTTCCGTCCTCTTCTTTACAGAAATATCCCTTCTCCACACCCTCTTCATAGATGTCATAGCCTTCTTCTATTTTTACACCTGCATCAATAATCGGGACAAGATGAATATTTTGTGCTTTTAACTCCTCCACAAACTCTGGGAACTTTGGAAAAGTCTCTTCATTGATGGTGAAATCCTTGTAGCGTTCCATATAATCAATATCCATGTAGATACTGTCCAGCGGAATTCCTGCATCCCGGTGATTTTTTACCACTTCTCTGATTTCGTCCTCATCCATATAGCTCCAGCGGCTCTGTCCATATCCAAATGCCCATTTGGGGGCAATGTAACTTCTGCCGATCATATGGCGGAATTGTTTTACAATATCCTTTAGACTATCTCCTTCAATGATATACAGATCCAGCCCGTCCTCTTCGGGAACTATGCTGACCTGACTGCTGTTTGTGTAACCAAGGTCGAAGGTAAGCTTTCCCGGATAATCAATAAACAACCCGAATCGTTCTTCTCCTTCAATGATGATAAAGTTATGTGCCGCATAGAGGGAATTTTTTTCTTCCCGGTGATTGGGATCATCGCTGCAATTGCTGATATAGCGCCAGCCTCTTTTATTAATCCCTCTGACATTTTCACCCAGTCCGTAGATTCTGGTATTTTCATCCATTTCATAGGTAAATACAGTCTTGTCAGTGCCAGCTCCCAAATAGGGTACCGCGCCTGCTTCCTTTTCAATTTTATGTACTACCGCATCTGTTTCCATCGGATTTCCGAAGGTATATTTACGAATCATATGTTTCTCCTTTCAATACGCCTGCCCAGAGCGTGTTTTAAAATTGCTTTCTGGCAGCTGTGCGTCACACTTTGTGGGAGATTTGTCCCGAATTATTTATTTACTTTTCTGCTGAAATCTTTTATGTTATTATAGTATAGAGGTCCTGCTAAAACAAACATAATTCCACCATATTCTAACACAATCCTGCTATTCAAGGATTTCTCAAACAGAAAGGAGTACATATGGACAATTATCTGTATCTCCATGAATGCACCAGCCACGGTACTTATTTTATGCCGTTTGCTTTCTATCACTGCAGCATTCCGGAGACTTTCACCATACTGGCAACCCATTGGCATGAAGAGATGGAGATCGCAATGATCCGGGAGGGTACCTGTACTTACAATATCGACCTGAATGCCTATGAAGTACATAAGGGAGATCTGATTTTGATCCCTCCCCAGGTTCTTCACGGCGTGTCACAGACAGAGCAGCAAAGCCCTATGGTTTCTGACAGTATTGTATTTAGTTTTCACATGCTGGGATTCCAGTATCCGGATTACTGCACCACAAAATATCTCCAGCCCCTTGCCCTTCAGAAATGGACCCACCCCTTCATTATAAGTCCCACAGACAACCATTATCAGGCTCTGGCAGACACCTTTAGTGATATACAAAACTGCTATCTGCATCAAGAGCAGGCTTACGAACTGAATCTCAAATCCGGGCTGTTCCACTTTTTTTATCTGCTCTTCCGGGATTCTGCCGCTTCCTGTGATTTTACCCCGGATAATACGGAAATAACAGAGAAAATAAAAATAGTACTCCTCTATATGCAGGAGCACTATCAAAATCATATATCGGTATCCGAACTTGCAGGCTTATGCCATTTCAGTGAATACCATTTTATGCGGTTTTTTAAGAAACACGTAAATATGACCTGTGTGGAGTATTTAAATTATTACCGTCTTACCAGAACCCTGGGCGAACTGACTGGTTCCGAAATGCCGGTTACGGACATTGCATTTGGTAATGGATTTAATAATATTTCTTACTTTAACCGGCAGTTTCGCAAACACTTCGGGATGACTCCCAAGGAATACCGGGCTTTGCAAAAAAAATAGTGCAAGTATTCTTTGATTTCTCAAAAGAATCCCTTACACTTCCGCTCCTTTACAGGAGTATCTATCTTTATTTCAATCCGTGCACCGCACTTTGAATTCCTACCACGAACGTTACCTCTACAGTTAACTCAATTCAGGCTGCCTCACGGCACACAGAAGGTTCTACTTAGTGCTGCTCCATTCCTGACCTGACACGATTCATAGATTCCTGTTGCGCGAGACCCAAACGTCAACGCCACTTATAGAGGGCAGCTTCGCAATAAAAAACCCTCGGATTGGTATCACCCCTACTGTAGCGGATTGTAGGTACAGGGCACCGCTAACTCCCCGGCTGCACGGAAATTTTATGACAATTTAAATGCGTATTACATACGCAGTATTTACTATAACTTGTTTTTGCCAATTTGTCAATTAGAACTGCACGCTTTATTACGATATTTTTCATTTTAAATAGCGTTTCTCTTTTTTTCCTGCTTTTTCTTTTCTCTTAACTCCCGAAAAAAGCTGCTTAGCATCAGGCTGCACTCTTCTTGCAGAACCCCTCTGGTAACGGCTGCCTGGTGATTAAATTCTTCCATTTCCAGAAGATTTAATACCGACCCTGCACACCCTGCTTTTCCATTCATGCTCCCGATCACTACTTCGGAAACCCTCGCCTGAATAATTGCTCCGGAGCACATCTGGCAGGGCTCCAGGGTGATATACATGGTACAGCCTTCCAGCCTCCAGTCTCCCAGTTTTTTACTGGCTTTTCGAATGGCAATCAGTTCTGCGTGGGACAATGTATTCTTATCAATATTTCTGCGATTGTAGCCCCTCGCAATAATTTTGCCCTCATATACAATTACGCATCCGATGGGCACCTCGTCAATGGCATAAGCCTTTTTTGCCTGCCGGATAGCCTCCCGCATATATTTCTCATGTATCTTTGTATTTTCTTCCATTCTTTTACTCTCTTCTATTTATAATTAAAATAACCGGCTGATTCCATGGATTTTAGAACCTAAAACTAAATTTATCCATCCCCACGCTCAGCTTTCCTGATAATTTATCACCAAAACGTTTCATGAAGCCTGCGCTGGCATGAAATTATTATAGCCTTTAAAAAGGCAGAACGCAAGTAGGAGCTGTTTGGATTAATCAATGTGGATTAATCAATGCAACCCACCACTCACCCTGAATATATCCATATGCTTTTTCTTTTATAATCTGCTATAATAATAACAAACCTAAAAATTTAATTCTCTTAACTGAACATTCATACATATTGGAGGCATTATATGAAAATACATGGCTTTAACAAACTGACCCTTTTAGACTATCCCGGGCATCTGGGTGCAACACTCTTCCTTGGCAGCTGTAACTTCCGCTGCCCCTTCTGCCAGAATGCAGGCCTGGTTCTTAACCCAGAGGCAGAGCCTTATATAGAGGAAGAAGAAATCCTGGCATACCTGAAAAAGCGGCAGGGTATCCTGGAGGGCGTCTGCGTAACCGGGGGTGAGCCGACACTTTCCAGAGAACTCCCCCAATTTATAGAAAAAATAAAATCTCTGGGCTATCTTGTAAAATTAGATACCAACGGCAGCAATCCGAACATGATCCGCAGCCTGGTTGAATCTGGGCTGATTGATTATGTGGCTATGGATATCAAGTCTTCCCCGGAGAACTACGGCAGAGTGGCAGGCTGCTTTAATATCTCCATGGATACAATTGAGGAATCTGGAGGATATCTAATGGACTGCGGCATAGATTATGAGTTTCGCACCACGGTAGTCAGGGAGCTGCATACGGCGGAGGACTTTTACAGAATCGGAGCATGGCTTCACGGCTGCAGACAATACTTTTTACAGGCCTATAAAGACTCTGAAAATGTAATACAGTCAGGATTTCACAGCTACAGCCGTAAAGAGCTGGAAGGATTTGCTGAAATCTTAAAAGAACAGGGCATTGATGCCGGGATTCGTGGATTAGACGACTGATGAACACAAACGGAGGTGCTTCTATTAAAAAGCACCTCCCACAAATAAAATAAATAAAATATACCTGGTCTCTACCTCTATCTCACTGGTCTCAGCCAATATCCGAAGTTCTCCTGTTTCCCCGGTCTTGCTTCCTTAAAGTTCATAAAGCCAAACATATTCGCCATAAACCGTTCCTGATTCTCATAAAGTCCCGGAACCCCCAGAACATAGCCGCCATCCCGCAGCCTTCCCAGCATGAGATGCTGATAATTATAAAAGCTTTGCAGCAGGAAATTATTGCGGGCAAACCGCTGGTCATCCCTTCTCAGGAACATAATGTCTTTCGGTGCGATCCGGATACATTCTACAATCTCATCATCGGTAAATGGTTCCATTGGCGGGTAATGGCACTGAAATTGATCCCACTTACGGTCCAGGCCGCTGTTGGCACAATTCATATTACATCTACCGGATGCCTGCTGGCGTCCACGAGCCTGTGCCATATGTACCTGGTTCCCGCTGTTGGCATATCCATTGTTGTTTGCATATCGGTTATTAGAATTACCGTTGTTATTTGCGTATCCGTTGTTGGAATTTCTATTGCTATTTGCGTATTGGTTATTGGAACTGCCGTTATTGTTGGTATTCCCATTGTTTGTATAACCGCTGTTTCTGACATTGTTACGGATATTATTACCCACATTGTTATTACTGTTATTGTTTTCATCCGCTTCAACAGATTCTCCAACCATACTATCAGTTGACTCTGACTCACCTTCTGCATCCCCGCTGCTTAATTCATCTGCATCGGCATCGATTGAGGCTTCCCGGACTTCTCCAGCCGCATTTTCAAAACCATTGGCTTCTTTTACTTCCTCAGAGCCTGGGGCTTTTGCTTCAAACATTTCTGAATCTGGTCTTCCCTCAGCTGCCGATAACTCTTCTGAACCTGGCATTCCATCTGACTCTGCTATTTCTTCGGCATCTGCCAGATTCCAAGAGTCTGATCTCTGCCCGATATCTGCCATCTCTTCTGCGTCTGCCATTTCCCCACCATTCCCCGGTTGTGCCAAGGTGGGTACTGCTGTTTCTGAACTTTCTTCAGCCAGCCTGGAATCGTCATTCTTCTGAGCATTAGCAGCAGCATCTGTTTCCTCTTTTTCCGAAATGCCACTTACGTTACCTGCATCAGCCAGCTTTTCCATGCTGTCCTTAAATTCCGGAGCCTTATCGCCCCGGACTGACTTAACCGCCTCCGGGTTTTCTTTATTTACTACTGCTGCTTTTTGTTTCATATGGACATTTTTAGCAAATCTCTTTAATTCGTCCACATCGATGGGTTCATTATCCCAAGCTGTTGCAAAAACACTGCCATTTTCCCCTTCCAGGAACATGCCTGCGATTTGTTCCAGGGAATAGTCTGAATTCCCAAAATTACGATGGGGCGTATTTCCTTTAAATTCCGCCGATTTTCCTTTTACCCTGCACATCCCCAGTGGAATTACTCCAACGTGATTCTGCGTTCTTACAAAGCCATCCACCTGAAGACTCGTCTCTTCTGCCGGTACTGCCTGCAGATGCAGCTGGATACGGCAGATCCCGTTTCTGGACTCCACCTTCACAAATCCTGCATTTTCTCCTTTTATACCATTGACATACTCATATATATAAGCCACAAAACGTCGATACTCAGCCAATTACTTCTCCCCTAAAAATTTTCTTTAGAGTAATATATGCCTGACTGTCATTTTTCATGCCACCGGTTATGCAAAAAAAGTAGAAACGATCTGTGTGGAAAAAATGTTTCTCAAATGGAGAATGGGTGCAAGCATATTTCCAAATCGTTATTTCAGACAAATGCTTGTATTTCCCGCCTTTAATAAGATGGTCTTGCGGATTTCACCATACTGAATTGTAATACGCCTGCTGCGCTCTGAACCGAAGTTTACCTGACAGAAATTTTCATCCCAGCTGATATCAACGGTAACGCCGCCTCTTGCGCAAAGCCCTTTAACCTCTCCTTTACTCCACTGTTTGGGAAGGCAGGGCAGAATCCGGATAATGCCGTCATGGCTCTGCATCAGCATCTCTGCTATGCAGGAGGTCAGTCCCGTATTGCCATCCAATTCGTATACGTTGTCAAAGGAACCCGCTCCCCGTGTAGGCGGATGGATGATAAATCCGTTTGGCTCCAGCAGATTTGTAAGCATACTGTCTATATGACCCAATGCCTTCCCGGGATGCCGTAATCTCGCCTCATACAGCATCAGCATAGACCTTGCCCATCCGGTGTCTTCCCAGTTTTCCTCCGGAGTGAGCTTTGCAGTGATAACGGCCTCTGCAGCTTTAGCCAGTTCTTCATTTTCCGGCGTTATCTGGGCAAATGGAAACAATCCCAGCAGATGGCTGGTATGTCTGTGCTGAAGATCAGCCGCCGGGTAATCGTGGTTCCACTCTGCGATCTGCCCGTTTCCAGTTATCCGGTAGGGCAGTAAACGTGCTGCTTTATCCGCTGTCTCTTTCATCCTTTTATTCTTTCGTCTCAGCACGCGGCAGGCTTTTTGGTAAATATCGAACAATTCCCGGATCATAAGAATTTCTAGCGTACACCCATTGCTGATCTGATAGATTTTCCCATCCACCACAAAGCTGTTTTCAGGAGAAATGGAGGGTCCGCAGGTAAGGTATCCGCTCTCTTTGTCCTCGAACAGATACGCACTGAAAAATACTACGGCTTCCTCGATCACCGGAAATGCTTCTTCTTTCAGGAACTTCTTGTCCTGGCTTGTCAGGAAATGCTCCCACATCTGGGTAATTGTCCAAACGCCTCCTGTGGGACACGGGGATAAGGTCGATGCCCAGTAAGGCGCAGCGTATCCCCAGGAATTCGATACCAGTTCTCCTACCCAGCCCTTTAAGCCATAGCTTTCAGCTGCTGTCTTTCTGCCTGCCGGAACAAGGTCTTCTCTGATCCATCGAAACAATGGAACTGCTGTTTCCGGCAGATTGGTCACTTCTGACGGCCAATAATTCATCTGGGTGTTGATATCCAGATGCATATCGCAAGTCCACCCAATCCGGCATGCCACATTGTCATTCCAGATTCCCTGTAAATGAGCCGGCAGCAGGGAGTCTTCCCTGGAACTGGAATATAGCAGATACCTTCCCATCTGGAACATGCGGTTTACCAGAGGCTGGTCCCCGATATCCAGAGTGACTCTGGAATATAACGCCTGCATGTCCTGCCTGTGGGCTTCCCGGATTTCTTCCACTGCCAGTTCATCCACTTTTACAAAGGTACGGTTCATCTTCATCTGAAGCTGCAGGATCTGTTTCTCTTTCTCCAATACTTCTTCCTTGAAATCTGTAATTGCTGTAATATAAAGGGAAACCCTGGATGCCCTCTTTATGTAGACCCCATCTTCCTTAGCCTCTGGGAAACCATCTGTATGAATCGAGACTTTTCCGCATAATAAGGTCCCTGTTGTTCCGTCACTGTGCATGGTCTCATGGGCTTCACAGACGAAAAAGATGCCGCCTATATGGTATTTTACATATTCCCCGTCCCTCAGGGACTGGAAGGAAATGCAAAGGTTCATATCATTCTTATCACAAACCGCTTCATAGACGATGACATTATGGGGGTGTGATGCAAATGCCTGCCGGGTTACCTGTTCCCCATTTTGCATATACCGCGAGGACACGATTCCATTTTCCAAGTCCAGGCTTCTCTCATAACCGGATGTCTCACTCAGCTCATCCATACGCGTAATCAAGATCTGGCCTACCGGAAGATTCGTCCCGTAATTGCCGCGCTTACCGTAAAATTTATGGGAAGTCTCTAAAGCCGCCGCATAATCTCCTGCCGCTGTCTGCTCCCGCATCTTATAAAATGCCTCACTGGCTCCAGCCTGATTGTCGTCTTCGCTTTTATTTCCGCTGAAAAACGTATTTTCTGACAAGTCCAGCCTGTCTGTTTTCATTCCGCCGTATACCATGGCTCCCATATGGCCGTTTCCAATAGCAAATGCTTCCCCAAATCTGGAAGCTTCCTTATTTAATGTGATGTTCATAATATAACTCCTTTAACCAGAGCCTGTCTAAAACCCATACACCGCTGCCTAACTTATTACAATACAGACCGGCTTTCCTGTTGCGTACAGCCAAAGTGTATTGCCTGATTATTTATGTAATGAACAGCCGGTGATTTCAAACATACCTCTGATACTCTGCTGATTATTTTGTGTTTCTATCATAACTTAGATTTCAGTTAATTTCCACCGTTTTATGGACAAATGAACATTTACAGCGAAAAGTGATGACTGTCCAACCTTTGGAAACGCACATCCAGGCATCCGCCCTTTTAAAATCGCCTTCGGCGAGGGGCAGATGCCTGGATGTTATTTACGTATTACTCTTTTACAGCTCCCGATGTCATGCCGCCTACAATGTATTTTTGTCCGATCAGGTATACAATTACCACCGGAAGACAGGTCAATACAATATCGGCAAATATATAATTCCAATAGTTTTTGTTTTTACCAAAGAACTGGTAAACTGCAATGTTCATGGGGAACATGGAACTCTTATTAGATAAATACAAAGGTGTCAGGAAATCACTCCAAACTCCCATAAACTGCAGGATAAAACAGGTTACCAGCGTTGGTTTTAACATAGGAACGATGATCTTGAAGAACATAGAGATCGGTCCCGCCCCATCGATTACCGCTGCTTCATCCAATTCTACCGGAAGCGAAAGCACGAAGTTCCGTATGGTGAAGATACAAAACGGTATCATGGCACTGGTAAACGCAATAATGATTCCAAATTTGGTATTTGCAAGACCTGCAACAGTCAATACCTTAACCAATGTTACGTAGTTCACCGGGAAGAATAATCCACATAATACGAAATAATACAGGAAGTTATTCACTTTTGTACGTTTTCTGCACATTACAAATGCCGCCATGGCACAGCTGATGACACCAATGAAAGTTGCCACTACTGCATAAGTGACACTGTTTGCAAACCCCTGAACCAGTTTGCCTTTTTCAATTACTTCCGTGTAATTGTTGAAGAACCATTTTGTAGGAAGTGCAAGGCTCATTCTTGCCGCTTCATTTTTACTTTTAAAGGAGTTGATAACTACCATATAGAAAGGCGCAACTACGATGATACTCATAATAATACAGACGATCTGTTTGGCTATATTACGAACGACATTCTTTTTCATTATTGCTGCACCTCCTGTTTACTCATTACTTTTACGACTACCACTCCGATTATTGCGGTTATCACGAGGAGAATTGTATTAAGCGCCGTAGACATTCCATATTGTCCGTTGGAATAGAGCTGGTAGGAATATGTGGTAATAACCTCTGTTGCATGTCCGGGGCCTCCGTTTGTCAGCACATAGACAATATCAAATACTTTCAGTCCGTATGTAAGTCCGAATACCAGGTTGATCATAATTGCACCGCGCAGCATGGGCAGGGTAATATTTTTTACTCTCTGCCAGAAATTTGCACCGTCAATCTGGGCAGCCTCATAGTAAGACTTTGGTATGGTGTTCAGTCCGGCCAGGAAGATTGTCATTACATACCCGATTCCTCTCCAGGCATCCACACCATAGATGGATTTCCATACAACGCCCAGGTCTGAGAGCCATTTCTGCTTCAGGAACCCCAGATGTACCATGTCCAGGAAGCTGTTTAAAAGTCCTGTATTATAGTTCAAAATGGATTTAAAGGTTAAGCCTATGATCAAGAATGGTAAAACGGATGGCAGGTATAAAAGTGTACGGTAAACATTTTTGCCTTTCAGACCTTCCTGCAGCATGATTGCAATTAACAGTGCCGGAATCAGTTTTAAAACATTCGATATTATCGTAAATTTAAGGGTGTTGAAAATGCCGGATGCATAATCTTTGTTCGATGTAAAGATCTCAATATAATTCTGTAAACCTACGAACTTTGTTTCTCCCAGACTTCTGGAATTCCAGTCGGTAAAAGAGTAAAAAATACCGAGTATACTGGGTGTCAGGAAAAATAAAATATATAGTGCCAATGGGACAAACAGGAACCATTGTGGATAGATTTTCTTTTTATTCATATTACTTCACCACTTTCTTTTGATAGAGAGTGCCGGGAGGTTTCTTACTGCTCCCGGCACCAAAAGTTCAGCATGGAGTGTGTCCCTATTTCCATGCAGGGTCGTTTGCAACCTTGGCTGCTTCTGCCCTGTTGTTATCCATATTTTTCAGTACTTCATTTGCTTCCATCTGTCCGGTACAGTATGCTACCATATCCTGCCCAAACTGCATCCAGTAATCATTTGTATACTTTGTACCATTCTGAAGTACCGGTGTTTTCATCTGCTCATCGGTAAGTGTCTTCATGAATTCTTCTTCTTCCGGTAACCAGTGCTGCTGTAATTTATCATCGTTTACATCCAGGTTTGTATAGGAAGGTGAATTATCCAGGATTTCCTGTAAGCTCTCTGTTGTTGTTACAAAGTTAAAGAATTCTTTTACAAGTTCCGGATGTGTGGTTCCTTTATAGCCGAACATGGTAGGACCAGCCGGGCTTGTAGGGAAGTATGTGTTATCTCCCAATGGTTCTAAGAATAATCCAAATTCATCTGTCGTTTCTGTTTCATCCTGAATCTGTTTGATGAAAGAAGAATTGGCAATTGCCATCGCACAGTTTCTGTCTGCGAATTCATTTACCATATTGGTGGAGTCGGTTCCGATCCAGTCTTCGCCAAGATATCCCTTGTCTGCCAGTTCCTTGTATTGTTCCAGTACTTTTATCATTAACTGGTTATCTGCAAATGTTGCTTCGTTATTGTTCAGCTTGTCATATAATCCAGGCTGGTCTGCTTCATATGCTCCGCCGATCTGGAAAAATGCCAGTGGATGCTGCCATCCGTCAGCTCCAGGCTCAAACCATGGTGTGATGCCTTCTGCTGACAGCTTCTCACAGACCTTTAACATTTCATCATAGGTCTTAGGTGCTTCCAATCCCAATTCACCAAATAACGTTTTATTATAAACCATTACATATTCCGGAGAGTTATGCCAGATCTGTAAACCATACAGCTTGCCGTCGTATTCACATGCAGAAAGTCTGTTTTCCGGCATTACGCTTTTCCAGGATGCATCAGAAAAGTCAATACAGTATTTTTCAGGATCTACAATCTGAGATGCGATTGCAAATGGATTTGACTGAATCCAGAATATATCCGCACAGGAATCTGTTGTTAATTTAGACTGAAGCAAATCACCATACTGGTCTGCTGGAATCGTCTGTAAGTCAACGGTTACTCCATAAGTCTCTTCAAAACGTGCGATGGTTTCATCATAACGGTTATCCATCCATCCTGCAGAAACCAGAATACTGAGTTCTTCTCCTGCAAAGTCTGTATTCGCTGCTGCTGTTTCCCCATCTGCCTTTGTTTCTGCTGCTTCTTCCGTATCTGCAACACTGCCCGCTTCGCTTCCGTCTGTCTTAGCCGCTTCCGTCTCTTTTGCTGCACTGGTTGCTGCTGTAGTTTCTGTCTTGTCGCCTGATCCGCATCCGGCTGCCATGGTAATTACCATTGTTGCACAAAGTAAAGCACTGATCACTTTTTTCTTCATTTTTTGTTACCTCCCATTTTCCATTCCCATTGTTCCGCGTTTTGTTTATCTGATGAACTAATTGTACTTTTTTTCTTCTGAAAAGTCCATGCACTATTCCTAACAGAATTTGGACTTTTTTCACACTTTGCCCACAAACATGAAAATTCATTCTTTCTTTTTGGTGATTTTTGTTATAATATAAGAAGACAAGCAAATGGGGGACCGAAAATATGAAGAAAAACCACCAAATAAAGCTGCAGACTAAGTTCTTTTTAGCCTATCTTGGTCTTGCACTATTAGTTGTAATTGCCTTTTCCATCTTCTTTTACCGTTACACTTCCAACATATTAATTGAAAGAGAAACAAAGGCGGCAACGGATATGAATTTATCTTTTTTGCAACAGACAGAACAGATTCTGCAGGATATGGATTCTGTTTCCATTAATATAGGTTACAGCAACCTGGTAAAAGACCGTCTGATGGAAGCCAACGACCTGCGGGTTTCTTCTGATGATTTTATGGCTCTGGCTGATCTGTTTGTAACCATTAACGGAGCAGACCTGAAGGTAGACCAGATTAATCTCTATGATTTTTCCGGTTCCGTTGTGCAGGTTGGAATCAAAAACAACAGTAAGAAAATGGATATGGACACGCTTCCCTGGCTGGAGCAGACAAAGGAATTAGGCGGAAAGAAACTGCTAAGCCTTCCCTATGCCACCACAGAGATTACCAGCAACTCCAATACCAGCCGAACACCGGTCTGGTATATGTCTTTATACCGGGTATTCTACAACCGATACAAGAAACAGGTGGGTGCCATCGAAACCGTTAAAAAATGCAGTACTATTTTTAAATATATCACCTCCTACCAGCAGAAAAATGCAGATGCCCCCAGTGTTTATATCTATGATAAAAACGGTACCCTTGTATTCCCTTACAAACTGGAAGAATCCGAACAAAAAGCCCTGCCGGATTATTTCAACTCCATAGATTCCGCTCTGGGGCACGCATCCTTTTTTAATGAAGATTCCCGTACTACGGAAATACTGGTTTCCAATTCATCCTCCTATACCGGCTGGACCTACGTAACCGTTCAGCCCCAAAACCACATTTTACAGCCTGTCAGAAACCTGATTCACGTACTGGGACTTGGGGTTGCCGCTATGCTTGCATGCTCTGTATTTATCTCATGGTATCTGTCAAGGAGCCTGACGAAGCCCATCAAACAGCTGCGCAATATTATTAAAAAAACAGCACTGGATACTTTGGGGCAGCAGAAGAAAGAACCCCTGGATGCTTCATTTGATGAGCTTGAAGAGCTAAATCAGGCATTTTTAAGCATGAGCAGCAACTTAAAGACCTCCATGGATGAATTAATAGATACCAGGCAGCAGGAAATAAAGTCCCGCAGCCTGGCACTCCAATCTCAGATTAACCCGCATTTTTACTATAATACCCTCTCAGGCATCATTGTACTGGCGGAAAACAACCAGTCTGATGAGGTGGTAAAAATGTGCCGCAATCTCACTAAAATCATGCGCTATATTACAAAAGGGGATTCCACCTCCGTCACCCTGGGTGAGGAGACTGCATATATCCAGGAATACCTTTACTGTATGAAAGTTCGATACCAGTCCAGCCTGAATTATGAGATTCACGTAGATGAATCGCTGCTTTCCCTTAAGATACCCAAGCTGGTGATCCAGCCCTTAGTGGAAAATGCGCTGAAATACGGCACCAACTGTGAACCTCCCTGGAGTCTTAAAATCCAAAGCAAAATCACAGAAGAAAGCTGGCAGATTGATATCATTGATTCCGGTTCCGGATTTACCGAAGAATCCATCCAGCTGATCCATTCCAGAATTGAGGCTGCAGCCGCCAAGCCGGGAATGCCGGAAATAGAAATAAATGGTATGGGGATGTTAAATGTCTATTTACGATGGAAACTTTTCTGCGGAGATGATATAATCTTTGCATACGGAAATACAAAGGACGGACATGGAATTGTATCCATTGGCAGAAAAAAGAGCCTAGAGCACGTTTAAAATTCATACCTGTGATACAATCCGAACCTGTTTATCACACATTGCGGAGGAGAATAAGTTTGAAATGAAGCGTTTCAAACTACTTATTTATGCAGTACCGCAGACCCATCTGCGGTATGCAGGGGTATAAGTTTAAAAGTTCTTTTCAAACTACTTATTAATGCAATTTCGCAGGCGAGCCCTGCAATATGCGGGAGGTATAAACATGGCAATATCCAACTATACAGTCGTCGTTGCGGAAGACGAAGAATTGTTATTAGAGAATTTGATTCGTAAGATCGAAAATACCGGTTTGGGATTTAAAGTGACCGGGAAAGCACAGACAGGAACACAGGCTTATGAGATTATAAAAGAACTGGAACCGGATCTGGTAATCACAGATATTAAAATGCCGCTGATGAACGGCATACAGCTGCTGGAAAAAGTACATGCACGCCTGCCTTTAACCCGGTTCATTATTACCAGCGGATTTTCTGATTTTGAATATGCCAAGCGGGCGATCCAGCTGCAGGTGTCGGAATATCTGCTCAAGCCAATTGATCCGGAAGAACTGTATGCCGCTCTCCAGGGCATAAAGAATGATTTTGAAATACAGCGCAATGAATATGCTGATATCTTTAATCCGGAAATGACCCGGAATACACCGGAACAGATTGCAAAGGTCCTCAAAGAATATATTATTCATAACTATAATGTGGATATCAATCTGAACATCATCGCCAGTAACATGAACTACAGTTCCAGTTACCTGACGAAAATCTTCTGCCAGAAATACGACATGACTCCATCCAAATACATAACCTCTCTGCGCATCACGCAGGCAAAGCAATATCTGCTGCACAAGCCAGAGCTGTCAATCCGGCAGATTGGGGAAATTGTAGGGTATCACGACCAGGCTTATTTCAGCAGGATTTTTAAAAAACAGACCGGGATGAGTCCGTTTGATTATCGGGAGAAGCCGGAGGGGTAGAGTACATATGAAGAGTTCATGATCATTATATCAATGGTTAACTTGGTCATATCAATACTTAATTTTCAAGAAAGACGTAAAAAATAGTCGCTCTCACCTTGACCAGTGAACGACTATTTTTTAGTAACTAATTGGCAGCCGGGGTGGCTAGGATATGTCTAGCTATCGGTTTCCTGTTAAGTGTCTAAGCACACTTCCACCCTAACGCCTACAGTACGTACCACCTAATCCTCTAACGCAGCCTCCCACCCTTCCCGGACTGCCTCTAACGCCTGTCTTGCTCCTTTTGCATCACCGATGCAGATTACCTTTTCAAAGGAATCCTTTACTTCTTCATACAGTTTATTTTCAGCTCTGGAGCCACAGGCATATACGATGTGGGTAAATCCAGCCATAGTTTTTATACCTGCCGGCGATTCCACTTCTGCCTCGTTTCCATTTACCGACAATAATTTAGTGCCTGTCATCATTTTTATCCCAAGATGGTGAAGACGGTTCATAGTTGGAAGTTGATTATTCGGTACCATTCCGGCTCCAATTGTATCTGCCATTTCAATCATTGTGACGCTTAGTACACCTCTCTTTTGATGCATCAGATGTTCGCACACTTCACATCCTACCATGCCGCCGCCAACTACCAGCACTTTGCCGCCAATAACCGGAACTTCATTATTCAGCACTTTTTGTGCCGTGATTGCCGTTTCTTTTTCAATTCCGGGGATTGGAGGGATAATTTCCTTTGCTCCGGTTGCTATTATTACAATATCAGGTTTGTATTCCTCTAATGTTTCTTTTGTTACATGGACTCCGTATTTGACCGGAATCCCAAGACGGGCAATTTCATTTTGAAGATATACAATCCATCTGCTGAGTTCCTGTTTGTGTGGCGGGATGCAGGCTGCATTCATCTGTCCGCCCAGTCTGCCGCTTTCTTCAAACAAAGTTACCTGATGACCTCGTAGCGCAAATGCCCTTGCACTTGCCATACCTCCGATCCCGCCTCCCGCTACCGCTACCTTTTTCGGTTCTTTTGCCGGAAGCAGCTCCATCTCAGCTTCCCTGCCCAGTGCCGGGTTAATGACGCAGGATGCCGGACGCCTCTTTGTCTGTTCTCCTATGCACCCGATCCCGCAGGCCGCACATGGAGCAATTTCTTCTGTCCGTCCCTCCCTGGCTTTGTTCACGAACTCCGGATCTGATAAAAGTGCCCTGCCGATTACCACACCATCCGCCTGACCGCTGTCCGTAAGATACCTTGCATAGGCTGGATCATTTATCTTCCCTACAACAATCACGGGTACCGTTGATACTTTTTTGATTTCCCGCGCCTCCGGTACATTTACCCCCATTCGTTCTCCATGACAGGGAATAATTTTATTGCAGCGTTCATACTGCGTTCCCCCGCTCACCTCAAATGCATCTATTCCGTGGGCAATTAACTGGGGTACCAGATATTTTATATCTTCGATAGTATTTCCCTGTTCGTCTCGCTCACTGCCGCTGATTCTGAGCACAATTGGGAAATCCGAACCACACTTTGCTTTGATTGCATTGATTACTTCAAAAAGCAGTCTTGCTCTGTTATCCAGTGAACCGCCATAACGATCTGTACGCTTATTCCTCATTGGAGACAGAAAAGATCCAAGCAGCATATATGCATGGGCGCAGTGCAGCTCAATACCATCGAATCCCGCCTGCTTTGCCTGATAAGAGGTCTGCGCATATTGCGCAATTATTTCGGGAATTTCTTCTATTGCAAGTGCCCTTGTCTTTTGCCCCATCGAGTTGATATACACACTGCTTGCCTTAGGTGGCACACCAAAAAATGCGCTGACACTTTCCGGTCCCGGATGTGTGATCTGCGGTATAATACTGGTTCCATAAGCATGAATTTTGTCTGTAAACTGCTTATAAGATGCGATAATTTCCTCATTTCGAAAGCACAGGGTATTACCCAGATAGGGAACGCCCGGATCCACGGACAATGCATCCAGGATAATACATCCGGTACCTCCTTTTGCCCTTGCCAGCCAGTATTCCTGCATTCTCTCATTTACGGTTCCATCCTGGCTTTCATATCCCAGGGACATGGGTGCCATAAAAGTTCTGTTTTTCAACTTCATTGTACCAATCTGTAATTCTTCAAATAATTTTGAATTCATCCTAAACCGCCCCTTTCCAAAACATATATGCAAAACATTGATGCTCCACTAAAACATAACATGTATCTTTCTAAGATGATGATTCTATATCCTCTGCTGCCGATTCCTGTCAGATACTGCGGGCTGCTTCGTATCCCTCTGCAATGGCATCTAATGCACGCCTTGCCTTTTTGGCATCCCCAATGATATAATACGGGATTTTTAATTCCTCGCAGGCTGCCACCAGCTTCGTACTGTCATTCGCCCTGGATCCCACTGCAATTACTACACTATCACAAGTTACCACCGTTTCCCGTTCTTCCTGGCACGTTACTACTCCCTTGCCGCAGATGGCTTTACACACAGCTTTTGTTATAATCTCTACACCCAGGCTTTGCATTTTCTGAATGACTGCAATTTTTCTCAGGCTGCCCAGATCTTCTCCGGCTGTTTCTTTCATTTCCACTACTTTAACCTTATGGCCTGCCGAAGCTAACGCGTCTGCCGTCTCAAGCCCTACCAGCCCTCCGCCGATCACGCAGATCTCTCCTTGTGGAACCGCTCTGCCATCCAGTACTTCATGTGCCTCATAAACAGGCAGATTCTCTATTCCTTCCAGTTCCAGAACAATCGGTGATGATCCGATTGCCAGAATCACCGCAGCCGGCATCTCTTTTTGGATTAGTTCAGGTGTGGCTTCCATGCCGTAATGTACCGGAATACCTGCTCTTTCCACCTGTTCTGCAAATGAAACTGCAGCCGCTTTCATTTCAGCCTTCCCCGGGGCTTCCCCGGCTGTGATAAACTGGCCGCCCAAATGATCACCGGATTCAAAAATTTCCGGTAAATGTCCCCGTTCTTTTAGTACCATGGCCGCTTCCATTCCCGCCATTCCTCCTCCGGCTATTAAAACTTTTCCGGGGCTTGCCGTTTTTTCTAACCTGTGCTCTTTTTCGTGACCCAATGCAGGATTTCTCATACAGGTGATGAAAGGACGATTAGCCAGATCGCAAAAACCGTCATAGCATCCCTGGTCGCAGCCTACGCAGTGGATAATATCCCTGACTCTCCCTTCTTTTGCCTTATTTGCAAATTCAGGATCAGCCAGCTGCGCCCTTCCCATAACAATCAGATCCGCTTTCTCCTGGTCAAGGATATCCTCTGCCATTTGCGCTGTGTTAATTCTTCCTACCGCAATGGTAATCATTCCTGTTTCCCGGCGAATTCGATTGGCATTTTCCACATTAAAACCATTTGGTACATCAATGGGCGGTACCTCATACAGTGACGCTGCTGTTATAATATTTCCTCTGGAAACGTCCAGAACATCCACGCCTTCCTCACCCGCCAGCTTGCAGAACCGTATCACCTCTTCTATGGTAAGACCCTGTGGCAGATAATCATCATGGGCGTCAATTCTCATAAACAGCGGCATATCCTCTGGTATATTTTCGCGGATCGCCCGGATACATTCCAGCGGGAACCGTGCCCGATTCTCAAAGCTTCCGCCATATTCATCTGTTCTGTGATTCAGCCCTCCGCTCAGAAAAGAATGGGGTAGATAATTGTGCGCACAATGAAACTCAATGCAGTCATAACCTGCTGTTACACATCTGCGGGCTGCTTTTCCATAACAGGCAACTACTTCTTCGATCTCTTCTTTTTCAATTGCAGGAAGTGTATAGGCTCCGAAATTCATTTCATTTACCACCAGCATCTTAGCCTTTGGATCCATTACCGTAGCAATTGAACCCTGCCACAGCTGAATGCCTGCCCTGCCTCCTGCACTGTGTATGGCATCAGTCAGCCTTTGGTGCCCCTCGATATAAGAATCTTCACTGACAGACACAAAATGTGCCGGCGCGCTTGGCGTATGTACTGCCGCCACCTCTACGATATTAAGTCCGCAGCCCCCTTTTGCCCTTGCCTCATGATAATCAATCAGTCTCTGAGTGACCTCACTTTTTTCATTTGCCATCCTTGTGCCCATTGCAGGCATAACAATTCGATTCTCCAGTTCCATGCCCCTGATTTTAATCGGGCTAAATAATTTTTCAAACATAAAAAAACCGCCTCCTGTCCGAAAGTAGCAGTTTTATACTGCTCTTTTCTTACATTATAGCGATTTTAAATAGAATAATATATTCAAAAACATTAGTTTTCTTCTCATTTATTCCCCATGAAATGACCTGCGGTACTGAGAAGCCGACTGGTTCATCCACTCCTGAAAGGACCTTTGAAATGTAGACAGGGATTCAAATCCGCAGCGTACCGAGATTTCCAGTACACTTAAATTTGTGCTCCGCAAAAATGCTGCTGCATAACAGACCCTGATTTCATTTAAAAGGCTTTGAAAATCAGTGCCAAATACATTTTGAAAGATTTGTTTTACGGTGTATGGTTTCAGGCAGAATTCCTCACTCATCTTCTCTATTTTTATTTCCTTCATGAAATTAAGATGAAGATATTGCAGGAACTGCATACCGATTCCGGCACCCTCCATTTCCATTTTCCCATTGCCAATGCATTCTTTCTGGTATTCCCGGGGTGTCATATTGCAATGCTGTTCAAATACCCGGTAAAATGCAGGTACAGACGGATATCCCAGCAATCCGCTCACATATTCCATCGTAAGTTCCGGAAAGTGCAGCAGCGCACATGCATTGATTATTTTTCCATACTGCTGAAGCTGAAAGTAAGTGCAGCCGCATGCATTTTTCACTCTTTGGTTCAAAACCTTGGGCGAGCACCCCATTTCCTGTGCCAGCTCATTCAAACCCAGATGTTCTCCTCCAGCCAGAGCCACCTTCTGAATCACATTCCATACTGCATTGTCTTCCTTTTTGCTTTTACCGATGTTTTCATAGGCATAACGGCAGAAATAATTGTGTAACTCCAATGTTTTATACAAGATCATGTTCTTACTGCCAAACCGCTGCTCTTTCTTTTCCTGCAAAAGATCAAGCACCAGTGCCTCGACCCTGGATTTCTGCCCTCCCTGCAATTGCGCCATGGGGCAGGTATCATAAACAAGCTTGGCATTGGCATTCCTGGGATGCTTTTCCCAGCACATATACATAAATAATCCAATATAGAATTTGACAACTACCGCTTCTATCTCTTTTTTAATCGTATGTATCCCGTAAAAGTGATGGGAATAGAGACAGAAGAAGGAGCCTTCTAACGCCGGATAATCACATCCATTTACCTGTATAATCCCATCCCCGGACAGCACATAAATGATCTCCACCTGTTCGTGTATGTGCTGCTCTAAGGTTGCTGTAATTTTTTTCTTCTCGATCTGAATCTCTTTTTCCCTGTAGTTATCATAATAATTAATACCGGTATACCAGTCATTCTGCCGTTTCATAAATCCGCTTCCTTTACTGCCGCCAGTGGCTTTTCCTGTATTGTATTATGATAGTTTTCCAAAGTCAACCGGATTCATGGGACTTCATCCTCCCACAGCCACATTGCAGGACCGGTACATCATTTTGTACTCATCTTCTCCTACTGCGGGATCCTGCTTCCGCTCTTCAACCACAAACCCTTCGTCTTTATAAAACTTAATAGCCCGTTCGTTTTTCCGATAGACATGCAGGGCCAGTACCGGATATTTGTTTTTTGCCACCGCCAGGAGGCTGTGTCCGATTCCTTTTGACTGCACTCTTGCATCTACAAATAATCCTGCTATGTATCCGTCCAGAATCCCGATAAATCCCAGAATACTTCCATTAATTTCATATACATATATCTCTGCCCCGGGCAGACTCTCCAGAACCATATCAAAATGATCTTCCCAATAATCCCTGGAAATAAATTTATGTGCCGTTAAATTGGTATCCAGCCAGATCTGCATGATCCGTTCCAAATCATTTTCTTCAAATTCTCTGATCATATTATCTCTCCTTCTGATTATTCTGTTTCGGTTACATCTGGCTTTGGCTTCTCTTGATTCCAGCCTAACCTGTTTCAGCTTATCCGATTCTCAGACTTCCATCATCCGCTTCATCCATATCTACCATTTCACAGCGAATATCGTCCATGTTTAGATTATATTCTTCTGTAATTCGGTCTATGTACTTTTGTATTCTTCTTTCATCCCCTTGAAATTCTGCCTCTAAAACTCCGGTACTCATGTTGATAATCCATCCTGACAGCCCCATTTTGCCTGCCATAAAAAACAATCTCGGTTTTAACCTCTTTTCACTGCCTGTACCTAAAATTATGAGTCTCTTTCTTACCTTCATAGGTATCCCCCCTATTTTCTCTCAAGATATTCTTCTAATGTCAAATTGTGATCCATAATATATTGTGCTGCTTCGATTCCCACGTACCTGTAATGCCAGGATTCATAATCTATATCCGTAATATCCTCTTTCCCCTTAGGATATCTGAGAATAAATCCATATCTGGCACAATTTTGCTGAAGCCATTTATTTTCCGGTGTATCTTCCTGTGTGTCATCCAGCTGCTGGTTGCTCAAAGCTGTAATATCTACTGCCAGTCCGGATTCATGTTCACTGTAGCCCGGCGGCATGACCACTCTTGTTTTTTCCTCATATGCCTCTTCATATGTCATCCCCTGCTGCATTAAAGCAGTGATGTCATGATCCAGGATTTTCTGCTGGCTCTCTACACTGCGGTAGCCGGAAGCCACACAGAATTCCAGCCCTTCTTCACTTCCATCCGTAAGCATTTCCTTCAAGTGCTCATAAATGGAAGCAGCCACACTGGTTAGCCCATTTTGCAGGCTCATTAGTTCCACCTGGTAATCGTCCGGCAGTGGATGATCCTTGTTAACCAGGATTAACAGATCCGCTTCCGAATCTGTTGAATTTTGCCTGTTTACTGTTAATTCGTTTCCACTGGTACTGGTTTTATCATTTTGAACCATTTTTGCTGGCTTATTTTCCATTGACCCAAATGCATTTGCCGCCACCATAAATATACCTACCATGCCAAAACATAAAACCCCTCCCGCCAAAAACCGCAGGCAGTATGCCTTGATCCTTCGTATTCTCTTCTTTCGTCTTTTGTTCACAGTAGTCCCTCCTTATAACAGATATCCCCTCGTATCATGTATCCTTATTTATAGGATAGAACTCAACTGTATCAAAATCGTGTGGAATTTGTATCATAGTTGTATCATTTACTCATTTTTATCTGCATTCGCAACCCAATCGGCCATTGTTTCAATGCCTACAGAAAATGCCGGCATATAATTCGCACCAACATTCTTGCCATACCAGCTCTTTCTGACATTGGCTGAAGAATTTTTAAAGTTGTATTTCATAATGGAATATAGATAATCAGAACCAATCACTTCAGCGTTACCGGCGCCGTAATACTGCCGGAAGCCATCCATCAGAACTGCATTCTGGGAATCCAGATAATAATAAAACTCTTCACTGCGTGCCCCCATAGAAGGCGCTTCCGTTTCAAGATCCATGCTTTCCACTACATTTTCCGTTGCATTTTCCGTTACATTTTCCACTGCATCTTCTACTGCATTATCCGATGCACCTTCCGTAACACTTGCACCATTTGCGTTACTCTTTATCCATATTTCATTCATTGCCATCTGAGACTGGAGGAGATCATATTCTTTATTAAGCACGTCACATGAAATACCAGCACTATAAATCTTGTAATTATATGCATCCACACAAAATTCAAAGTCAAAGGTCGTAAAGTCACTAAAGCGCATATACCAGAACAACACATTGTCATTTGGATTCAGTGCAGAAGATTCATTTTTTACACTGTACAGTGAAGCATCCACAAAATAATCCACATAAGGGTACTGCTGAACCATCCAGAGAATACCTAAATTCTGCAATTCGATCACTTCTTTTGCCAGGCCCTCAATCAATGTTTTGTCACTGACCACGTTGTCTTTCGTCTGACGAACGGGCTTAAACTCCGTGCCTTGCACCACAGACTGCATCAAAACCTCCAGCTTGCTTTCCAGGGACGTATTATAATCATAGGACATGGAAACCTTCTCTCTGTCCACAATGGTAACATTATTCAGATATTTGCTGTCATGTATCTTGCTGTAATACTGCGGGAAAAACACCGCCATCGCAATTAACCCCCCAACAAAGACGGAACTCAGGGCATACTTTCCTATTTTCTTCCAATTCATCTGCCTGTTCCCCCTTCCGGGAAGGAAATCCAGATCGTTGTTCCCTCTCCTTCCTTACTTCGGATACGCCATTTGGCATCATGGATCTCCACAATTTTACTGCAAAGTGTCATGCCAAGCCCCGCCCCTCCTTCTTTTCTGGCTCTGGACTTGTCCACCATATAGAAGGCTTCTGTAATTTTGCTAAGTTCTTCCTCCGGAATACCACAGCCATTGTCCTTTACCATAATTTCATAATCATCCTGGTTTTTCTTTCCCGTAATCCAGATGTCGCCCTGCTCATAAGACGCCTTTCTGGCATTATCGATGAGATTCACCAGCAAAGAAACCAATAGATCCTTTTCTCCAATGATAACCCCTTCTTCTGCCTTCATATGCAGCGTAATCTCTTTTGCTTCCAAAGATGCGCTTACGGTCTGGACCACATTTTTCATAAATGCCGCTGCCTGAATCGGCGTCAGTTCATATTCCTGCTTCTTCGTCACAATTAATTCCAGCAGTTTAAGGGATAGGCTTTCCAGCCGCTTTCCCTGGGAATAGATGTAGTTGGATGCTTCCATAATTTCTTCTTTATCCAGATCCATAGTCCGCAGCATATCCGCGTATCCGATAATGGAAGTAAGGGGCGTCTTCAGTTCATGGGCAAAGGAGGCTGTAAAATCTTCCTGCCGTCTGGCCGCCTGCGCCAGTTCACCCATTTTCTGACACAGGTTTTCAGCCATATCATTAAAGTCCTGGGACAGATCCCCGATTTCATCCTCGCTGACACGTTTTGCCCGGATCTGGTAATCTCCCCTGGAAAACTTTCTGGTTACCTTAGACAGGGTTACTACAGACCGTGTCAGATAATTAGATAGTACCAGAGTAACAAATCCGGTTCCCACTAACAGCACCACAATCCCAATCTGATACCGCTGAAACAGCTGTTCCCGTTCTGAATATATGTAAGAAATATCCATGATATTCTCCAGATAAAATACACTTTCCTTACTTTCACTTTTGCACATAACGATCAGATAATATCCGTCATTTTCATTTACGATTTCATATCCGTAATTATTATCCTGAAGTCTTGAAATGAAATCCGTATCTGTCTTTATATTTGCGTCACTGAACAGTACATTTTTCTGTTTATTATAAACTCTGATATAGCTGTTACTTCCTCCTACACTTTTCTTCAGAGAACTGGCGATATCTTTAATCACTTTATCATCTATAACCAGATATTCTTCCCCTAATGAATTTACGGACATTTCAAATGCAAACTGGAACATTTTATTCTCGGAATTTCCACGGTCAATCTCCCGGTCCAGGGAAGACTGAAAGGTGGCTGTCACTATCCAAATACCGAAAATGCTGAATACGACTGCAATCAATGCCGTAAAAATAAAGAAAATCTTCCAGCGAAATTTCATTTAAACCTCCAGTCTGTATCCCACTTTATATACGGCAACAATATAAGTTTCCCAATTCAGCTTCTTTCGCAGCCTTTGTACGTGCAGATCCACTGTTCTGCTGTCTCCCAGATAACTGCTTCCCCATACATTTTCATAGATTGTCTCCCGGTAAAGGGCTATGTTCTTATTGCGCACAAAAAGCAGCAACAACTCAAATTCCTTCAGGGTCAGAAGTACTTGCTCTCCCTTTTGCCTGACAACTCTGGAAGAAACATCTATTTCAATGTCCAGAATGCGGATAACCTTTTCCGCTTTATTATATCTTCTAAGGGCACTCTCAACCCTGGCAAGCAGCTCTATAATTTCGAATGGTTTGGTGATATAGTCATCTGCCCCCTGGCGAAGCCCCTTCACTTTATTATCCAGGGACCCCATAGCCGTTATAAAAATAACGGGAAGATTCAGGGTCTTGGCATACTCCAGCAATTCATATCCATTAATTTTTGGAAGCATGATATCCAGAAGTACCAGATCATAATTTCCTTCCGCCATCTTATCAGCCGCATCTAAACCATCAAATGAACACTCACACTGATATCCTGCTTTCACAAGGTTCATGCGGATCAAATTAGAAATCGGCTCTTCATCTTCAACAACCAGTATTTTTATCATTTTTTCTCCCCCGTTTTATTTGCATCATTTTTCTCTTCTATTTTGCGCCAAAGTTGCATCATTTTTGTATCATGTATGATGCATTTCAAACTTTTTCTTATATTCAGACTATCAGTTCCAGTATATATGAAAAAAGTCGAAAAAACAAACTGATATTTCTGGCAGTAAATATGGGGTTATAACGGGATTTCAGATATTGGGGATTTGATGAGGGAGGACTATCAGACCGCATTTTAACATGGACTTATTTTTCATCCTATGCTACACTATGATTATCATTTAATATAGAAGGGGGTATTCATTTGGGAAGCTTAGGAGGAAGAGCCGGAAACGGTATATACTATTTATTTATAGGTCAGATATTGGGATTATTGGGCTTTATTCCGATTTTAGGGATGGTAGCCGTACTGGCTAGTTTTGTTATCTGTCTGTATGCTATTTATGTCCTGTCCGGAGTCAGCGAAGATTATAAGACAGCCTTTTTTATTACGATCGTAAATCTGGCAGTTAACATCATTGGTTTATTTTTTAATCATGGATTTATATCGGGTATGCTGGGCATGGGGAACACCATCTTATCATTCCTGTCGGTATTCTATATCTGTAAGGCTACAGCCGGGATTTTGTGGGGCGTGGACCAGACACTGGTCAGCCGTGCGGGACTGATCTGGAAATTATATGGATTATGTATGGTGATTTCACTAATCTGCGAACTGCTGATGTATATTCCGATTATTAATATATTAGCATCTGTTGTGACCTTTATTATTGCAATCGTTCAGCTGGTTGCCGGTATCTTATATCTGATGTTCCTCTGGCAGAGCCAGAAAGTTTTAAGACGATAAAAAACAGGTTGGATTTCAAACATAGAAATCCAACCTGTTTTTTCATTTATTTTTTGCAGCTCTTCTCTCATCTGCCATTTTCCAGCCTTCCTCATAGAAGACGGTATATTCGTTCCAGGCATCATCCCAGCTTTTATATTGTTCTTCACCACGCTTATCCTTAAAATCATAATTTTCCGCCAGATATTTTCCCAGATAAGTGGTCAGTTTTCTTGCCCCCCTGGAATTCAGGTGGTTTGTATCACAAAAGTCAGCAGAGAAATCAATTCCAAGTTCCTGGTACATTTCCTCTGTGTTAAAGTTAATTCCCGGAAATCCATTCTCTTCTGCAATCTGAAATGCCCGGTTAATCTGCTTCTGGTCTCCACTCCCTATACGTGTGGGAACAGCGGTAAACAGAAGCTGGATTCCATTTTCTTTTGCATAATCCATAATGTCTGTCAGAATCTTTAGCTGTGTTTCACTCAATTCCCCTACCTCATTTGTGATAGCGGTTCCTTCTTTGTTCCGGATCTTAAAAGCAGTCTGTTCATAGACACCTTTCATTTTGGTTTTGGGTTTTACAAAGTCTGTCTCACTCAATTCTTCCCATCTGGAATGATACTTTAAAAACGGAATATAGTGGGATATCTTATCATCTAAATCGTAGTCTTCTTTTCGGTAATTCTCTGCAAACTCAAAAGCATTATTTATAGTATCCAGTCTGTTTTCAGAGAACTGCATACTATCTGTCAGGCGCCGTACCTTATAATCACGCTCAATCAGCTTGCTCTCCCGGATGCCTCTGAGATCGATAATGGCAAGTTGAACATTCTGCTTTTTCTTGACCTCTTTTAATACATTGACTGTTAGATTCATTGGCTGTAAATCAGTTGACATGGAATAAACAGCAATTCCATGTTCATGCCAGGCAAGGGGTGCCGCCCATGCACGTTCCACAACACTGTTTCCTATGTAAACCGCGTCCCAGGTGTTTTCTTTTTCTTCCTTATAAAATGCTCGGTAACGTGCTGTAGTTCCATCCGCAGCCGGATGTACAAAAAGGCTGTTTAAGCCCCATAATATACCTACCAGAAGCACAAAAAATACTGCTGTCCGAAATACTTGTTTCTTCGTCATTTAATGTTCTCCAATTTCTAATAAAAACATGGTAATACCTTTAAGAGAATATCATAATTTACGCAACTTTGCAATATTATCTGCGGAAAATGGCAGTTGCACGCCTTTCAGCCCACAACTGCCATCTAATCTCAGTAACACCTTTACAAATTTACGAATACCTATGCAGCAATAGCTCCCGGAACTAATGCTTCCGCCACTGCATGATCACTGTAACAGATTATTTCTACTGTCTTCTCAATCCCCAGACTGACCAGCCCCATAATCGACTTGCCATCAACCAGTACATGATCGTATTTTACATCAATATTATAATCACATTTCTCAGCGCGGTCTACGAATGCCACTATATCCTCCACGGAGGAGAATTTACAGGTGAACCGTTTCATACAAATTCCTCCTTTCTTATCCTGATCTAAAGACTTTTGTTTGTCTGCCTATTTGTTAGCTTAAGTATAATCCTCTTTCGATCAAAAAAGAATAGAAAAATCTTATGAAAACATGTAATATTTTACGGTCTTTGCTTTTTCTGAGCCGGTCGCCTAAATCGGGTGTCATGCCTTGCCTAGAAACAGATACATTACAATCACAACAACTGCAGTAATCAGTCCGGAACCGATTATATAAAGCACCGCCTGGTATGGTCTCTTTCCGCTTTCCCGGGTTTGTTCAATTTCATCCAGCCTTTTCCCCTCGATAAACGCCACAATTTCTTTGTAAGTCTTAATTTCATGTATTTTCTTTTGCTTTTCGATACGGAATGCATAATACATGGTAATCCCAAACAGAATTATCCAGATCGCAATTCCGGCAAAATCCATATACAGAAACAGCGGGACAATTGATAGCACAGTGGCTGCAAGCAATACAGCAAAAATGGTACTGTCACGTTTCAGGACTGCAATATCCTCCATCTTAATTACTTCTTTCATTTGCTCCAGATCTCCTTTCACTAAAATATCAAGAGAAGTACCAAAGAGATTGCTTAAAAGCACGAGGCTATTTATATCCGGATAGTTCTTATCGTTCTCCCAGTTTGAAATGGTCTGCCGGGTTACGAATATCTTCTCAGCCAGATCCTCCTGAGATAATTTAAATTCCTGTCTGTATTTTTTTATTTGTCTGCTAATCTCCATTTTGATTTCCTCCTGCTTTCATTCTATCCTGGAGCGTTGATTCCAGCTATCAAAACTGTTTTCCATTGCGGGATTTTCCCATGTAAAAAACCTTTTACATCCCCAAAAGTACCAAAAAAGTAGCAATTTCCCTGCATTATCATACTTTAATATAATCAATTATTATTTGGTGGTATCATGATAACAGAAAAGTATATCTTAACTTTCTACGGACTTGATATGAAATTTTATAGCGAAGAATATATTGCCCAGTTATGGGAGGACAGTGCTAATGATGAATATTTAAGCTCTGACATATATGTCACAGGCTTTATAGATGTAAACCGGCTTGTATGCGGGAAAGTCCGTGGATGCAGTTTAGGTGAAGTGGCTTATATTATAACGGTTACAAGAAATCCAATTGAGACATGGGATAAAGAAGCATTTAAAGACTCCTTTATAAATGTAGCTAAAGATATTAAAGTTAAGCTGGAAAATCCTCTTATGACCTTGTCCATTCAAGAAGTCGATACCCATTTCTTTACGGATATAGAATAATACATTATATGAACCGGATGGCTTTACCTGAATCCGGAAAATAAGACCGATTAGGCCTTCCCCATCTGATTTTAAACAAAAAAAAGACCGGAAACCCCATATAATATAAGGTTTCCGGCGCCCCTGCCAAGGAATCGAAGCGACGGGATTCGAACCCACGACCTCTGCGTCCCGAACGCAGCGCTCTACCAAACTGAGCCACGCTTCGCTATTCAGCTTTATCATTATAGCATTGCATGTCCATAAAATCAAGTATTAATTTTAACATTTTACATTTTTTTCAATTTTCTTTAAAGCGCTGGTGATAAGGATTGATATCATGAAAACAGGCAGGATTAAAATACATTCCGGTTCTTTTAATCCTGCCATTTGTTCATTGTGGGATATTGTAATTCCAATATCATTTCCACTGTTGTGTGTCTAATTTCTATATGTTTTCTGTATGGTTTCTATATGTTTTATTTTTGGTTTATTTATAGTTTATCTTTTTGTGTAATTCCCTGTAAGCTTACTTTACATGGATTGTAACATAAGCCTTTTCCCCATTATAGGTAGTTACCCTGATCTTTGCATTTCCTTTTTTCTTTGCTGTGATTTTACCGCTTGATGAAACTACAGCCACTGATTTCTTGAAAGATTTATATTTCAGTTTATAACTGGCTGTCTTTGAAGGGAATTTTACTTTTATCTTCCAAGTCTTTCCTTTCTTCAGATTCTTTGTTTTTGGAGATATTGAAATAGTCTTAGGTGCTTTTTTCACAGTTACCTTACAGTAACTCTTTTTACCGTTTGCGGTTTTTACGGTAATTGTAGACTTTCCTGTCTTTCTGCCTGTTATTTCTCCTTTTGATGTTACTTTTACTATGGATTTGTTGCTTGAGCTCCAGGTAACTTTCTGAGATGCCTTTGCAGGGATTACTGTTGCTTTTAATTTGACCTTTTCTTTATAACCAATGGTGATATTTGTTTTGCTTAATTTTACCCTGGATGCTTTTGGCGTTTCCGATACCGGCGGATTTGGTACCGGCGGTTTTGGCGGTGTCTGATTCTTCGTAAAGTTTGCTGTCAGCTTTTTGGATGCTGTTACATTTCGGTCACTGCGTTTTGCAGTTTTAATACCATCACTCCATCCAGTGAAAGAATAGCCGGTATCAGCCACTGCCGTGACTTCTGCAGTAGATCCGCCTTTTACAATGGTCTGTACAGCTGTTCCGCTGATTTTTCCGCCGGTTTGTGCCGCATACTCTACGGTTACTTTTTCTTCTGCTTTTTTGGTTACGGTTACCTTCAATGATACCGTGCTGTATGCATCCAGTAATTCTTCTTCATAGGTCATCTTTAAAATAGGTGAACCGTCCGCTGCCCAATGTACACGCTTTAGTCTGGCATGGCGGCAGGGATCGTTCAGGGGCTCCCCATTATAGGAACTGTTATTTCCATTATAATCGGAACCGCATTTCCGGTAGTTGTGTGAGGTTGGTCTGGCATGGTATACAAAGATTGCATTGCCGTCCTGATCTACCGTAAAGGAGTTATGTCCCGGACCTTCTTCCCCATTTACATCTCTGGATGTAAGCAGCGGATAAGGGCTCTTTGTCCAATTTGACGCATCCAGCAAATCTGCTCCTCCCTTTGCACTGCACATACCAATGGCATATTCTGAACCGGTACCGGATGCTGAGTAGCACATAAAGATATTGCCGTCTTTCTGCAGTACCGTTGCACCTTCATTTACACAGTAACGGATTCGTTCCCATCCATAGTCGGAGCAGGTAATACGGGTTGGTTCCGAAGTCACAAGCCATGGCTGCTGCTCATCCACGCTTGCAATAAATAAGTCGGTACTGGAACCCTGGTAAGCTGCGGTAGGTTTTCCTGCCCAGATGACATAGGACTGTCCGTTCACTTCGTCTTTAAAATATGTCATGTCCAGACAAAAAGACCTGCTAAATGGATTATCCGATACCTGGGAAGTTACACCCAGTTTATAATCTGTCCATTCGGATGACTGTCCGGATGACTGTAATGCGGTCTCATAAGGATCCTTGTCCCCGGGAAGTACCAGTGCATGACAATAGATATCAAATAAATTACTGCTGTGGCTTTCTGTAAAATAGATTACCCAGTTATCGCCCACTCTGTGTATTTCAGGTGCCCAGATGTAACGGTATCCTCTGGAGGCATAGTTTTCTCCGTCATAGAAGCCCTGGTTTCCAGCTTTCCAGACGGTAACCTGGGTACTTCTGTCCTGGAGGCCCTCCAGTGTTTTCGCACGTCTTAATACTACTCGGTCATACTGTTCCAGCTGGTCAGAACCATCGATCTGATCCCCGTCCTCTGGAAAATAAGAACCGGTCATATAATAATATCCGCTCTGTTCGTCCCAGTAAATGCAGGGATCTGCCATTCCCTCTACGAATTTTGTCTCATCGTAGTATACCGTTCCGGTTTCTTCATTATAGTTGTCCGGATCATCTGGATTTGCATTTTCAGGATCATCTTCCGGAAGACTGCTTCCATTTAATTCTTTTAATTTATTTACATACTGGGTCTGCACTACTTTTCCGGTTATTGTATATTCTCCCGGCTGGGATAGATTGATGCCCTGGAGCGCTCCATCCCAGTCAATACTGAATTCCTGCCTGGATCCGTCTGTATAGAGTGCATTTACACTTGGGTACTGTTTTTCCAGCTCCTGTTCCGTAAGTCCCTGCTGCGCATCTACATTTAAGCCGGTGAGGGATTCCAGTCCATTATTCACAACGGTTCCCAGTTTATTTACAATATTCTGGTATTCTTCTTCGGTAAGGGATACCGCATTGCCAAGGGTTATCTGTTCGTCTGTGTCTAATATATTTTCTCCGTTGAGTAATAAGGTAAAATTAGACCGTTTTAATGGCAGCGCACTTAATTCCGTTTCCGATACCATGATATCATCATAATAATTTACTCCATCCCGGGAGTTAAACAGGTGGATCCCCTTGGATAATGTTGCATCCGGAGCCGCTACGGTAAATCCCTCTTCCGTCTTAAAGATACGGGGATCGGTAATCTGAAGCGTACCACTGGTATTCTTGGAGAAAATCACGGCGCCTCCATTGTTCAGCACCTCAAAGTTTTTCCCATCTTTGCTGACAGCCATGTAGACACTGCGAGTTTCCTGGGCTACATTAGAAGCTGATGCATAAAAGTCTGTGGAAGTGGAATATACCGCTGCATAATATCCCTCCTGCAGTTCCCGGATGGATTCTACTCCCCGGACAGTAATTTCAAAAGATTCTGATTCCACACCGCTAACAATTGCGGTTACATGTGCCGTTCCTTCGGAAATTCCTTTTGCCGTTCCCTTTTCGTCTACCGCAAGCACTTCCGGTTTATCCGATACCCAGGTAACTGTTTTGTCTACATTTGTAGATGCCGGTTCCAGTGTGACGCCCAGATGGATGCTTTTATCCTCATCAACCGTATTTTTGCCGGTAATCGTCACCCGTTCCAGAGGAATCGGAACCATTGTTTCCTGATATAATTTGGCAATCTCATCATCTGAAAGTGCTTTTCCATAGAAGGAAACATCATCCAGCATAGCGCCGGCACATTTCCAGTAGGTTGCAAGGCTGGCACCCAGGCGGACATTGGTTGCAGATGGATTCCCGGCAAGACCACCTGTCAGATCACTGATCATCTGCTCATATCTCTCCGTACCTGAGGTAATGGTATGCTGTTTTTTCACACCGTCACTATAAAAAGTGATACCGGACTTTGTGACTGTCATAGTAACCATCTTCCATGCATCCTTTTGATCCATCCCCAGGCTTGAGATTGAAAAATCCGTATAATAGGTATTCTGGTCTGTGGTGTTCCAGTAAGCCATCAGCTGATTTACCGCAAAGGTTCCTGCTCTTTTTCCCGTAGACGGCGCCACTTCGAAATCTATGAGGCATCTGTCCCCGCCTGCTTTTCCTGTGGTCTTCGTCCAGAAGTTAAGGGTCAGTCCGTTTTCCGTATCCTTTCCTGCAAAAGGATTTCCAGGAAGAAGGGCATATCCCCGGTTATTATAGTCTGCCTCATTTAATTGAAGCACCTGTCCCCGGTACACGTCATTTATCAAAGATGGTTTCTTTCCGCTTCCTGCCGTTTCCAGCAGGAGTTTCTGATCTTCGTATTCAAGTGATTTTCCATCGTCAGACAGCTTATAGTCTTTAAAATCATAGCTACTAATTGCGGTGGAAGAAATCTCACCGGCTGTTTGATCAGCTGCGGACTGCTCCAGGTTGTCGGACTGTAACAGATTTCCGGTCTGCTTCAAGTTGTTGGACTCCTTCAGATTGTCGGTCTGCCCCGTCATTTCTTTCTGTGCATCCTGTACATTATCCTCCTGAAGGATCGCTTCTGACTGCTCCGGATCCACGGTATTGCTCAGAACGTTGTCTGCCCCGTCAGCTTCCGTACCCGCAGCCGCTTCTATAGTTGCTTCCGTAGTCGCTCCTTTAGACGCTTCCGCAAACGCTCCCTTATACGCTTCCTTAACCGGTTCACTATCCTGCTGCTCTGCCTCTGACATTACAGTGACGTTTTCACTGGCGAATGCAGTGCCTGACATGGGTGTCGCCGCCACTGCTACTGCGGTCACAACTGCCAAAATCTTTTTAAACATTTTGTTTTTCATCTTTTTCCTCCTTTTTTATCTCAATCAAATATCAGCGGGAATGCATTTTTAAACACATTCAGTGAATCAACCAGCTGTAAATGAGTGTGTTTACTACACTAGCTGATTTTGATTGTTTTCTTAATGGTCACACCGGAAACCTTAGCCGTTACCACAACTTTACCTTTTTTCAAAGCCTTTAATTTACCTTTTGAGGATATCGCTGCTAATTTTTTATTATTTACAGACCATTTTACCTTACCTGATATTCCGGTAACTTTTAAGACCATTGACTTTTTGGATTTTACACTGCTCTTTCCGGTGATTCCTCCCACCGATATGCTAATAGACCGGGTAATACTCTTTCCATCAGCGGCTACCGTTACTTTTACAGTTCCTTTACCCGTCTTCTTACCGGTTACTTTTCCGCTGGAATTTACGGTTACTGCACCGGTTGCCTGATAAGTGATCCTGGGGTTTTTCCCTTTGACTTCACTTGGACAGCTTACCGTTATTTTGGTTGCAGATCCCTTTGGGATTTTTGTCTTTGCAGCTTTTGCAGTTACTTTGGATAAATCTGTGACTGCCGCTGCAGGCTCTTCCTCAACTGTGGCTATGGTTATAAAATCCATGGGATATCCATCTTCATTTGAGACAATTCTCGTTGTCAGGAGGGCATACCCGGACTTTTGTGCCACAGCCATACCATTTTCATATTTCACCACATCCGGGGCACTGGAACTGCAGCTTACCGTAACGCTGTTTTTTAACTGGTCGGGTAGGCGGAATAGAGCTGCCGTCCCCTTTACCTTCAAGGATATTTTAGAAACAGGTGCGGCTTTGTTCACCGTATCCCATACACTGTCATAGCTGTCTTCAAAACGCAGGCTATTTATTGCCCTGTTCAGCATAGATGAAGCTGCATCCGCTTCCCCCTGGGAGCTGATACTCTGGGCAGATTCCAGGGCTGCATATAACTGCTTTCTGGAAATTTCATTTAAATACGGCGTATCATAGGATTTTGCATTTTGTATCCGTGTATGGAGTTCTTTTAAGTCCAGCGCTTTCACATTGACAGTAAAAGACTTCTGTGCTGTCACCATTCTGGCTGTGAGAACCACCTGGGTGTCAGAAGATGGATTGTATACCTTTCCCTGTTCCGTCACGATTTCTGGTAAGGTGGATTCCCAGATAATGTCCATGGCATTTACTTTTGACGGCAGCTTTAGATCATAAGCCACGGTGTCCATGCTTTCATTTCTGCTGCCCAGCAGTACGATTTCCGTAAGCGCACTGTCCAGTTTTTCCTGGATTGCATCGGGATAAGCAGGATTTGTATTTGCCACATCAATATCGGACATGGCTTTATTATGAATCTTAAAGGATGCTATTTTGCCCTGGAAATTATCATCTCCCGACCAGCAGGATTTTCCGATATATCCCAGGATATCGTTTTCTGTTCCCGGATCCACCACGTCATCCATAATGCTGTAACCGGTCTGCTTTTCATCAATTTTGATTCCGTCCACATAAAGGGTAATGGTCCCCCGGTCAAATACCATGAATACGGTGTAGTACTCGTCATTTTTATTCACCGGCGTATTCTGGAACAGAATCTCGGTACTGCTGTCCTTGATTCCTCCCCGCAGCTGCCCGCCTGAAAAGGATGGGCAGTAAAACAGGTAATTGGCTCCGCTTTTACGTACTTTAGAACCCAGGCTGAAAAGCCAGGCATTATTGCCTCCGCTTCTGCTATAAGTAGTTTCAATGGTAAACTGCTCCTTATCAGCAAGACTGTTCATAACAGATGTTGGAAACTGTACATAGCTGTTCTTACCTGTTATATTCATAACGTCTCTATCATCCTCAGTTTCAAAGGATACTCCTTCGGGATTGATGACCGCTGCATCATTCCCATGACCGGACAGGTCTAACAGTGTGTTTCCGTCCACAGATGCCATCTGATTTTCCACAGCCAGATTATCATTTACTTCATCCGGGTCATTTACGGTCACTGTGGTTGTTTCGGTTTTTACGGTTTCCCCGATACTGACCGTGGTTGTCACCTGGGTTTTTCCTTTTTGAAGTGCACTGACCAGTCCCTCTTCGTCTACATCCGCTATGGTACTATCCAGTGATTCATAGGTAACTGTTACATCTTCTGGGGTTACACCTGCCGGAAGGTTGACATTGATCTTTGCCGATTCATCTTTTCTGATCAGTAAGCTCTTTTGTACGCTGAACCCTTCCTCTGCCAGAATCTCCTCCGGTGAAAAGTCTCCGTACAGTTTCAGGATCTGTGTATCCGTCAATGCCTGATTATAAATGCTGATATCATCCGCCAGGCCTTTGAATTCCGCATCCCAGTTGCTGACCCCCAGATAAATATCCTGATTTTGTCCGCTCAACGCGTTGGATGCCAATCCATAGCCCACCTTTTTTCCATTTACGTAAACGGCTGTTTCTTCTCCATTTCCGGACAGGGTAAGCATACTCCATTCTCCTGATGGAATTTCTGCTTTTCCTATCACATTCCAGGCAAATGAGGAGCCCTCTTCACGGGTCCAGAGCTTGTAATTATTTTCCCCTTTATTGCCGGAGAGTGCCACCCACTTTTCCGGTGCATGATATCCCAGAAACAGGATTGGACTGTTATCTACCATGGGTGCATCCGGTTTTACCCACAGGGAAACCGTATAGGCTGCGCCAATATTCTGCTGGTTCATTTTCAGCCCATATTCTCCCAGCACAATCGCCTGGTCAGCTTCCTCCTCACTGCGTCCTTTTGCAAATGTCACATCGCCTTTGTATTCTCCCAGTCCCGTTACTACCGCCTGGGTACCGCTTTCCATTCCATTATTAAAGTCATAATATATCAGTGGTGCCGGCTCTGCCTGTTCATCCGCTGATGCTGTGACCGCCTGGGTACAAAATGCAGCCGATACAGCCAGGGCTCCGGTAAAAGCTGCATATAAAAATTGTTTGCACTTCATGTTCGTTCTCCCCCTCATTATGAAATCTTCTTCAGTTTCATGGTCTTCTTTTGATATCCCGTTTTGGCAGTGAGCAGTTTTTTTACCGCCTTGTACCTGGAAGAAGGAATCTTAAATACTGTCTTTTTATTGATATTTTTGAAAGCATTTTTTCCTATGGTCTTAACATTTTTCCCAATTGTTATATTTTTGATCTTGGTCTTCTTATAGAATGCTTTGCTTTGAATCCCTGTAACCTTAAATGTATAACCGTTTATTTTAATTTCAGCAGGTATCTTTATGGATGTGGGATTCTTTTTCGTCGTTCCTGTGACGGAAACAGTACCATTCTTAGCGGCTGATTTTGTAACCTTATATTTCACCCCGCTGCTTGTATAAGACGCACCTTTTTTTGGAATAGGTTTCTGGGGCTGTACCGGTTTGGGCACTTCCTGGGAAACGGATGGTTTCTCTGCTACCAGTATTCTTATATCCGCGGATGCTGTTACACCCTGGTCGGTATAGCTGACTTTTAACGGCTTTTCGCCTGCAGTCTTCATGTCCAGGGAACCTGTATTGGTAGTGAATCCGGTTACTTTTTTCCGGCTTCCGTCTGAGTAACAGGCTGTTACCTGAAGATCGTCCGTATTCAGGGTTTCTCCCTTCAAATAAGTACGTTTCGTCTTTAATACACGGACCGCACTTAATTTCGCCTGCTCTTCCGGTTTTTTATCGGTGTCTGTGTCAATAACAAATGTACATTGATTTTCACCAGGGTTTGTCCGAAGTACCAGTTTTCCCTCCTCACAGGTGAGATAAGATCCGGGCTCTGCCACACTTTCCAGGGTTACTCCATACCCTGCGAACCCTTCCAGTGTTTTGAAAGTCATATTGTCTGCTTCCTGTGCGGTTCCGTATGTGTCCTGGGTGAGTACGATCTCATCACCCTTTGCGGACAGGTACAGCCCCGGCTTATTGTAGGATTCAATGGAGATATAGGATTCTTTCGTCTTATCCGCTTTACCCGGTACTATTTCCCAGGATGCATCTTCTATTTCCGTACTGAGACTGGTCATTACCGATGCGCTGATAGGATAATCCCCATCATTCCAGCTGTTCACAAAATTCTCATGTGCCACCGGTACGCCTGCGTGATCGTAGATACGGCTCACTTTTCCGGTCAGTCCCGTAGCTGTCTCCTGAATCATGCCAATGCTTCCATCAGCCTGAATCGAAAATTCTTCCACGCACACAGAACGTCGGAATCCGCTTCCATGAGGCAGGGAACCATTATGGTAAATAAAATATGTTTTTCCCTTAAAATCAAAAACTGCCGGATGGTTTGTATTGGCGGTAGCATTGGGCGGCATCAGCAATCCCCCAAAATCCCACTTTCCATCGGTAAGGTTATCGGTTGTGCAATACGCAAGGCCTTCCCTCCAGTTCGCCGCAAAAAAGAGATAATAGGGCCCATAATAATTTCCGCCCTGATCCTGCTGACGGTACAGATAAGGTGCTTCCGTATAGGTAAGATCCATGCCTTCAATCGTCTGCTGCCAGATATCATCTCCCATGGTGATTTTCCCATCCTGGTTCTGGTCTTTGACCGATATCATATCCTGATTCAACTCACACAGGTAGAGAAGCCCGTTTCCCCAGGACAGATAGATATGTTCTTCTCCATTTTCATCCGTCTCAATCCAGGCGGTGGGATCAATATCATTCCAGGTACTGGTTTCCGGCTCTGTTACAGTTCCCTTTATCATAGAATAGCCGATATCCTTAAATGGTCCGGTAGGGCTGTCGGAAACTGCCACGCCTATTGACTGTTTGCCCCATGCCGTATTATCCCAGGAGCAGAAATACATATAATACTTGTCGTTATGCTTCATGACCTGGCCTGCCCAGGCAGAGTTGTTATCCCCCCATGACACGTCCGTCATATCCATCATTACCCCTTCATACTTCCAGTTCTCCATATCCTGAGTGGAATAGCATAGATAATTGGGCATTACATAGCTCTCATTTTGCGCCACATCGTGCCCCACATAGAGATATACTGTATCCCCATCCACCAGAACTGACGGATCGCCCCCATAAGTGAGATTATCTTTGTCATCGAACCCTAAAATGGGATTCCCTAGGGTGCTCTTTTCTACCACTGTTTCCCTGGGAGCGGTATTCCCGGCTGCCAGTGGTTTCAGTTCCACTCCGGGTATCATGCCGGTCTGGAGCAGTATGGATGCGGTTATAATGCCTGCCATTACTTTCTTTTTCATTACCCTTATATCCTCCTTTTTCAATTAAAAATTGCTATTGCCAGATCCTGTCTGAAAATTGCTTTCTGACATCTTATGCATCCAACAGAATCCACAGCCTTTACATCGGCTATGGATTCTGTCATCGCTGCTTCTACCTGTCTCTTATTTTTTTACTACCTTGATTTTTATTGTCTTATACTTTCCGTTAAATGCTTTTACTTTAATGGTTGCTGTTCCTTTTTTCTTGGCTGTAATCTTACCGCTGGAAGAAACAACTGCAACGGATTTTCTGTTGGAAGAGTACCGGATCTGATAGCTTGCCGTCTTGGATGGAAGGTTTACTTTGATCTGGAAGCTCTTTCCTGCTTTTAATTTCTTTTCGTAAGTATTCAAAGAAATTTTACTTGGAGCTTTACGAACTGTTACCGTACACTTGTAAGTTTTCTTGTTCGCTGTTTTAACCGTTATCGTTGCTTTTCCTGTTTTCTTTCCTTCAATCTGACCCTTGCTGTTTACTTTTACTACTGATTTCTTACTGGAAGACCAGGTTACTTTCTGGGAAGCTCCTTTTGGATATACGGTAGCTTTTAAGGTCACTTTTTCTTTCAGCCCGATTGTTATTTTCTTTTTGTTAATCTTCACACTCTTTGCCACAGGTTTTGCCGGCTTTTCCGTAGATGGCTGTGATGGCTTCTCTGTGGATGGCTGTGATGGCTTCTCCGTGGATGGCTCCGATGGCTTCTCTGTCGGCGGTGTTTCTGTCTCCGGTTCATCGGTAGGCGGTGTTACCTGAGTTTTTTCAAAGTATGCCGTATACGTAACGTCTTTTTCAGCCAGATCGGTACGTGCCGCCTGGGTGCTGCCGTCACTCCATTTACTGAATTCATATCCGGTATCAGCCACAGCTTCGACTTTGGTGCCCAGGGTTCCTTTTTCCAGTGTCTGAGAAGTGGTACCAGTAATTTTGCCATGTTCGCCTGCTTTATAAGTAATGGTAAATTTCTCTGTTTCCGGCTTTGCCCCATACTTGTCCGCAACTTCCGTTGCTTCCATAGCACGGTTATATACTTCAATGTTATCAAAGTATCCTTTGAAATAATTGTCTCCGCTATAGAATGATTTGCCCAGATAAGCAAACAGGTTGGTGCCCAGCTCTGTCATCTTAACCGTGACTTTCTGTTCGCCCAGAAGCTTTCCATCTTTATAGATGACAATTTTTTCCGGTGTTACCACCATGGTAATATTCATCCACTTGCCTTTAATGGCAGAAGTTGTTCCGCTTGCAGTCTGTTCCGAACCATAAGAACCGGTTGTTAATGATACTCTGGACTGCGTATTCTGCGTTTTTAAGAAAAGATATCGGTTGCTGTTCTTTCCAATTCCAAATGTAAAGTAACTTCCGTCTACCATTTCCGCTTTCACATCCATTGAAATGGTCATTTTATTTCTGCCGTCAAAGAATCCCTGAGGCAGTTCTGCATAGGTTCCATTGGTACCATTGAGATACAGGACGTTTCCTTTTTCCTGGTCCTCTACATAAGCGGCATTTCCGTAGATCTTGCCGTTACGGCCTTTTCCGGAATCGTCTTTTATAATATCGCTGCCGGTAACATCCTCAAAGCCGTATTTCAGTACTGCATTTTCTTCTTCCGCTTCCGTATTTTCTGCGGCTTCATCGTTCCATTTTTTCTGAATTGCATCGTACTCCTGACGTGTCAGTGACATAACGGTACCGTGACGCATAGTGGACGGGAAGGAATACTTGCTGCTGTCCAGTCTGGTAAACTCTCCGCTGCCAAGATCCGTTGTAATCATGGGGTAATATCCCACTCCCCCAAAGTCATCCAGAAGCAGGCACCACTTGTCCTCGCCGTTGAATTTAAAGCAGGTTCCGCCTTCTACGTAGCGCTGGTCTTTTAAGGAGGTTACTTCTGTCCAGCCGCCCAGTAAGGAATCACTCTTTTCCACGATTGTATATTTTCCGTTTCCGCCCTTTACATCATGATCTTCCCCTGCTTCGTTTTTGGAAAAACGGTAGTATACCTTCTTGCCATTTTCCATGACGGAGATCACAGAAGTGTCAATGACGCTGATTGCATTTCCTTCGGTATTCTCAAGCTCAATCCAAAGCTCCGGTTCTGTAAAGCTGTAGAAGTCTCTGGTCTTGCTGTAGTACACTCTCTGTACGCCATAGTTGTCTGCGCTGGTCTTAGATGCCCAGAATACGATATATTCTCCTGTCTTCTCATCATAAAAAGCTTCCGGTGCCCAGGTGCAGCCTGCATCATCCAGTGCAACCTTTGCCATGCGCTGATTGGACCAGTTTACCATATCCGTTGATTCCCAGACCATTATGCTCTGGCTGCCAGCAGTCTGTGCAGCTCCCCAGCCATTGCCGCCGTTAATCTTCAGATCCGTTGCGATCAGATAGAATTTATCTCCTTCCGGTGAACGGATAATAAATGGATCACGGAGTCCTTTTTCTCCCAGTTCCGATTTCAGCACCGGTTCCCCGTCATTCATATCCTTCCAGTGCAGACCGTCTTCGCTGGTAGCAAAATAAATCTGTTCGCCTGTGGCTGAACCTTCACCTTTAAAATAAGCAAATACATAAGCTTCATAATCATCTTCTGTTATGTTGGATTTTGCCTTTACGGTTACTGTAATTTCCTTTGTATCCTGTGCCTCTCCTTTGGAGATCACAGCCGTCAGAACGACGTTTTTATCTTTTTCTCCTCTGACAACCACACCTGCCGGAGTATTGTCATAGTTTTCATTTACCGTTTCTTTTGCGCTGACTGTCTGCTCATCCGAACTTGTCCAGCTGATTTTGGTACCATCCTTTTCTGTTGGCAGTGTAACATTGCCAAGGACTGCATCCGCATTTGGAATTGTCAGAGACTCTTTTACTTCTGCTACAATCTCAGCATCCGTTTTCTGGTATTGTGCATCTTCCTGCTCATATTTTTCCTTTATCTGCTTTCCGGACAATATGGATTCCACGAATTTCACTTCCCGGATTCCCCCCTGGAAATCTTTATAGGAATCGTTATTTCCGGTCCCGATATAGGCATAGGTAAGAGTTCCCAGACTGGAGATGGATGCAGGTGTCGTTGCCGTACATAACAGTTCTCCATTCATGTAGTACTTCAGTGTTGTTGCAGGTGTTCCATCTGCTCCGGTCACATCCCGGATTGTCATAGTGATCTGATACCAGGAGCCAAGGGGTGATTTTTGATTTCCCGGTGTATCCCCCAAAATACTGGTGCTATCTTTGTCTCCCCATGCCCCGCCGGCTTCTTTGCCGTTTAGCATAAATGTTGTTCTGGCACTTGCCCAGTTCAGTGTGGAGAACGCATATCCGTTTTTCTCATCGCTTCCAAAAGCAAATACGGTGGAGCGGTCATTGGAGTTGGTATTGGTTACATCATTACGAACCCATGCCGTAACGGTTAATTCTTTTGCATCCTGCAGTTTTGTAAGAATACCGTCATCCAGCTTCACATAGTTTTTGCCGGTTGTTGCCGTTCCAGCCGGGAATACAATACCTCCTTTGTCTTTAACTGCAAATTCAGCCTCGCCTGTGAGGGCAGCGTCAAATCCATTTTCCGTACCGTCTTTCAGATCATTGGTCAGCGGATAATATGCAAATGGTTCTGTTACTGCTGCATCTTCGTCATCCTCAGCTTCTGCTTTCCCATATGCCTTCATAACTGCATCATACTCTTTCTGAGTCAGATTCAGGATGGTTCCATGGCGTTTTTTCAGGATATCAAATGAGTACTCATCAGATGCTAATTTCTTCCATGCCGTTCCGGTTGTATCACTTAAATCGGTCGTAATGACCGGAAGATATCCTTTACCTTCTGCAAACTGGTCGCTATACAAGCCAAAGGTTGTGCCGTCGTTGAATTTAAACAATTCCGGTCCTTCCAGTTTCTTCCCGGTCATATCTCCGCCTAAACCAAGGCTGTTCAGGTTGGTTACCACTTCCCAGTTTCCAAAGATAGAAGTGCTTCTTTCCAGTGTTATCTGACCATCTGCCGATGCACGGTAGTAATAGCCGTCATTGCCTTTAATCATAGTGGTATCAATAATGGACTGATCTGCTCCACGTGTGATATATTCTTTTGCTTCCGTAAACGTTACAAAGTCTCTGGTCTTCGCATAATAAATCTGAAGAACGCCGTCTCCGATTTCGTCTGTCATATCATTAGTTGCCCAGTATACTACATATTCACCTGTTGTCTCATCATAAATGGCTTCCGGTGCCCATGCACACCCTCCGGTAGGAGATGATACGGTGACTGCACGTGGTTCTGACCAGTTTACCAGGTCGGTAGATTCCCAGATAATTAAATCCCGGCTTCCGGTGGTAGTTGCCATTGCTCCTCCCCAGCCTCCGCGGTGGTAAATACTTAAATCCGTTGCCAGCATGTAGAACCGGTCACCTTCTGCAGAACGCATAATAAACGGATCACGGACTCCCTTCTCACCTACTGTACTTGTTAATATCGGTTTGCTGTCATTTAAATCTGTATAGAAATATCCATCCTTGCTGGATGCAAAATAGATCTGCTCATCGGTATCTTTGCCCTCTGTTCCGGTAAAACTGCCAAACAGATATGCCACATAGGGATCCTGCTCCACCGATTTTTTTACAGTCAGCTCAAATGTTTTGCTGTCCGTCACATTACCGCTTGTGATCTGTGCTGTCAGTGTAACCTTCTGGTCTTCTGCCCCTCTGGTAACCACACCGGCAGGCGTTACGGTATCTCCCTTGCTCTGTTTTTTAGAAGTAATCACATCTTCCTTGCTGCTGGACCAGGTAAGCGCCACACCTTCCAAATCATCCTGAAGTGTAATATTGCCACGTACATCATCTGCATTGGGAATGTCCAGTGCTTCTTTTGCTGCTGCTACCTTTGCGCTGTCATCCCGGCTGGCTGTTCCTGAAATCTGTTCCTCGGTCAGTGCCTTATCATAGATTTTAAAGTCTGCTACTTTTGCTTTCAAACCGGGATCTGCTGACCAGAGAGAACGTCCGATATAACCCATGACGTTATTTTCTGTTCCATTTTCCAGGATTTCCTTTACGCTGGTATCAAATTTAAAGGTTGTGATAATTGCTCCATCCAGATAATAGGACAGGACTTTATCTTTATAAGTAATGGTAATCGTTCCATAGGAGCCGTCTTTTGGAAGACTGTGGCAGCCGCCAAAGATCCGTTCCTCCGTTTCTCCTTTGATTCCTCCCCTAACATAGCCATTGCTATAACAGGGATCTACATAGAGATAATTGCTGCCGGTTCCTTTTACCTTAGAGCCAAGGCACCAGAGCCAGTGATACGCACCACTTAGAGAACTTACGGTTGTTTCAATGGTAAATTCCTCATCCATGACCCCTTCCATCATGGGAAGCTCTATGTACTGGCTTTTATTACCGGTAAAGCTCAGTGCCGGAACATCTTCCACTACCAGGATATTTTCCTGTGTCATGCCAACTGCAGCTGCATCATTTCCAAGTCCGCTGACATCCTTAAGCTTCCCGCCTTCGATTGCACTCATATCGTACTGTGCCAGTAAACCGCCGTCCTCCACTACATCCGGTGCAACAGGCTTAACCGGTTCCGGATCTTTAATTGTGGTATTTTCTTTAATAAATTCCGGGGATTTTGCCGTATTGTAAATCTTCACATTATCAATCAGTCCCTGATAATATTCTCCACTTCCCCAGTTCGCCTTACCGATCTGAATGATGCCTCCGCTTTCGCCCAGAATATCGCTCAGCTTATAAGTACTGGTGTGATCTCCCACTTTTTCCCCATTTACATACAGGGTGGAAGTACTTTCTGTAACAACCAGATCCACATGCTTCCATTCAGAAGATGATCCGGCGGAGATATTATTTCCAGGTCTTTTCCCGGTATTGTTATAACGCTCCACCATAAGTCCCGACGCTTTATCCATAATTCCAAGATAGTGTTCATTCGCAGGGGTTCCTACCTGGGCATTCAGATTTGGTGCTGCATAAAATGCCCATCCGTTTCCGCTGCCGGATGCTTTGCTGTCATAGGAAATAGTAACCTCATCCAGCCCTTTTAAGAGAGGTGTTTCATCCTCTTTTGCAATGCTGAACCAGTTGGCACTGCTTATGGACATTGCCTTTCCTGCATTATCATAGCTGTCTTCCAGTACCGGCGTCCCATTTACCGTCGCTTTCGCTCCTGCTCCTGCAAATCCGTTTTCTTCGTCATCAAAGGTAAAGGTGGCAATCAGATTCTCATCTGCTATTTCCTCATCCTTTTCAAACGCAGCAGTAACTTCAAAGCTTTCGGTTACATTTTCGTCTTTTCTCACTGCATCGGTAACGCCATCACTCCACTGTTTAAAGTGGTATCCCTCGTCTGCAACGGCCTCCACACCGGACGTACTGCCGCCTCTTTTAACCTTCTCTTCTGTCACTCCCTGAAGCGTACCATTGCTGCCCGACTTGTAAACTACCGTTACCTGGTCCTTGATCTCGTCTTCGGTTCTGGCATAATTGTAAATCTGAATATTATCAATCTGCCCTCCGAAATACTCTCCGCTGCCCCAGTTTGCTTTTCCAATCTGAAGCACTCCGCCGTCTGCGCCCAATATGTCAGAAAGCTTAAAATCACTTGTATTTTCGCTTTTTACACCATCCACATAGAGCGTTGTTGCACTTTCCTGGATGACCAGATCCACATGCTTCCACTCGGCTGAAGAGGTTCCGAGTACGTCGTTGACTGGTCTGGTTCCTTCGTTGTAAAAACGTTCGATCTTCATGCTGTCCGTTTTATCTATAACACCAAGATACTTTTCATAGTTTGGTTTCTGCGCTTCTCCGCTTTCAGCTGCAAATAATGCCCATCCATTTCCCGTTGTCCCAGCCTTGCTGTCATAGGAAATGGTAACTTCCTCCAGATCCTTCAATAGTGCGGTGTCATCATCCCTGGTAATATTAAGCCAGGTACGGCTTCTGCCCCCATCCAGGCTCAGCGCCATATCCTGTGCTTCACTTCCATGATCCGTTAATAATGCACCTGCCGCAGATGCTTCTCCCCCGGTAAACCCGGTTTCATAATCATCAAACGTAAAATCAGCCAAAAGCCCCACATCTGCTGCTTTGGAGGTATCCGTAATTTGCTCTTCTGTTAAAGCCCCATCATAGATTTTAAAATTATCCAGCAGTCCACTGTAGTATTCCCCTTTTTCCCAGTTGCCTTTTCCAATCTGGAGAACTCCGCCGTCCGCTCCTAAAATATCAGAAAGCTTATAAGCACTTTCCTGCCTTGCAGTTTCCACGCCATTTACATAGAGTATCGTCTCAGTCTCCGTTATAACCAGGTCCACATGCTTCCATTCACCCGAGATTGTTACATTAATATTTCCCGGTCTCTTACCATTATTGTTATATCGTTCTACGCCCAGACTAGCCTGCTTGTCGATAATTCCCAGGTAATGTTCCTGCTGATACTTTTGCTCATTGGTATTAGGTGCCGCAAAAACAGCCCAGCCCCTGTTTGCCGAGTCCGCATCGTCCCTGCTGTCATAGGAAATAGTAATATTCTCTTTCCCTGCAAGCAAAGGGCTTCCATCGGCTTTTGTTACATTCAGCCAGTCCTTGGTTGAGGATACAAGGCTTAATGCTTTTCCTCCGTCATCCATATCTACCAGCGTATAATCCCGCATCAGAACTGCTGCCGCCCCTTCTCCAGCCAGAGGTGTCTCGCCATCGAAAGTAAAATTTGCAATCATCTTCCTGTCCGTGCTGTCCGGCACTTCCTCTGCCCTAACATTTACGGGAATACTCGTGACAACCATCGCAGCCGCCAGTGAAGCCGCTACCATTTGTTTCGCATACAACTTTTTCCTCATAAAACCTATCTCCTTTTCTGCCAGTAACGACCTGTAAATACACCGATAAAAAGTAGCTGATACCCGTGTCAGAAGTGACTCTGCAAAGCAATGGCGTAACCGGGTTACGGTTAGCTTCGCAGGCGTGCGCCTCTGGCGAGACAGTGGGACTATATCCAGGTGTATTTATGCCGGTCGGCACTTGATCTGCTTATCTGCAGTTATATAGATATTGTAACAAATTTGCCTTTTTCTTAAGTTTAATAATTTTTGCATTGATTACGATATTATTGGAGATTTTAAAGGAATTTTGATTAAAAAGATGTTTTTTTACGATTTTTGTATTATATCTTACGATTGCGGAAAACAGCCGGAGAGGGCATGAAAAAAGGCACTGTACAGCTCTTTGCCATACAGTACCTTTCCAGTTGCTTTACTTCATCCTCCAACCCGGATGATATTTATTTTTCAAAGTCCCATTAACCAGTTTGCCCCATCCCAGCGGGAAGCCGCTGATACATACCAGCTGCCATCCTTTACTGTGTTTCACTTGCAGGTCATCCACGTAAATAGTCTCTCCCCGGAGGTATTTTCCTACCCGGCTGTCTGACCAATTTAAGCTTACGCAGGAAGTATACTGCCCTCTTTGAAGCGCCATAGCAAAGGACTGGCTGGGTTCAAAGCGGTCTTTCTTCAGTTCCCCTAGATAGAGTCCGTTTCGCAGGAATGTCAGACCTTTCCGTTCTCCCAGTAATTTCGGTACATAATATACCTGGCCTTTTCGGACTTCTACAGCATTCATATCCATATCCATTGAGATATCTTTCAGGAAATCATCCAGAATCGTGCGGTCGGCCTTGGATATTTTTAACTTTACGCCGCCCGTTTTCACGTGCTCCCCGGATGTATCTGCCTCAGATGGTCCTGCTTTTCTCAGGAGCGCAATAAAATGGCCTTCTCCTGACATTTTATGCGGCCATATGCGGATACATTTTGTAAGATCCGGATGTCCCCCATCCTTCACCAGATCCGGACGCCCTCCTGAAAATCCTTCATATCCCGGCATCTCCTGTATCTCAAACTCCGGGAACGCATCCAGAAGATACTGGATCACTTCTTCGTTTTCCTCCGGAGAAAAGGTGCAGGTAGAATACAGAAGCTGTCCTCCGGGACGCAGCATTTTTGCAGCCTGCATGATGATTTCCTTCTGCTGTTTTGCGCAGAGCAGCGGTTTCTCTTCATCCCATACTTTTGCCACTGCCGGATCCTTACGGAACATTCCTTCACCGGAACAGGGGGCATCAACCAGGATTTTATCAAAGAACTCCTCAAACTGCCCTGACAGCTTTCCCGGTATTTCATTCGTGATAAAAGAATTTGGAATGCCAAATACCTCCACATTTTTCAAAAGTGCTTTTGCCCTGGATGCACTGATATCATTGGCAACCAACAGCCCTTCTCCTCTGAGCTTAGCTCCCAGTTCAGTGGCTTTGCCTCCAGGCGCTGCACACAGATCCAGCACTTTTTCTCCCGGCAGAACCTGAAGCCTGGATGCAGGAGTCATAGCACTTGGCTCCTGCAGATAATACATGCCTGCATAATAAAATGGATGCCTTGCCGGTGCGTCCTGTTCCTCATAATAATAACCGTTTTCCACCCAGGGAATCTGTGTCAGATGAAAGGGCGCAATCCGCTCAAATTCTTTGGCAGAGAGTTTAGACGTATTGACACGCAGTCCGAAATTACGGGGTGCCTCATAGCTTTTCATAAAATCGTCAAACTCATCTCCAAGTATCATTTTCATTTTCTCTATAAACGCTTCCGGTAAATTCATATATATCCTCTGTTTCTGTCTTTTTCATTACTTTCGTTTCTTTATTCTACACTCTTCAGTGATTCCACCATATCAATTTTCTTTAATTTAAAATACATGACAATATTTACGATCAGGGAAAATCCACAGGTGAATAAGATGGAATATATAAAACTCGGCAAGTTGATATTCCTGCCAAACATACAGGCGTCAACTTCAACCGTCACGATAACAAACCTGTGCAGCACGATACCCAGTACAATTCCCACCAGAACACCAAATCCCGTTAGTAATATATTTTCCCGGTACACATAGGCGCAGACCTCATTATCATAAAATCCCAGGACCTTAATGGTTGCCAGTTCCCGCTTTCGCTCATTGATGTTAATATTGTTCAGATTGTAGAGTACCACAAATGCCAGCATTCCGGCAGATACAATTAATACTACAATTACCACATCTAACGAACTCAGCATATCATCCAGCTGCTGCATTACACTGGAGGTATAGCTGACAGAAAGAGCCGCCTTATTGCTTAAGATACTCTGCCCCACTTCTTCTACATGATCTTTGGCATCCGGCACTGCCTTAAATAATATGCTGTTATAGTCCGGATCTTTTCCTGCTGCTTTTTCATAGAGTGACGGGGACATATAAATGTAGTGTGCCAGATAATTTTCACAAATATCCGCAATTGGTGCTTTTATCGTGGTTCCGTCCTCATTATGAAGTTCTATGGTATCTCCTTTTGACAGTCCCATCATATTAGCCGTTTTCTCTGTTACGATTACACCGTCGTCTCCAAATTCAACCTGCCGTTTTGTTTTGCGGTCTCTGAAATTCACAAAGGTATCAAAGCCATCCATCTCTTTTGGTATAAGGAGATAAACACTCAGGTCTTTCTTTCCAACTTTGACTGACATTTTCTGCATCATGGAATCTACGGATGCATCAATCTGACTGTCCGTATCCATATAGCGCTCCAGGTCATCCCGCTTCTCATCTGAGGCATCCTCATCCACGATTACGGTTCCGTCATATAACTGTATTTCCTGATACTGCAATACTGCGATATTCCGGATAGAATCTCTGATGCCGTATCCCACCAGCAGCAATGCCATACATCCGCCAATTCCAAATATCGTCATGAAAAACCGTTTCTTATATCGAAACAGATTGCGGATTGTAGACTTCCAGGTAAAACTCAGATGCTTCCAGATAAATGTTACCCGCTCCAGCAGAACACGTTTGCCCTCTTTCGGTGCAGGAGGACGCATTAATTTTGCCGGAGTCTCTGCAAGTTCTTTGTAACATGCTGCAAAGGTAGCGATCATCGTACAGCACAACGCCGCAAAGGTGGCAATCCCCGCAAATTTCAGATTATACGGAAGTTCCACATTCGGCATATGATGATACATAATCCCATAGGCAGTAATGATAATATACGGCAGGATTTTCTCACCTACCAGTACCCCCAGAATACTGCCGCCGATCGTGGCAAACAGTGCATAATTCAGATACTTGGACGCAATGGAAAACTTGCCGTATCCCAATGCTTTTAACGTACCGATCTGGGTTCGTTCTTCCTCTACCATTCTCGTCATTGTTGTAAGACTGATCAGCGCCGCTACCAGGAAAAATAATACTGGGAATACTTCTCCAATGTTTTTTATACGGTCGGCGTTTTCCCCATAACCTGTGTTTTCCGGAAGGGAACTCCGGTCATTTACAAGCCATTCCGGTTCTTTCAGATCATTGATTTCTTTCTCTGCATCGGCAATCTTCGTTTCTCCGTCCGAAATTTCTGTTTTGGCATCCTTCTTTCCCTTTTTATAATCCTTTTTACCATCTTTTAATTTCTGTTCATTCTCGGTAATTTCTTTTTCACCGTCGTTTATTTCCTTCTCTGCGTCAGATAACTTGGCATAACCATCTACTATCTGCTTTTGACCGTCTTCCGTCTTTTGTACAGCACTGTTCAGCTCTGATTCCTTGGAAGCCAGTTCTTTTTTTGCAGCAGCCAGCTGGGCTTCTCCCTGGGTAAGCTGATTTTTGCCTTCCTGAAGTTCCTTTTCTTTTTGTGCCAGCAGTGCACTCTGGCTGTCCAGGGTCTTCTTCCCCTCATTTAATACCTTCGTCTGTTTATCCAGTTCTGCCCTGGCACTAACCAGCTGAGGTTCCTTTTCGTCAATCTCTTTTTTTGCGGCTGCCAGTTTCTTCTGGCTGGCATCTATTTCTTTTTTCGCTGCTGCCAGCTTTGTTTCATTATCATTAATCTGGAACTTAGCCGTTTTCAGTGCTGCTTCATTTTTATCAATCTCTGCTTTTCCAGCCTGTAACACTGCTTCATTTTTTGACAGTTCCGCCTGTGCTGCATTGATTTTCTGCTGTCCGGCATCAATCTGCTGCTTCACAGGAGCAAGTGCCGCTTCCATCGCTGCCGCTTTCTGCTGTTCTACAGCCAGTGCTCCCTGTGCACGATCCAGCTCCGCCTTTTTCTGGGCGAGAAGAGGCTCGTTCTGAGCAATCTGCCCCTTTAACTGATCCGCCATAGCAATTTGATCCTCGGTAGCAGTTCCTGCATCAATTGCCGTCTGCAGCTGTGCCAATGTCGCTTTTGCCTGGTTTAGCTCTGCCATCTTGCCTTCATACTCTGCTGTAGCCGCTGCCAGTTCCGCCTGCTTTGTGGCAATCTGGCTTTTCGCCGCTTCCAGGGCTGCAGCATTTTTATCATATTCTGCTTTACTGATGTCAAATTTATTTTTTTCAACCTGAAAATCTGCCTTCGCCTGCTGTAAAACTGCAGCATTTTTTTCAAATTCTGTTTTTGCGGCAGCGAGCTGGGCTGATCCGGTTTCATACTGCTTCTTAGCGGCATTCAGTTGGGTAACTCCATCCTTATACTGTTTGTTTGCCTGATCCAGCTGGACTTTACCCGATTCATACTGCTTTTTTCCCTGATCCAGCTGCTTCTTGCCCGCTTCATACTGCTGATTTGCCGCCTCCAGCTGCTTTTTGCCGGACTCATAGTCACTCTGCGCCTTACTGATCTGAGTTTTACCCGATGCAATTGCTGTTTCTCCATCCTTTATCTGTTTGGATGCTTCCGGATATTTTGCCTGAAACTCAGATTCCTTAGAAGCAAGGGTATCTTTACCATCTTTTAACTGTGTCTTAGCCGAATCCAATTGTTTCTTAGCTGAGTCCAGTTCTTTTTGTTTCTCGTTCAGTGTACCTTTGTTTTCCTCAACTTCTTTTCTGGCATCGGCAAGCTTTTGTTTCCCATCCTTAAGTTCCTTCTCACCATCCTCCAGCTCCTTCTTGGCATCAGAAAGCTTTTGCTCAGCTTCCAGCTTCCCATCCTCCAGTTCTTTTTTTGCATCCGTAAGCTTAAGATCCGCCTCATCTTTTACTTCTGCATACCGCCTGGAGCATTGTACTGATTCGATACTTTCCACATTTTTCGTAACATCCTCAACCAGGCGGTCATATTCTTCCGTATATGAAGTCAGATCTTTGGAGCCTTCTGCTTCCACATAAGCAAATGTGTAAGCTGCCTGGTCAAATTCTTCCGGCACTACATATCCATATCCGGAGACCTCACCGGTTCCAAGGGTTGTGTTGCCTTTACTAAAGGAAATATAGGAAGGACTGTTACCGGTTCCAACAATCTTAAATTCTTTATTTCTTAATACCCTGTCACTGTCCTTACTCTCTTCAAACTGTATGGTGTCCCCCACTTTATAACCGTTAGAGGATAAAAATTCTTCGTCAACAAAGCATTCCCCGGTAGTTTCCGGCAGCCTTCCCTCGGAAACCGACAGCTTATTTAAAGTGGGCAGAAGGGATTCCATATGAAGTACTTGCTCATCTTTTCCGCTGCCGCTCAATACGTCCGTCATATAGCCTGATTCTGCCTTGCTGACTCCTTCCACTGACAAAAGAGCCTGGATATCCTTATCGGTCAACCCCAGTGTACCGATTACTTTTAGATCCATCAGATTATTCTCATCAAAATAAGCATCACCGGAAAGGCGCATATCCGGTGCTGCCGATTGAATCCCAGAATAAAATGCCACTCCCATGGCTACAATAAAAAAGATCGATATAAACCGATTAAAACTCTTTTTTATCTCCATAAAAAAATCTTTATGTAACGCTTTTTTCTTCATATGCCCACTACCATTCAATTAATTCTACCGATATCGGTTCATTGTTCATTCTCATGCTGGAAACTTTTCCATTTTTAATTTTAATTACACGATCCGCCATTGGTGCCAGTGCTGAATTATGGGTAATTACGATTACCGTCATACCTTTTTCCCTGCACATATCCTGCAGCAGTTTCAGTATAGACTTTCCGGTCTGATAGTCAAGTGCTCCGGTCGGTTCATCACACAATAGCAGCTTTGGATTCTTAGCCAGCGCTCTGGCAATGGACACCCTTTGCTGCTCCCCGCCGGATAACTGCGCTGGGAAATTGTTCAGTCGTTCTCCAAGCCCCACTTCATCCAATACATCTTTTGCCTTCAGCGGATTCTTACAAATCTGAAGTGCCAGTTCTACATTCTCCAGTGCCGTCAGATTGGGGACCAGATTGTAAAACTGAAATACAAACCCGATATCATCTCTGCGGTATCCGGTTAATTTTCTGGGATTATACTCCGCAATATTCTCTCCGTCTACCCATACCTTTCCCTTAGTGGCAGTATCCATACCTCCTAAAATATTTAATACCGTCGTTTTCCCGGCACCGCTTGGTCCTACCACTACAACAAATTCACCTTTTGTAATTTGAAAATCTATTCCGTCTACGGCATGTATATCCACTTCACCCATGTGGTATGTTTTGGTAACGCCGTCCAGTTCAACGAAATTCTCAAGACTTCTTTCTGTCATTTGAACCCCTCTTCACTATTATTCTTATGCATCTGTATTCCGCATGTTTTATATATTTTATCACATTGGGTTTGAAAAAACACTGTTTTTACTTATTAAAAAAGAATAAAGAAGATAGGGCACCATTGACAAGAAAATCAAATTAGTGTATTCTTTTTACAGAACAAAGGCGTTCATCGTACAGGGCTTGAATCTAATTCGAACCTTGTACGATGAGCGCTGTTTTTTAATAATCCTTTCGTAAGTGAATAAAAACCAGGAGGAAATAATTATGGATCATACAATACAAGAAGTTCTAGAGTTTGTAAGGGATAATGACGTAAAATTCATCAGACTGGCTTTCTGTGATTTATTTGGCACTCAAAAGAATATATCGATTATGCCGGAACAGCTGGAACGGGCTTTTCGTGAAGGAATTTCCTTTGACGGCTCAAACATCCGGGGATTTTGCGGTGTTGAAAAATCTGACTTGTTCCTGATCCCGGATGCCGCTACTTTAAGCATACTTCCATGGCGCCCCCAGCAGGGACGCGTAGTCCGTTTCTATTGCAGCATTAAAAACCCGGATGGAACTCCTTATGTCTGCGATACCAGGCATATCCTGAAATCTGCAATCAAACGCTGCGAATCCATGGGGTATCTGCCAAAAGCCGGAACTGAATGTGAATTTTATCTTTTTAAAACAGACGAAGACGGCAACCCTGTTTTTGAAACCCACGACGAAGCAGGTTATTTTGATATTGCTCCTCTTGATAAAGGTGAAAATGTACGTCGGGAGATCTGCCTTTGTCTGGAAGAAATGGGGATTGCTCCGGAATCTTCCCATCACGAAAGCGGTCCCGGACAAAATGAAATTGATTTTAAATACTGTGACTTTTTGGGTACTGCCGATAATTTGCTGACTTTCAAATCAGTCGTGAAAGCCATTGCCGCCAGAAATGGACTCTATGCTTCCTTTATGCCAAAACCTATTTCATTTGAAAGCGGAAGCGGACTTCATATTAATTTATCACTCTCACAAAATGGCAAGAATATTTTTCTCAGTGGTGAACAACATAATCCTGTAGCGGAAAGCTTTATGGCAGGCATTATGGAACATGCCACAGAAATGACTGCTTTTTTAAACCCCCTTCAGAATTCATACGAACGCTTTGGATCATTTGAAGCTCCCAGATACGTATCCTGGTCTCATCAAAACCGTTCCCAGCTTGTGCGTATTCCCGCCCAGACAGGAGAAAAAGCAAGGATGGAGCTTCGTTCACCGGATCCTTCGCTGAATCCATACCTGGCATTTGCCATTCTGCTCCATGCAGGACTTGATGGAATACAACGCAATGCTGTACTGTCAGAAGCTTTAGATGAGAACCTTTATACCGCTGATCATTCGGTTATAAGCAAGTTAACCGCTCTTCCCGGATCTTTAGAAGAGGCAGTCCGCATAGCATCTAACAGCAGTTTTATCAAAAGCACCTTAAATCCTGCATTGTTAGAAAAATATTTTATGATTAAAGAAGAAGAAATACTTGCTTTTGATAAAACCGCGAACAAAGAGGATTTTTATAAACAGGTCTACTTTAAGCTCATATAAGAATGGATGTACTTGTGCGAACCGGTACCTGGAGGCACTGGTAATCTAAAAATAAGAAAGGCGGCGATCATATGGACAGCGTTCTAATAATATCCCCCACCGAAAAAAGTATCACAGTTTTCCGGGATATGCTTTCTCAAAGTTCCTGCCGTGAACTTGTCACTGTAGCGAACTGCGGTGAAGCCAGACGCTTATTAATCGAGCGCAGTTTTGATCTGTGTATTATAAATTCTCCACTGCGGGATGAAACCGGTGTCAGCCTGGCTAGAAATATCGCCACGGACGGATCCACCCAGGTTATTTTGATCGTGAAAACGGAATTATACGATGACGTTTCCATGAAAGTCGAAGAATACGGAGTATTCACAATCGCCAAACCAATCAGCAAGGTCCTGTTCTGGAGTGCTCTAAAGTTGTGCCAGGCATCCCATAACCGAATGTCTGTGATGCGCAATGAAAATAAACAGCTGCTGCAGAAAATTGAAGATATCCGCATAGTGGACCGGGCAAAGTGTATTCTGATTGAATACCTAAATATGTCAGAATCAGAAGCACATAAATACATTGAAAAACAGGCAATGGACACAAGGGTAACCAGAAGAATAATCGCTGACCGTATCTTAAAATCCTATGAGAATGGATGATCGCGCTGATCATTAAAGCAGCTTCTGAATGTTCCGATTATTCCGATTCCTTTCCAATCCATTCTACACCGGGTCATTATACTTAATAAAAGCAATAATTAAAAAATCTCTGGAATGTGAATGTAATAATTCTATTCCAGAGATTTTTATCTGCTTTGCTGTTGTGCATTATATTGGGTTTTGCTGTTTCAGACGCTTGATGTTTTAATATCAAAGAATTTCAACCTATTTAATTTTAGAAAAATACTTCTTTGTTTCAGCTGCTATGACACCGCTTAACACCAAAATTGCAATTAAGTTCGGCAGAGCCATCAGTGCATTGAAAATATCAGCAATAACCCAAACCGCAGACACTGTCATAAACGGACCGATAAATACAGCCAAAATATACAGCCAGCGGTAACCGTTTAATATCTTCTTATTATATCCGCAGAGATATTCCAGACACCGTTCACTGTAATAGTCCCAGCCCAATATTGTGGTAAAAGCAAAAAATACAAGGCAGACCATCAATATAAAAGCGCTGACGGTATTGCTGAAGGGCAGTCCCTGCTGAAATGCCGCTGTAGTTACCGCAACCCCTTCTAAACCGATATTCCAGGTATCTGTAATTACAATCGTAAGCCCTGTCATGGTACAGATTACAATTGTATCAATAAAAGTTCCCGTCATAGAAACTAATCCCTGTCGCACCGGCTCATTTGTCTGAGCTGCCGCCGCTGCAATCGGGGCACTGCCAAGACCGGCTTCATTTGAAAAAATTCCACGGGCAATTCCCTTTTGCATTGCTACCATAATACTTCCAAGAGCTCCGCCTGCCGCCGCACGAAGTCCAAATGCTCCTTCAAAAATTGCCTTGAATGCATTTGGAATATGCTTATAATTCAGCACTAAAAGCACCAGACAAGCGAGTATGTATATCCCTGCCATAAAGGGCACAACAATCTGGGAAACACTGGCAATTCTTTTGATTCCACCGATAATTACCATACCTACGCAAATCGTTAATATAATCCCTGCGATGACTACCGTCCAGGAATAATCTCTGCCTAAAATAGAAACGCTCCAGGCATTATTGGGATCAAAAAAATTATTAACCGCATTGGAGATACCATTTACCTGTGTAAACGTTCCAATCCCAAGGAGCCCCACTCCCAATCCAAAGAACGCAAATAATTTTGCAAGCCATTTCCATTTGACACCCATACCATTTTGAATATAGTAAAAAGGCCCTCCGATTACATGCCCGTCATCATTAATTACCCGGTATTTAATCGCCAATACACCCTCAGCATATTTCGTCGCCATACCAAACAATGCAGCAACCCACATCCAAAATAATGCACCCGGTCCGCCGGCCACGATTGCAGTAGCAACCCCTACAATATTTCCTGTTCCAATGGTTGCGGAAAGTGCAGTACAAAGAGCCGCAAAGCTGGTCACTTCCCCATGGCCGCCTTCTTCATTTTTAAACATATACTTAAGTGCTTTGGGAAGTTTTGTGATCTGCAGCCCTTTCAGGCGGATTGTTAAATAAATACCCGTAGCTAAAATAAGTACAATAAGGGGAATCCCCCAAAGGAAATCATCAATGTTTCCCAATATCGTGTTAAGTTGTTCCAGCATAATTCTCTTCTCTCCTTTATCTGTTTCAATGCAATAGAAAAAGAGCTGATAAAATAATCAGCCCCCTAAAGAGTAGAACCTATACAGATATAGCTCTGTCCTTTTGCCTGAGAGATAGGCGGGTAAACATCCTTACCCACTGTACACCTTCGGCGCCCGTTCTTTGAGACTCTCCAGAGTTGTCAATGTATGCCCTAATTGGACATTTGTCTTTGACAGGAGATACTATACCATAAATTATGCGTTGTTGCAAGGAAATTGCCAAATTTCGTACACTTTATATACATTTACTCAAAATAAACGCCTGCATTTATCCAGGACAAACAACTTCTTATCATTTTTATACCCCAGCATATCGCAGACAGGTTTGCGGTATTGCACCAATAGAAAGTTTGAAACGCTTTTTGTACAAACTTTCTTCTTAGTTTTTTACCGCTTTATCATCTTTCTGGTGTTGGCAAATTGAAACAAGATTCCTACAATTGCCAGTGCCAGCCCGGTCACTACAGCCATCGTCTGGTCTTTCAGCCCGATCGCTGCCAGGATCGCACCTGCCGAAGATATTCCCCCATGGATTCCGGAACTTACGATAACTGCCGGCCTCACAAATTTAACAGCAATACAACCGATTAACAGACCTATTACGATACAAATTGCAAACTTCCACCAGATATCCGGCAGCATGAGTTCATTTAATGCAAAATAAGCAAGGGCACCGCAAAGCACAAAGACCCCCGCAAGATAAACTTTAAATGCAAGCAGCATCAATACAGCTCCGCAAATGACTGCTGCAATGACTGCAACGATCAGATTATGGGTAAAGTAATCTCCTAGAAAATATCCGATTCCCGCTCCGGTCACAAAACCAAACAGAGAAATCCAGAATTTAAGCAGCCGGAATCCAAAAAAACAGTTCACCAGTGCCATTATTATCGTAACTGCCAGAAATACACCTGACATTTCCGCCGGCAGACGTTCTAACATATTTTGAACCTGACTCATATAAGTCCCCTTTCACAGCATCCCTTCAGCTGTTTTGTCATATGCTTTCAAAAATCACAAATATTTATAAATTTTAATCCTATTTACCAGGAGTGTCAATATTATTGTGCGAATTATTATGCATTTCATGCAAAATTAAAGAAATCTTTCAATTTTCAAGACAAGAAAATCCCCGGCACAGCTTTCTTGGTTTTGAAAGCCCAGCCGGGGTATACACTGCCCATTTTATCTTATCTTAATTTACAGACTGCCATCTTCTTTTATTAGTTTCCGTATCGCCATAACAGCATTTGTAATTGCTATTTCCGTATCATGGACTACCTCGTTGCTTAGTCCCTGTTTTTCTCTTTCCTGATTAGCCACAACCAGAAATACAGATCCCACGCGGACTCTTAAATAGCTTCCCACAATAAACAACGCTGCTGATTCCATTTCTGATGCCTTACAGCCCAGGCGAAGCCAGGCATTCCACTTATTCTGAAGTTCATAGCTTACCGGCATTTTCTCCGGTTCATGCTGTCCGTAAAAGGAATCCTTGCATTCTACCACACCTGCATGGTAACGGTAGTTTAACTCTTTAGCGGAATTAATCAAGGCGTTGGCTACCTCAATATCAGCCACTGCCGGATATTCAATTGGTGCATACTCCTTACTGGTACCTTCCATGCGGATTGCTCCGGTTGCTATGACAACATCGCCGCTTTGAACATCCACATCCATTCCTCCACAGGTTCCCACACGGATAAAGGTGTCTGCACCCGCCTTTACCAGCTCTTCCATAGCAATTGATGCGGACGGACCGCCAATCCCAGTTGATGTAACACTTACCTTTACTCCATCCAGATACCCTGTATAAGTAACGAATTCCCTGCTGTCAGCCACTAGTTTCGCATTGTCAAAATGCTTTGCGATTTTTTCACATCTCTTAGGATCTCCCGGTAAGATCACATATTTTCCAACATCCCCGCTTCTAACCCCAATATGATACTGTAATCCTTCTTCTGCATATTTCATAATAACAATCTCCTTTTCAACAATCCTTAATTTTACTTCTTTTCATAATTTGCAACTTTATCTGCAATAAATTCTTTCATTTTTAAATACTGTTCCCGATTTATCTCCAGTGTATAGCCTTTTTTTGTAATATATGATTCTTCCTCCATCGCCTTCACCGACCGGTTAACCGTCTTGACGCAAAGCCCGGAACTTTCTGACAGTTCCTGCCTTGTCATCCGAAGATCGCAGATTCCGTTTTCCTGATTGTGTTCGTATAGCCGCATAAACAGAAGAATCATCCGATCTGCCCCCTGCAAAAACAGAAAAATACGTTCCTTTTTCGCCTGCTCTAATAAATAGTTCCCCATACTTTTTATTTCCATAAGCAGCACATGGCGGTCACTTCTTAACCATTTTTCAAATTTATGCCTGGATATTACCAGCATGGTGCACTCCGTAACGGTGGAGAGCGTAGTTTCATATGTTTCCCTATCCAGAAGGATTTCCATGGTGCCAAAGACTTTAATGGGTTCAAACCGCATATAATCATAGGCAATTCCCAAAACCCTGTGATCCACGGCGCGGACAGTTCCCTTAGCCAGAATGTAAATCATATTTACTTCTTCTTCCTCGCGGATAAAAATAGTTCCCCTGGGTAGTTTCTGTATCTGAAATGACTGCATCAGCCAGAGCGGTGCTTCTGCCAGATAATCCTCCAGATATTCCCGTTCCTGTCTCCCCAGACTTTCAATCAGGGACAGCAGCTGTTCCATAGAATCCTGTCGCAGCATGGCAATCCTCCTTTCCAAATCATGAATCCTGGTACTTTATGAACCCTGTTACTTGATCAATTCCGTTACCACAATCTCAGTGGGCACACCCTTTGCATCCTGTGCCACGTCATCCTTATGAATCTGTATCTTTCCATCCACGATCATTTGGTAAATTTCATCATAGTCTGCCTGTGAAAAAGTCTTAAACTTTGAATTCTTCATAGGCAGCAGCACATTTCCTGACTCTGAGCCCAGTACAACTGATACTCCGCCTTCAAACTTCCCTTTATAAAAGCTGTCCAGTACATCATATACGGACTTCTGCAAATTCTTCACTGCAGAAGTAATAACGGTATCCGATTCACCGGACTGGTCAACGTCTACCCCGATTACGGTCTTATCTACGAACATTGCTGCCTTCATCACGGAATTTCCTACTCCGCCGCCGCAGGCAAATATAGTATCCGTACCCTCATTATACCACGCCGCTGCTTTCGACATATTGTCCGGCGTCGCATCGAAGTTACCTACATATGTATATTTCATCTCCAGATCACCCTTAGAAAGCCCTAATTGCTTTCCTGCATAATCTGCTCCCTGTATAAAACCATAACCAAAACGGATTACTGCGGGTACTGCAATTCCCCCCATAAAACCCAGCTTTCGGTTTCCATCCATCACTGCTGCATATCCGGCAAGGAACCCCGCCTGTTCTTCAGCATAAAAAATCGAATGGGTATTGTCCATTATCTCGCTGTTCCCATTTCCGTCATGGGGCGAGCCATCCAGAATCACAAATTTTACATCCGGATATTTTTTCTGCATGTTATAAACCGGAACCTCATAGAGATAACCGGGGCATACCACAATTTTGGCTCCGCCTTTTACTGCAAGCTCCAGTGATTTCGTATAGGCATCATCGGACTTTTCCGTAGGTTCATAGTATTTGCTGGTTAGATTGTGTTCTTTGGCATATGCCTGAACCCCCTCCCAGGAACCCTGGTTAAAGGAACGGTCATCGATGGACCCCACATCCATGGATAATGCCACTTCATATTTTTTATTTGATTCCGAAGATTCCTCTTCCCCACCCTTCTGACAGCCCGCCATAGTGAATACCATGGCCGCTGTTATCAGAAATGCAATACATTTTTTCTTCATATCCCATTCTCCTAATATTCTTTTGCTGACCTGCCCTTTAACAATTCAACTGCGGAGCTGGTTCCGATACGGCTGCATCCCTCTTTGATAAATGCTTCCATGTCTTCAATGGTTCTGACGCCGCCGGCTGCTTTGATTTTAACATTTTCCCCGATTTCCCGCTTAAACAGGCGGATATCCTCAAGTGTTGCTCCAGCTGTTCCAAATCCGGTACTGGTTTTGATAAAGTCTGCTTTGGCATTTGTTACCGCTTTACATAATGCTGTTTTTTCTGCTTCATCCAGATAACAGGTTTCGATGATAACCTTTAAAATAAAATCTCCGGCTTCTTTTTTCAATGCCGCAATCTCTTTTTCCACCTTATCAAAATCCCCGTTTTTTACATCACTGATATTTACAACCATATCAAATTCACTGGCGCCGTCTTTCTTTGCCTGGCGGATTTCTTCTGCTTTAGCCTCCGTTACGCTGTAGCCCAGTGGGAATCCAATTACGGTGCAGATATTAATCCGGTCCCCATATGTTTCTTTAACCCTTTTTACATAGCAGGGCGGTATGCATACAGACGCCGTATGGTATGTGACTGCCTCCTCACATAATTTCTGAATATCTGCCCAGGTTGCAAATGCCTTTAACTGGGTGTGGTCTACATAATTTAATACATTTAATTCGCTCATATTTTCCTCCATTGGCGCTTAATGCGCCTTCTATTATTTATTTTACCTGCTTCCCTTATCATAAGGAATTCCCTCTGCCTTAGGAGCCTGAGAATTTTTGGACAGGAATGCCAGTACTACAAGTGTCGCCACATAAGGAATCATTTTATACAATCCATCCGGCAGCGGAAGATCCTTTAATACCGGAATTCCGGAATAGGTGCTGGAAAGGGTCTTCATGATTCCGAAAAATACTGCCGCTCCGAAGATTCTTCCCACTCTCCATTGTCCAAAAATCAGCACTGCAATTGCCAGGAAGCCGTATCCCGCCACACTTGCGCTGAAATTAGTAGAGGTGGGCACCACGAATGCCAGCCCGCCGATTCCTCCCAGGACACCGGAAATAATAACACCTGCATAGCGGATCTTATATACATTAATACCTACCGAATCAGCCGCCTGGGGATTTTCCCCGCAAGCACGCAGCCGAAGTCCGAATTTCGTTTTATTAATCACAATTGCGGCAGCGATTAATATGAGAATCCCCAAAAATGTTGTCAGATATGTATGTTTAAAAAACATATCTCCAAGTACGGGAATATCACCCAGAAGCGGTATCTTTTTAATATGGAACGTATCCAGAAAAGAAATCTGCTGCTTTCCCTGTACCATTCTGGCTACAAATATTGCAAATGCCGGTGCAAAAAGGTTCAGTGCGGTACCGCTTATGGTCTGATCTGCTTTCAGATTCACAGAAGCAAAAGCATGTAGCAGAGAGAACACACCGCCTGCAATGCCGGATATCAGGATTGCCAGAATCATAAAGGACTGCCCGCTTAACGTATTTTCAAAGGTATTGATAAACAGGATACCGGCGAAGGCTCCCATAACCATAATCCCTTCCATTGCGATATTGATGACACCGCTTCGCTCTGCAAACATGGCGCCCAGTGCCACTACCAGCAGCGGTATGGCAAAAAACATGGTCTGCTGAACTACAAAATAAAGAATATTCATGATTTTTCAGCCTCCCTTCTTCTCCTGCTTATGAATTTTATAATAACATTTTTAAACAGTAAAGCAAATGCTCCAAAATAAATAATGACGGATATAATAATGTCAATTACTTCCGGTGCAAAGCTCAGCAGCTGAAGATTGTCGCCGCCAACTGTGATATGCCCGATAAACAAACCTGCAAAAAGGATACCGATCGGATTGGAAATACCAAGCAGCGCTACGGAAATACCGCTGAAGCCTTCGGGCGAAATAACATCCAGAACCTGGATACATTTTCCCACATCTGCCAGATACATCAGTGCTCCGCCGATTCCTGCAAGGGCACCTGCAATTGCCATAGAAAGGACAATGTTCCTTTTTTCATTAATTCCTGCATATTTACTTGCCTGTGGGCTCAGTCCGCACGCTTTTAGCTCATATCCAAAGGTTGTCTTATTTATTAGTATGTAAATGACGATGACAAGCAGAATCGCAATCAGGATTCCAATGTTCATATTTGCCTCGGGAAACATACGGTCCAGACCCGCCTTTGGAATGGTGGCGGATGCCGCTACCGGCAGAGACTGGTTTTTAATCTGGTCATAAATCGTCCCGGCTACCAGCATATTCACCAGATACATCCCGATATAGTTTGTCATGATGGATGCGATGACCTCATTTACATTCCGGAACGCTTTTAAAAGTCCGGGTATCATTCCCCATAAAGCACCAAACAGTGCGGCGCCCAGGATTGCCACGATCCAGTGTATCCCCCCTGGAAGCCAGGTCCATTTCACGCCAATATATACCGCTGCAAAAGCACCCATGGTAAACTGTCCCGAAGCCCCGATATTAAACAGTCCGGTCTTAAAAGCAAACCCAACTGACAGACCGGTCATAATAATGGGAGTTGCAATATACAGCATCTGTCCTACCCCATAAGAACCGGAGGTAAATCCCCCCTTTAAAATCATAGAGAAGCCATCCAGCGCCTCCGACGAATTGCTAAAGAGCAGAATAATCAGTCCTACAGCCAGTCCGGCAACAATTGCAACCAGGGAAGCCGAGAAATTAAGCAGCCCTTTCCGCTCTTTTTTATTTTTAAGCTTTTCTTTCATAACCTGCGCTCCTTTTCGTTCCTGCCATGTAAAGGCCTAATTCCTGCACAGTGACTTCTTCCGGCTTAACATCTGCAACAATTTCCCCCTCGTACATTACCAGTATCCGGTCACTTAACTGCATTACTTCATCTAATTCCAGAGATACCAGGAGAACTGCTTTCCCCTTATCCCGCTGTGCTACCAGCTGTTTGTGTATATATTCGATGGCACCTACATCCAGTCCGCGGACCGGCTGTACCGTTACCACAATGTCCGGATCCCGGTCCAGTTCCCTGGCGATAACTGCTTTCTGCTGGTTTCCGCCAGACATACCCCGTACAATGGACTCTTCCCCCTGTCCGCACCGGATATCAAATTGAGTGATCAGCTTTTTCGCATATTCACGGATTGCCTGGAATTTCAGGAAACCATGATTCTGGAACCGGGGTGTATAGTAGGACTGGAGCACCAGATTCTCCTGTAAATCATAGTCCAGTACCAAACCATGTTTGTGCCGGTCCTCCGGTATATGCGCCATCCCGTCCTGACATTTCTTCCGGATACTCTCTTTGGTGATATCCTTTCCGTTTAAGGAAACGCTTCCTTCGTCCAGGGGCATTAATCCCGTTATGCCATAGACCAGTTCCGACTGCCCGTTACCATCAATTCCTGCAATACAGACAATTTCGCCTTTACGCACCTGAAAGGAAACATCATTTACAATATGCTTCTGGGAATTTGCGGATTTAATGGTAAGGTTCTTCACCTCAAGTACCGCATCTCCCGGATCCTGCAGCTTTTTCTCCACATTTAAGTTTACTTTACGACCTACCATCATCTCGGACATTTCTTCTTTGGTAGTATCCTTTACATCAATGGTACCGATATATTTTCCCTTGCGCAGTACGCTGCAGCGGTCTGCTACCGCTTTGATCTCGTTTAATTTATGAGTAATAAATATCAGGGATTTCCCTTCCTTTACCAGCTGTTTCATCACCTTCATCAACTCATCAATTTCCTGGGGCGTCAGAACCGCAGTTGGTTCATCAAAGATTAAAACTTCATTATCGCAATACAGCATTTTCAGAATTTCCACACGCTGCTGCATGCCTACCGTAATATCTGCAATCTGCGCATCCGGATCTATTTTAAAGTGATAGCGTTCACTTAATTCCATTACTTTTTTCCTGGCATCATCCATTTTCAGAAAGCCGTTTTTTAAAGTTTCCCTGCCCAGGATAATACTTTCCAATACCGTAAAATTATGTACCAGCTTAAAATGCTGGTGTACCATTCCGATTCCCAATGCATTTGCATCATTGGGATTATTAATCTTTACCTCTTTACCGTTCATTTTAATCTGCCCTTTTTCCGGCTGGTAAAGCCCGAAAAGTACACTCATCAGTGTGGATTTTCCTGCCCCGTTTTCTCCTAACAGCGCGTGGATCTCACCCTTTCTAAGCTGCAATGTCACATCGTCATTGGCCGTGAAGCTGCCAAATTCCTTTGTGATATGGTTCATCTCTATAACAAATTCCGCCATATCCCCACCCATGCATACCGCAGTCCCCTCTGCGGCGCTTCCTTTCCTGTTTAATTATAAGTTTTTGCCTGCTCCTATAAATCTTCTTTTGAAAAACCAAACGGAAATAATTCTTCCAGCCGATAGGTCCGGTAATCCGTTTTACTTTTTGCCAGGAGTACCTCAAATTCTTTGGGATTGCAGAACTCAGCCATCACCTGTCTGCATACACCACAGGGTGCGCAATAATCCCTTTCCTCTGGAGAAGCTCCCTTTTTATTCCCTACTATGACAATTTTTTCAAACTCCTTTTCCCCAACAGACACTGCTTTGAAAAATGCCGTCCGCTCCGCGCAGTTCGTCGGCGAATATGATGCATTCTCAATGTTACATCCGGTATATACTCTGCCGCTCTTCCCCAAAAGCGCTGCCCCAACCTGAAAATCAGAGTAAGGGGAATAAGAGTAAGTCTGGGCTTTATATGCCTCCCGAATCAGCTCTTTGTCATCCATTCTTCTCATACCATCCTCTCTTTTTATTTTCTGTGCCGTTACGGTCTCCATACATCCTTTAAAAAACTTTCTCCGTCTACCCGGTTCTCAATTCCGAACAGATCCAATACCGTCGCCCCGATATCCGCAAAGGTTTTTCTCGTTCCCAGAGAGACATTTTCTCTGATGTTTTTACCGTAAATCAGCATCGGCGTATATTCTCTGGAATGATCGGTGCTTGCAGTGCCCGGATCACAGCCATGGTCCGCAGTGATCATTAAAATGTCGTCTTCTTTCATTCTGCCCAGAAAGATTTCCAGCTGCCTGTCGAAATCCGTGGCAGCCTTTGCATAGCCGTCAATATCATTTCTATGTCCATAAAGCATGTCAAAATCCACCAGATTTACAAAACAGATGCCCCTGAAATCCCGGTCCTGAAGTTCGATTGTCTTCTCCATCCCGTCTGTATTGCTTACAATACTTGTGGTATCCTGGATACCCCTGCCTGCAAATATATCATAGATCTTACCAACGCCTATGGTGTCAAGTCCCTTTTCCTCCAGGACATCCAGCATCGTTTGTTTGGGAGGAAGCAGTGAAAAGTCATGACGGTTTGTTGTGCGCTTAAAGTCCGGATAAGTCCCTTCAAACGGTCTTGCAATCACCCTTCCCACACCATGTTTTCCGCAGAGCATTTTTCTTGCAATCTCACAGTCCTGATACAGTTCTTTCAATGGAACCACATCTTCATGTGCCGCAATCTGAAAAACGCTGTCAGCCGAAGTATAAACAATCAAAGCTCCGGTTTCTACATGTTCTTTTCCATAGTCCCGGATTACATCTGTGCCGGAATAGGGGCGGTTGCAGATCACCTTTCTGCCTGTCTCTTCCTCAAATCTCTTCACAATCTCTTCCGGAAATCCATTTGGATAAACGGGAAGAGGTTCTGGAGAAATCACGCCGGCGATTTCCCAATGTCCGATTGTGGTATCCTTGCCCATAGAGGCTTCTGCCATTCTTGCATAAGAACCTATCGGCTTTTCCGCTGACTTTCCTCTTTCAACCCCATCAATTTGGAACAGCCCTAATTTTTCCAGATTCGGTGTATGATATTCCTTTGATTTACGTATGGTGCCAAGTGTATTGCTCCCTGTATCACGGAACTTATCTGCATCCGGAAGTTCACCGATTCCGAAACTGTCCAGTACAATTAAAAACACTCTTTTCGTTTTCATTCTTTTACCTTTTGCATATCGTATCAGGAGGAGAATTTTGGGAGTATACTTTAAAATTACTCCTTTTGCGATATTGCCCTTTCTTACTTTTTGTCATTCTATTTGTTTTACTATTTGTTGATATACCATAACTGAATTTCCAAACACGCTAGTGCCTCCCGGCGTAAATACGTCGGTATATAGTGCCTGATATCTGCGACAGGTGTGCGTCTGTGGACCGACGGCGTAGCGGGCTACGGCTAGATTCACAGACGTGCAGCTGGCGCAGATAGCGGGTGCTATATAGTGGCGTATTTGCGCCGGGAGGTACTAGGTACATTTTGCTGTCTCTCGATAAATAGATCATAGTCTCTTATCGTATTTTTAGATAGGACTTCTGTCCTTTCTTTTATCCAAAATATTCATTTCGTCTTATTTTACAATTTTTATCTTCTAATTTTGGTCATATCTTACAAATACATTTCCATTCTTATTATCTGAATAGAAGTGAAATGCTATTCATATTTTATAACAGTATCCCAATCCAGTTCCCATCATTTTAAAGGAGGAGACCACTATAAAAATTTCAAAAATTGATATCCTGGAAACTGATATTCCCCTTGTTGTTCCCTTTCGGACTGCACTGCGCACCGTAAACTCCGTTAATGATATTATTGTCGCCGTTCATACGGATACCGGAGATACCGGCTATGGAGAAGCGCCGCCTACTGCAGTGATTACCGGAGACACCAAAGGCTCCATCCGCTGCGCCATCCGTGATTTTATTGCCCCAGCCATAACCGGCATGAACCTGGAAAATATAGAGGAAATCATGCATGCCCTCCATTCCTGTATCCTGAATAATTCCTCCGCCAAAGCAGCCGTGGATATGGCGGTATACGATCTCTATGCCAGGAGCCTGCACCGTCCCCTCTATCAGATACTGGGCGGTGCCAAACACCAGCTTGAGACAGACATTACCATCAGCGTCAATCCCATAGATGTTATGGTACAGGACAGCCTTGCCGCTGTAAAACGCGGTTTTCAGATCCTGAAAGTAAAGGTTGGAAAAGAAGGCATGAAGGATGTTGAACGCATTGCGCAGATTCGTTTAGCTGCAGGCACCGGAATTGCCATCCGGGTAGATGCCAACCAGGGCTGGACTCCTAAGGAAGCTGTAAGGATTATAACCCGTATGGAAGATCTGGGACTGGATATCGAATTGGTTGAACAGCCGGTACCTGCCCATGATTTATATGGCATGCAGTATGTCACGGCGCATTCATCCACACCTGTTCTGGCGGATGAAAGTGTATTTACACCCGGGGATGCCATTCAGTTCCTGGAAATGCACGGAGCTGATATGCTCAATATCAAGCTGATGAAAACAGCGGGCATCTATCAGGCTTTGAAAATATGCAGCATTGCCGAAATCTACGGAGTTGCGTGTATGATGGGCTGTATGCTTGAAAGCAAGCTCGCTGTCAGCGCCGCTGCACATCTTGCCGCCGGAAAAAATGTGATTACAAAAGTAGATCTGGATGGTCCGGCGCTTTGCAGAACCGACCCCTTTGAGGGTGGACCGCAATTCGATGGTCCACATATCAGAATGAATCAGACTGATGGGATCGGCATAACATACAGCCCGGTTTCTTACAAAGGGTTGTCATAAATCTTTCTTTCATGCGTAGTATTATGTGAAGAACAATTCCCATGAAAGGGTATGCCATGCAGACATTGGTCAACTACATATCTGTCCTGAATGATACAATTAACCGTTTCGTCTGGGGAGTTCCCATGCTGATATTTTTTCTGGCTGTGGGAGTTCTCTATACTATTGGAACCAGATGTTTTCAATTCCGACATTTTAAGCTCTGGTTTTCTGAAACGATCCTCACCTGTTTTAAAAAATCTCCTCCTCCGAAATCACCTGAACCCGGCTTGCAGTCCGGCAAGAAAAAACAAACGATTTCTCCCTGGCAGGCAATGGCTACTGCTCTGGCATCCACAGGGGGCGTCGGCAATATCGCCGGAGTCGCCACCGCCATTACCGCAGGCGGACCCGGTGCACTTTTCTGGATGTGGGTTTCCGCACTCCTTGGCATGATGACGCATTATGGTGAAACCGTGCTTGGTGTCTGCTTTCGGAATAAAGATAAAGACGGACATTACAGCGGAGGCCCTATGATTTATATGGAAAAGGGGCTCCACTGCAAATGGCTCGCCTGCTTTTTTTCACTTTTCTGCATCGGGGCCGCACTGGGCATGGGCAATATGTCTCAGTCCAACTCTATGGCAGATGCCCTGAACCATTCCTGGGGCACCCCTAAACTGTTTATCGGCATTGCCGCTGCTCTGGTTACGGGACTTGTTATTACCGGCGGAATCGGACGCATCACCGTAGTGAGCGAAAAGCTGGTTCCCATTATGTCCATCCTCTATATTATCGGAGCACTCCTTGTAGTTCTGACCCATATCGGCAATGTTCCGGCTGCCTTTGAATCTATTTTTCATGAAGCATTTAACTTCCGCGCTGCCGGAGGCGGAATTCTCGGATATGGGATTGCCGCCGCCATGCGTACCGGAATTTCCAGAGGCGTATTTTCCAATGAGGCGGGTCTTGGTAGTTCTGTAATGGTCCACGCAGCTGCAGATGTGGATCATCCGGCGATCCAGGGGATGTGGGGAATCTTTGAGGTTTTCGCAGATACCATGGTAGTATGTACCATCACCGGTCTGGCAATTCTCTGCTCCAATGTCTATGACCAGACCGCTTACTTAAATGCCATGCAGATGGATCAGATGTACCAGACCACCCGTTATATAGACGCCCTTCCAAATGGTGTGCCGCTTGCATCCGCGGCTTTTGCTTCCACCTTTGGCTCCCTGGGCGATATCTTTGTCTCCTTCTCCATCCTGCTATTTGGTCTGGCTACCCTGCTGAGCTGGTCCTATTTTGGGGAACAGGCGGTCATCTACCTCTTCGGTCATAAAGTTGTGCCTGTATATAAGTTTATCTATATCTTTTTTATAGTCATCGGTGCTGTGGCACGGCTGGATTTTGTCTGGAGCGTATCGGATACACTAAACGGGCTGATGGCTATTCCCAACCTGATCGCCATCACGGTACTGTCGCCTACGGTATTTCGTGTCACCAAAGATTATTTTGTGAAATACCGGGGCGGGGGCGGTTAATTTAATGAGGTGAAGAAAGCGCTGCTATTTTCTCAAGGGATGGAATCTCCCGGGGAATAGCAACGCTTTCTCTATTTTCCATTGTGATGGTGATTAAAAGCCGTACACAGCATATTACACAATAATGTCTGCAAACTCTGCATTTACAAGGCTCTTCAGGGATAACGGCGACAGTTTGATCGTCGCTCCAATTCTTCCGCCGCTGATATAGATTTCATTATACTCCTGTGCACTGCTGTGTATAATTGTCCTGTACTGCTTTTTCATCCCTACGGGACTGCAGCCTCCCCGGATATATCCGGTTATCTTATTGATATCTTTTACATGGATCATCTCTACGGATTTTTCACCCACAGCCTTCGCAGCGGTTTTTAGCTGCACCTCTTCTGCAATGGGAATAACAAATACGTAGTAGTCCCTGCTCTTCCCCTGAGCTACCAGTGTCTTAAATGACTGCTCGACGGGCGCCCCTGTTTTCTCAGCCGTATGGAGGCCGTCAATAAATTCATCGCATTCATATGTGATTAGCTCATAAGGGATTTTATTTTTTTCTAAAATACGCATTGCATTCGTTTTTTGCTCTTTTGCCATTTTGCTTATGCCTCCTCTTTTAGTCCCGATAAATATCTGCCCAGCATCTCCATTTCATCCTGATAAATACAGTGCTTCAGCGTCTTTCTTAATATCTGCTCCATGCATTCCGGATAAGAAATCCATCTTACGGATTCCACTTCCGATGTCTGCAGTATGAATTCCCCGGGCTTTATATCCCGCCTAAGTACATAAACAGCACTCAGCTCATGATTCCTCCAGGGCCTTCCATAAAACTCCGTTTCCAATAAGGCGTCATGGCGCCCTATATAGTGCAGTTCATCTGCATTTGCCTCTACTCCCAGCTCTTCCTTAAGTTCCCGTATCGCAGATACCAGATAGTCCTGCCCTGCCGGCAGATGCCCGGCTGAGGAAATATCATAACAGCCCGGAAAGGAATCTTTCCCCCTGCTTCTCTTTTGCAGTAATAGATCAAATCCATCATCTGCATTTTCTCTCACAAGCCATACATGGGAAGTACCATGAATATCCCCATCCCTGTGCACCAATGAACGTTCTTTCGTTATTCCCGTGACATTTCCCTCTGCATCACGAATATCAAAATATTCCATACAAGCCTCCAAAGCATATTTTTAAACTTTTACTACTACCGATCATAGATCAAATATCAGCTTTTGTAAAGCAGCTATCTGTGCCTGTTGGGACAATCTATCAGAAATCATAAAATAAAGCGCAAACTTTTGTAACGCAGATACTGGGATGTCACGTTATTTACCGGCTTTTCTCTTACATATTTTTATTGAATCTGCTGATATAGAATACATTTGCAAAGATTACAATCAGATATGCTGCCACCAGTGCAAGCGTAACCCAGAGTTCTACCTGCATCAGAGCATAGACAAGCATGAGTACCCCAAATACATAGATCATTAAGTCATAAGCTTTCCCTTTTGCCTGGTTTCTAATAGCGACATTTCGTTCATCCTTTGTGTCTATCTTAATCTGTCTGGCGGCATCCGGATTTTTCCGGTAAGTGAGGTTGGTAAACACCGTTCCAATATTCTGGCCGAAAGCACCTGCCCCGATACCAATCATGATGTATGGGAGCACCGCCATGAAGCCTTCTGCATCCCCATAAACTTTTGCTAATACAGCTCCCGATACCCCAATTGTAAAACCAATCACCGTAAATAAAACATATTTTCCTATTTTATATCCCATGTCTAATCCTCCTCATAAATAAAAATATCTTCAATCGTCATTTCAAAGTATCTAGCAATCTTAAATGCCAGTAAAATAGAGGGATTATATCTTCCGTTTTCCAGCGATCCGATGGTCTGTCTGGAAACTTCCAGATCCTGTGCCAGCTGTTCCTGACGGATTCCTCTTTCCTTTCTTATTTCCTCTAACCTGTTTTTCACCCTACCGCCCCTTTCTCATTATGGAAAGTTTCCTTTACATTTTTATCATATACCTTATTTTCATAAATGTCAAGCGTGCTTTCCATTTTTACAGATAATCCTGCTGATGTAGAGTTGGTGTTGTAATGATTTTATACTTATTCAATTAGATTATAGTAATTTACCCGGTTTTTCAGAGGAGGCCCAAAACTTGAAACGACATTTACCTTTGCCGATTTCCGTTCTTTTATGCACGATTTCCTTTCTTTGCGTTTTGCTGCTTGTTTACTCTATTCAGGAAGAAAATAATTATAAAAAGCCCGAAAATCTGACTCTAATTCAATTCATTGGAACTTATCGGACGACATCAGAGGAAACTCCAAAGGAACTGACCAGTGATACCTATATCAATGCTGCCAAGGTACCTGTCCTTACGTTAACCGGACATTTTGACCAGGAAATACAGGCGAATGAACGCCTTCTTTTCCGTCTGAATAATGTCCGCCTGAAGATTTATATCAATGGGACGGAATTTTTTAACCATGGAGAGGAAGGGACTTATCCCTCCTTTGCTAAATCACCGGGTAATATATGGGTTGGAGTTTCATTCCCCCATATTACATTAAAGGATGAAATCACCATAGAATTAAGCAGCTTTTACAGTAATAATCTTTCCATATCATATAATAATTTTTTTCGGCAGATTTATAAAGGAGACTCGGGAGCATTATTTCAATTTCTCCTTAAGAAAAATTTTGGGAATATATTCCTGGGGTTTTTTGTTGTACTGTTTGGTATGATGCTTTTGGGTGCACTGCTTCTGCTGAAGTTTTTAAGAACGCCTATTTCACCTGCTCCCCTTTACCTGGCGTTTTTTACAATCGCAAGCGGCTTATGGATATTAATCGATTTCAACCTGGTTTCCCTGGTTATTCCCTATGGGTTGTTCACCAATATTTTGGATATTATCTGCCTGACACTGGCTCCGCTGCTGCTTGTTCTGTACCTGCTGAACTTTATTGATGGACCTGCCAGGTTTCCCCTAAGGGGTGTTGCCTATTCTCTGTCAGGGTTTCTTTTATTGTTTATCCTGACACAGGGTTGTGGCATTTTAGATGGTTATGAGCTCTTAACTCCTCTGTGCATTTTACTGGGTATTAGCGCTTTTATAGCTTTTTTAAGCCTCCTTCATGAAATCAGGCGAAATCCGGACAAAACTACTAAATTTATACTGCGTTCCTGCTGCCTCTGCCTTATAGGCGCAGGAGATGTACTAAATTATTTTTTACAGATTCTTCCCTTTAACATTTGGTTTATAATAGGATTTCTGCTGTTTATGATTACCCAGTTCATTTTCATTGTGCAATATCTCAACAAAAGCATTAACAATGCCTACCTGACCCGTCAGCTGGAGAGTGAACTGGCACAAAGCCGCATATCCATAGCACTTAGCCAGATACAGCCTCATTTCCTGTATAATTCACTGACGGCTATCAAACAGCTTTGCGCAATTGATCCCATAAGGGCTGAAAAAGCGGTGGGTGATTTTGCCAGTTTCCTGCGGGGGAATCTGGACTCCCTCTCCAGCAGTGCTCCTATACCGTTTGAAAAGGAATTGAATCATATAAAAAATTATTTATCCCTGGAACAACTGCGGTTTGGACACAGGCTGAAAATTATCTATGATATACAGGCCGATGGATTTCTGCTTCCATCCCTGACGGTCCAGCCCCTGGTGGAAAACTCCGTCCGCTACGGCGTTACCAAAAAAATAAACGGCGGTACGGTAACCATATCAACCAGAGAAATTGAAAATGCCTTTATCGTCACCATTTCTGATGACGGAATTGGCTTTGACCCATATAAAAAACATGATGACGGACGCACCCATATTGGCATTGAAAATGTGCGAAACCGTTTAAATTCACAAGGGGGCAGCCAACTGTCCATTACAAGTATCCCCAAAGAGGGAACTACAGCTGTTATCACTATTTACAAAGGAGCGACTGAAGATGAATATTATAGCCGTAGATGATGAAGAACTAGCACTTGCCTACTTAGTCAGAATACTGGGAGAAGCAGAACCGGAATGCGAAATACAGCCTTTCCTGGACCCATTTGATGCACTGCAATATGTAAAATCCCACCCGGTGGATCTTGCCTTTCTGGATGTGGAAATGTATGGCCTGAATGGGATCGATCTTGCAAAACGTTTTAAAGATACCCAGCCTGATATTAACATCATTTTTGTTACCGGATTTCCTGATTATGCAGTAGATGCCTTTTCCCTTCACGCCAGCGGATATCTGTTAAAACCAGTCTCTGTTGAAAGTATTCATTCGGAAATCGCTTCCCTGCGTAATCCCATCGTTAAAAAAACGGATAAAAAAATCCGTGTGCAGACCTTTGGAAGCTTCGAGGTCTTTAACGGAAATATTCCACTGGAATTTTCAAGGATCAAATCCAAAGAACTGTTTGCCTATCTGATTGACCGAAAGGGCGCAGGATCCACTACCGCGGAACTTAGTGCCGTATTGTGGGAAGACCGGGAATACAGCATTTCCCTTCAAAAACAGTTCCAGACAATCGTCAGTGACATGATGAAGACACTAAAAAGTGCCGAAGCGGAAGATGTGGTGATCAAAAAGCGAAACTTTATTTCCGTAGATACCTCTAAAATAGAATGTGACTATTATGACTTCCTGAACGGAGATGTCCGTACCATCAACAGCTATGCGGGAGAATATATGTCAAATTACAGCTGGGCTGAATTTACCACCGGCTATTTATACCGTCAGATGCATGAATAATTTGATAACATGAAATAACTAATAAAAATCTATAAAAAGTCTATGCTTTTTTCAAGAGTCGCCTTATAATTAAGTCTGTAGAAATGATCATCATCTATACAACATACTTATAAAGGAGGTATACATATGACAAAAGTAACTATTAATCCAGGTGTTTGCGGGCTGATCACCAGTATAGAAGCTTCTTCTGAAGATCAGATGGAGGTTACTGTAAAAGTTGATTCCGGGTGCGCCAGTATCCTGAAAATGTTTGATGACCTGGGGGATACCTTTGATGCTTATGAGGTCTGTCTTGGAAAACCGGGCACTGGTCCATTTTATGAATATGCATCCGAACATCTCCCGGGACACGCATCCTGCCCCGCTATTGCAGGCCTGATCAAATGCATGGAGGCAGAGTGCAAGCTGGCACTCCCCAAAGAGGCATGGATACGGTTTGAATAATTAGAAGGCTAATGAATACCGTCAGCTTTCACTCCAGACAGTATTTATAAATAATCCTTCCAAAAAAGCTGCCGGCACCAGCCAGCAGCTTTTTCTGTTTTGAAGAGATTCTTACTATGGAATCATAGATACATTTTTGGCTGTAAGGGATATTAACCAAAAATATATTGTAGTAGAAAGAAGTATGGAATTAACGTCCCGTTGTGTCTTGATCCGGTCTGTGTGAATTCCTGGAAGCCATCAATCTGCGGCTTACAAATGGTCCTACCTCTTGTACCAGTTCCATGCATTCATTGTCATGAATGATCATTTCAATATTTTTTGCAGAGCTAAGCGCCAGAGTTCCCACCAGCGATTTTGCATCTACGATATGGTGTCCATACCGCAGGTCTACATCTACATCATATTTGCTGACAATATTAACGAACTGGATTGCGTCATCCGGGGTCTGGAATGTAATCGGTATTTTGATCATGGGTTTCTACTCCTTTCATGAGATGTTTCATTAATTGGAGTATATCCAGTTTCTGGGATTGTAACGGTTTAATTATTATTCTATGAGAAAATATTTATAACTTCTGTCTGGAAAGGTTTTCTTCCATGCTGACTACCAATTCCTCCAGTTCTCTTGCTTCTGATTCAGAAGATGCATTCACTTTGAACAGAATCCCCTCTGGCTTTACCTGTGCAAGCATATACTTTAGCTCCCCGGGCAGCACTTCTATATGTACTGATTTCCCCGCATTTTGAATTTTGTTTATGGTATCTGTCCAATGAGATGCTGTGGGCGCTCCTGCCCCATAAACCCACTGGATACCATCCAGTTCTTTTATGTGAAGCAGACGGTCCAGATGTTTCAGCGCTCCACAGCCATCAAGATGGAATACAGACCTGTCCAGGAAACGAAGTTCCTCCATCAGTTCCGGAATGATCAGTTCTTCGAACATCTCCGGTGAGATCATACAGCAGAAGTCACAGCTGGTTACATACCAGCGATTCGGATGCCAGATTCCCATCCAGTTGCTGCTGCCCGTCTGATATTTTGTAGTCAGCCGGTACATTTCATCATAAATGCTGCAAAAACCATGATACAATTCCATCATCTTACTTTTTATAAAATCCGGGTCTTCCAGGGTATCAATGCAAAGCTGCTGAGGTCCTCGCATCGATACCAGAGCATCCGCTCCCGGGTGTAGATCCGGTATGCCCACGAAATAGCGCCCTCTGGCGTCTTCCACCATTGCGGTAACCATTTCTATAAGTTTTTTATAATAGAAGTTATCCCGATCTATTTTTAATTCACCGATTTCTTCCGTAGCTGCTTCTTCCAGAACATGTTCAGCCCAGCTTGTGGTTTCGCCAAAAGTAATGGGCGTACCATAAAAAGCCGCAAACTGATCCGGTCCAAGATCCGGAAATGCCATAGGATAAGCTTCACAGCCGTAATAGGTATTTTCAATATCATGATTCGTCCTGGCAAGCATATAATCTATATCACACCAGCGTTCCATAAGCGGGCGGTCTTTTTTATCTCTATACACACTTTCTCTGTTTTTAGGTGCAGTTATGCACACAAGCGGCCTGTCATGGTTTTCTCTGTTCCAAAATTGTTCATATCTTTTCTGAATTTTTTCCCAATCCTGCATATCCTTTCCCCCTGTCAATAAATATCTGCCGTAAGCTCCCTCACGATCTTTACTGCCTCTCTCACTTTCGCAGTATTACCATGGAGCCTGTAAATGTCCCGGAATATAAATTCTATTTTACAGCCCCGGGCTGCTTCAACCGTTTCTCTAATATATTTTTGAAAAGACTCTTTGTCAAATTCCCGCTCAACCCCCAAATAATTCGGAGAAGGTTTTCTGGAGTAGATTATAGAAGAATTCTGAAGCCTTTCTCCCATAAAGCTTTCATTACACCAGGGAGATATGGAGACCTTTCGCAGATTGGGAATCATGCTGATGCCATCATCCCAGAACACATCTACCGGTTCACAGCACCCATAATAAACCAGCCCGAATTCCTTAGCCATCTCACGATAATACGGCAGGATAAACTCCCCAAACATCTCCGGAGAAAGCCCAACACTCTCCTGACTGTTTAAATGTCCCCAGGTGTCCCTGCTAATCACCTGATCACTCTTGCCCGTCAACTCCTGATTAAAGCAGTAGCTTCCGCTTCCCATATAATCATTTTTATTATTTAGAAATAAAAGTCCGTTTTCTTCCTGCCATCGTAAAAATCGAATCAGATCCTGCAGCACAAAATCCATCAGTTTATGAAATTCTTCTGGTTCTGATATCATGGAACAAAACATATTTTCCATTCCCATAAGATTGACCACTTTCTGAGTCAGACCAAATTCCCAGTAATTTATATTATTTTTGATTTTAACCGGAAGAATTCCATCCAGGATATCCTTTGCCAAATCCACCTTATCCCTGGTCGAAGATGCACTAAAAGTAAAAACAGATTCTTCCAGCAGTCCAAGACCTTCTTCCACATTGTCAAACGACGGCTCGATATGATAACCAATCCCGTCACTTGCATATTTTCTTTTCAGCTTCAGATTATATGGCAGGACTTCTATATCCGCAAATACCGTAAAATAATCCGGCACAACCTTATCATCACCGGTCACTTCAAAAGCCAGTATTGTCTGCAGTAATTTACGCTCCATCCATTTCCCGGGTTCACTGGTACACCTTAGCGGCGGCATCAGTTCCCCCAGAAAAGTTTCTTCTTCCATAACTACCATGGGGCGTTTCCCCTGAAGAGCATTGTGGGCATACCAAAGTGCTTCTTTTCCCTTCATCTCCGGCAAGGACGCATATTCCAGCTGTTTCTCTGCCACTTCTCTCAAATATACCTTTTCCTGTTTTGTTACAGACCCATTCATATTCATCGCCCCTATCCTTTGATTGCTCCCGCTGTTAATCCGCTTGTCATATAACGTTTAAACACAATTCCAACCAGCAGAGTCGGGAACATTAATACCACTCCGGACGCCAGGATTGCACCCCAGTCAAAATTCCGGTATCCCATAAATTCCATGATTGCCATAGGTGCAATTTTCGTCCTGGAGCCGCATAACACCAATGCAAAGAATAACTCATTCCAGGAGAAGAAAAAAGTCATGATGGCAGTGGCAGCCAGTCCGGGAGCTGCTGACGGCACAACAATCTGTATAAATGTCTGAAAATAATTACAGCCATCTATCCGTGCCGCCTCATCCAGAGACTTGGGTATCTGGGCAAAAAATCCTATGAGCATCCATATCTGAAATGGAAGGGCAAAGGTGGTAATTGCCAGAATAATCATGGTATAGCTGTCTGTCATCTGCAGTTTCTGGCTGACAATATAAAGAGGAATAGCCAATACAACGGATGGTATCATCCTGGCAATTAAAATCGAGTTGGACAGCTGTTTGCTGCCGAATACGTGAAATCTGGTAAAGCTGTAAGATGCAGTAGCTCCGCAAATTACCGTGAGCGCGGTCACACACGAGGCGATAAATAAACTGTTTAAAATGGCTTTTCCAAAACCGGACTTCTGTAACACGGATATATAGTTATTAACTGTCAGCTGGGTATTTAAATTAATAGTGGGTGTTAATAAATCGCCCGTCATTTTAAAGGAATCAAAGATCATGACAAATAATGGAATAAGAATAAAAGCCAGGATAAATACAAGATAAATCATACCCGCTATTTTAAATGGATTTCTTTTTGCTCTTTTCATTTAGTACCCCCTATAATTCTTCATTTATTTTATTCATGGAATGTATCAGGCTCACTCCAGTGATTAAAATAATTGCCACAATCATAATTGCAAGTGCAGAACCTTTCCCCACCGCAAATCCCTGAAATGACAGCTCATAACAGATATACTGCAGGGTTTTGGTCGAATTTGCAGGTCCTCCTTTTGTCAGAACATAAATAATGTCAAAAGTTCGGATGGCATCCATAAGGCGAATAATTAATAATACCAAAAGGGACGGCTTTAATGTGGGCAGTGTCAGGTACCAGAAGATCTGCCATGAATTTCCACCATCTACCCTGGCTGCTTCAAAAGGTTCGATGGGAAGGGTCTTTAAATTGGCATACATCATAATATATACAAACGGAACTGCTTTCCATACTTCTACGATGATGACAGAAAGCATAGCCGTTGAGGTACTTGCAAACCATCCGGGACCCTGTATACCCACCAGTGCCAGGACTTTATTTACAATACCGAATGTTGGTTCAAACATAAATTTAAATGCAAGGCAGATAGAAACAGGGGCTACCATCATGGGCAGCAGCAGTACGGTTTCAACTGCTTTTTTTCCTCTTGACATATTCTCAACCACGAGTGCCAAAGCCAGCCCCATCGCCATGCTTACAGGCACCGAAATCACAGTAAAAATAAAGGTAATGTATAATGCATTCCATATATTTCTGTCCTGAAACAGCGCAATATAATTGTTAAATCCATTAAATTTAATCCCTGCAGCGGGGTTTAGCAGATTCCAGTTTGTAAAACTGCTTCCTACAACAAATACAATGGGGACAATAAAAATAGTTAAAAATAATATAATGGTAGGTCCCAGGAATAAATATGGTACATACCGATGTGACCGACTGATTCCTGTATTACGATTTCTTTTACCAGCCATTGGGCTACCTCCTTAGTCATCCAAACACCCCCCAGGCACGCCATTTGGTACGCTGCCTACGGAATAAAGGGCCATTGCACCCGTAGTACCCTGAAGTATTTGAGGACTTCAGTCCAGTTGCAACGACCCTTTTACTTACGATCTACACGCCCTGACAGGCAGTTTCCTCATGCTGGCTCAATAATAGCCGCCATCTTCCATGATCTTGCGTACTTCATCATTCAGGGCATCTAATGTTTCCTGTGCCGGATTGCCTGCTACAATACTGTTAATTGCAGCACCAACAGCTGGAACATAAAGATTTAATTCAGGAATCGGCGGTCTCTCATCTGCAGTGTCCAAATGTGCAATAGAAGCCGGAATTGTCGGATTAATCTTTGCTGAACCCTCTTCTTCATTTAGGGAGCGAAGTGCCGAAGAGGTGTATTGCAGACAGTCTCTGAGTGTGTCTTTCTTTGTAAATTCTTCCACGACCACTTTTGCAGCATCTACATTTTTGCAGTTAGCCGTAACACCTATGCCCCAGGTTCCAAAGCGTGGGCAATCTGTAACAGGTCCTGCCGGAACGGGTGCAACTCCAATATTTCCGGCAACCTTACTCTGGGATTCGTCATTGATTTGGTTCCAATAACCAGGCCAGTTAATCATAGCAGCCAGCTGTCCGCTCTGAAATGCTGCAACTGTTTCTTCATTCTGCCAGGTTGTGATTCCCGGAGGGGAACAGTCTTTGCAGATTTTGGCAAACATTTCTGCTGCAGTTACCGCTTCTTTGGTATTCAGCATTGGATTCCATTTGTCATCGAAATACGTACCTCCATAGGACCACAGAAAATAACTCCAGAAGGAACATGCAGCTTCACCTGGACCTGCCGGGATTGCCAGCCCATATAAATCATCTTTCGTCATAGATTTGCCAAGCTCATACATTTCATCAATCGTCTTTGGTAATTGATCTTCCGTCATCAGATCTGTCCGGTAATAATATACCATTCCTTCCGCTGAATAGGGGACAACATACCAGTTATCATCAACCTTAGAAAATCTTTTTACAGAGTCGTAATAATCATCTTCATTATCTGCCACCTTGCTCACCACGTCATTCAGCTCTACCAGTGCGCCGGCTTTTGCAAATATATTGACAGCATTTCCAGGTAAGAAAATAAGATCATATTCACCGCCCTTTGAAGTTCCTGCAAGCCTTTGCTTACCTTCATAAGTGTTCCAGTCGTATGCTTCCACCTCTAATGAGATTCCGCTTTCATTCAATGCAGGCTCAATGGATTTCATGGCATCCTCCGTCCAGCCCGATGACATCAGAACACGCAGCGTTACCGGATCACCGGTATATTCTGCTTTACCTGCGGTATCCTGGGCGTTCTCCGTCTCCTTTGCCGCATCTTCTGTATCTACTGCATCGCTTTGCGTTTCCTTGGCCGCTGTCTGCGCCTGAGTACTCTGCTCTGTCGTTTCCACAGCTTTTGTTTCCCCACCATCTGTCTGTGCGCCTTTTGTTTCCTGTCCGCTTCCTCCGCATCCGCTAATGACTGACATCACCATAGCCGCTGACAATAGAACACTAATCAGTTTCCTTTTCATCCTTTTTCCTCCTTTTTGTGTATTACTGTTTCTATTACTTTTGCTGATGTCCTCATTATAGCCCGCTGTCCCTGTTTTCGAAACGCAGAATTATTAGAAAATACTCTAATATTATCCGCTGCTGAAACCGGGGCTGCAAAATAATACGGTATGTCAGAAATTTTACGATTGAAAGCCGGACCGCTCCAGGCTGCGGTAATCGCTGGGAGAGATCCCCATTACGCTTTTAAAGGTCTGGCTGAAATATCTCTCAGAGGAAAATCCCGTTAATTCAGCCACGTCCTGTATCTGGTAATCTGTTACGCACAATATTTCAGCTGCTTTTTGAATTCGGAAATTCGTCAGATAGTCCACAAACGTCATTCCTGCTGATTCAGAAAACAGGGAACTGAAATAATTTTTGCTCAAATGAACATAGTCAGATACATCGGACAGGGAAATAGGTGATGCGTAATTAATCTTAATATAATACAATGCCTCATCAATTACCGAATTTCCTGTTCTCTGGTCCTCCTGCTTTAATTGTTCTATTTTTTGAATGTATTTTGTGACATAACCCGATAATTCAGACAGATCGAATGCATTTAATAATAATTGCGAATCCAGATATTCTCTGATATGCAGCTTTTCATTTAAATGCATCATCCCTGTTATCCGGTTATACCAGGAGGCAAATTCATTGCAGAACATCCACTTAAGTCCAATGTTTTGTTCTCTTTCGATGTCATCCAGAATCATCCTGCAAATGTTCTTGATATCTTCCAGACAGTTTAACTCACTCATATAAATTTTCTTTAACATGCCAATGTGCCTCTTGCGCAGAGTCTGGTTTAACTCCAGCTCATCCATATCCGTAAAAAACACCACCTTATTTTCACTGAAAAAGGAAGCACCCATTACTGCTCTGTCCGCCTGAAACTTCAGGTCCTTCAAATCCTGTGTGCAATCAATCAGTTTACTGACGCCAATATGTATTTCTTCCGCTGTATAAAGGGTCAGAGCATTTTTTACCGAACGGATCAGTTCCCGAAACCGGGTATCCTGCATATAATTCCCCTCGTCAAAGAAAAATACGGTCAATGATACCCCCTTATTCTCTGATATGATACTATGAGGGTAGGCAGCCACGACACCGGAAACAATCTGTGAAAATTTCCCCAGCTGCAATGCCGTATGTTTTCTTTTTCCATCCTTACCATATCGTTTACATGTGATGTGGAACATTGCGGACCGAAATTCATTACTGCTATTCTTCAAGAAGATTTTACAGAACTCCTTTTCTATATAAGTTTCCTCCGTAATCATACCCAGCAGTTCCTTTACAAACTGACGCATTTTCAGAAGCTCATCATCCTGCCCGCTCCTTTCCCTGTCCTGAAATACCTTTTTCAGCTCCTCCTGCTCCCGCTTCAGGATTTTTTCAAAACTTTCTTCGTCTATTTCATTTTTGGTGATAAAATCATTTGCACCAAGCCTTACTGCCTCTTTGATATATTCTTTGTCATCATAATTTGTAAGCATTAAAACCCGTGCCCTGGTGTCTGTCTGCCGTATGCTCTTTAACAGCTCCATGCCATCCATATCCGGCATACGAATATCCGTTATAATGAGTTGGGGGCGGTATTGTTGAAATAAATCCAGCGCCTGTCTGCCATCAGATGCTTCCCCGATAATTTCCATTTCATAATCTTCCCATTTCCCGATCATTTTGATGCCTACTCTGCCAATCATGTCATCATCCGCAATTAATACTTTAAACATTTGTTTCTTCCCCCTTCTCCGCCACCCTGTATGGCATCTTAATGATTGCCCGGGTATATTGCCCGATCTCACTTACAAAATCCAGCCCGTATCCTTCTCCATAATAAAGCTTAATTCTTTCGTCCACATTATGAACACCTATACCGGAAAATGATTCATCCTTTGGTTTTCGATATGCGTTTTTAACCGTTTCTTTATCCATTCCTCTGCCGTTATCCCATACTTCGGCACGGACAATGCTGCCCTCCCGGGATACAGTAACCCGCACAAGACCTCTTCTGCCGCAATTATATATACCATGAAATAATGCATTCTCCACTAAAGGCTGTAAAAGCAGCTTGGGTATGTACACATTCTCAAGTTCTCCGGGCAGGTCTACCTCATAATCAAACGTATTGTAATACCGGAGCTTTTGTATTTCCACATAGTGGGATACCACCATTAATTCGGCTCCCAAAGTCACGAACTCTTCTTTATTGGAAATCGTTTTCCGCAGAAGAAAAATCAGTGATTTGGACATTTTTTCAATGGTATGGTTTCCCTGGGTCATGGCAATCCACTTCATGGAATCTAAGGTATTGTATAAAAAATGAGGATTGATCTGCGCCTGCAGCGCCATAATTTCATACTCCCTCTTTTTCTTCTCACTATCAATAATCTGCTTATTCTGTTTTGCAATACTCTGGACCATGTGATTAAAATTACCAGCCAGCCGTTCTACCTCGTTATCCCCTTTCACCTTCGCCCAGACATTCAAATCCCCATTCTCCACCTGAACCATCTTCTTCTGCAGTTCCTTGATGGGTATCAGAATTTTTTTAAAGATAATAAAAATCACCAGGAGGGAAAATAAGAAGCAGAGAATACAGATTCCCATATTGATATTTTTAATGCGGTAAATATTCTGAAAGATCAGTTCTCCCGGAATTGCATACTGAATGGAGAACTTGGAAACTTCCGACTGCCCTCCCACAATCAGATAGTTCCTGCCATCGATTTCCACCGACTTAGATACCAGGTTCTTTGTACTCAATCCCTGTTCAATCACACTTCTGCGCTTCAGATACTCTTTGACCTGAGTATCCAACGAATTATCCACGATAATATTCCCATCCTGGTCTGAAACAATTTGAGAATACTGCATGGATTTATCAAAAGAGGATACTATTTTCTTAATCTGGGTATGAGAGACGGTAATACATACCGTCCCCAGCTTTTTGTTCGTACTCAGGTTTTTAAATGCATATACCATAACTGAATCCGGATTTTTCTCCCCCGCTCTGGTGCCATCCTGATTGAGCTTGTCCTGCTGAACAAAGGCAGGCACATCAAATGTATAAGAAGCTTTTCGAAACCAGTTCGTCCGGGACACCAGCTCCGGATTTCCGGCATAGCGGACCGAGATCAGCGGCTGCTTATCCTTTTCCTTAAAATTCTTCGCATTGGATGGAATAATCGTTATATTAGAATATTCCGTCCTCTGTATCATAATTTTATTAAGCTCATTATTAATGTAATTGTACCGGCTCACGCCCTCTTTATCCATTGTTCCGTCAAAATCGGACAATCTGGATTTAATTTCGGGATTCAACATTAGCTGCACGGCAACTTCATTGGTTCTGGTAAATAAATTATCTAATGCATCCAGTTGCTTTTTGATGACCTCCGTGGTATTTACCGTTAACAGTTCTTCCATTTCCTTTGTAACAATTCTCGTATTGATAATTCCAAATACAACTACCGGTATCAAAACCAGCACCAGATAAATGAGCGCAATCTTAACCTGGAGATTACGCCTGAATAAACTATGCAGCTTTTTCAAATACCTCATATGTCCTTCCCCCAAAGTACAGATTTGTGTTTTTGATTAGAGCGTGTTTTAAGATTGCTTTCTGACAGTCATGCGTCGCAGTTTACATGAGTTTTTCCCGAACGAAAGGAGCACAGCAGGCTGCGTAACCTGAATTAGGTACTAAAATTACCAAAAGCCGGCATGGGATTGGCAGGAAATAATTTTGAAACATACTCAGATACAATATTCATTCTCATCATATAATATCTGTAATTAGAATACAATAGCTATCATTTTCAGCAGATTATACAAAATCATAATAAGCCGTCAAACACAATGCTTAAAACTTAAATAGCAAGAAGGAGGCTGTCGCACTAAGTAATTAGCGCGACAGCCTCAGCTGTATCGTCCCACAGGACAAATATTTTATTAAAAACTATCTAAGTAATAACCCAGACGTGTTCTATACTCATCGTTTCCAATTATCCGCTATCTCCTGGCGGATTATCTCCACATACCTTCTCGCCTTCTTCTCGTCGTGATTAATCGTATACACATCCCTCTGGGTAATCTCCATTTCACATCCGCTGGCTGCCAGCAGGCTCTTACGGATATGCTGGCGGAATGCCTCTTCATCCAGATTTGCGCCTACGCCCAGGAAGTTCGGGCTTGGCTTGCGGTGGAATATAATATTACTTCCCCGCAGGCGTTCTCCCATAAATTCTTCATTACACCACGGGGAAATAGATACCTTGCGCAGGTTCTCCAGTTTGCTGATACAGCTGTCCCAGATAGGGTCAACCGGCTCGCAGCAGCCATAAGAGAGCATTCCATACTGCTGTGATATCTTCTGATAGCAGGGGAAGATGAACTCTTCATACATTTCAGGAGAAATCCCTACTGTTTCCTGGGAATCCATGAATCCCCATACGTCCCTGGTGGTAAATGGGCGCTTTGCAAACTCTTCATCCCCTGGCAATTCTTTGGTAAAGCTCCAGCTCCCCTGTCCAACGCCCTCAAATCCCGTTGTAGGCAGAATTGCTTTCTTTTCCTCCAGAAAACGGTAATAGGAAATGGTGTCATCAGCAATCCGGTTCATCATTTCTTTAAAAAGTTCCGGATAATCGTAAATGTTAAACATCATATTTTCCATACTCATAAAATGAACCAGCATCTGGGTGGGTACACTGTATAAGCAGTCCATTTTCATTTTTACCGGGAGTATGTCACCGATGGCATCCTCTACTACCTTTCTTTTCTGTTCCGTATGCTCCAAATCCACACCAAATCTGGATGGCTTCAGTTTCTCATAATCGTCTTCCAGATCTTCGATTGCAGATACAAAATGATGCCCCAGACTTTCCTGTCCGTCTTCAGCCTTTGTATGGTCAATCTGAACATTAATGCCGAACAATTCAAAATAGGTATCGTAATTCATCCCAAAATAATCCGGTGTTACTCTGTCGTCGTCAAATAACTCCTGATTTAAAAAATTGCAGTAGATACCGGATTCAATTTCTCTTGCAAAACGCCCTTCGCATTTCAGCCTCTGGGGCAGGATCTCCTGGGAAAAAGTCCACATTTCCAAATGTATCATGGGACTGTCTCCCTGAAGTGCATTGTGCCTGTACCACTTTTCTATCCTCTGTAAGTTGCTCGCCTGATTGGCATATTCCTGCTGTTTCTTAGCCAGTTCTCTTAATATTATTCTGTCTTGATCGAAAATTCTATAATCCATTTGTATGACCCCCTGTGATTTCTAATTGTTTGATATGCAACCATCATATCCTAAATATCACATTTTCGCATTACAGGGAATTGCCCTTTTATATAAAAAAATTGCGGTAAATAACAATCTATATTTGACTTTATTACGGGTGTAATTTATACTGAAACTATCTTATCATTATTTAACACCTGCTTTTGGAGGATTCATATGACAGACATTTCATCCGGACTGCTCCCGGCATCACAAATCTATTTTCATACTCCTTCGTCCACTGCTGCAAATGGTTTTTTATATCCATTATGTATCGGTCATTTTTACTGCGACCATACCTATCAGGTCCGCAGGAGCAGTTTCGACAGCTTCCTTGCCATTCTGGTGGTTCGCGGCACAGGATATATGGAAATAGATGGGACAACACACACCATTCATGCCGGAGAGCTTACCGTAATTGACTGCTATAAGCCTCATGCATATGGTTCCAGAAATTCCTGGGAGTTTTACTGGATACATTTTGACGGAATGACTGCAAGACATTATTTTAATTTAATTCAGAATAAGTACCCCCACATCTTTCATCTTTCCCAGGAATCATTTTCAGAGACACTTCTGCCTGTAAATGCCATCTTAGACAGCTTTTCCTGTGAACGAGTATGCAAAGAAATCCAGATGTCCAAATATATTACAGACATACTGACATCCATTCTTATATCTGAGGAATCAACTCCGGCGAATCCTCGTCCTGGGGCAGAAATTTCTCCCGTGGAATTGGCTACCGCATATATCCGCCAGCACTATCAGGAAGCAATTTCCGTAGAGGAACTGGCTGAAAAAGCAGCTTTAAGCCCCTACTATTTTATCCGGGAATTTAAAAAAGAAACCGGGCTGACTCCCCATAGCTATTTAACAGCAATGAGAATCAACTCGGCTAAATTTTATCTGCGCACCACCGGGCGTTCCATTAAAGAAATCGGATTCGCCTGTGGCTTCCAAAGTGAAAACAGTTTTTGTATTACTTTTAAAAAGCAGGAAGGCATGACGCCTACCCAATTCCGGGATGGGAATTTATAACTTTTCAAGATGATATGCCCTGCCCTTTTCCATAACCACAGTGCGGCAGCTGCTGCCCTTTAATCCGTTTACATATTTCATGGGATCTTCCGTATTCTGCGCGAACATACCATAGTGATTTGGTATACCGGTTTCCGCCTCTACCCTTTTCGTCAGTGTAACGGCTTCATCTACAGACATATTTCCAAGCTTTCCGTTGATACAGACAAAGATGACATCTGCTTTAATCAGCTCTTTATTTTCATAATATCCTACCTCCGGTGTCAAAAGACTGTCACCAGTAAAGTAATAATCCCGTCCGTGATAATGAAGCACATATCCCTGACTGTCCTGTGTATGCTCCGCAAAAACCGCTTCCAGATCAAAACTCCCATATTTAAAATGCTCACCCCTGTTCATGCAGTGGATATTCTCATCCAAAACCCCGCAGGCTTTTAATATTTGATATCCGCTCTTTGGACCCGCAAATATAGTAGAACCATTTTTCATGGCCTTGACCAGATCAGAATCCAAATGGTCAATATGATCATGTGTATATAAAATCACATCTGCCTTTACATCTTTACAGGCAGCCGGTGCCGGAACCAGCCGCTTTAATCCTTCCTCTTTTTCTACCAGATCCGAAAAATACGGATCAATTAAAATCGTAAAATTCCCCTCTTTCAATTCGTACCCAGCCTGTCCCAACCATTTTATCTGCATTTACAATCCTCCATTTTATTATTTACCATCATTTGCAGCAGAAATATTCATATCTTTTCCAACATAATATCATAAATGTTAAAATTTGCGTATACTTTGTTGAATTGTTTAAAAAATCTTAATAAGTTATATGCAAGGGCTGCTTGAAATCATATCCCATTTTATATATAATAAGTATAAATTGTTTTTTATAAGAGGAAGGATTTATATGATAGAATTGAAAAAATATCTGGATTTTCCATTGGAAAAATCCTACGAGGAACCGATTAAAATACGCCTGTTCCAAAATACGAAAAAGTCACTTATCGCCTTCCAGTGCCTGATTACCATTTTTCAGGTTATTATGATGCTCTCTATCTCTCTGCGACCGGGAGGACCTTTTTTTAAGCCCAGGAGAACCGCTTATTTCAGCATGTATGTTATCCTGGCTGCGATTACTCTGGCAGTTATGATTATAAATATAAACCTCGTGAAAAGGCAAACTCCTAATTATCGTTCTTATTTCCGTATAAACTTCTTTTATTTGACATTACTCTGCTTTTGGAGTACAGCAGTCACATTAAATGACCAGCTTGGGGGAAATGGACTGAATGTCTTCACCTACGTCATGCTGACTGCAGCCGTACTAACCATATCCAAACCCTGGCATAATATCCTGATTATGGGCGGAAACTTTCTTCTGCTCAATTATCTGCTTCCTTATTTTCCGGATCCTCATGGCGCTGACCAGTCCTTTAACAACCTGATGAACAGTTTGTTTACCACTGTATTGGCAATTGCCATCTCAACTATTTTTTATCGAAACAGGATTATGAAGGAATACGACCAGATCATCATAACAGAGCAGTATAATCAGATCAATGATATTAATGCACAGCTTCACCAGGAAGTTCTGACAGATAAACTTACCGGATTATATAACCGCAGATATCTGGATGATACCGTGAAAAATATTTTCCGGAAGCATCAGGAAGATCACCACAGTGCTGCATGCATGATGATTGATATAGATTTCTTCAAACAATACAATGATACCTATGGCCATCAGGCGGGAGACAACTGCCTTGCTGCTATCTCCCAGCTGTTTACAAGGGAAACTCAGGACAACGATGCCTGTGTGATCCGATACGGCGGGGAGGAATTCCTGATCTTCCTCTTTGGCGATTCCTCCCGTGACGCAAACGCAAAAGCCGAACTGATTCGGAGTGCCGTAGAACAGGGAATGTACCATACCGCAATCGTCCCTAAAAGAGATATGACCATCAGTATCGGATTATATCAGGAATCTCCAATGAAAGAGACCGATATGGAACATTTCATTTTCCGTGCCGACCAGGCACTTTATGAAGCAAAAAAGAATGGTCGTAACTGCGTTATTGAATATAAACAGCATCCGATGCTGTAGCAGAAAGTTCAGTTAATAAGTTCTGCTTCTGAGATATTCTTTTGCCATACTCTGATCATACCATTTCTCCTCCGTGATGATCCGCAGAGGCAATTCCTTTCCTGCTGCAAGATCCTGGATCGCTTTCATTAGCTGCGGTCCAAGGAGCGGATTACATTCCACTGCACAGTTTAATTTACCGTCTATCATTGCCTCAAAGGCTTCCCTGGTTCCATCTACTGATACAATTTTCACATCAACTCCTGGAGCTATTCCGTTTTTCTCAAGTTCTTCTATCGCCCCTATTGCCATATCATCGTTCTGGGCATAGATGATATCAATATCCCAGTCATGAGCAGCCAGATAATTTTTAATGATATTTCTTCCGCCTTCTATTGTAAAATCACCATATTCCGAATGTACGATTTTGTACTTCTCATTTTCTTTCAGGACTTCTTCGAATCCCTGCTTGCGTTCCTCGGTAGGGGATGCTCCTTCGTTGCCCTGCAGTTCCATGATTTTCATGCAGTCTTTAACAGCCGGGACATTATCCCGAATCCAGCGCATTGCCCTTCTTCCCTCCTCCAGGAAATCGGAGCCTATGTAAGTCATAACCCAGTCATCATTTTCTACTGATATTTTCCGGTCAGAAGCCAATACCGGTATTCCCGCAGCCTTTGTTTCCTTCAGAATCTCATCCCAGCCGCTGTCAACAACGGGAGATACCACAATCACATCAACATTCATTCTGATAAATTTACGGATTGCTTCGATCTGTTTTTGCTGTGATTGGTCGGCATCCTCAAAGATCAGATTCATTCCGAAATCCTTCGCCGCTTCTTTTATAGATTCCGTATTTGCCTTCCTCCATGCGCTTTCCATTCCAACCTGGGCATATCCCACATCGATAATTTTATCCGGCTTTTGATAAGTCTCGTTTAATCCTGCTACATATTCCTCAACATTGTCCTTTGTAACAACATGGCTTCTTAAAATAACTTGTTTAGGCACTCCGCTCGCCTGTTTTAATATGTCAAGCGCATATTGTATGGCCTCTTTTCCTCCACTTGGACACGTGATGGTCTCTTCGATTTTTCCCTGGGAGATCAGGTCAATCCCCTCATTTTCTCCTAGGAACCCATCTATTCCCACAATTTTGGCCTCCGCCCCGATTTTATCCATCGCCTGATAAGCCCCTAACGCCATATAGTCGTTATGGGCAAAAATCACGTCATAATCCTTCAGATGTTCACCCATGGCAAGCATGGTATCTTCCGCATCGTCTTTTGACCCTGATTCTATCCTGCATACGCTTTTTTCAATTTTGGGATACCGGGAGATAATAGAATCGAATCCCTTACTCCTGTTCTGGCTTGGCAGAGAATCCTCACTTTGAGAGATCTCCAGAACTTTTCCTTCTTCATCTTTCAGCAGCCTCAGTACACCTTCGCCTGCTCTCCTGCCAATCTGCTCATTATCCGGTCCGATAAATAAGGAATAGTCAAATCCCTCTATCCCTCTGTCCATTACAATAACGGGAATTTCCTTATGGTAAACTCCGCTGATAATGGATGTCATAATTTCGGTATCACAAGGCGATATAATCAACAGATCAATGCCAAAATCTATGAGTTTTTCCACATCCTTTACCTGCTTGGTCACATCGGAGGTGGCGTCCGTCATAATTAATCTGATATTCTTATATTTTTTTGCCTCTTCTTCGATTTCACTGGTCAGTGCCAGTCTCCAGGATTCCCGCATATTCGCCTGTGATACTCCGATTACATATTCAATTTCCTGGTATTCCTCACCGTCAATACCCTGATTGTAAATATGCAGCCCAAGGAACATAATAAGGATTACCGCACATATCGAGGCAGCAGCTATGATCTTATTTTTCATCCCTGTTACCTCCCTCCAGCAGATCCACACTCTGTGGTATCAGGATAATCACCTTTGTTCCGGCTCCCAGTTCACTGGTCACCCTGACGCAGAATTTATCCCCGTATCGGATACGCAGCCGCTCTTTAATATAGAAGAGGCCAAAGCTCTGATTTTCTTCCAGCTGGGAATGTTCATTGAGTAATGCATTAATCTGCTCTGCTTTTTCCTGTGTCATTCCTGCACCATCATCTTCCACTGTAAATTCCATCCAGTTATCAGCCGCACTTTCACACCTTATAGTCAGATGTCCTTCCCCACGCTTTGTTTTTATGCCGTGATAAATAGCATTTTCCACCAGGGGCTGCAGCATCAGTTTCGGAACCACGCATTGATCCAGGCTGTCATCTACCAGCAGCTCATAGTTCAGCTTTGGACCATACCTGATCTTCTGAATATACAGGTAATTGGACACGTACTTAATCTCCTGTTCCACTTTAATGTAGTCTCTTCCTTTACTCAGCCCGATCCGGAACATATTGGTCAGCGCATCCACCAGCCTGACAATATCGTCTGCCTGATATTCCCGAGCCATCCAGCTAATGGTGTCCAGTGTATTATAGAGAAAATGAGGTTTGATCTGCTCCTGAAGGACCTTCAGCTCAGCCATTCTTTTGTTTTTCTGCTCCACATAGACCATATCCACCAGGCTTTCTATCTGAACCAGCATATGATTAAACCCATATCCCAGTTCGCTTACCTCATCATTATAGTTCCCCTCAAATCGCACAGCCAGATTGCCGGACGCCACTTCACGCATTAGCAGCTTTAACTCCACGATGGGATTGGTAATCGTCTGGGATATCTTTAAAGATATCACCAGGACAAAAATCAAGGTCATTGCCAGACCGCCGGATAAAATATAGAACATGGCATTGGTACTTCCCATAATTTCATCCAGGGAAAATACACCTACGATCTTCCATCCGGTATATTCAGACTCTTCATAGCGGATCTGATAATTTTCTCCATTTATTCTGGCATCCACCGGTACCTGTTCCGGCGTAAGCCATGCAGGATCTATACGGTATGTCACTTTATTGGGCAGGGTATAAACCATGCGGTCATCCTTATCCAGTACAAATACAAACCCATTATCGCCAATAGTGACATTTTGTATGGATTTGGAAATAATATCATGTTTAATATCCAGAAGCAGCACACCCATAATCTCACCGGTATCTGCATTTTTAATTGCCTTTGCAATGGAGAATACATCATCGATGCTATAGCTCTTATCGGTGGCAATATTTCTGCCGGCTATATTACTGATAATCTGCATTTCATCAGGGTTAGCGGCTGCCTGACGGTACCAGTCCTCATTTTTAAAGGAGTCCCGTGAGATACGCCTCATCCCCGTATTGGTACATAGATCATTCTCTGTGGCAACAAAGATACCCGCTATTTCTTTATTAGAGAATGCCAGATCATCCAGGGTATTTTCTAAAATTAACTTTTCCTGTTTCCAAAAAACATTGTCCTCTGTTTTCATGGAGCCGTAATCGGTATTTTCCATTCTGCAGATTATAAAATTTGCTATTTTATCAATGCTGTTTACATATACATCGATAGATGTTTTTACCTGGCTCATCATCTGGTCCGCATGCTGTGAAACACTTTTTTTCGCCTGCCCCGTAAATACGCTGATCCCGATCATTCCGAACACGCAAAAAGGGATCAGCGAAGCGACAATATAAGACCAGACCATTTTACTACGTATTGTAATATTCATGAATTTGTTCTTAAGCTTGTTCATTCCGCTCACCCCTCTCTGTCAATTTCCTGTCCTTATATTATAGCTTTGACCGGGTCATTTCGCAATTGGATTCTTCTAAAAATCCTATTTTCCTTTCAGTTTTTCAGCACGTATGGATATAATTCTCTGGATAACAATAAATACACACAACAGCGCTGCAATTGTTACTTTTGTCCACCATGTATTCAAATTCTCATAAGTTACAATCGTCTGTATAATTCCCTGAATCAAAACACCGATGGTGGTACCGATTACCGTGCCTACACCGCCTGTAAGAAGTGTACCTCCGATTACAGCTGAGGATATGGCATCCAGTTCCAGCCCCAGGTTCTGAAGCGAATAACCTGCTAATGTATAGAAGCTGAAGACCACACCTGCAAGTGCCGCACAGAAGCTGCTGATAGCATAAACTGCAATTTTTGTTTTTGCTACCGGAAGCCCCATCAGGACCGCTGACTGCTCATTACCGCCTAATGCATAGATACTTCTGCCGAACTTTGTAAATTTTAATATGTAGTAAGCTACTAAAATTACTACCAGTGCAATAAATACATAAGAATATATCTTCCCTTTCCCAATTACCAATTTACTCAGCGCCATTTTTTTATAAAATTCATTGGAGATGGATATGGATTTGGTGCTGATTACCGCACAAAGCCCTCTCATCAAAAACTGTCCAGCAAGTGTTACTATAAATGGCTGTAATTTAAAGAAATGAATAATGTAGCCCATCCCGAATCCCAACAGTGCGCCTATAAAAAGAACCAGCGGAATCACTACAAATGCCGGAATCCCTTTTTCAAGTAAAAATGCAGAAAACACACAGGTAAATGCTATCGTGGAAGCGATGGAAATATCAATACCTCCAGTGAGCAAAACAAAGGTGATTCCTATGGAAGCAATAATCAGGTAAGCATTATCATTAAATAAGTTCAAAAATGTAGATAAGGATAAAAACCGGTCATACGAAACAGACCCGAATGTAAATAGTGCAATAAACAACACAAATGTGATTACCAGCGAAACATTATTAATTTTTATTCTCTTTTTTGCCTTCTCTCTCATGCCTGCTTCGCCACCTTTCTCTTAGAGAACTTTCTTGTAAATGTCTCTTTAAATTCTTTTGACTGTGAAAGACAGATGATTACAACTAAAATAGCTTTTACTACCTGAGTTATTTCTGGTGCAATTCCCATTGCATAAACAGTTGTTGTAATACTCTGGATAATCAGGGCACCTGCGATACTTGCCGGGATGGAGAAACGTCCTCCGCTTAAGGATGTTCCTCCTATGGCAACTGCAAGAATTGCATCCATTTCAATCATAAGTCCTGCATTGTTACAGTCGGCCCCTTTGATACTGGCACTTTCAATCAGACCAGCCAGTGCTGCAAAGATACCGCAGCAGGTATAAACAACCAGCTTTATTGCATCTACGTTAATTCCGGCAAATTTACTGGACACAGAATTACATCCGGTGGATTCCAGAAAAAGTCCAAATGCAGTTTTCTTGGTAAAAATCAGAACAATAATTAATAAAATTACCACCAAATATACTGGGAACGGTATACCAAAAATATATCCACCGTTAATAAAGTAATAGGCATCTGAGCTTACAGTTACAATTCTACCTTCTGTTACCAGCTGTGCGATACCACGCCCTGCAACCATCAATATCATCGTTGCTACAATTGGCTGAATCTGAATCTTTGCAACCAGAAATCCATTCCAGAGCCCGCATAACATACCTGCCAAAAGCGCCAGTATAATTGCGATTGCCACATTTCCTCCAACTCCCGGAAGAATATTTCCGCTTACGATACTGCAAGCAATTGCTCCGCTTATTGCCATAACCGAACCAACCGAGATATCGGTTCCTCCGGTAGCCAGAACCATTGTCATACCAATGGATAAGATCATCAGTTTACTGCCGTTTCTTATAATATCAATAATTCTTCCATAAAGATGCCCATCGACTATTTTCAGCTCGAAGAAGCTTCCCCCAGATATGATTCCATTAAACAGGATGATAGCCAACAATATCACAAAGGGCCAAAATGCCTGATTTTTTGAAATTTTATTTAGTTTCTTCATGACTGTCACCTCCAGCTATATACCGCATAATTGCTTCTTCTGATATCTGGCTGCCCCGGAGTTCTGTTACTTTTCTCATATCCCTTAAAATAACCATTCTGCCGCAGCATCTGGTCATCTCATCAATTTCCGAAGAAATGAAGATCACCGCCATGCCCTGTTTTGCCAGATCCACTACTATTTTTTGTATTTCTGCTTTTGTTCCAATATCAATACCCCTTGTCGGCTCATCCAGCATGAGAAGTTCCGGCTCTGTTGCCAGCCACCTTGCCAGAATTACCTTCTGCTGGTTACCTCCGCTGAGGTTCTTAATCAGCTGTTCCGATGAGGGGGTTTTGATTTCCAGCTTCTTAATATACTCATCTGCTATCTTCTCCGACTCCTGTCTGGAAATAAAGTGGAACATTCCTCGTTTTGCCTGAAGTGCCAGACAGATATTCTCACGGATGGTAAGTTCACCTACAATACCTTCTGTTTTACGGTTCTCCGGACAGAATGCAATGCCTCTTCGAATTGCGTCCAGTGTTCCCTTTAACTTTGTCTTTTCTCCTTTGATTTCAAGGGTTCCTTTTTCCAGATTATCTACACCGAATATTAACCGGGCTGTTTCAGACCTTCCGCTCCCAAGCAGTCCGGAGAGCCCCAATACCTCACCTTTATTGATCTTCAGATTAAATCCCTGGATTGTTCCTGCCCCCGTGACCTCTGCCATATCTATTAATAATTCATCTGATTTATTTTCTTCTTCATAAATTGCCATCGTCTGATTTAATTTTGCATAGTCTTTACCAATCATCTTTCCTACCAGTTCTACTCTTGGCAGGCTCTTTGTTTCATAAGTTCCTACATATTCCCCATTTCTAAGAACCGTTATACGGTCTGTAATCTCATACACCTGATCCAGAAAGTGTGTTACGAAAATAATTCCCATTCCTTCTTCACGAAGCTTCTTCATTGTTTCAAACAATTTTTCTACTTCCACAGTAGACAAACTGGAAGTCGGTTCATCCAGTATCAGTACTTTTGCTGATACATCGCAGGCACGGGCGATTGCTATCATCTGCTGAATTGCCACAGAATAATTATCCAGATTTTTCGTTACATCTATATCCAGATCAAACCTCTTCATTAATTCTTTGGACTTCTGGTTAATCGTTTTCCAGTCTATTCTGCCGCCTTTTCTTATTTCCCTGCCTATGTAAATATTCTCTGCTACAGACAAATTCGGACAGAGGTTTACCTCCTGGTATACTGTACTGATTCCGTCTGCCTGCGCCTCTAACGGTGATTTCGGATAGATTTCTTTCCCTTCCATCAAAACCGTTCCGCTGTCTCTTTCCTCTACTCCTGTTAATACCTTAATTAATGTGGATTTCCCTGCACCGTTTTCTCCTAAAAGTGCAAGAACTTCCCCTTTTCTTAATTCCAGCTGCACATCACTCAGCGCTATTACTGCTTTACCAAAGCTCTTTGATATATGATTCATTTGAAGTAAGATGTCCTCTTTACCCATATCACATTTCCTCCATTCCTGCTGTTTATCTGCCCCCTTATCCAAAATCCGCTCTCAGTCGTACTGGAGCGGATTTTAATAAGATCATAAAATCTTTTTAGTATTGGCGATTTGGTAAATCTGCTGCCGCCGTATCCTGACGATAGATACCTTCTTCAGATTTTACCCATTTTTCAACTTCTTCACCATTTTTTAATTTCTGGCAAGTATCGAAGAACTGTTCGCCAAGTAATGGATTACATTCAACAGTAACGTTTGCTTCCCCTGCTGCCATAGCTTCAAAGAGACCTTTTACGCCATCAACGGATACTGTTTTAATGTCTTCACCCGGTTTAAATCCAGCTTCTTTAATTGCTTCGATTGCGCCAAGCATCATATCATCGTTATGTGCATATACGCCTTTGATTTCTTCGCCATAAGTCTTAATGAAAGATTCCATAACTTCTTTCCCTTTTGCTCTTGTAAAGTCACCTGTCTGGGATTCCAGAATTTCGATATCTGGGTGATTAGCTTTCAATTCTTCATCAAAACCTGTTTTACGGTCATTGGCTGCCGAAGCACCTACGGTTCCTTCTAACTCTACGATTTTACCTTTTTCTCCTAATAATTTGCCCATTTCAATTGCTGCATTTTTTCCTTCTTCAATGAAGTCGGAACCAATGAATGTGGAGTATAAGCTTTCATCTACATCTGCCTTTCTGTCAACGAGAACGATTGGGATCCCAGCTTCCTGAGCCTCTGTAAATACTGCATCCCATCCGGTTTCAACTACAGGAGCAAGTCCGATTACGTCTACGCCCATCTCAATAAAGGACTTAATTGCTTTGATCTGGTTTTCCTGTTTCTGCTGCGCATCTGCAAATTTCAGATCAATTGTATCTACATTTTGTCCAGCATAGAATTGAATGGATGCTGTTTCTGCATCACGCCATCCGGATTCCTGTCCAATCTGTGCAAATCCTACTACCAGTTTATCTCCGCCTGCACTGTCATCTTTTGCTTCTTCACTTGCTGCTTCAGAACCCTTTACGGTTTCCTGTGCTTCTGTTGCAGGTGCTTCTGTCTTTGCTGCCTCTGTTGTCTTTGCTTCTGTTGTTTTTGCTTCTGTCGTTCCTGTACTGCTGGAACCACATCCTGCTGCCATAGCAGCTACCATACTGACACATAATAATACACTAACAAGCTTTTTTTTCATTTTAATATCCTCCGTTTTCTTTGGGTTCTTCCCTTGCTATGAACCTATTATATTCTATTTCAGCCTTTAGGTCTTTGCAATTTTCCTTTATAAAATTGCAAAATTTTAGCATCCATTTGCTAAATATCAAAATGGATGCTAAATATATGATACAAAATATACTAATATAAATAAAACGAAAACGATGTAATCTCCTAACCTTATCTTTTATGTGCACACTTGCGGTACTCGGCAGGACTGACCCCAGTAATTTTCTTAAATACATTGCTGAAATAGTGCTGGGTCGTGTATCCTACCTTCTCGGCAATTTCATACATTTTCAGGTCTTCTTCGAAAAGCAGGTCAATTGCTTTTCGAATCCGGACTTTTGTGAGATAGTCAATAAAGGTAATACCCATCTCTTTTCGAAAAATTCTGCTTAAATGCTGGGGAGACAGATACGTATAATCTGCCACATCCTGCAGGGTCAGTTCTTCTCTGTTATAATGATCCTCTATGTATTGTTTCACAATCTTTATTACACTGGAGCCGCCCTTAACCGATTCCATCTGCTCCGCAGCTTTATTGTATACTGCCACCAGATTCTCATATCCTTCTCCCGTCTCCTGTACGGAAACTGCTTTTAACGGCAGACAGCCCTCAATGCTTTCCATGCATTTTAACTGTTTCCGTCTGAGCTCTTCTGCCCCCATATCTCTGGAGATCACCACCAGATCACCGTTTTCAACCTGGCAGGAGGAGACATTTTTAAGGTCGTTAAATATCTCATTGCTGATATTCTGAACCGCATAGGACAGCAGATCGTCATCCCAGCTTTCACCCAGATCTTTATCCACAGCCTGTTCCAGATGAATTATTGTAACCGCATACTTTTTTGGAATACAGATATTCAGATACTGCATCCGTTCCTCTATCTCCTGTTCTGAGAGCCTGCCTTCTAGCCAGTTCTTTAAGAAAGCATCCACCAGATGTATTTTATTCTGCTGCAAAGTCATCTTTGCCCATTTCAGATATTTATCTTCTTTGTTCTGCTGCTGTACTTCTTTTAGCACCTCTTGAATCATATTATCAAAAGGCTCTTCCATCAATGGTTTAAGAATATATTCAAAAACTCCCAGGCGGAGCGCCGTCCTGGCAAATTCAAAATCATCGTATCCTGTAATGACTACAATAATCGCCTGTTGCTGCACATCCTTTAACTTTTCAATAAACTGCAATCCATTCAAGAAAGGCATATTAATATCTACAAAGAAAATATCAATGTCCTCTTCCTGGGCAATTTCCAATGCCATCTCTCCATCTTCTGCTTCTGCTACGACTTCTATTTCTTCATATTTCCGTAAAAAACTGATAATCCCCCTCCGGATTATGTACTCATCATCAGCTACCATAGCTTTGCATCTCATCTTTTTCTACCTCCCATATCTTAGAAAATCCCTCTTTATCATCTCCTTACTAGAGCGTGTTTGAAAATTGCTTTCTGGCAGCTGTGCGTCACACTTTGTGGGAGATTTGTCCCGGATGAAGGGCGCGTAGCGGGCTACGTAACCTGAATTCGGGGCAAATATGCCGCTAAGTGGGGCGTGCAGATGGCAGGAATGAATTTTCAAACAGGCTCTAGCATTGAGACGATAATTTCCCGATGATAAAATACATTATAATGGAAAAATATACCTTTGGCTATGCAAAATTTTAGCACTAGTTTATAAAAATACCGCGCCAGAAAAAAAGCGCGGTATTTTTATCTATTTCTTATGCTATTTTTATTTTTTAACGCGGACAGAAACAGTCTTACTGTATTTTCCATAAACCCTGGACTTTCCTGACGTTTTAAATGCTCTGACTTTTACATAACAGGTCTTCTTACCCTTGAGATTCTTAATTGTCCTGGATGTAGTTTTACCGGAACTGATCACAACCTTTTTTACTCCCTTTTTAAATTTCTTATCTGTGGAGTAAGAGATGAGATAGCCGCTTGCACCTCTTGTCTTCTTCCAGGTCAGCTTCAAAGTTTTGGATTTCTTTGATACTGCTTTTACATCCGCAGTCTTCTTTGGTGCAACCGAAATGGTTATTTTTTTGATTGCGGAATCATAACTGGAATTACCTGCTGCCGTTATGGTAATCTGGGCTTTTCCGGTACCTTTAATAGTAACTTTACCCTTGCTGTCTACTTTCACAACCTTCGTGTGATCAGACTTATAAGACAGTTTGCCCTTTCCGGATGCCTTTGCCTTGATATAGAAGCTCTTATCTCCATCTGTTTTCTGAAAATCTTTTGCTGTAATCGTCTGTTTCTTTTTCTGAATATCAAATACTGCTTCCAGGCTGACACTCGAAGCGGGCATGAGGAAAGAAATGACCGTTGACTTCTGCTGCTGAGCTGTCAGTGAGATCCCGGATACCTTCCACTGCACAAATACCTTTCCAGCCGGAACAGAAACGGTTGCCTGGATTCTGGTACCTGCCGTATACATCTGATCTTTTGCAGCATTTGCGATGCTTATGCCTGCTCCTGCTTTTAACTGATATTTTGGTTTTTCCGGGATGACAATATTTTTAAATACAGCATTTAATACGACTTCACTCTCCGGCATTACAAAAGAAATGGTAACTGCCATTTTTTCCGCCTCAGTTAAAGTGATTCCTTTTACGTCCCATCCGATAAATTCTTTACCCTGTGGAATTTCCACCGTTGCTTTTACCGTTGTACCAGCCTGATATAGGCTGTTTGCTGCTGCATTGTCGATTCTGACATTTGTCCCTGCTGTAACCTTGTAGTACTCATTTTCTGCATAAACCGGTACTATACTGCCTCTGTTTCGCGGAACTGTAAATGTAAACTCTTTTGATACTTTCTGCTCCTCTGTCAGTTCGAAACCGCTGACATCCCATCTGCTAAAGGTCTTCCCCGCAAGGTCTTTTGCCTGGACGGTAACCTCTGAACCGATCCGATACATATCATCTTTTACATCCCCGCTGACGCTTACATTTTTATCTGCATGGAAGCGCACATAGTTGGATAGATCCTTTGCAGCGGCTTCCAGTGATAAATAACGGTTTGAAACCGCCTGGACCGCATTTTTATTTACTGACTTTGCACTTAAAAGTGCAGCGCTGAATATTCTCCAGGTTTCAATGGAATATGCTTCTTGCCGGAATCCTTCTACCTCTGCAATCAGCGCATCCAGCTCTGCTCCGGTCTTAACCGTCTGGGCTGCCGGCTGTTCATGCGCCTCCTGAACTGTAATATAATCCAGGTACACATTTCCACTGTTTTCTGCATCTTTCACATAGGAAATGGTATTTTCTCCTTTTTTCAGAGTGACACGGCTGCAAACGGTCATCCAGTGCTGCCAGTCTGTCTCCGTTTTATCAAAGGACACCGTAACACTTTTCTGCCCTGCATCATTGACATAGAGATTCAAAGTTCCCGCCTTAGGTGTAATATCCGGGATATTCGCTTCCCATTCTCCGCGGTTGTCTGTAGCACTGATCGGAGCTTTTACTCCATTGGCATAACGTGCTCTTACAAAATAGTCTCCGTCTGCCGGTGCATTTACATTGAATGTAACTTTTTCTCCCAGCGTATCCGTTATATTGCCATAGCCTGTTCCCTGGAACCCTTTTCCCTTATATCCTTTTTTTGCGCCGCCGGATAAGTCTCCATCCTCTGCCTGATATGCAAGTCCCAGTCCTGGGTCACCGGATGGCAGCGCTGTAAATTCATATGGTGATACCGGTCTTCCAAAGTTCGGTGAACCGTCTTCATTCCAGGTAATCTTCTTTATACTGACCTGTCTCCAGGCATTATTGTTTGACGGATACACTTTTGAATGGAAAGCCATCCAATCTTCTGTTCCATCAGCTGATTTAAAGAAGGAAGCTCTGGCTGGTCCATATACATCTTTTGTTCCCTCAAACACGCCTTCTTTATAAGACCAGTTATCCGGATTTAAGAGATCATCCTTTGCTGTATCAAAAATATACATTCCCATGTGATACCCTGCCGTCTTAAAGCTTCCCTGGGATACCGTCATAAATAAATGATCTCCGTTCACAACTGCTCTGGGACCTTCTCCTCCGAAGCCAGGCAGAAAACTCCTCTCCTCCGTAATCTTTATAGGTGATTCCATTCTGGCAATGGCTGGTGACTCCACGCCGCTTTCCATGCTTCCCCAGCAGGCATATAACTGTCCCCGGTATTGGAAAACGGTAAAATCATTTCCCTGTGCAAACTCATTGGGGTTATGTATTTCCATTCCCGTATACAATACGCCTCTGTCTATCCAGTCTCCCTGTGGATCATCGGTAACCGATTCCATCACACAAGCCATATGCCTCCAGTTATACTCTTTTGCATCTGCGCAGTAATAAATATACCATTTGCCGTCAATGAAGAACATTTCCGGAGCAAAGATCCTGGATTTCGAATCGTTAAAATCAAAAATCCTTACTTTTTCTCCCTGATCCAGCAGAGATTTTGATTTGGATACATACATTTTATTGTGGGATGGATCGTTACTGGACGAAACAAAGTAATAATATCCGTCATGATAGCTGATAAATGGATCCTGTCCCTGATAAAGCCCATTATTGAATTGGGTTAATGCTTCCCCTTTTTGTACACGTATTACATTTAGTTTAAATTCAGCCACCGCATCGGTGATCTTATTGGTATCTTCTTTCAGAACAGATGCGATGATATCAAAGTCTTTTGCATCTGCTGCTATTTCATCTACAACTGCGGAAAACTTATCCATATGCTCTTTTGCAATCTGCCCCTCACCTGATCCTACCTTCGTATTTCTGCGAAGAGCCACTGCCTCTGTGAGACCCACATATAATTTTTCTCTCGCCGTAACGCTTTCATACCACATTGCTTCCGGGGCGTATAACTGATCTTCACCAATCACTGATTTTACCCCATCCCGTGTCCAGGATAAATTTATATCTTCCTTAAGATTCAGATTCTCTGCTATAATCGTAAGATTATAATAGATTCCCTTCTCCAGTTCTACTTTTGCGCTTTGGGTTTCTTTATACACATTTCCAGCATTTTGAGAAATAATTTTTTCATCATTCAGATACACCTGATAGTTACCGGAAGATCCAAATGCAAATTCATAGGTTCCGGATACCTCTGGTTTAATTTTACCGTTTAATTCTACATTTGCCGGCGCGTTCTCATTTCCCTCGTAATAGCTGACCAGGGAATTTACGGAAAACTGCTCTGATGACACCTCATTTGCCAGTACCTCAGCCAGTTTTTCCTGATTACCGCCTTTTTCCTGATAGATTTCTCCGATTAAACCTTTTTTCGTACTTGCCGGATAAAGGTTTTCCGTTGGAATAACTTCTTTTTCCTCTGCTCCGGGTTTCAGCCATTCCAGCATAATATAAGCTCCGCCAAAACCCTGGAAGTATTCAATACGAATATCATTTCTACCTTCATTTAGATGAATTGGCTGGCTTTCCTGTTGCTTATCCCATTTGGATTCCCAGAAATCAATCGCCAGCTCATCATTTACCCAAAGGCGGAAACCATCATCTCCAATCAGGTAAAAGGTATAATCACCTGCTTCTTCTGCATTTACCTGTCCGGTAAAGCGGAAAGAACCATATTCTTCCGAACCGTTATACTGGGATAATATCTTTTTGATGGAAAGTGATTTGTCAAGTACCGGTGCAATTACTTCACCTTTTTTTTCTTCCAGGAAGATATCACCGTAAACTTCCGCCAGGAGTCCATGCTGGTCTTCTGCTGCAGTTTCTCCCTGGATTGCCTTTGCTGCCTGCCGAAAACACTCTGCCGGAACAACCTGTGCCTGTCCGCCATCCTTTTTCCAGGATAAATTCAGATTGGCATCTCCATCTGCCTGAGCATAATTAATGCGAATTTTGTAAAGAAATCCTTTTTCCATATGTACCGGCTGACTGACCTTGGTCTGGTCGGAATGAAGTTTCCAGGAATTAACCATCATTTCATCCTTCATCCAGAAACGAAAAGCATCATCACCGCTCATTACAAATTCATAGTCACCGCTCTCCTGAGGTGTAATATATCCGTGGATAATAGCCGTTGCATATTCACTGCTTCCATTGCTTAATTGAATTGCCTCTTTTAATCCATCATGCCCATCCAGGTTTGGTAAAACCTGATTCACTGGTTCCCCTGCAAATCCAAAGGACGTAATACTGGAAGGTTTTCCGTTTACTTTGTAAATCTGGGCAGTTAAGCCGGTATCAGCCGGAGTTTTGGCATGATAAAACGCTTTCTCCGGAATCACTTCCTTGGCTATATTTGCATTTGCAGATTCCCATGACAGCTTCAAAACGGCGCCGCCCCACCCCTGTAAATATTCGATCTTTATATCATGTAATCCTTCACTTAAAGCAACCGCTTTACTGGTCTGCTCCTTTTCCCATTCCTGTACCCAGAAATCAATGACCAGCTTCCCGTCAATCCATATCCGGAATCCGTCATCTCCCCAGCCAAAGAATTTATAGTCTCCAGCTTTCTCTACGTTTAGTTTTCCGGTGAATCTGGCTGTAGCAAACTGCTCGTCCCCTTTATTTCCATTATATTTATCAAATACCGGTCTTAAATTCTGCCCGCTTAAGGAAGCAAAAACCTGCTCTCCTGTTTTATTTTCAAAATTAAAGAGTTCCATTGATCCCCCGCGATACCCCTCTGTATTGAAAATCTCACCAAATAACCCGATTTCCATATCTGTCAAAGCCTTTACCGTATTTTCTCCGGTCACGCTTTCCGGCTCCTGATCCAAGCCAGATTCTTTTTCGGTTACGGTTGCAGCGTCAATATCCTTTTCTTTTTCGGTTATGATCTCTTGTCCGCCGTTTAACTCCGTCTCTGTATCTGCCTCTGTAACTTTCTCTGAATCAATTTCTGCTTCAGTAACGAAATTTGTACCTGTTTCTGTATCTATACCTGTGTCTGTACCTATCCCTGAATCTGAGTCTATACCTGTATCTGAATTATTCTCCATTTCAGCATCTGCTTGCTGCGCCGCCGCTGCTGCATCCCTTACAGGCTGATTGATCTCTGTTTCCGTTCCGCGCTTCTCTGCCTGCTCATATTCTATTTCCAGCACCTGCCCGCCGGCTGATACCTGCGCCGCTCCATTTTGTCCGGATGCTGATACCGGCATCACGATTGTGTTTAGCACCAATGCCATAGACAACATAAAGCTGACGCCTCTGGCAAATCCATTCTTTCTCTTCATAACAATCCTCCGTTCCTTTTTTGCCGGGAAACACAGTTACAGCAAAGCATCACCCGAAATTTATATTTATAAAAAATCATAGCATACAAACTCCGGTTTCTCTTTACAATATTTTGTTCGTATTTTTCACTTTTTTATCATTTCTGCATTTTTTGCACCTGATCTTTCTATATAAAGAATGACAGCGAGATGATGATGGATCATGAGCTGAAATCTCAGACTTACAAAATTGTAAGTTATCTTCTTAAAATGTAAGCTGCAATTATGGCACCCAATGATTCATTTTGATATCATTAAGGCATGAAAGGTGGTGCTATATTATGAATATATACCTGATGCCAATTAAAGAGGCCATCGCAGTATTTCCACTGCTGGCTGTTATCATTACATTTCCATACATGATTTATCAATACCGCAAATATGGATCCATACCGCTGTTCCGGTCCGTTATCATGTACTCCTTTGTACTGTACCTGTTATGCATGTATTTCCTTGTAATACTGCCCCTTCCCTCCATTAGCGAGGTAGCCGGATACACAGGTCCCCAGACTCAGCTGGTTCCGCTCCAGTTTGTAAGGGATTTCTTAAGAGAAACAACTTTTCGGATCTCTTCACCTGGAACCTGGATAAGTGCGCTGACACAAAACTGCTTTTTACAAGTCATATTTAATATCCTGCTGTTTTTGCCTCTGGGTGTGTACCTTCGGTACTATTTCAGATGCAGCTGGAAAAAAGTATTACTGGTCAGCTTTTCGCTGAGCCTGTTCTTTGAACTTACACAGTTAAGCGGATTATATGGAATTTATCCCCGTGGATACCGTTTATTCGACGTAGATGACCTGATGCTGAACACCGGAGGCGGAATGCTTGGCTATATCGCATCCGCCCTGATTATACGGTTGCTGCCAAGCAGAGAACAGCTGGACAAAATTGCATACGAAAAGGGGTTACACGTCTCTTTTTGCAGAAGGCTTGCAGCCTTTATCCTTGACTGGACCATCCTTGCTGTTATCGGTGTACCAACTGTAATCCTGACATCCTTTATGCCCCCTGTCTTTTTCCTGATCCAGTTAACCGCCAGTTTCTTCCTGCCTGTTTTATACTTTGTGACGTGTACCTATCTTACAAATGGCTATACTCCGGGAAAATGGCTGCTGCGAATTCGAATATCATCCTGTAATGAAGAAAAAGCACTTACACTGCAGCAATGTATTTTGCGTTTTGGAACTCTTTACCTAATTTTTATACCGTTTCTAATGATCTGGGCATGTTATCATCTGTTCTGTACCTGTACCGGACGCCCCGGAACATTCATTTATGAACGGATAAGCAAGACTTCCTGCATTAGTACCATTGGTCAGAATACTGCTCATCCACACTACCGTAGACATTATTTATTAACAACCCGAAAAATATAATTGTATCTCTTTCCAAAGAGTACTATAATGAACCAAAGCATTCATACACAAATGTATATGAACAGCCAAAATTAGGAGTGAGGTTTCATTATGAAAACAAAGATCTGGGCACACAGAGGTGCTTCCGGCTATGCGCCTGAAAATACGCTGGAAGCATTTGAACTTGCAATTCACCAGAATGCTGATGGTATTGAACTGGATATACAGCTGACAAAAGATGGAGAAATCGTCGTTGCACATGATGAAAAGATCGATCGTGTGACTGGTAAAAATGGTTGGATTAAGGACTGTACCCTTAAGGAATTAAAACAATTACCTTTTAACAGAACACATCCCGAATTTACAAAGGCATGTATTCCCACTTTAAAAGAAGTGTATGAATTGATATCCCCCACAAACCTTACCGTTAATGTTGAGCTTAAAACCAGCATCTGCTTCTATCCCGGCATAGAGGAAAAGGCACTGCAGCTTGCCAGAGATATGCAGATGGAAGAACGAATTATTTATTCCTCCTTTAACCACTATACATTAAAAGCTCTAAAAGAGCTGGATTCATCTGTCAGCACCGGACTTCTCTATGAAGACGGCTGGATCAATGTTCCCGCCTACGGCAATAGCATAGGGGTTAACGCCTTGCACCCCGCAATCTATCTTCTTCAGTATCCGGATTTTCTGGAGGACTGTAAGAAATACAATCTCCCTCTGCACGTGTGGACAGTTAATACAAAAGAACAGATGGAAAAATTAATGAAACTGAAAGTTGATGCAATCATAACAGATTATCCTGACATTGCGCGAAAGATTTCAAATATTTAGATGGGGTTTTTACTGATTAAGACGCTTTGTATGCAGAGGTAATGTACAGAAACAGAAGGGGGGCGGACCAGGACATCGGTTTGGAATGCTTACCGCAGAACTGGCATGTTCTAACCGTTTCGTACATTACCTATATTCCACAAAGCGTCATTTATCAGCTAAATCCAAATATAAAGCGTTCACTATAGATCTAGACAAACATCTCATATAAACCCATACCAAAAATGATCAGTCCGGATACAACCGTTGCATACTTACCAAATATCCTTGACAGACATCCTCTGCCAAAACGCTGCCCGGCAGATATAAAAAAGTAACTTACTAAAAGCGTAAAAACGGAAGTCCAGAACACGGATAGACCGGTAATGCTCCCAGCGATCCCAAGTCCTATATTATTTACGGTAAGTGCTAATGCCAATGTAACTGCCTCACGCATATCAATGTTTCCGGATCCGTCCTTATCTCCTTCTTCCATGCTTTTTTTCAGCCAGGTTTTATCCTTTTTCTGATTATCTTCCGAACCCGATTTCACCCGGTTCTTCCTAAACTCTTTCCAGATAAATTCAGCTATAAACAGTCCTCCCACAAAAACAAGAATAGACGATCCAATCAGATTTGCTGTCTCTGTGCTTATGATTTCGGTAAACAGTGATCCCAGAGACATGGACAAAAATGTACCAATCGCTGTGATACACGCAATTACAAGATTACTTTCCGGTTCTATCTTAATACGTTTTATACCATATGCAACGCCAATCGTCAGATTATCCAGATTAGCGGAAATTGCAAATAAAAATGCAGATAAAAAATGCATAAAACAAATTCACCACCCATATAATATTCGTTATATAGAATCATATGCATTTTTTATTATTCGGTGCCCTTTCCGGTTTTTTAGAGTATATACAGATCTCCAACAAATTCTATGATATTTTTTGCAATGTTTTGCTATGTTCACGTAATACCTTTTTCATTGTATCTATATCACATCCCATAGCCTCTGTCTTGTCCACACTCTCAATATATCGATTTGCCGTGGATACATAATGCTCTTCTATCCCTGATAATCTTGGCAAAACTTTATTTTCAAGTATATCAACTTTTATGGTTTTAATATCATTTTTAATTGGTACTATCTTTTTATCAATGATATCTGAAATCGCTAATAATAATTCATGATCTGTCACCATATCACCCCTTTTCATAATTAAGCAATATCTTATAGCTCTGTCTGCATGTATCCTCAAAATACTACCCTACATTACAGCGTCCAAAACGCTGCATAACATGTTAAAACTTATTAAAGTGGAAATTCAGCAGGAATCTGCCTAATGAATAGAAGTAGCGGAAGAAATTTTACTTATAAGTAGTATAACATGATTAACGCAAATGTCAATAATTATTATCGTAACATTTTATAAACTTAATATTAAAATTATTCATTTCATAAACACAACTAATTGTATGAAAATATTTTTTTGTACAAGTATATACCTTGCTTGATCCGGATATCTTGCCATCTCCCCAGGTCCCCTTCCGCTTATAACATACACATAAAAAATACCCACAGCGAAGATCCACCAGATCTTCTCCGTGAGTACATATCTACTTCATCTATTCTCCTTCAACTCTCTTAACCCTGTTTTCTAACTGATCACCAGTTCAACAATCTCTCCCTTTATCACATCCACCAGCCCTCTGTCGGTCAGTTTCAGTGCGGGGCTAACCGGCAGCCCCAATGTGCAGAGAGACATGACAGGATTGTAATGGCGATACCCCAGTTGAAAAAGGCTGTTTCGCACTTTCTTCAGCGCCGGACCAATTTCATTAACTGGGCGGTCTGACAGTATGCCTGCTACCGGGAGTGGTAGTTCTGCGCTGATTTTCCCCTGAAAAGCGGTGAGAATTCCACCCTGAAGCTCCTGGATTCTTTCCACAGCAACCTGCATATCCCGGACATTTTCTCCTATTACAAATAAATTGTGATGGTCATGGAAATAGGTTGACGCCGCCGCTCCTTCTTTCAGACAGTCCCCGGTGACAAATCCATAACCGATATTCCCGTTTTTACCGTAACGCTCCAGTACCATAGCAAGAAGGCATCCGGTCCCTTCCCAGCAGATCTTATAATCTCTGACAGTCATAGATACTATTTTTTCACTGGTCTGCGTCCTTCCATTTGAAACCTCAATGACCCTGACTTGTACACTTCCTGATTTCAGTTTGACACAAACCTGGAAATCTTCCGGTTTAAGTACCGGAATGCAAACGCTGTGGTAATAATCCTCCGGGAAGATATGGCGATTCCCTGCCTGCTGATTTTCTCCTGGCTGACTCTCTCCCGGCTGACTCTCTCCTGGCTGGCTCTCTCCTGGCTGACTCTCTCCTGACTGGCTCTCTCCTGACTGGCTCTCTCTCGGCTGAATTGCCCTCGCCAGCTTTCCTCCAGCCTGTTCTTTAGATGCAATAAGCTTTCCATCTTTATATACATAATCCGGTTCTAAACTGTCAAATCCGGTAACCAGGGCAAAATCAGCTGTTTTTCCAGGTGCCAGCACTCCTCTGTCCCTGAGGTTCATCCTTCTTGCATTGGTATAGGTCCCACAGTAAACTGCTTCTTCTTTGGGGAATCCCATGCGAATTGCTTCCTCAAGTACCTTATTCAGCTGTCCTTCTTCATACAGCTTATCCGCCATTGTATCATCCGTTACAAATCCGCAGTGTTCATAAAGCCTGTTTTCCCGGATATAATCCAGAATCTCCGGTCTTAACATCTTCTCCTGCAATTCCACAAACATTCCATTTTCGAATCTCTGCCGTATTTCTTCCAGGGTATGCTCCGTATGATCTCCGTCAATGCCAAGATAAAGGAATTTAGCCAGGTCCAGCCCTGTAAGGGAGGGACAATGTCCTTCAATGACAAAATTGGGATCTTTTTCCCGCAGATATTTTAAAAACTTTGTAATCTCAAGATCATTTTCCCGGATGATCTGCCTGTAATTCATAATTTCTCCAACGCAGACTACCTCTTTTCTCTCAAGCAATTCTTTCATCGCCTGACAGTCAATAATCTCACCGGTTGTCTCCAGATTCTCATTGGTAGACGGTACGCTGCTGGGAATACCATAGAAGATATCAATGGGTGCATGCCCGCCATCCGCCATCATTTCATAAATTCCGTTTAGTCCTTTTATATTAGCCATTTCGTGAGGTTCTGAGACAACAGTTGTAACACCGCACTTTCCGGCAAAACCGGCAAATGTCCGGGGCGTCATCATAGAACTTTCGATATGCATGTGAATATCAATCAATCCTGGGATTATATAATAACCGGAGGCGTCCAGTTCTTTTTCGGCAGTGATTTCCGTCTTCCCATTTTCTTTCACATCAATATAATAAATTCTTCCGTCCAGGACATACACATCCGCCCTTCGGAAACACTTCAGATAACTGTTAAATACCTTCCCATTTCGAATTACTAAATCCACATTTTCCATATATATCTCCTATACAATGGTATAAAAATACAAGAGGCAGACAATTACCAAAATATACATTACCTTAGAAATTTCTCTGATCTTGCCTGATGCAATTTTCATGATAAAATACGTAGGAATTGCAGCGCAGATACCATTTGCAATGTTATTGGCAAAGATCGTAAATGTCACACAGACAAATGCGGGGATGCTCTCTGTAATTTCCTCATATTTGATATTCTTCATGGCACTTAACATTCCGATTCCAATATAAATCAATACCGGCGCCGTTGCTGCTGATGGTATCATCAATGCAACTGGTGCGAAGAATAAAGCAAGGGCAAAACAGGCTGAAGTTGCAACTACCGTAAGTCCTGTCTTTCCACCTGCCTCTACGCCTGCGGAGGATTCCAGATAGGTCGTCATGCTGGGCATACCAAATAATGCGCCAAAGCTGGTTGCAATTGCATCCACTTTAAAACAGCGGTCAATCCCCGGCAGATTCCCATCCTTGTCCAGATATCCCGCTTTTGCCCCAACACCCAGAACCGTACCAAAGGTAGAGAAGAAATCCGGTACAAAGAGTGCTATTAAAAATGGAATATACGCGAAGTTCAGTGCCCCTGCAATATCGATATTTAAGAACTGGGTTCCGATATTAGCCGGCATGGACAGGATGCTCTCCGGCAGCTTTGTAACACCAAATGGGATTCCCACAATGGTGGTAATCAAGATGGTCAGGATCATGCCTCCGGCGACATTTCGTACTTTCATTACCAGGAGAATAATAAACCCGATTACCGTTACGATTACTTCCGGAGAAGCAAGATCTCCAAATGCCAGACTTTTCTTGCTCTCATTTGCAATGATCAGACCGCAGCTCTTTGCACCCAGCAGTGCAATAAACAGACCGATTCCGGCACTGACTGCATGTTTAAGGCTCATGGGTATAACTTTTACAACTGCTTCCCGCAGCCCCAAAAATGTAACCAGTATAAACAATACACCGCTTAGAAAAATTACACCTGCTGTAATCTCAGGGGAAATACCGTCATTTTGTATCATTGCCGTAACAATTCCAACGCTGCCAAGCCCCGGCGCCAGCGCAAACGGCCGATTTGTAAAAATAGCCATTGCCACGCTGGTCAAAATAATCAGCAGTACCATCGCTGTCAGCATCACATGCTTATCCAGACCTGCTGAACTCAGCATATTCGGCACTGTTGCCAATACATACGCCATTGTGACAAATGTGGTAACACCTGCAATTAACTCTGTTTTCAAATTCGTTTGGTACTTTGACAACTGAAACTGCTTCTCCAACCACTGTTTCATTTTCTTCTCTCCTTTTACGTGCTTTTATTCCCCTGCTGCTTCCTGCGTTACAAATTTGACGTATCGTCAGAGCTGGCTGGGGGTATTCGACTTGCTTCTTTTCTATATCTATTGTATGATAAGGATAAAAGCATGTCCAATTCCTATTTACCATAATGATTATTCCAAAAGTGAATAACGGCTTATGGTAACTGCAGCAAACTATCGTATGCAGGTAAACTCTATCTTTATAATGAGGTATCCCATGAATATCAAAGAATTTGACTATATATTATGCATTGCAAAACACCAGAATATCACAAAGGCTGCGCAGGAATTGTATATTTCCCAGCCTACGCTGAGCAAGTACCTGCAGAAACTGGAAAAACAATTAGGCTGCAAACTTTTCGGCAGGGTTGATAACCGTTATATCCCCACACATGCGGGGAAGCGGTATCTGGCATATGCCAAGAAAATGATGGCGCTCAATCAGGATTGGGAAAAAGAATTAAAAGACATTACCCAGTGCAATGAAGGGGAACTGAATATTGCCTTTCCCCTGATGCGCAGTTCCTGTATGATTCCCACTATTCTCCCTGCTTTTTACCAGAAATATCCTCATATCCGGATCAATTGCCTGGAAGAGACTTATGCTATACAGGAAAAACTCCTGCTGGATGACCAGATTGACTTTGCTATTTTTAATGAATCCTCTCCCCATCCTAAGCTCACTTATGAATCCCTGGGTGAGGAAGAAATCGTCCTTGTGGTGTCTCCCCGTCATCCATTTGCATCTCTGGGCGTTATCGGACCGGACAGCCCCTATCCCTATATAGATCTCGCACTTTTTGCCAGCGACAACTTCATTTTGCATTTTCCGGAACAGACCACCGGAAGAATTGCTCTTGATCTATTTCGAAAACACAAAATCAGTCCCACCGTTTTCCTTCATACCAGAAATACCCAGGCGGCAGTTCTACTGGTCCTGCAGGATCTGGGCATATGTTTTGCACCGGAGAGTTATATCAAAAATATGCATTTTCAGACACCTCCCGTATGCTTTTCAGTAGGCAAACCCCGCATTAGCACCACTTTGAGCATTGCATACCGCAAGGGGTCCTATATGCCCCTTTACGCTCTGGATTTTATAAAAATGGTAAAAAAAATGATGTCCCGCTGAGTCTTCAGCAGGACATCCCGTATCACATTTATGCATTTTGTTTTTACTGTATCGTAATGAGTTTCGGCTGCTCCTCAATTTTCCCGGCAGCTTCTTTGGGAATCATCAGACGCAGGATACCATCCTGGAATCCCGCCTGGATATCTTCCTGGCGAACGCTGTCCCCCACATAGAAGGACCGTTTACAGGATCCGCTGTAACGTTCTCTGCGGATATAATTGCCCTCCTTATCCTTTTCTTCTCTGTTCTCATTCTTATTCGCGGTGATTGTCAGATACCCATCCTTCAGTTCTGCCCTTACATCCTCTTTCGCATACCCCGGCAGCTCCATATCAACCAGATAGTGATTGTCTTTTTCCTGAACATCTGTCTTCATGATCTGGGACGTGTTGTCTGAAAATGGTTTGCTAAAGAACGGGTCACGGAACAATTCATCAAATAAATCAAAAGCTCTGTTTGAAAGTAACATAAGTCATACCTCCTTGAAAATAACTGACTGGCGGCGTTAGCCGCAATACTACTTGTTTCTATATGATAAACTGCAGCAGAGGGAAACATCCCCCTGGCAGATTACTGGATTGAAATCAGCTTTGGCTGATCGTCTTTCAAAACCGGCTCCTTGGGAATGCTGAGCCTTAAAATACCATCCTGGAATCCCGCCTGAATATCTTCCTGCCTTACCTGATCCCCCACATAAAAGGTTCGTTTGCAGGATCCGCTGTAACGTTCTCTTCTGATATATTTTCCTGCCTCGTCTTTCTCTTCTTTATTTTCATTTTTCACTGCTGTAATTGTCAGATTGCCGTCTTTTAATTCTGCCTTAATATCTTCTTTTGCATACCCCGGCAGTTCAATATCCACCAGATAATGATTTCCCTTTTCCTGGATGTCTGTCTTCATCACCTGGGCAGTTCTGCTTTCCGTATAAGACGGATTGAAAAATGTGTCCTTGAACATCTCATCAAATAAATCATACGCTCTGTTTCTAAGTAACATAAGTCATACCTCCTTGGTTTTTATCTGAAATTGGTTTGTTGTAACTGTTTTATTTGTTATACATGTGTTATAACATAAATCATTAGCACTGTCAAGCGTCGATTGCTAATTAAATTATAAAAAATTTGTGAAGTTTTAATTTTAGAAGCGCCATCTATTCCACATACTCCTTAAGCCTCACTAAAATACTTTCCCTCTGTGACCTTTGAAAAATAAAAACCGGCACAGTTACACAGGCTGCAATAACCGCAGCAAATAGAATCAAATTGCTCGCCCATGGTATCGCAAAGGGTACCCCATAAATGTTCAAACTGTGAAAAACACCATAACTAATAGGAAATCCTGCAGCCAGCCCCATTAAAACAGAACTAATTCCATAACCTGCACCTTCTATAACCAGCATTTTCTGAAGCTGCTCTGCCGTCATTCCGATACTTTCCAGGGTTGCAAATTCCCTGGTCCGGTTTTGAATACTGGCGGTCATCATATTTATATAATTTAACATCGCAAGCATTGCAATAATAAATCCAATGCTGTTTCCCAGTACCTTAACCTGAGTTTCCGAATTCTTCATCTCCATATACTGATCGAGTTTTGATTCTGTGGATACCTGTTTTTCTCCTGCAAATACCTCCTTTACCCTTTGCTCCGTCTCCATATGAAAAGCTTCTGTATAATCAACTGCAGCCAGTTCTGTAAATGTACTGCCCATTAGCTGCTGTGCATACTTTTCACTTACAATCAGATCCGGCGTATATCCTCCGGCGAAATAGGCGGGGTTATTTTCTGTAACCGCAGCAATTTGAATCGTGTGTTCTTTATCAGACTGCAACCCCTCCGGCAATAAAAACTTTACTGTTTTACCTGGGATGCCGTTATCACCTTCCGTAAACATCTTTGCTGCTATAGCAATCTTTCCCTCTTCAAAATCCTTCCACTCCAAAACATTTCTCAGACTCTTATTTAACTTTTCAAACCCTGCTTTATCAATCCCTGTAAATCGGGTAATAAAGTTGTGGTGCTCCGGATTTGTCTTATATAATTCCATGTCTTCTTCATAATTACCCGGTGAATATCTGGACTTGTAAACTTCTTTAAAATAATCTCCGTATACATTTTCCTGAAAGGGAATGATGACAGGCGTAGACGTAACCTTTCTTACGCACTTTACCCCCTCCAGCTCCCGGATCTGAGCAATTTTATCATCCGTTATCAGCTGATGTTCCTGCTCAGCCAGGGTGGTCATATTTTTAAATTCCATATCGTAATCATAGATTTGATTTAAGATACCTTTTGCATCATTTTCCCGGATAACCACATTGATGATCAGGAATAGCGATACGGCTATCAGAAAGGACAGAAAAATAATCACTGCCTGCTTTTTATCCCGGAACATATTTTGCACAGCCATCGAAAATACGCCCCCGCTTTTTTGCTTTTTTATTTTTCTTCTTCCTGTGGTGCAAGTGTAGCGCATAGCTTCTACCGGTTCACAATCTGCTGCTATTTTAGCCGGTTTCCTGCTGCTGATCAGATTCGTGGCAAATGAAAAAATGCCGGCAGCGCCGTATACCCATAATTGTACTTGTACAATCTCATTGCTTCCCAAAGCGGGATTCACAATATGCAAAATCCTGGGTATGATGACCCTGGAAGCCGCCGCTGCCGCTAAAAGTCCTGCCGGAATTCCGTACAGGGCATTCCATATTGCCTGCCGGTAAATGATTCCTTTCAGCTGGGAAGATGTCATTCCCAGTGTTTTAAGCTGACCATAATACCGGATGTCCTTGGATATGGAAATATACAGCGTATTGAAGATAAACAAATATCCGCTGACAAATATCATGCACAGCATGGCGGCAAGCCCTGCAATTATTTTACAGAAGTTTTGGACCGTGTCATAATCTGCAGCAATAATCTGATTCTCCCTTAGCCCGGTTTTCTGCTGCATATCCACAATGTCCGCTTCAGAATACAACGGATTGTTTAAAGTAATCTTTAAACTTCCCTGTGTGAAATCCGTCTGCTTTACTCCGGTAGATGAACAAAACGCACCGGACACATATCCTCTGCTATCTCCACTGTAATCTTTAAACCATCCGCAGAGTATAAAATCCGTACTTAATATCTCTTCATTCGCTCCCTCACGCAGGGTAAAATAATCCACAGGCAGAGTCATTCCAATCTGGGGACTGTTTATTCCCATAGCCTTTAATGTGCTTTGGGAAAGCATTATTTCTTTTTCACTTTTGGGGTAGGTACCCTCTACTTTTTCTAACGCCGGAATGACCTGCTTTTCCCAGCACGTTTGATCCACCCAGAATAATCTAGTTTTATCCAAGGAAATCTCTTTGTATTGTTCCATAATGGCACACTTCACAGCAATTCCGGCATACTTCACACGATCCATTGAACGAATCACCTCTGCCTGTTCTTCTTCCGGCTCTGATAATTCAATATCATAATCCATCCCCTTCATCCGCACCTGGCGAAGGGATAAGGTATCCCAGTAGCTCATGCCAATGGAAATCACCACTGCAATTAAAAAAGTTGTTAGGAATATAGCCAATACCGTCAACATATTTTTCTTTCTGTTGGCTTTGTAGGTTTTTCCTGCAATATGTGATACAACCTTTTTATTTTTTACTTTTAGCATATTCTTTTTCTCCTTTACAAATCTTTCTCTATGTTAGCTCTAGTAATACAACGTACAATTTCAGGTTATAAATATACGACGAAAAATTAAAGTTTTTACTTAGTAAGGACGTTTAACCCTTTTCTGATCACAGAACAAAAAACAAATCCTGGTCTCAAGATCAGTTGCGATACATCAGTTGTTTTAAGCCAATCGCGTTCAGCATGCCACAACCCCAGGGTTCCATTTGAAAATTCATTCCCGCCATCTGCCCGGTATTACCGTCCGGTTTTATGTCCATAGAATATCAAAGGATTCTTTCTCAAATCTTTCTTAAAGGTGACACTATTGACACAATGCTACTGCTGCTCCGTAAATCATGGATAATAACTTCTGCTTGCTTTCTTGCAATAAAAAAAGCCAGCGTCCGGAATAAAATCCTTACGCTGACCATACCTAATCCTATTTACATGAACCTACTTCCTTCTCTTTACTGCTTTGTATGCTTATCCTTGCCGCTCCATCCTATCTTCTACTCTTAAATCCCGGCAATATTCCCCGCCGAAACCATACTCTGCCAGAATCCTCCCATACACAGCTTATGATTCTCATCTTCCGGATCTTCCTGATACAGAATCATAGGCTCTTCCAGTTCTTCCAGGCACCTTGTCTTTCCCTCCAGATAACGCCGCAGTCTTTTTTCTGCACTTTCCAGGCGTACCATGACACCCCCGATCCGAATATCCAGAACTTCATAGCCAAAGGGCCTGCACTCTGAAAACCATATTTCTTCCCTTTTTTCTTTCAGGCAGGAGACTTTTGGCAGGAGCATTTTGATCCGGTCTGCCAGTAATGCAAGGGGTTCTCTGTCTCCGGCATGGTATGCCTTTCGAATTTCTATCCCCAGCATGGCTTTTAGTGACAGGATTTCAGCCAGCGTTTTATAATAGTCGAAAACTGCATCCATTGGAAATTTGCTTTGTGTATCCGTGGAAAATTTACCTTTTGTACGCAGCAGTTCTTTCAGCTGTTTTGCCAGTTTCTTATAATAGAGCCCCATGTCCAGTCCCAGACCAGCAATCTGGCCGTCAAACAGACCTGTAAAAACATCCTGATACAACAGATATTTGGAAGGGTTATCTGCATTTTCATTATCTTTTTTTACCCCGGGGGTATGATCAAAAGCATCCAGCAGGTGATACGCTTCAGCTGTATAGCCGGTCAGCTGGAAAAGCCAGTCGTTGAACTCCTCCGGATGCACCTCTTCGCAATAGCAAAGCTGTGCAAAATATAAAGCAGAATAGAACGCTGTCCGTACCGGTGTCTCCGTACCATTGTCAAACCAGAACGTACACATCACTTTGTCTGTATGCTGCTCCCTGCAGGATGCCATCCCCTCACGCAGTGTTTTCTTTGCTTTGCTGTAATTTGGTGCAATTCCATTCCAGGTCCACCCACCCCCTGCAAACCGTATGTTGTTCGTCAGCTTTCGGTGAAGCCGGATATTTTTATCGTAGATCTCCCTTTCATGATGATAATAATCCCAGTAAACCAATGTGAGATCCTCAGGAAGGCTGCCCGGAAGATTAAATTCCGTATCATCCGGCAGATCGTAATAATCCCCGGTGGGTGACTTGAGACGGAAGAACATATCACTCCAAAGCATCATTTCCAGTCCTTCTTCCCGGCAGATACCAGACACCAGTTCCAGATGGCTTGTCATAATTTCGTATCTCTCCTGAAATCCGTTATTGCGCAGATACTTTCCAAGTCCCAAAAGCTCCGCTTCATCCATGCCCACATGTATTTTTTTAGAAGAAAAAGGCCTGGATACGCTTTGTATCATTTTTTTTATGAATTCCTCGGTATCCTTTGTGCCCACCATCAGGATATCTTCCGTGTCACGGAGGTTTTTGGTCTTTGGCCAGCGCAAATAGGTATGGAGATGTGCCAGGGTCTGAATTGCAGGGATCAGTTCCACCCCCGCCTTATTTCCGTAATCATCCAGCTCTTTCAGATCCTCATAATTATATTTTCCTCTGTAGGCTCCAAAGTATGATTCTCCTGGAACTTCATATACATCCTCCATATAAAGGTAAAGCTGATTCATACCGGAGGCTGCACAGAGACGTATAAACTCTTTCAGCATTGGCTTATCCACCGTTCCGTTTCTGGAACAGTCAATCATAATCCCTGCTTCTTTAAAAGAGATTTTCTCTTCCTTTGTAAATAGTTCCCCTGTTCCATTCTTTATGTTCTGTAGAAATAAATGCAGTGCCCGGTAAAAATGCACTTCTTCCTTTCCATACAACTGCACCTTCTCGCCGTCAAACTCTACCCTCAGAACATCTCCCTCTGTAAATTCAAATGTAATGCCCATACCATCCGCAGCACATTCATGCCCCTGATCTGTTAAAAACATTTGTGTCATTTCTTTTCTGTTTCCTTTAATTCCCGATAAATTAAATTTCATGACCTGTCACCTTCTCTCTTTCTTTCCAGTTTATTTTTTCGGTATTCCGATGGGTAAACGCCTATTTTCTTTTTAAAGACCTTCGAAAAGTACAGCGGATTGGGGTATCCCACCATCTCCGCCACATCCTTAGCCAGTATTTCCTCATCCATCTCCAACAGGTTTTTTGCCCGGTCCAGACGGATTTTCTGAATGTACTGAGACAGTGTATAGCCACTGTATTCTTTAAAAAGTGTACTTAGATAAGGGGCTACAAGCCCGAATTCTGATGCCAGTACCGCCGCTGTTATGGGTTCCGCCATATTTTCTATGATATAGCACTCCACCTTTTTCATAAGATTCTCCGAGGACTCCGCTTTCCTGTAAATCTTTCGTTCATCCAGCATCTGTCTTAAATTCAGAAATAACTGCCTCACATCAGATGAATACAGGATCAGATTCCATATGGTTTCTTCCCGTTCTTCCTCACTGCCAATTGCAGCTAACGTCTGTTCCTCCATGCTCTGCAGAATCCTGCTGATGATTTGAAGGCATTCTTTTTGACGAATCTTACGGGCAGTGAAAAATGCCTCAGCCTCTTTTAGAAACACTTCCTTCCTGGTATCAGACAATTCTCTCCCCAGGGAATAAAAGATATCATCTCCAGCGGGATATGGAGTAACAGTACTGTCTGCATCTCCTTCGATCACAGAACTTTCTCCAAAAAGGATATTCTCCTGCAGTTTCCTTCGCAGCTGATGGCTGACCATGGGAATTTCATGGGTTTCTAATAAACCTTCATGGAAGGCTGCCGTAATCTGGATTCCTTTTTCCTTCATCTCCTCCAGCATTTTTCTTGCAAAAACTGCCAAATCTGCTTCATTCTCCGGGACAATCAGCAGTATTTTTTCATTTGCCTGATTCTTTTCAAAAGAATATACACAGGATGCTTCGGTTAGCAGCCCTGCCGCAACTGACTCTATATCCATTCCCCGCCAGAAGTCACATTCAACAATATTCTCCTCCATGCCATCCCGAATCAGCGGTCCTGCACAGAAATAAACCATCTGCAGCTTCTCTCCCGGCTTGGCAGGCTTTCCCGTATAGACTGCCTCAGCCAGTCGTTCTTTTTGCTTTTTCATAAGCATACTTGTGTATCTCTCTGAAATATTCTGAAGGGTTTTCTCCAGTTCCTCTTTCACGATCGGCTTCAACAGATATTCCTTTACTCCGCATCGGATGGCCTGCTGGGCGTAACTGAAATCACTGTATCCGCTGATTACTACTTTTGCAGCCTCCGGATATTTTTCATTTGCATAATCCATAACTTCGATTCCGTCTGCTAAAGGCATATTGATATCGGTAAAGATCACATCTACCCGGTTACTTTTTAAATACGTAATTGCTTCTTTTCCATTATGAGCACACATGACTACCGAAAATTCCGGATTCAGCTTTTCTATCATCGTCTTTATTCCTCTTAAAAGGGGAATTTCATCTTCCGCTATAAGTACTTTTATCATTTAACTCTCCCCCTAATAAAACCACGGCACCTGTTTCCCCGTTATACAATTGAAAAACAAAAGATTCTCCATAAGTTATTTTCATCCTGGTATAAATGTTTGGAAGACAGAGCCCGCCAATCGCAATATTCTCCAATATGGCTTTTACATCACTCCTGTCCAGATCCTCTTTCTGCTTTTGGAACTTATCCAGGAACTCATCGCTAAAGCCGCTTCCGTTATCTTTCACGGTTATATACCATTTATCCTCTTCCGTCCAGGCGCGTATGGAAATATTCCAGACCGGATTTACATTTTTAAGCCCATGCTGAAAACAGTTCTCACAAAGAGGCTGTATAATCAGTTTGGGGATACAGATATATCCTGCATCCTCTTCTGTCTGTATCTGAAACTCAAACAGATCTTCATACCTCACTTTCATAAGCAGCATGTAATCCTCAGCGATTGCAAATTCCTTTTCTACAGTACTGAATCCATCACCCATCTGAGTATTGTACCTTAGTATTTCTCCCAGCTTCTGACAGATATCCGGTACTTTTTCATTGCCGTCCAGCTGGGATTCCATAGATATAATCGCCAGCATATTATGTAGAAAATGTGGGTTCATCTGAGACTGCAAAGCAAAAAAATGGGATTTCACTTCATTGGTTTTTGCCGTAATCTGATTCTGCATACTGTCATTTAGCTTCTTCAGCATAGCATTGAAAGAATCCTCCAGACGCAGCACAATATCTGCAGAATCTTCATCCGCAATTGCCACGTGCAGATTATCCATCGTAATGGATTTCATGGAATCATTCAGGTTCACCAGTGGTTTCGATAAATGCCTGACCAGAATCTGTTCCAGCATAACGGCAACGAGCATTATAATTCCTACCGTTGCAGCCAGTACCAGGTAAAACTGGTTCATGGCATGGTTGAATTCAACCGGATTTTTGTAAAGTTTTACGGAATAGGGCGCATTCTCCAGCGGAACCTCCATCCTGTAGATATCTTTACTTTCCAGATCCATCCCGCCTGTTGTGCGGTAAATGCTTTTTCCATCCTGGTTCAGGATTTCCGCCTGGATTCCCGGTCCGAAGTCTGCCAGAATTCCATCCAGTTTTTCCGTTGATTCCTGAACTTCTACATATCCGCATCTGGAACTGTTGGAGTAATAATCTTTAATTTCCCGCACTACCGCCAGATAATCCGTCCGCTGTGCCTCCCCGGATGCCAGTACATCCGTCCCAGGTTCCCGGTAGAACACATATCTGTCCGCCTCCTGAAAGAACTCCCGGACATCCCGAAAGGCGGTTCCTGCGAAAAACTCCTTCACTCCCTTCTCTGTAACTGCCCGGTTAGAAGTGCAGACCCAGTCATTGTAACGATTATATAGACAGATTCTGGAATGCCCGTCATTTTTAAAGTTATAGGACTCCAGAAGCTTCTTGACTTCTCCCGTAACAATGGGATGACTGGTAAAGTAATTCACTTCCGGTTCTGCCGGAAGTGACTGGAAGACCCTTACAATATCCGGGTTCGCCGCTATCTGCAGCGCCGCTCTGTCCATATCGTAAAACAGAATATCCAGCTGCGTGGCTGTCTTTTCCGTAATAATACGAAAATCCTGCTCTTCCTTCTCCTTCATCTCTCCCACTACAATTCTGTTGAAATATCCCACAAGTCCTAAAATAATTAACATCATGATCACAGTATGGTACAGAAAAAACTTGGTTTGGTACTTTAATTTCTTCATTTCTATTCCCATTGCATATTCCAGGCAAGCCTGCAATACTGCCACAATATAAAGCGTATGAAAGCATCAAAATGTGGCTCCCTTTCAATTTCAGATTTTCTTTCACTCTTTTACCCGTTCTTCTGTTCATCATACCTTATCTGTATCAATTTTTGAAGTACCAAACTCTTTTCACAGCGGCTAATGACTTTAGGTAATCAGCCCTTTACCGCCCCCGATGTCATACCTTCCACAATATATTTCTGCAGACAGAGATATAAAATAACAATCGGCAGTACCGTAATGACAAGTGCCGCAAACACATAATTCCAGTCCCTGGAATAAAGCCCATAGAAATTAAAAATCATCATTGGAATCGTCGTGCGCTCCGAACTGCTCATGAGATACAGCGGAACCTGAAAGTTATTCCAGATGCCGATAGCCGCAATAATCAGATTGGTAATGGTAATCGGCTTCATAATCGGAAGCAGAATTTTGAAAATCAGCTGAAATGCATGGCATCCGTCCATAACAGCGGCTTCATCTATTTCTCTTGGTATCCCTTTTACATAGCTTGAAAATGTCATGACGGCAAATGGAAGGTTCACTGCTGCCAGAACCAGAATCACACTGAAATAAGTTCCGTACAAATGCAATTTCAACACTAAGGCATATGTAGTAACCATCTGCATCGTAGCGGTAAGCCCGAATACAAAATAATAATACAGGCCTCTGCCCTTATTGTCATCCCGCCTGGAGATAATAATTCCGGTCATTGCACCGAAGACAATAATCACCGCTACCGCCGTAACCGTTATGATCAGGCTGTTGGCATAACCCCGTAAAATCCCTCCTGTTTCAATTACATGCCTGTAATTTTCAAACTGCAGCTGTTTCGGTAGGTTTAAATTCATCTGAAGCGCTTCTCCCTGGGTCTTAAAGGAACCGAATACCATCATAACAATCGGTATAATATATACGCTGGAAATGAGAATTAAAATCAGAATTGTCACCATTTTTCCCATCTTTTTCTTTTTCACTAGGTATCCACCTCCCTGGATCTTAAAAATTTATTTAATGCAAACGTGATTCCCACTATGAAAAACGAAAGGATTAAGGCACTCGCACTGGATTTACCAAGCAGTCCCATACCAAATGCCCGGAAAGTATAGGTGCTGAGCACCTGGGTATCAAATCCGGGACCCCCTCCGGTGAGTGAGTACACCAAATCAAATACTTTCAGGCCGCCTGTAATGTTTAAGGTTACCACAACCGTAAAGGAAGGTGCCAGCAGAGGAAGTGTAATCCGTTTAAACTGCTGCCATTTTGTCGCTCCGTCTATCTGGGCACTTTCGTAGTACTCCCCGGGAATCGCCTGCAGACCTGATATAAATAAAAACATGGTAAATCCTGCCCACATCCACACTTCGATAACGATAATCCAAAGCATTGCTGTCCCATAACTTCCAAGCCAGTCCCTGGTGAGGTTTCCCTGCCCGATTGCCGTCAGAAAGTTGTTAATCAAACCGTCCTGTTTCAGGACTCCCGTAAACAAAAGCCCTACGATCATACAGCTGAGCACACAGGGAAGATAAAATAAGGTTCTGAAAATACTGTTGCCTCTGAATTTCTGCACAACCAGCAATGCCAGGAGCAGCCCAACCACTGTTTTAAAAACAGTAGTGCTCAGAGCAAAAAGCATTGTATTCCACATGGACCTGAGAAATACTTCATCCTGAAATAAATTAATCACGTTTCTAAGTCCGATAAATTTCGCATTGTCCATCCGGTCCATGTTCCAGTCTGTAAAGGAATAAAAGAATGCAGTAATAATCGGTATAATAAAAAATATAGTATAAACCAGCGCCGCCGGAGCTCCCAGCCACATGGGATAAATTTTTGATAACTGTTTCTTATTGATAGCAACCACCTCTTTCTCATTGAAAAGGAGCTGCTATTGCAGCTCCCCTATTTCCTGTATCTTAGAATCCTTCTGCGCCCTGATCAATCATGTACTGTTGGAAGTCGCCCTGGAATTTCTCCATAATCTGTTTCCCATCCATATTACCCTTTGCAGGAGCATCTACGTAATATACATATAAAGTACTTTCGAACAGAGGATTGAGATCCATAACAGAGTAGTTAAACTCAGGAATAACTTTTCCGGCTTCAATATATTTTTCATTTACAGCTTTCAGGTATTCCGGAACTTCTCCGCCATTTACATCCTTGAATGCAGGGAATGCCGGTCTCTCTTCAAAATATAAATCTGCATATTCCGGTGTTGCCCAAAGATTCAGCACCTTCTTGACCGTATCCATATTTTTCGAATTCTTATAAACTACAAAACCAGCAGATGACATATTCTCAGTCATAACATCCACGCCATCTTTCATAGACATTGCGAACATCCCTATCTTAGCTTCCGGATTTGCCTCCAGCACTGAGGCTGCAAAGAAATCTCCGTTGAAATGCATGGCTGCCTTACCTTCTGCAACCGCAAGAATCGCATCGTCATATGTGGCTGAAGCAAAATTATCATTAATAAATCCTTTTTCATACAGGCTTAAGTATTTATCAATCACCTCTGCAAATTCCGGAACATCCGTCCATTTTGCCTCATTTTTCATTATCTTTTCGCTAAACTCTTTTACTTTATCATCCCCAAGGGTCTTGGCAAAATTATCCGTCATAAGAACCTGTGGCACCCATGTGTCTTTTGGCATGAAAATTGGTGTTACCCCGCTGTCCTTAATTTTCTGGCAGACATCCAGGAACTCTTCCCAGGTATTTGGAACTGTTACACCACACTTTTCAAATACATCTTCGTTATAGGTAAATCCATGTACTCCTGGTACGGATAGGAATGGAAAGCCATAAATTTTCCCGTCATCAGCCGTTACATTATCCGGTATTTTCAGTTTGCTTACCCATTCTTCACCAGACATATCTGCAAAATTAGCAGCCGGATCTACGATGTCATAGATAGCAGGCACATTGTAATCGATCAGATCCGGACACTCGCCGGAATTCAGCTTCATTTTAATCATGTTCAGCGACTCATCATCCGGAACTACCTGAACATCCACTTTGATGTTCTCCTCTTTTTCTAATTTCTTAATCATATTCTGCAATCCCGGGAAATTTCTCGACTGCTGCACCAGTGCCGTGATTGTCTGTGTCTCACCGGATTTGCTTTCTGCAGTTCCCTCCGTATCAGTATCTGCCTTTGCTTCGGTAACCTCCTTGCCGGCTGTTGCCGCCTTATCTGAATTGTCTTTGCCTGTCCCACAGGCTGCAAGTGAAAGTACCATTGCTGCCGATAGCAGGACTGCTGCCGCTTTTTTCTTTTTCATTTCAATTCTCCTCTCTTTGATTGATACATATAAAATAATACAATTTATAGGTTTCGTACATGGCATATTTTCAAAAGCTGCATGTCTTTTTTTAAACTTTTTCTATTTATACCACCTTACATAATCCACTTCCATCTCAGCAGGTAGATACTCATCGGCAATTGTACCAATCCATCCCCCAAGCCCATAACTTAAGATAAAAATTTCCGGAGTATTTGGCACATTATTTTCCTGTGTTGCTACTACCTCTCCATCCAGCATAAAATGAATATACTCCGGTGTCCATTCCATCCCAAACTTATGCCACTTATATGGATTTTTAATGGTTGGCTGTGCATGGAATTTCTCATGGGGATCATATGTATAATTGTCATAATGCATGGTAATCCAGTATTTTTCAGCCAGTCCTGCATGTTCCGGTGCTCCCTTTGGATGGGGTCTTTCCAGAATGTCAATCTCAGCACCGAAGTTTTCCTCATCTCCCCATAGCCATCCCCCATTTGCTTCATCTGCCTGGGGCATTGTCCACACTGCCGGATTGCTTCCCGGTACATCAGGAATTTTAACCATTGCCTCTACATATCCATATTTTTCTTCGAATTTATCTCTGGTCTGAACCATAGCAGAACGGTAATTACTAGTCACTCCGTCAAACACCGTTTCTTCCTTACTTCCAAGCAGCCGTAAAGTTCCTTCGCTGACATATGCATTATCCGGATGAACTGCAACATCAGGAGAATTACCGTAACGGAACAATCCGGACTCCTTTAAGTCTACACACCAGTTATTCCATTTTGTAAGATCCAGCGTATCTCCATTGAAGTTATCTTCAAACACAAGAACCTTTCCCTGAAGTTCCGGTGCATTTTCAGCTGATACACTGACCTCACAGGATGCTGTTTCTCCTGCTTGCGTATAACCTGTTATCGTTCCGGTACCTTCTTTTATTCCCGTTACCGTTCCATCTGCTAAAACCGTAACCGCTTCCGGATTGCTGCTGTTCCATGAAATATCCTCACCGGCAATTTCGGTCAGCTGAAGAACTTTGCTCTCTCCTTCTGTCAAGGCCATGGTCTGCTGACTGATTCCCGCCGGCTTAATGGATTCATAAAAGGTAAACTCCGCTGCGGTAGCTGCTGTCTCAACCACAATGGGCTTTTCATTTAACCCCTTGTCACCTGTTTCCCATGCAGCATCCCAGAAGGTATTCCGATCCCGGTCAAACGCATTTGCGATTTCAGCGCCTTTGTGCTCACTGTTTGCCAGAACGGTCATTTCCTCCACATTAACTTCCTGCTGCTGGTAATCATTGCCGTTCCCGGTTCCCTCCGCCATTGCCAAAAATCCTGTAGAACAGAAAACCATAGCAAATGCCAGCGTTCCATAAATAAATCGTTTTGCTTTCATCTTTTTCCTCCCTTTCCCTTTTATAACTACAATGATAACTTTATCGGAATCCGCTATATTTGTACATGTACAATATTCAGAACTTATATGTACGAAATTAAAAATTAATTTACAATCCTATGAAAATAAACGCATTAACACACCGCCTGTCTGTGTCAGGGCATTAATTTTTCACATAAGCTTTCTTATACAAAAAAACAGAACCGCATAAGACATTCTTACGCATGCTCTGTTTTAGTCTTTTCTCATCTATTCCAATCCATTTCCATTAAATACTACGAATTTATGACCATAATTACTCCATATGGTACAAGGATCCTTCCCGAAATAAAACGTGCTGAAAAGCGCCTCGGATTCGGAAAGCCCAAATGCCAGCTCGAACAGCTCTTCTGTCATAGCAAAATATATCTGATCCTCTTTCAGGCACAGCCTCTCCAGGTATTCTTTCTCTTCCGGTTTTAAAAATGACTGAATGCGCTCTTTTTCTTCCTGCTTTAAACTGCCGTAATAAAAATCCAGATAGCAATTCTCCATTCCATTTTCTGATATTTTACGGCGCAGATATTGATGCAGATCCTCTCCGGAGCCTTCTAAATACTCCCATTCATAATTTCGAAAGCCTTCCTCAATATTGTCGAAACAGATACAGCCCTTATGAATTAATTCTTCTCTTGTCAACGGAACGGGACCAAATATTTCCTTGGACATTTTCAGGATTTCCAGCATATGTCCAAGATTGCCTTCCCCCGCAAACTTTCTCATATCAAAATAATTCTGTTCAAATCCCAGCCAGTGAAGCGGATGCTTTTCCGGTTTTAATATGACCTCATGCCGCAGAACACCTGCATAGACTTCCATTCTCATATCCTGGAAGTGCCAGCAAAAGTCCATAAAATAATATAATTTTACATCCTCCCTGCTGATGCCGGTCTCTTCCTCCAGTTCTCGATAAGCCGCTTCTTCAGAAGTTTCTCCCGGTTCAATCTTACCACCTACAAAATTAAAAAGACCCTCATACGGATCATTCATTCTTTTACAAAATAATATCCGATCCTTTTTTGGATTCAATATAATAATCGTATTATAACTTCTCATAACTGCCCCCTATTCCTGTACTAAGTCTGTCCCTCCTGCCTTACAGAAAGTTAGCAAAAATCGATGCTCCCACTACCGTTAATATACCGGAAACCGCAATCGACAAACTGCTCATTGCCCCTTCAACTTCTCCAAGTTCCAGCGCCTTTGAAGTCCCAATTGCGTGGGAAGAGGTCCCCAGTGCCAGTCCTACGGCTATCGGTTCATAGATCCGAAACAGTTTACACACCAGTTCCCCTACAATATTACCGAGAACGCCGGTTACAATGATAACCGCAACCGTTATAGTCGTTACTCCGCCTAATTCATCCGACACACCCACACCGATTGCAGTGGTAATGGACTTTGGTAATAGTGTAACATAATATTGATGCTCTAGTCCAAACAAATATGCCAGTGCCAGCACGCTGACTAAACTGGACAGTACCCCGGATACAATCCCAAATGTCACCGCCACCATATTCTTTTTTAAAAGCTCCAGTTGCTGGTACAGAGGAATGGCAAGACAGACCGTTGCCGGAGTCAGGAGGTAACTGAGATATTTCGCTGAATCATTAAAGCTGTCATAATCCACTCCCAGCAATTTAATCACCAGGATCACAAAGATAATGGAAATCAGCAGGGGATTAAAAATGGCTTTTTTAAATTTTTTCCGGATCAGAATACCTATAACGTATCCCAAAATGCATACTGCAACGCCAAAATAAACAGACTCACATAGAAATTCTTTCACTGCTTTCATCGTCCTTTCGCTGTTTTTGAATAATCTTCTGAGATGACTTACCCGTTACCACCATAACAATAATTGTCGTCAAAAAAGTTATAACCACTATAGGGAGCAGAATCTTCTGAAGATCCCCCCATACTACAATCAATCCTACCGCGGCTGGAATAAACATGGGCGGCATAATATCCAGTAAGAAATGTGCCGCATCGATTACCCGGTGTAGTTTTATTATTTTAGTTGACAGACAAAAAAGCATCAATACCAGACCATAGATACTTGCCGGTATGGGAAGGGGAATAAAGTAGTGCATCATTTCCCCTAAAAAGGTTATAATTAAAATAATCCCAAATTGACCCAGTAATTGCATAAATCTCTCCTTTTCCTATGTGATACCCTGTTATTTAAACAGGGCTTTGCGCATATTTTTTACCCTTACTGGTACAGCAATTTCTAAAAAGCCAGGAATTCCAATGGCTGCTTAGAAAACGCCGCACACGATTATACGATCAATACCTAAATTATTGTATAATTGTATACAATCTTTGTCAAGTGTGATGCTGTACGTAATTTATCTATTGTATCTAATAATTTTATGCAACTATACGAATTGTCGTTCCGGGTTCCCTGGGATCAGCATCACAAATAAAGTGCTGGCTGTTGTTCTAGATCTTAAGTCCCTCATCTACCAGCCTGCGAAATGCTGACTCAAACCGGATATCATCTTCTTCCGTCCTCTTTTTCGGACCTTTTCCGTGGAATTTGGAAGAACTACGCCTTGCCTTTTTAGACATATGCCGTTCAAACAACATCTGGTCAATATTTTCATTTGTATATTCTCTACCGCTCTGGTGTATCACATGCACCCCTTTGCCAAGTGCCATTGCAGCAACCCCATAATCCTGGGTTACCACAATGTCTCCCTTGACAGACTTTCCAATCAGGGCAAAATCTGCCGAATCTGCCCCTTTATCAACGATTATAACCTGCGCATAATCCGAACTCATAACATGTGAAGTATCGCAGATCAGAATCAGAGGAATCTCCTTCTCCTGAGCCACTTTCTCAACAATTTTTACCACCGGACATGCATCAGCATCCACCAAGATCTTCATATTTTCCCCCAATCACAATTATTTACTCCCTTTTACCATTTATCAAGCATACTCTAATACCGGTTGTGCACATACTCTGCAAAGCACATAAAATCCTTTATCTCAAGCGCTGTTCCATCATCTAAGACAGCCCGCCCCTTCATTTTTCCAAACACCTGGTGCTGGTCTGTGCCCACAAGAAGAACATCCATTTTTGCAGCACGGTCAATTACCGGCTCAAATTCCATTTCAAACCGCCCGTCACTGGAAGTAAACGTCCAGGTTTTCAAATAACTGTCCGAGGGAATATGAAAGGTCACATCATCCAGCTTATGTCCCTTCCCGTTATAAAAAAGAATATTCTCCGACGCTGCACTGGTATCCCCAAATCCATACCCGATATTAAATCCAAATGGTTTCCCGTCAACAATTCCATTTCCAGATCCCCAATACCAGCTATTATCATAGGTCCAGACGCCGCGTCCCCAGTCCAGTGTCCCAAAATCTGTATCCGGAGAAAAGAGAAATTCCCGATCTCCCAGCCGCATTCTGCCTTTTGCCCTCATGCAGTTAATTTTCTGGTTATAATAAAACGCGGATTTCTTTTCCTTCCACGGAGTAGCTATCACCATTGAATCCTGCTGGGTTTCCTCTAATATAATATCACAGGAAAATTCTTTGCCCTCGAAAAAGCGGGGCCACTTACAGCGAATCCTCCTTTTTCCATTCTGCACTTCAAAACGCATATGCATTTTTTTATCATGATAGCTGGTGTTTCCTTCCATAGAATTAGAAGGCAGATGCATTCTTCCCATGGTAAACGGCTTTAAGATTGTCTCCGTATGTTCCCAGGGTCTGGTAAAATCCAGAATAGACGCAGACTCCAGCCCGATGTAACCATCATCTGAAATCGTAAATGCCGCTGCAAAATCCTGATTCAAGACCAGATAATAATCCCATTCTTTAATTCGGAATTTGGGTGTTTTAATCTGGCTTCTGTCATAGATCTGAACCTGACTCCTGGACCATCCAGGCTCCGCAATGCTTCCATCTTTCTTCAAAAGCGGCTGGCTTGCCGTAACTTCATGATTTCTCATACGCGCTCCTTTCCCGCCGTCATATCCAAATGACAGCGTTGGAAAATAAAATATTTCCGGTTATTTATTCCATATATCCATGCTTTCTTTCCAAACCACGGGACTTCCTACCAGAATGGAGCAGGGTGCATCCAGTGTTATGGGGAATCCATCCATTGTCGTGATGACCCCGCCAGCCTCTTCCAAGATAACCGATGCCGCAGCATAATCCCATGGCTGAAGCAGCATTTCAAAATATAGCCCGTTTCTCCCGGACGCAATATGGCAGATATCCATGGCTGATGATCCGCCATTTCGGATTCCGTGGCTCTGCAAATACAGTTTTTTTGCAAAGTCAAAGCTGCGGTCCGTCTCCTCTGAGTTGTACCTGGCGCAGCCAAATGCCACAATACTATCCTCCAGAGATGAATTCCTTGCCGTCAGGCATTTTTCATTGCAATATGACCCTTCACCTTTCTTTGCCCAATACATCTCATCCAGATATGGATTATATACAACCCCCGCAATTCCCTGCCCTTGATAGGCAACCCCTACGGAAATGCAGCTATGATGGTAATCATGAATAAAATTAGTTGTTCCATCGATAGGATCGATAATAAAGTAATAACCTTCTCCCAAAGGTTCCTGCAGATGGTTCTCCTCCCCAATAAAACCTGCTTCCGGAAAAGCTTTTTTCAATCTGTCTACTAAAAACTCCTGTATCTGACAATCATATGCGGTAACAAAATTTGCAAATCCGCTTTTTTCAAATATATTTTCACTCCCGGCATGGGCATTTTTCAGAATCAGCCCTGCCTCCCTTACAACTTCTTTGATTTCTGTCAGCATTTGGTCACCTCAACTTTTTTCTTTGATTCACCTCTTTCAAAAACACCAGAGTATCATCACTGGAATCCTGATTTGAAAAAGAATAGTCCAACCCCCGAAACTGCTTGATATCTGCAATATCAGCAATCTGATTCTCTGCAAGCCAGCGTACCATTTCCCCTCTTGCCATTTTTGCCTGGGTTCCTTTCACCCGGATTTTACGGATCTGATCCCGCTCCACCGCTTCCCCGAATACACAGGTAACAAACCGCACATCCGGCTCCAGAAACGGTTCCACAGCCTTGCTGTATTCTTTAGATGCCAGATTCAGAATGACCTTATCATCCCGGACAAGCTCCCGATAAATACGTTCTCCCCAGTACTGGTACAGGTTCCTGGCTTCGCCTGCAGCCAGAACAGCCTGCATCTCCAGCCGGTATGGATACACTCCATCCAAAGGCTTTAGAATACCATAAAAACCGGAAAGAATACGCAGATTTTCCTGTACATATTCCCACTGTTCATCGGAGAATACCCGGGGTGCCATATATTGATACTGAATGCCTTCATATGTTAAAAGCGCCGGGGTCATATCTGTGAATCCCCCGGATTCATCTAACCGTCTCATATTTCGATATCGCCTGAAATTCAACTCAGCAATTTTATCATTGCACTTTAATATTCCTTTCAGCTCCTCATACGAAAGCTTCTTTAGAATCTTATGTAATTCCTCAGCTTGTTTTGTAAAAGACGGAGCATCGCTCACAGCCATAGAATTTTCATCCTGCACCATTTTCTTTGCAGGAGATATGATAATCTTCATAATCATCTCCTTATCATCTGTATTTTAAACTAAACTTTACTATATCTATCCTTTATTATAAACGCCTGATTTCTATTTCTTAAAAATCTGCATCATATCTTATCCTTTTGTTCCCGCATGCTCTTGTTCCTGGCATCTGCTAACACCCATAGAAAATTACATCTCAAATGCCTCCATTTATTCGGATACTCCTATTATAAACTCTTTGCTGCCGTTTTTCTACTATATCTTCAACTCCACCTGTAAAAGGGGAAAACTTCCAATAAAAAAACGGCAGGCCCGTCAATTAGCTCTGCCGCTTTCTTTCTAAACTACTCTGGCACCAAATGGCATTAATGCCAGTTTCGCAATTTTAAACTGCTGTAATCCAAATGGTATTCCTACAATGGTAATGCACAAAACTGCACCGATGACTGCAGACTCGATTGCCAGAGGTATACCGGAAAAGATCAGCCATAATACATTTAACAGTAACGAGCCAACGCCGCCGCCATACTCCACCTCTTTCCCAAATGGGAAAAAACACAATCCTGCAAACTTAAAACACTGGGTTCCAACAGGAATACCCACAATGGTGATACACCAGAGACAGCCAATCAGAAGCCAGCTGAGCCCTGATATAAATCCTCCAAAAATAAACCACAAAATATTACCTAAACATCCCATATTCGATCCTCCTATATTCCGCTATTTTCTGCACTAAATAAATTCCGGCACTATTTGTATTTCTCGCACTAACTATATTTCTCGTACTAATATTATATTTCCGGCACTATTTATATATCCGGTACTATTTATAATACCTGTATTTACACTGAGCATCTCTTTTCTGTTAGCGCATCATTCTTTCCAGTTCATAAAGTGCATGTTCTACATGCTCTATAGCCTCCTCAACCTGTTCCTTACTCCGGTTGATTTTTGACTGCACATACCAGTCTGATACTATATTGTCCAAAAAGAAGTCAGCAAATACTGCAAAACCTCCAATATCAATATTCATATCCGGATGCATACTTACATCCCGCAATTCTTTTTGGAATTTTCCAAGAAGCATTTTTGCATTTTCCATCTCTGCACTGGCACTGTCAATCTTTGAATGCTTAAGCATACCGCTGATAAAACCGCCTCCAAGCATATCCCAGATTCCAAAACCTTTGGCACTGGACAATGAATGGTTTACACGGTTCAGGCTGTCTAATGCTGCTCTTCCCGCCGCCAGCGCCTCCTCAATTTCCCTGTTATTTCTTTCTGCATCGTACATAATCTTTCTCCTCTCTCGGCCTTTTAGCCATGATAGGCCTTTACAGGCTCTTAACTGGTGTCTGGTTACTGTGAAGACTGCCGGTTACAAAGAGCAAAAATAAAAGACTCTTATCGCAGCAATCTTCGCTACAATAAAAGTCTTGCACATTTCATTCGATACGGATATAAAATATCGTATTGACGATTTCGAATCACCTTTCGGTTAGGCTACTCCCTTTTATGTAAATTTAATATATCATACCGTATTTTCTATGTCAAGAATATGGATCTTAACTTTTTCTGACATTTTTCAAACAAGATCTAGCAGGATGGAGTACTAGTACTTTCTTCCGCACCTGCTGCAAAAAGCATCCTGTGCTCCGCCCTCATTTCCACATGACGGACAGATTTTTTTAGAGTTATCCACATTTTCCGTTTTTTCTGTTGATAACATCTCTGTTGCTGCCGTTGAAGTAACGGTTGCTGAGGACACTGCATTTGCCGCCTGAGACACCCCATCGTTTGAAGGTGCGGTTTCACTCTCTGAGTAAGATACCGTACTCACTGCCGGTGCCATCTGATTCCCTGCATACACTGGATTCGCCGCCGGTACTGCTGTACTCGCCATTGCTGCCGGTGCGGCTGCACTCACCATTGCTGTCTGCGGCTGGAGCATTCCAGTATTTTGATATACTGGCTGGCTCTGGGTGACAGCTGTTTCACGCATAGCATCTTTTTGTGGATCTCTCATAACAAAATCTTCTTTTTTAGGCATAGGAGGAATCTCACACTCTTTAAATTGCGTTCTGTGATCCACGCCGCCGCCCATTTTTTTATTAATCTCGCTTACATTTCTACAGATAACCACAATCATCAATGCAAATTCGTAAAAAATACGAAGCACCAGATTTCCAAAAATCAGTACTGCAAATCCCAGCACCATCTGCAGGCAGAGAATATTAAAAACACCCACCGTAGTGCAGACACATGCACCAAGTACATAGAAAAACTTTAACAATCCTTCGATAATAAAATTCTTAAATTGCAGATAATCATAAAGCCAGCCAAAGAAACCATGAAAACGGTTTACATTTTTCTTTGACATAAATGCAAAAAATACTACAAACGACATAATAATGCCAATGATTACACCAGCTACCGTCATAACGACCCCAAACTGTTTTAAAATCTCCATATAATGCTCCATTACACTGCCTCCTGACATAATTGCTATATTTCTTCCATTATAGCCCACTTATCTACAATTGTATACCTTTAAGCCCCGTGTAAATTTAAACATTCTGTTAAAATATTATAAACAAATCAAGTCCTTCACCGGTTCCCAGAGGGCATTTGAAAATTAACTACCGCCATCTGTACGCTCCTGCTAATTACAGGAGATTTTCCGGTAAAGCCGTTTTAATAATATATGCGCTACAACAGCTGCCAATACCTCTGCAACAGGAAATGCAATCCATATTCCCAGTGCACCCATGGACCTTGACAGGATATATCCCAGGGGAACCGTAACAACAAATTGCCTGAGCAGGGAAACGATCAGGGACTCTTTCCCTCTTCCCAGCGCCTCAAAAGTTCCGGAATTTACAATTCCGAGGGAGGATACCAGGAAGCCCAGACTGATTACCCGCAGCGCTTCTGTCCCTATCCTCATCATGTCATCTGTAGCATCAAATAACATGAGAATCTGCCTTGGGAAGACAAGCGCACCGATCGTCCCAATCAGCATGACACAGAGAACCACCAGTAGGCTTAAGCGCACCGTCTGCTTCATCCGCTTGTTCTCACCGGCTCCATAGTTAAAGCCAATAATGGGACGCATCCCCTGGACCACGCCATTTGCCGGCATATAAATAAAGGTCTGGAGCTTAAAATAAATCCCCAGTACAGCCACATGAAGATCCGAAAATCTGGAAAGGATACCGTTTAATATGCTCACCAGCAGTGACGGCAGCGCCATCATAATCGTGGACGGTATTCCAACCGCATAGATCTGTTTTATAATTCCCTTATCAAAGCTCACATAGCGTAACGAAATCTTAATTCCGATATCTTTTTTACTGTAGACCAGCACATACAGCAGGAATGCGCAGATCTGTCCGATAACTGTTGCAATTGCCGCTCCCTTTACCCCAAGTGCCGGAAATCCAAGGAGCCCAAAAATCATGATTGGGTCTAAGATAACATTAATGATACAGCCGCTGGCTAAAAGTGCCATCGTGGTTACCATATCCCCCACTGCCTGAAAGATCTTCTCCATGCTGATCTGAAGCAGACAGCCGAATGCCAGGCAGAGCACAATATAAGAATACTCGCACCCCCATTGTAAAATCTTTTCATTTTCCGTGAACATACTTAAGAATGGCTTCGTAACAATGATTCCAACTGCGCAAAACAGAACCGCATGAATCACCGTGAGCAACATTCCGATGGAAGCTGTCTTATTTGCCTTCTCAAAATCTTTTCCACCTATACTGATGGATATGGCAGAGCTGATTCCAACTCCAATTCCCACGGCAACGGAGACCACAATATTCTGCAGTGGATATACCAGAGAGACTGCAGTCAGCGCCTCCGGTCCAAGCCTCGCCACAAAGATACTGTCTACTATATTATAAAGTGACTGCATCAGCATAGAAAGCATCATGGGCACCGCCATAGACATCAACAGCGGAAAAATAGCCCTTGTTTTCATTTTATCTTGATTTACTGCCATAACTCATCTTCCTCCTCTTTCAGTCAAATACCATTTTATCAAACCCTGCTTTCATCTATACCTTATCTACTCTATTCAGCCAGGAACTGTAGTGACAGTGGTGTTACTATAGTTTCTAAACGGACAGCGTATACAGATAATCACAAAGAAAAAGCTATATATTTTCCTGTTTAATTCAGAAACAGGCAAACATATAGCTTTAAAAGCATTCTATGAAGTTAAAACTTAGAAAATCATATCATAAAATATTGCATTTGGCAAGAATTCTTTCTATCTCAGAGCACCTCTGCCTTTTTCTTATGAAGAGCTATGAATGAAGAGCTATAAAAATATGCTGCCTGACAGAAATCTGTTTCTGACCAGACAGCATGTCATATTTAGAATAATTTTTCTACTACTGCACGTGATGTTTCTTCATTATTGTACTTGCAGCTTTCATAATTTTTCTCATAAAATTCCTGATATAACAGATCTATTAAATACAACTGACTCAGCTTTGCCGTCATGGAACCGCCATCTAACGGGCCTTCACTGGAACCGCATAATAATATGGCATCCGAATATGATGTCAGCGGTGATTTCTGGAAATGCGTAATACATGCAATTTTTGCCCCTGCTGACTTCGCCACTTTTGCTACATGTATATTGTCTTTTGTCGCTCCTGAATAAGATATAATTACAATCAGATCCTCTTCCGTTGTCATAGACGCTGCCATGGCCTGCATATGAGGATCCGTAATGCAGATTACCTTGTTGGTAATTCTTAAAAATTTATTCCTTGCTTCTTCTGCAGTCAGAAGGCTGTCTCCAATCCCAAAGAAGAAAACCCTCTTTGCCTGGTCAAACATATCCAGTATTTTGTCAAAGTTATCCCTGCTCAGCAGCATGTAAGTCTCTTTGATTGCAGCTAAATGTAATTGCAGAACCTTTTCTGCCATCTCTCCCAGGCTGTCATCAAACCGCCTGCTTTCCAGAACCGTCTTGGTACTGCTGCTGGAAGTAGCTCCCTGGCTGAGTGACAACCGCATTTTGAACTCCTGATATCCCTGCAGTTTCATTGTCCTGCAGAACCGATATACACTGGTATCGCCTACTTTACAGGCATCTGCCAGATCCGTTATCGACATGTACAAAACCTTACTCTGATTCTTGATTACGTAATCAGCCACCTTTTTCTCCGCTTTTGTAAATTGATTGTAAGATGACTGAATCTCTAAAATGATGTTCGTGTTATCCACCTGTTCACCTCCTTGGTATTTACTCTCAATCTCCCTTTAAATCCAAGGCTATCTGTACAGCCCCCAATAATCCGGCTGTATTCCCTAACTGTGCCTGTCTAATATTTACGTCACGATAGCTCTCCATGACATTATTATACAGAATGTTACAGATTTTATCCAGTATGTATTTTTGTTTCATGACCCCTCCGCCTAAAATTATGCAGGAAGGATTAAAAATGTGTGTAAGAGACACCAGTCCCAGTACAATTTCTTCGATCCATGCGTCAATAATCCCTGCCACTTTCGCCTCTGTGCGATGTTCAAATATCTTTCTTCCATTGCAAAGGCTCTCATCCAGCCGCATTGCATTCTGAACCAAAGCTGTGGTAGAAGCATAGCGCTCGTAGCAGCCGCTGAAAATATCTTTAGAAGCGTCCCGATCTCGGGGATGTATCACGATACCGCCGAACTCTCCTGCTGAAAAACTGCTTCCCCTATAGATTTTACGGTCAATAACAATTGCTCCGCCCACTCCGGTTCCATAAGTAAGGCATAAGAAATCCTGAAATTCCCGACCGGCACCAAAATTCGCCTCTCCAAGAGCAGCGGCATTTACATCATTCTCCACTGCTGTCGGCACATGAAACCGCTCTTCCATCATCCGCTTTACCTCCATACCCGTATAGCCGGGAATGTTAGAATTGGCATAACGGATACAGCCTTTTGAAGAATCTACCTGACCTGCCGTACTGATACCGATCCGGTCAAACCCCTGGTATTCCTCAAGAATCTCCACTGCCCTTTCCATTACCCAGGCACCGCCCTTTTGCGCATTTGTGTCAGCTTCCCTTATATTGCATAAACGCCCATCCGTAAACTCTCCTGATTTTATAGATGTTCCACCGATGTCAAGCACTGCTATTTTCATACTGATTCCTCTCTTTTACAATCTAACAATCTATCCAACTGCGACCTTTATTACACATTTTTTCAGAAAGCGCTCCTCACTTACCATAATTCCGGGCTTATGGGGCTCCTCGCCCATACAGATGATAAAACGCCCCGGTCCCATAACGCAGGAAGCGGATCTGGCGCAGGATACAGTTCCAAAATCTGTCTGCTCATTAAAGCAGTCCAAAGTCTCCGCCTCACCCAAGCCAATTTGTATCATTTCTGTTCCTTCTAGATCTATCTGTATATCCATATATTTTTTGTGAATCTCAAATTTACCTTTTGATTCCTCCTGAGCCTGGGCTTCCATTACATTTGCAAATACCTCTTCCCCCATAATTTCTGTCTTTCCCAGGGGTAATAGACGCAGATCATTGGCAGCCAGGAAATCAACGGCTAAATCCAGGTATCTGCTTATTCCGCGATAACGCTGTATATTCTCTAAATTATCATATATCATCTTTTGGATCCTTTCTGATCTGTAATTGAATGTCCCTCGTTCCGCCCGGTGTAAATACATCGATATATTGTGTCCGATTTCCGTGCCGGGCGGCACTAGATATCTCTGCTTCTTCCGTAAGAAATTGTCAAAAAGAAAGGGAAACCATCTTTTCACACAATGACATTTCATCATATCCGTGTTAGATAGCTTCCCTTATATCCGACAATCAGCCTTTCACTGCTCCCATGGTAATGCCCTGTGTAAAGTATTTCTGGAAAATCAGGAATACCGCAACAATGGGGATTGCTGCCAGAGCTGCACCTGCCATAATCAGTCCGTAATTCGTAGAAAGTTCTGCCTGCATGGTAGCTACACCAAGGGGAATCGTCAGGTTCTTTCTGGATGACAGCATAACTAACTGCATAAAGTAATCATTCCAGGTGTTAATGAAGGTAAAAATTGCCAATGCGGCAAATCCCGGCTTCACAATTGGGAATGCAATACTGGTGAAAGTACGAAGTTCGGTACACCCGTCAATTTTTGCTGATTCCAGCAGTTCCGTTGGAATGTTTTCACTAAACTGCTTCATCAGGAATACACCGAAGGGCCAGCCAATCAGCGGCAGGATAACCGCAGCCATTGTATCATGGATTCCCATCCAGCTGATCATATTAACCAGCGGTACCAGGATAACCTGCTTTGGAAGTGCCATTGCACCGATAAATATCGTAAATAAAATTTTCTGTCCATAAAAGCGTTTTTTCGCTAAAACATACCCTGCAAGTGCAGAAGTCAGGCAGACAGCCAACATGGTGATCAGCGCTATCAGAACACTATTTAGCAGCCATCTTGCCGCGGGATTTTGCACCAGCAGCCTTTGAAACTGCTCAATCGTCGGATTGGTTGGCCACCACTGGGGCGGAATCTTCACGGCATCCCCCTGTGACTTGAATGCACCTGTCATAATCCAGTAAAAAGGAAAAACAAAGATGACAGTCAATATGCTCAAAATAACAGTTGATACAATGGTAAATGGTGTGGATTTTTTGTTCATCTTTATGTCCTCCCTCCTAATATTCTACATCGCTGCCCAGGAATTTAAACTGAAGCAGACTGATGATACCGATTACCACGGTTAAAAATACACCCATTGCATTGGCATATCCATACTCAGACAGCTTAAATGCTTTTTCATACAGGTAATACATAATCGTCGTAGTGGCAAAGTTTGGTCCGCCGGAAGTCAATAACTGGATGAGCGAAAAACACTGGAAAGAGTTAATGGTTGTAATTACTACTATGTAAAGTGTTGTAGGAAGCAGGCTCGGCCATTTAATTTTCCAGAAAACCTGGAACTTGTTAGCACCGTCAACCTCCGCTGCTTCCACCAAAGATTTGTCAATATTACCCATTGCAGCAATATATAAAATAATTGGCTGTCCAACCGCAGTTGTCAACAGGATGATAATAATTGCCCCAAGGGCATATTTCTTATCTCCCAGCCACATAATATTCTGACTTATCACATGACCAGCCTTTAAGGTGTAATTTAAAATACCGGAAAGCGGATCATATATCCATCTCCAGACTACTGTTACGGCAACCGTACCAGTAACAACCGGAAGGAAAAATACACATCTGAAAAAGGATCTTGCAAATGCCTTTCTCTCATATGTCTGTGAAGAAACAAATAACGCAAATGCTACTACAATCGGGACAGAGCCGATTACAATAATAAGTGTGTTGACCAGTGATTTCTGGAACGTCGAATCCTGAATCATTGTGATGTAATTATTTAATCCCACAAAAGTAAATTCTTTCATTGTATAGCGGAAAAAGCTGGTAAATACCCCCATTATCATTGGTATTAATACAAATATTATAAAAAAGAGTAACGCTGGAGCCAGAAAACAATAAGATACTATTGTTTCTCTCATTCTTAGCTTATTTACTTTTTTCATGTTTTCCCTCCAAATCCCATAAGTGTAATAAATAGATGATGTTACAGATCAGGCGCTGCAATTATGGTGCTAATATCTGATTGCAGCGCCCTCTGTAATTTACTCTGAATTCTTATTTCGCTGTTGCTGCCGCATTTGTAATGGAAGCATCTGCCTGCTGTACGAATTCATCTGCTGCTGCCTGTGGGTCTTTATCTCCATTCATGACTGCCTGAAGCATTGGGAACCATAAAGTTCTCATTTCAGCAAATCCGTCGATGGTGTTGTAATATGGTGAATAATATTTGGTCCAGCCTGCCAGAGTTGTCATTCTATCATTGTTGTACAGATCACCAAAGGACTGGCGAACCGGGAAAGAACCTGTTCTGATTACATCTTTTGGTCCCCATTCACTGTCATCGCACACGTACTGGATGAACTTCTTAGAAGCTTCGATCTTGGCATCATCACCGTTATTAAATACGCAGAAACCATTTACCAGATACTCTAATTCAGGAACTCCGTCATCGGATGGGAATGGAGCTTCGATATACTCTACTTTACTGGATTCTAACAGCTCTTTCTGGGTTTCGGGCTGTGCTGGAGACCATAAGAGAGTAAAGGATGTCTGTCCGTTTGCAAAGTTCTGGATGTCATCACCGCCGTTGTATGCGGAACCATTCATTAAAGTACCGGCATCCACTGCTTTTTTGATATAATCAAGGGCTTTTACACCATTTGCATCGTTAATTGTGTATTTTGTAACAGCATCATCTGTAATAGAACTGCTGTAGAGGTTTGCCACAAATGCACGTGTTCCCTGGTCGCCGCCCTGTCCGCTGCAGAATACAGAACCCGGATTATATCCTTTGTCATGTAAAGCGGTTATTACAGTTGTAAAATCATCTGTTGTCCAGCCATCTTTGATTAAATCAGCAACGCCTGCATCTTCTGCCATCTGTTTGTTAAATGCCATATAAAAAGGTGCGGAGCTGATTGGATACATATAAGCAGTGTCTCCGGCTTTACATGCTTGAAGAAGCTGATCGTTTCCAACATCTTTTACGAAGTCATCGGTAAACATATCGTTTAATTCTGCCAGCTTGCCGCTCTTACCATAGTCAATGATACGTCCCGGAGCATCGAATAACACATCACAGATTGTCCCGCCTTCAATTGCCGTAACAATCTTTTCCGGTCCTGATGTAAAGTCAATTGTCTCCAGTTTAACCTTGATATCCGGGTTGGCTTCTTCGAAAGCATCGATAATTCTCTGTTCATATGATCCAAATGCATCACCCGCATTTTCCTGTGTAAATGTAGGGAATGCCCACCAGGTAATCTCCGTTGCGCCACTGGTTGAAGCCTCTTTCGTCTCCGCATCTGCTGCCTGTGTCTCATCTGCTTTTGCCTCAGTTGCTGCCGCTTCTGATTTTGCTTCGGTAGCTGCGTCTGTCTTTGCTTCTGTCTTCGCCTCTGTCGTTCCTGAGCTGGAAGATCCTCCTCCGCAGGCTGCAAGTGAAAGTGCCATAGTACAAGCCAGTAAAAGTGCTATTGCTTTCCTTTTCATATTTTTCTTTTCCTCCTTAAAATAGTTTGGTTTTCGTTTATGATAATTAACGTCCTGTTAATTATTTCAGGTTAATTGCTTCCACATACCGTTTTGTGATATCCATCGGCCTTGTGATTGCTGTTCCGACAACGGCTGCAAATGCCCCGGTTTCCAATGCTTTTTTTAATTCTTCCGGGCACCAGATCCCTCCTTCTGCGATAACAGGCTTTTTGCTCTCTCTTGCCAGTGTTTCCATCATTTCATAATTTGGAAGCTGTGTTCCTTCCGTATATGGTGTATAACCGCTCATTGTTGTTCCAATGAAATCAAATCCGATTTCTGCTGCATGAATCCCTTCTTCTATGCTGGAACAATCAGCCATAAACAGCTGATCCGGATACTTTAGCCGCACCTCTTTAAAAAACTCATCCAGCGTCATACCATCCGGCCTGAGCCTTCCGGTTGCATCAGCCGCTATTATTTCGGCTTGACATGCTACCAGTGCATCTACCTCTTTCATAGTAGGCGTTATGTAGATCTCACACGCTTCATAGTCCTGTTTGATGATCCCTATAATAGGAAGATTTACCAGCTTCTTAATCTCTGTAATATCTTCAACTGTGTTTGCCCGGATTCCGGATGCACCTCCCAGCATCGCCGCATACGCCATGCGAGACATGATATACGAACTGTAAAGAGGCTCTTCCTTTAATGCCTGACAGGATACGATAAGCCCTCCCTGGATCTGGTCCATTATCTCCTTCTTGGTCATCCATATCCTCCTTTCCCTCCGCTCCCAAATGAGCAGATCTTAATTCTAAACTTTGTTGTTCCGTTCGATAAATAGACTATATCACATGCGGGTAAATTTTTCAATATCTTTTTAAGAAAAAAAATTTTTTCTTTTTTCATTGTTTTTTTTGTTCAACAATGATATAATCAGCATATAAAAGAAGTAACAGCTATCATAATTCAACAATATTCGACAAAGAGAGGTAAAATCATGTCAAAATACGATGTATCACGTTTCAAAAATGTAACTGTAGCTTTAAACACTCCATTTACGGCTTCCGGAGACATCGATCTCGATGCTGCAAAAAAACTGACCCGCTACTATATTAAGAAGGGTGTTAAGAGCCTGTACGTATGCGGCAGCACCGGAGAAGGCTTTCTGCTGGACAGCGGCGAAAGAAAAAAAGTTGTAGAGGCCGTTACCCAGGAGGCCGGTGATGAAATGACCATTATCGTGCATGTAGGCTGTGCAGATACCCGCCATTCCCAGGAGCTTGCGAAACATGCCGAACAGGCAGGGGCTGACGGAACTTCAGCCGTACCAAGCGTTTACTATCATGTCAGTGAAGAAAGCGTCTACCGCCACTGGACAGCGATTACAGAAGCTGCTGACCTTTCTTTCTTTATTTATAACATTCCCCAGCTCACCGGATTTAACCTGTCCATGGGTCTATTCCACCGGATGCTTGAAAATGAACGGGTTGCCGGAGTCAAGTGTTCCTCCGATCCCTGCCACGATATTTTAAGATTTAAACAGGCAGGCGGCGAAGATTTTATCGTATTTAACGGACCGGATGAGCAGTTTTTAGCCGGCAGACTGATGGGCGCAGATGCAGCCATTGGCGGTACCTATGGGGCTATGCCGGAATTATACTTAAAATTGGATGAACTCATCCGCCGGGGAGATATTGCTGCTGCCCAGAAACTGCAGGTCATGGTAACCATGTTCATTTACCGCCTGTGCTCCTTCCCCTCCATGTATGGAGCTTGTAAAACGATCATCCGTATGGATGGTGTGAACATCGGCGACCCACGCCTGCCATTCCTTCCGGTAGATGAAAAAGACCCTGAGATCAGAAAGCTGTACGAAGATATCCGCGCAGCTGTAGAAGAGACAAAGAGCTGGTAATACCTACATTCAGGGTTTCAGCGGAAAATCCAGAAAGCATATTTTGAAAACTGCTTTCTGGCAGCTGATAAAGAAAAAGAGCCATATACACGGAAGTAAAGACTTCTCTGCATTATGGCTCTTTTGTCCTGAAATTCTATTATATTAAGAAATATTTCATGATACACTGTGATTATTCTATTAATATATGTTTTGGGTATTCTATTTACATACGTTTATGTTATCCTTTTTACATATGTTTATGTTATTCTATTTATATACGTTTTGGTTATTCTATCTACATTCATTTACGAGGAGGTTTTATAGTGAAAAAACATATTGTATGCTTCGGAGACTCCAACACCCATGGCTATTGCACCAAGACAAACGGACGCTTTTCCGAAGACGAACGGTGGACATGCCTTTTGGGCAGATATCTCGGAGATGATTATCTGATCTGTGAGGAAGGGCTGAGCGGAAGAACGACGGTCTTCGAAGATCCTCTGTTTGAAGGGTTAAACGGTCTGTCAGCAATTTTCCAAAGCCTTATGACCCACGAACCTGTAGATCTTCTAATTCTGATGCTGGGAACAAATGATACGAAGGAACGTTTCAGCTCTAACGCTGAAAACATCGCAAAAGGCATGGAGCGCCTGACCAGAAAATCCCTCTCCGTCACGGATGCCTGGCATTATGGTCCCAAGGTCTTAATAATTGCTCCAGCTCCCATTGAAGAAGGTTATGAAACTACGTTTATAGCTGATGAAATGGGAAAAGGCTGTGTAGAAAAATCCCGGGCACTGGCCTTGTATTATGAGGACATCGCCAAACGGCTGGGCATATATTTTCTGGATGCATCCACCATACCGGGAATCCGTATGCATCCAAAGGACCACATGCATCTGGATTTAAACAGCCATATGCTTCTGGCTAAAAGGCTTGCTTCACTCATTCCGGACATGCTATAGAAATTTGGGACATTAAAAAGCCCTGCTTCACGACTGCAGGGCTAAAAAGGAAGGAGTTATGAAAAAGTTTATATAACAATTCTTTGTTTGTTATGCTTATATCATAACTTCTAAATGTGTACTTTCAATGATGAACTATTGAACGTTCTATGAAAACTCTGAAAACATTTTATTCATATTTCATTCATAATGTGACATTAAAAGACCGTTACTTTTAGTTTGGTACTTTTCTTATTATAAGTCGCCACGGTGATATGAGTGATACCCTTTTTCTTTGCCCGTACCAGACCTTTTCCGTTTACGGATGCCACCGCTTTGCGCTCTGAGGTATATGTAATCTTATTACTTTGGGACTTTGAAGATATGATTGGTTTAATCTGGTAGGTTTTACCTCTCTTCAGCCTAATGGACTTTTTATTTAACTTTATTTTTGCCGGCGCTTTTTTTACTTTCACGGTACATTGGGCTGTCTTCCCGCTGCCTGTGGTCACGGTTATCGTTGCACTGCCGGATTTCTTTGCGGTAATTTTACCGGATGAGTTCACCGTTGCCACTCTTTTATGGGATGTGGTATATTTAATGGAATCCGTACATCCGCTGGGTTTTACAGAAGTCTTCAGCGTATAGGTTTCTTTTACACCCAGAGTTATCTCCGACGTATTCAGACGTATCTGCTCTGCTTCCATAAATGAATAATTCAGATCACAATACCCTTTGTCTGTATTTGCGCCCGGCACTTTTCCTTTGTCTGTATACTGCCACATATCATATGATCCGGAAAATGCCGGCTTTTTAATCCCATAACTGCCTACCCATATTTTAATCCCGGAAAGCTTGGACCAGTCAAAATCATTGGTCAAGCGGTAATCAGAGGAATAGATCATTGGCGTATATCCTGCCTTTTTGATTTTATCACAGAATGCTTTTGCAATCGCCGTGGTATTCTTTTTCCCCTTCTTAAACGTACCGTTTTGTTCTATATCATAGACTACCGGATACTCCAGCTTTCTTCCTCTTAAAATCTTCAGGCAGTACTCTGCTTCTTTTTTTGCCCCCGCCACGGTAGTGGTACAGCAAAAGTGGTAGATGCCGCGCTTAATTCCTGCATTTCCCGCACCATTGTAATTTGCTTCAAACTGCTGGTCCAGATCCTCTTCGTAAGTTCCTGTCTGAGCGCCGTCACCAGTCTTCAGCATAGCAAAAGAGTAGCCCTGCTGCTTCACGCTGTTCCAGTTTACGTCCCCGTTATACCAGGATACATCAATCCCCCTGATATTGGATACAGCCGCCTTTGCCGTCAAAGGCAGCAGACATGTAAGCGACAGCATAATCAGGGATTTTACAAGGTATCTATGTACTTTTTTCATAATGTTCCTCCTCGTCAGTCTGCATGTCCCATGATCGTTATAATATAATGGTATGATGGATTACCATCTGGGGCATGCTTAAATATTACACTTGTAGTTTTTTATCCTCATGATTATGATAACCTTTATTTTCCATTATGTCTATAGTAAATTTTTACAAATCTAAGCGGAACTCTCCTGGTGTTTTCCCCGTAACCTGCTTAAAGATATAATAAAAACTCTGGGGGTTATTAAATCCGGTGCCATATATAATATCGTGAATTTTTATGTTGGGATCTTTCAGCATTTCTTTTGCTTTCTCTATACGAATCTCATTTAAATAGGTATTGGGGCTTTTTCCGGTCTCTTCTTTAAATACCCGGCTTAAATGTACTTTATGCAGTCCGAATTCATCTGCAATATCTTCAATCCCCATATCCGTTTCATAATTCTGCTGCATATATTCTATTATCTTTTTTACCCTGGGGCTATAGGTGACCTGATGTTCCAGAAGATAAATCATCCGGTTGAATTTCTCCACGAACCAGCTGTGTATCTGGGCAACCGTTTCCAGCTCTTCCACTTCCTGCAGGGATATTGTCTCCTGTCCGAATACCTCTCTATATGGGATCTGATGATTGGAACAGAGCAGGGTAAGCAGTCCCAGCAAAAGGGTATTGATATGATGAAGATAATGACACTGCATCATTCCCGGAAGATCCTTTTTATAAATGCGGTCCATATTTTCCATTACATGGGCATAATTTTTAGACTCAAAATCTTTGCGTATCGTTTCAAATCTCTGATTGATCAAATCTACTTTCACACTCTGCTCATTATTACGGACAGCCTCATAATAGAGGATTTTTCCTTTTCCCAAAAATACACTGAAATTAAGCGCATCCCTGGCTTCCTTCGTCCTGACTGCAATTTCTGCTGAACAGTAAAAAGTCTGACTTACCCCCAGGGTTAACTTCCCACCCAGGTACTTTTCCACACTCCCTTTCACATTCTGCAAAATATTGTAACGGATATTCATCGTTTCCAGCAGACTGTGGCTGGAACAAAAAGAGGCAAACATCAGGAATTTTCCGCTGCCGTCATAGCATGCCAGCCCCCTTGCAGCACTGGAAAGCGCCGTATAGATCAGATCCCGTATGTCCTCTTCCACTGCATTCTTATTATATTTAAAATCATCTACGGATAAACATGCTATAAAACAGCTCCGCTGTTTTTCCTGAAAATACTTATCCATCTGTTCGGTGTCTTTCACTCGCCCCTGGGCAATGTTTCGAAAATAGTTCTCATCCTCCTGAATCTCATGTGACCTTATTTTCTCTTCTTTTTCTTTGCTGTACTCCTCTTCCTCATGAATTACATTTTTTAAAATGGCATAAAGTTCGTTGCTGGTATAAGTGTCTTTGATTAGATAGTCTTTTGCTCCCAGCTTCATAGCCTGCTTAGCATAGGAAAAACTTTCATGGCAGCTTAAAATCACGAATTTCTGACTGGGATTTACCCCTTTTACTTTTCTGATCAGTTCGATACCATCCATAACGGGCATCTGGATATCCGTAATAATCAGATCCGGTGTGGTCTTCTCAAACATCTCAAAGGCCTCCTGTCCGTCCAGTGCCTCCCCTATAATCCGGAATCCTGCCTTCTCCCAGTCCAGTGCCATTTTAAGCAGTTCTCTTGCCGGCTTCTCATCATCTACAATCATAACTTTGTACATAGCGCATCCTCCATCAGAATGTATTCTATCATGGCCCGGCATAAACGTTCCCACACACTGTAGTGTATGTTGGAACAGCTCACTTGGTATATGGTATTTTAAATGAGATAAAAGTTCCATATTCTCTGGAACTCAGTATCTGAAGATGGCTTTCTTCCCCATAATAGATCACCAGGCGTTCATTTACATTTGCAAGTCCGATATTATTATATCCTCTGCTGCTTCCTTTTTTTATTTCCAGGATATTTTTCAGCTTTTCTTCTTCAATTCCCACCCCGGTATCACTTACCGAAACATACAGATAGCGCTGATCTGCTTCAAATGATATGGCGATTTCACCGCCTCTTTTAGGTACAATTCCGTGAAACAGGGAATTTTCAACCAGCGGCTGCAAAATCAGCTTGGGAAGCAGGGCGTATTCCGCATTTTGAAAGGCATAGCAATGTATGATGATGTCTACATCATACCGATGCCTCTGTATGTTCAAATAATTTTGAATATTATTAATTTCTTCTGCAACCGTAATCAGATCATTTCCCTGAGACATGCTTGCCCTTAACAGGGTGTTAAAGGAAGTGATTGTCTCCGACAACTCCATGTTCCCTTCTTTTTGTGCCATATATTTCAAGGTGTTCAGCGTGTTATGTATAAAATGCGGGTTAATCTGGGATTCCAGAAGATCCAGCTGGGACTTGACCATCGTAAGTTCTATTTTCTGCTTCTGGTCCTGTTCCTCCAGAATCTTTTCCTGGAGATTTTTAATATTCTCCGACATGGTGTTGAATCCATCCACCAGCTGCGCAACCTCATCGCTGGAAACCGCCTCTACCTTTTGGGGCCAGATGCCGTTTCCAAGCAACGCCATGGATTTATTAATACTTCGGATTGGGTTAGTAACTTTATGGGAAATATAGAAGCTGACAATCACCACAATGAGCAGCATAACAGTTGCAATTGCAGCGATTAAAACGTTCACCTCCCGGATGTGGTTTAAGACATCCTGATAATCAACCAGTCCAACCAGACGCCAGTAGGGGTAATTTGCAATCAGCTTGCTGTACATCAGATATTTTCTGCCATCCACAGTTACCATGCTTCCCCGATTTTCTGAATTTTCTAACGCCTTTACTTTATCCGCACCTTTCACCATGCCGGTAAGCGGGTCCCCATTCCGATAAATAGTAACATTATTTTCATTTACCACATAGGATGTTCCAAAGGTTTCTCTGCATATGCTGTCAATATCCGCAAAGATTCCCGATCTTTTTAAATTCAGAACAACATACCCCAGCCCCTCATAATTTTCCGTGTCATAATACTGTCCATAGTAGGTCAGTGTACTGAGCTGGTCATATCCTGGATTTTCGATCTGCAAAGGAAATGTATTCGGCGTGGTAAAATAGCCAAGCATCTTTTTATCGCAGAAATACTGAAAATCTGGATTGTCAGATACCAGAATATCGTAGGGCTTGTTCACATACCAGGGATCCAGAATCTTTTTCTCACTACTCACAGCATAACAGGATACTATAGAAGAGTCCTTCTGGCGGTACTTCTCAAACTCCCGCCTCAATGTCGACTCATCCTCCATATCCAGGGATCCTTTTTTTTTTGCCTTTTCCATAAGGCTGTATATAATCTCATTATTAACCATGCTGAACTGCAGGTTCCGTACCTTATTGATACTGCTGTCTAAATGGTTGGATACCAGATCAAACTTCTGGTTAATCACCAGATTCATTTCTTCGATCCATCTGGTTGAAAATATGGTACTGACGCTTACGGCAAGGATAATCAGAGAGATAAGAATGACGGCTGAATAATACAGCGTCATTCGAATGCTTAAATGCTTGATCTTTAGTCTTTTCACGGATCTGCTCTCCTTTGCATTTTTCATCTTGCACACCTGCTGCCACCGCACTTTCTTCCCGTCCTGCCATGCAGCTGTCTTATATTCTGCTTTCCTATATTATACTTGAAAGAAACACAATAAGATACAGCTTTCTAACAGCATTTTAGCTGACTGTGGCTTATTGTGTTTCTTATGTTAAGGTATGCGCTGGTAAGATATTTAGGCTGGTTAGATCTTTCGCCCTGTTAGATCTTTGCACCTGTTAAGTTTTACACTGATTTAGCTTTTCGGCTGGTTAGATCTTTACATCGGTTAAATCTCCGCCTGATTATACACTTCCATCAGTAAGATATTTTTCCTGGTTCTGAAACACCTGCAGCATTGCCATGATATTTTCCGGAGGCACATCAAAAGCGACTGCGTGGGTGGGCGCTGCGATATATCCTCCACCGTTCTTCATAATCTTCATTATACGCACCGTTTCCGCCTGAACCTCCTCCGGCGACGCCTGAACCAGAAGCTGCTGCGTTGATATCCCGCCCCAAAAGGTCAGCTTATCTCCATAATCTCTTTTAACTGCTTCTATATCGTAGATCTCCGGCTGAAACGTCTGATAACAGTTCAGCCCTATTTCTACCAGATCGCCCAGAATTTCACTGCAGTCTCCGCAGGAATGCTGGAATACGTATTTGCCTTTGCTGTGAACACGGTCATACATCCGCTTCATTCTTGGTTTGATAAATTGCCGCCAGTGGTCCGGTCCCATGATCATTCCTTTTTGCTGCCCCCAATCATCACCAAAATAAACTCCATCAATGTCGTATTCCAGCGCAATGTCAATCAGATGCAGGTTGTATTCACAAATCTGATCATACAGTTCTTCCAGGCTTTCCGGGTCCATCAGCATTCGCATCAATACATTTTCCATCCCCATCAGACTCCAGGACCGTTCAAACATAGAGAATCCGAATCCAGCCATACAAAATTTATCCTCTTTTGTCTCTACCAAATGCTGATACTCTGCTCTCAGACGCGCTTCATCTACGGTTGGAAAGGTATATTGGATATCCTCCTCCGGGTCGGGAAACATGGGTGTATCCACCATTCCGATGTCCTTGTCTGCACCGGATCGGTTCCATTCCACACCAAAATCATCAATAAAATGTTCCGGCTTGTCTTCCCGTTCTGTAGGCCAGCCCCAGTATTGTATATAATGCAGATGCAGTCCCCAGTTTTTCTCAAAATCTTTCTCTCCCAGATAAGCAGCCATATTTTCTGCTTCCTGTTCCGTAAACTCTGCAAAATACGGTACGATATCCGTTTCCTGATGATTTAATGCTGCAAGTACTCTCTCTTTTCTAGTCATCTTAATTCCCCCATAAACATGTAATCCTATTTATTTTGCATCAGCTCCCATGATTTCCTCATAGTTTGATGAATCGACCATAACAGCTCCAAGAGGATACACACCAAACTCTTCTCCCTCTTTGGTATACTCTGTAAATGGTACTTTGGAATCATCCTTTGCCCAATTAACAGCTGCTTCGGCGATTACCTGACCATCTTCCGATGCCATAAAGTATCCGGCTGATTTAAAACAGGAGTAGTCCTTCTTAAATTCATCCTTTGCCAGATATGCTCCCAGTCCGCTGACAGCTGCATTCTGATCTTTGCCTGCCTGTTCCATTGCCCGGGTTGCTCCCTGTGCCCCTTCATCATTCGGTGCGGTTACCACCCAGTTTTTCACATCCGGATTAGCTGTGATCGTAGCTGCCGTTACATCAAAGGCCTTCTCCGATGTTCCGTCATAATCTGCCTTGATGATCTTATCTGTGGCAAATTTGGCTGCTTTTTCCTTAAATGCGTCTTCCGCTCCGTCGGAACGTGGTTTACAGGAAGATACGGTTTCCATAGTCAGGCAGAGATAAGCGGTGTCCGGATCTTCTTCCAGTTTATTGTCAATCACATACTGTCCCATCCATTCACCCTGACTCTTGCCAACGGTATATGCATCTAACTCCAGTGCCGGCGCAATATGTTTGCCGTCTTCATCAATTAATCCATCTGCATCTGCGAATAATTTAATTCCTGCTTCTTTGCAGCGGTCTACTGTTGCCTGGCTTAATTTCTGATCCGGAGGACATACAATTAATACATCCACTTTCTGGGCAATCATATTATCCACTGCGGTCAGATATTTCTCAGGATTCATAGAAGTATCGGCGAGCAGAACTTCTTTTGCCCCTAATTCTTTTGCATGTTTCTGCAATTCATCCGTTACCTGAATAAACCACTGCTGGGAAAGGTCTTTGCAGATATATCCAATCACCGGCGCCTCCCCTGACGCAGTATCACCTCCCGTATTGTCTGCTGATCCTGCCTCTGTTGATTCTGCCGTATTGCCTGTGCTTCCCTCTGCCGCTCCATCCTGCTTTGTTTCTGCACTATCCGCCCCTGTTTCTGCTGCTCCATTTGCCTTTGTCTCTGTCTTTGTCTCTGCTTTCGCACCTGTGTTCTCAGAGCTGCAGCCTGCTAGTAGGGATACTGTCATTGCCATTGCCAGTAAAGCACCAATACATTTTCTTTTCATTTAAACTACCTCCATTTTTTATATTATTCTTTTATATTATTCTTTTCTTTAACTACATTCTGTTATTTTAGTCTGTCACTTCATTCTGCAATTCAGGCTGTCATTTCCTCTTTTTATTTCTCACAAAGTCAAAAGAAAGTGCCGCCACCAGCAGCAGTCCGCGTGCTACGATCTGCCAGAAGGACTGTACATTCAACATCAGCAGTCCGTTATTGAAGCCCTGCATTATCAAAAGTCCGATTAAAGCCCCGCCCAGGCCACCGATGCCGCCGCTCATAGTAATACCGCCCAGTACTGCAGCCGTAACCGCATCAAACTCCAGTCCTTCACTTGCTGTAGGCTGTCCGGAACTCATACGGGATGCCAGAATGCATCCGCCAAGTGCAGCCAGTGCAGATGTGAGCATATACAGTTTCATTTTCACCTTCGTTGCATTGATTCCCGCCAGTCTGGAAGCTGCTGCATTTCCGCCCACCATATAAACGCTGCGCCCAAACTTCGTTCTGGCAAGTACTACTCCAAACAGTATGAACAACGCCAGGAATATGATTACCGGAATGGGTATACCCGCAACTCTGCCTACTCCCAGTTTCAGAAAATGGCTGTCTGTGATAAATACTGCTTTACCACCACAGATAATATGTGCAAGCCCCCTGAATATAGACATGGATGCCAGCGTAGCAATAAACGGCTCCAGTTTTAACTTATTTACAAGCGTTGCGTTGACCATTCCAATCACCATTCCTGCAATGATTACAATGGGTAATGCCAGCCACATACTGATTCCCGCCGAAAGAAGCAGGGAAACCAGTACTCCTGAAAATGCTGCTACCGACCCCGGGGATAAATCCACCTGCCCGCCGATTAGCAGATATCCTTCTCCTATTGTAACAAGTCCTACAATAGAAGACGAGATAAATATATTAATGATATTATCTGTGGAAAAGTATTTATTTCCGGTAAGAATTGAAAAAACTATAATCATGATAACCAAGGCAAGAATCAATCCTGATTTTTCCGATTGAACTGCTTTTTTCAGCATATCCATCGGCACTGACTTTGCCGGCACCGGTTCAACTTTGATACTTCCTGATTTATTTTCTGTTTTATTTCCTGTTTTATTTACTGCCTGATTCACTGTCATTCCCTCCTAACATGTCTTTCATAGCCAGACTCAAAACCATTTCGTCTGTAGCTTCTTCCCGCATTACTTCTCCTGTGATATGTCCCTGGCACATCACGATGATCCGGTCGCAGAGTCCAAGCACTTCCGGAAGCTCGGAAGAGACTACGATTACGGCAATTCCTTTCTTCGCCAGATCACAGGTCATCTTATATATCTCAGATTTGGAACCCACATCAATCCCCTTGGTAGGTTCGTCTAAGATCAGTACCTTAGGATTCGCTGCAAGCCATCTTGCCAGGATTACCTTTTGCTGATTGCCTCCGGACAGTTCCTTTATCTTCTTATCTATGGAATGGGTTTTCACATTAAACTCCCGTACTCCGTCTCTGGCAATCTGTTTTTCCTTTTTTCCGTCAATGAAGCCGAACCTGCTGATTCTGTTTAATATTGCAACGCTGATGTTGTCCTCAATGCTGCGCTCTCCAATAATCCCCTGGTCTTTTCTGTCTTCCGGGCACAGCGCTATCCCTTTCGCAATCGCATCTTCCGGTGCTTTTGGCTCTATATTTTCTCCATCCAGCCAAATTGAACCGCTATGTATGGCATCCGCACCAAAGACCGCCCGCATAGTCTCCGTCCTGCCTGCACCTACAAGTCCGGCAAACCCAAGAATTTCCCCTTTTCTTACCTGGAAACTCACATCCTTAATATAATCATTCGTCAGATGCTCCGCTTTTAACATCACCCCGCCTACATTTTGGTTCCGCTCCAGATCCGTAAAGATATCCCCCAGATTCCTTCCCACCATAAGGCGGACAATTTCTTTCTCGGTGGTTTCCTTTGTATTTAAAGTGTCCACGTATTTGCCGTCCTTCATTATAATCAGCTTATCCGTTATCTGAAAAATTTCCTTCATCCGGTGGGAGACATACAGAATAATAATTCCTTTTTTTCTCAGTTTATCAATGATATGGAACAGGGTATCAATTTCTGCATCTGACAGGCTGGCAGTAGGTTCATCAAATGCCAGAATCTTGGGATTCCTGCGGTATGATTTCATGATCTCTACCATCTGCTGATAGGCTACCGACAGGTCTTTAACCCGGTCAGATGGTTTGATCGGCAGTTTAAATTCATCAATGATCTGTGCCGCATCCCGGTAAAGTTGTTTGAAATCTACCCAGCCCCCTTTTTTTCCTGGAATATCTTCCATAAAGATATTTTCCGCAACCGTCAGATAAGGGATAATCTGCCTTTCCTGATAGATAATCCCTACCCCTGCTGCGATTGCCTCCTGAGGTGTCTTAAAATGCCGTGCTTCCCCATCAATTAAATATTCTCCTCCGTCCGGCTGGTAATCACCATTCAGCACCTTAAGCAGCGTACTTTTTCCCGCTCCGTTTTCTCCCACAAGCGCCACTACTTCTCCGCCGTTTGCCCGAAAGCTTATATTGTCAAGTGCTCTGACACCGGGAAATTCTTTTATAATGTTTTTAAATTCCACCGTACTTGCCACAGTCCGTCCTCCTTTTCCTGAAATGTTTTAACTTGCCTGTATCTTATCATTTTCAAAGAACGAACTTATCAAGATAATTAACTTTTTCATCAAAAAAAGAAACATAAATTAAAAAACATAAAAAACACCGTATCTTCCATCTTTCGTGAAAGGTACGGTGCTTCTTTTTTATTGTGTTATTTATTTCCGGCATCATTTTCCGGTACTTTACATTTTTTGTCTCCAATACACTCTGCCATCTGTCGAACCGCCCGGTACACGATATTCTTAACATCCGTAATGCTTTTCTGATCATGTATCAGATAGATCGGATCATCTTCTGTCTGGAACAGCTCGTTCAGGCACATGCCCAGTGGATAAATCCCCTTGATACATACCACAATTAATTCGGTACATATCTTTTTATTTATGGACAATGAATTTTTCTTTTGTTCGGAAAATTCCTCATAGATCAAATCCAATACGTTTTCCGCTTCGTCTGCATCCCCGGATTTCAGGGCATTCAAAAGCTGGCGTTCCCGTTTTATAGGTGAATGGTATTGTTCATCCTCAAACATCAGATTACTGATAGACACTATATTGTGATTTTCTTCTAAAGTTGTAAAAACCAATGCATTCTTTGCCTGATTTGCACAGCCATATACACTTTCCAGGCCTTTCTGTATCTCACTGATGCCAATGGTACAGGACAGCTGGAATTCCTTATACAGGCGGTCTGAAACCATCTTTGTCACTTTTTTCATATTTTCATTTAAGATGATATACAAAAGGTTATCTGCAAGATAACTGATCACCAGCATAATTTCCCCCGGCAGATAATTCACCGCAGCTGCGTCGAAATGATATTTTCGAAAACACTCTTCTATCATACGAACAATGGAATCTGACAGTGCTTCCTGCCCCTCTACCCGGATTAAAATCACCTGGTATTTTGTGCGCTCGCCATGTCCCGTCAGCTTCCGGTAATCCTGTATGACTTCATCCTGGACAGGGATCTGCATAATCAGCTGTTGAAAAAGTCCGATGGTCAGCATATCCTGATCCTGGTGCGGTTCCTGGCACATTTCCTTTACCCATTCCATACGTCGTTTGCTCTCTTCAATCCGGCAGGATACCCGTTTCACAGCTTCCAGTATCTGCTCTTCCGTTACCGGCTTTGGAAGATATTCCTTTACTCCATACCGGATCGCTTCCTGGGCATTCTCAAATTCATTATATCCGCTTAAAACAATAAACTTCGTATCTATTCCCATACCGACCGCTTTTTCCATCATTTCCAGTCCATCCATTATGGGCATGTCTATGCTGGTAATTACAATATCCGGCATTTCTTTTTGGATGATATCCAGGCCTTGTTTTCCATTTTCTGCTGTTCCAACAAGATTGACTCCACACTGTTCCCAGGGCAATGACTTCTCAAGCCATTCAAGAACAGATTGTTCATCATCTATCAAAGCCATTTTTATCATTATACATACTCCTATCTCATAACAACTAACAATTTACCTCATCCATAATACCAAAGATGACAGAAAAATGCAAAAACATTTTCAGTCCACCCAAAAATTAATCTTGTCTTCACTATATGATATCTTACATCCTCTTTCTCCGAAAAAAGCTTCCAAAGCCTGATACATATCCTTATACTGCAATTCCCCGCTTTCATTTCCAAGGGGTTCTATCCAAAAGGACTGTTTGCCGCAGGCGTCCCTTATATGTAATTTAAATGCCAATTCCTTTTCTTTCAGCATTAGATTGCAGTCTATGATATCCTGAATTGCGATTATTTTCATCATTGCACCTCTTACTTTTTTACACTGCTTTTGATTTATTACTTTTGATTAACTGATTTTCAGCCAGTTGGAATTCACACCATTCTGAAAGTGCACAATTCCCACACATAGGCTTCCTGGCTTTACATACCGCACGCCCATGACGGATAAGCTGTATATTGATCCTGATCCAGTGATCCTTTGGCAGCACTTTCTGTAATTCCAGTTCCACTTTCAGCGGATCCGAATGATGCGCCCAGCCCAGTTTGTTCGATATCCGGTTCACATGGGTATCCACCGTGATCTCAGGGACACCATATGCATCTGACATAAATAGATTGGCGGTCTTTCTTCCTACCCCTGCCAGTTTCATTAAATCCTCACGGTTATCCGGAACCTGTCCGTTGTACTCTGCCACCAGCTGCTGACAGCATTTTTTCATATTTTTAGCCTTACTGTGGTAAAGCCCGATGGTCTTAATCATTCCTTCCAGCTCCTCAATCTCAGCCTTGGCCATCTCTTCCACTTTCTGATATCTGTCATAAAGTGCCGGAAGTACCAAATCTACCTGGGCATCGGTGCTCTGGGCACTCATCATAATTGCCAGAAGGAGCTGCCAGGGCTCTCTGTGGAGAAATCCATCCTTATCCACTCCATACATTTCATCCAGTTTATCTAATATTTTATTTACCTGTAATTTTTTCATCATAACCCCGTCAACGCCTCTTTAAAAACTTTTTCCACCTTTTCTTTGGTTGGAACGCCTTCATGCACCTTTTTATCCCCCACATAAAAGGTGGGAACATACCAGTAATCCAGAGATTCTGCAAGCTCTGTTTCCACTGATTCATCTGCGATTCTGACCTCTGCCTTTCCATACTCTGGATGCTCTGTTTTCAGTTCCTCCATAAGTGCCAGTGCCTTATGGCAATGCGGGCAGTCTTTTAAAATCATCATTAATACTTTTTGCATGGCAGTCTCCTTTTCATCTGTTTTCTTTCACTATACCATAAAGTGACCTTTTTCGCCATATTCACTTGATGGAAAATGTTATGCTGCGTATTGCTATTTATTTCCGGTATAGTACGTGCGGTTGAAAGTGCAGCATTCATTGCATACCCGAAAAACTCATGCTATAATTGAAAATAATAATTTCCCGGAGGTGCTTATGAAACAGGTTGAAATCGCAATTGCCATTATAATGAAGGATCACAAAATCCTGACTACCCGCAGAGGTTACGGACAGTTTATAAATCTGTGGGAGTTTCCCGGCGGGAAAATCGAGTCCGGCGAAACCACCGAAGATGCACTGATCCGGGAACTGCAGGAAGAATTAGCTGTGGAAGTAATTCCCCAAAAACTGTTTATGACAACGGAATACGACTATCCCGATTTTCACCTGACTATGCACTGCTATCTATGCAGTATAAAAAAAGGCACCATTACGCTACTGGAGCATAATGGTGCAAAATGGCTGGATAAAGATCATCTGGATACCGTGGAATGGCTCCCGGCTAATCGGCCCGTTATTAATGGACTGAGGGAAATGCTTTCCCTCTGACCTCTTTCATTTCAGGCAACAAAAAACACCAACCCCAAGGCCCATACGTCCAAAAAGTTAGTGTTTCATGCGCCTTCAGGGGCTCGAACCCTGGACACCCTGATTAAGAGTCAGGTGCTCTACCAGCTGAGCTAAAAGCGCTTGTCGATATTTTGTTTATGCTGAGGTAATTCCTCAACGCAAGGGATATTATATTATATAATTTCGAGAATTGCAAGTAGTTTTTTATAAAAATATAAGAAATATTTTTTTGTATTCCCTTGAATGATTTCTGTAAACCATTTATAATGTATATAAACTAGGGAAAAATACGCGTAAAGCGACAATTTTTTTATAGAAATTATTAAAGAAATTTGAGGTGCACAGGTAATATGGACAATGAAAAGTCAACAAAGCATCAGCAGGCTTCACAAGAATATAACAAACATACACTGCTAAGAAGGAAGCACAGAAAGAACACCGATGATATTGCCGCTTCGGCGGATCAGGATGCGGAATCTGATGCTGGTTTGCATGATTTTATAGCTGATGAACCACAGCAAAATGACCAAACACATCAGGCGGAACCGGGAATCCGAAATAGTACCTCAACGAAAAACGAATGTAATTGTAATTCAACCCATGAACCTTACGATCCGGAAAACCCGAACAGAAAGTTTCATGCCAGCAACCGCTATTTCACCATATGTGTTTACGCAATTGCGGTTATATTTTTTGGTGCCATTATCGTCAAGATCTTTGTTTCGCTGGACGGTACGTTAAAATTTCTAAAGGATGTCACAAACATTCTGATGCCGTTTTTCATCGGAGCATTAATTGCATTCATTTTGAATCCGGCCGTGAAAAAGGTATATGAGTTCTACCACAAGATCTGCAAGATCAGCAACAAGTCGGTATGCAAGGGTTTATCCATTGCTACTACATACATTCTGCTTCTGGGACTGATTATTGTCACGCTGCTCTTTGTAGTACCGCAGATCGTAGAAAGTATTACAGAATTAGTAAATTACGTTCCCACAACGGTTGATAATGTGTACCACTTCTTTGATAACCTGGAGGAACATTTCCCGAACCTGGATGTGGAGGTAATCAGAAAAGCAATCAATGATGCCATTCCAAATTTCATTACCTATTTAAAAGATTTTGCCACAAATCTTGTTCCGGCGCTTTATACCGTATCCGTTTCTATTTTACAATGGATTTTAAATGTGGTTATCGCAATTATTGTATCGATTTATATGCTTTCAGACAAGAAACCGCTGTTGAATTCCATAAAGGGAATTATCTACGCATTTGTTCCGGTTAAGCATATCAGTTCAACAATTGATACGCTGAAAACCTGTAACCAGCTGTTCAGCAGTTTTATTATTGGTAAGGCGATAGACTCCCTGATCATTGGTCTGCTCTGCTTTGTTATCATGAGCCTTTGCCAGCTGCCCTACGCGGTTCTGATCAGTGCCATTGTAGGCGTAACCAACATGATTCCTTATTTCGGACCATTTATCGGAGCCGTGCCGGGTGTTTTGATCATGTTATTGGTAAGTCCGATTAAAGCCCTGATCTTCGCTATCCTGATCCTGGTACTGCAGCAGTTTGACGGTTTGATTCTGGGTCCCAAGATTCTCGGAGATTCTACCGGTCTGAAACCACTGTGGATTATCTTTGCCATAACCATAGGCGGAAGTATTGCAGGGGTTCTGGGTATGTTCCTGGGCGTTCCTGTCATCGCTGTATTACGGTATCTTCTGAACCGTTTTCTGCAGTACCGCCTTGAAAAAAGAAACTTTAGGAACAGCCACGATTTTAATATTGAATAAAGATTATGATAATCATATGAAGATAAAAAAAGGAGTAATCCGCCATACGGCAGATTACCCCTTCTTTTTATCCTCACCCTTTAATTTACTGCTCACCTCATCAACAGACTTTTTAATTGCCAGTAACTGGCGGTCCATTGTTGTTTTATCATTGAAGAATCTTTCCACTTTTTGTTTCAGGCTTTTATTCTTAATCATGCCTTCTCACCCATCATAAGCATTTACTATAGTATATTCCAGTCCATTAATCCTGTGCAGGTTTATTCTTTACTCTTGATACGATCATCTTATGAATAGGGTTGCCAAGTGCCGAGAACTTTTCTTCATATTCTGTCATGACGTTCCCCTCTGACAATACTGCATCATGATGCAGATCAAACGTACATGCATCCAGGTTCCATCCCGCAGGTTCCACTTCCTCCAATGCAAAATCAAACAGCCCTCTGTTGTCTGTTTTAAATTCCACGGTTCCCTCCGGCACCAGAATTTTGTCATATCGGCTCAAAAACTCTCTGGAAGGGAGTCTTCTCTTTGCATGCCGGTCCTTTGGCCAGGGATCCGAGAAATTTAAATAGATGCGTTCCACTTCATTTTCCCCAAAGATTTCCGGCAGTTCTCTGGCATCTATACACATGAAAAATAAATTCTGAAGTTCAGTCATAGTTTCTCTTTTTTCTAATGCCCTGAGAAGAACACTGGAATACCTTTCGATTCCCACATAATTTATTTCAGGATGATCGAACGCCAACTGGGTAATAAACCTCCCCTTCCCCATTCCAACTTCTATATGAATTGGGTGATCATTGCCAAATGCTTGTTTCCATGCGCCTCTCACCGTTTTACCATCTTGGATTACATAACTGCTTTTTGCTATAATTTCATCTGCTCTTGGAATATTTCTCAATCTCATAATTTCTCTGCATGAAATTCATGCTTCTCCTTACATTATTATTTTTTTCTGAAGTTTTCAAAATAGTCTTTTGTAAACATTTCACAGTTGTCAAGCCTTCTAAGAAGCACTTTTACTGTATAGCCAAGAATGATTGTAACACAAAACTTAATAATATACAAAAAATAAATTATATTTTTTTTAATTTTGGTAATTTTATTATAGATTTTTTTTGAAAATGGTGTATGATTATATAATGAATATTGAATAGATAGGAGGGCATGAATTATGGATATGGTTGTGAACCGATTATCTGAAATCGAGGCAGCATCTGTCAGGATTATCGATGAAGCAAACGCTCAGAAAAAAGAGCTGGACGATGAGCTGCATGATGAATTGCAGAAATATGATGCCGAAGTAGATGCAGATACCGAACAAAAGCTCAAGCAGCTGCAAGCAGATCTTCAAAAGGAAATGGAAAAAGACCTTGCCAAGTTAAAGACTGAGACTCAGCGTTTGGTAACGAATCTGGAAGCTGACTATAATGTAAACCACAAAAAGTTAGCTGCCGAGGTATTAAAAAAACTAGTAGAGGGGTAATCATATGGGAAACCTGTTAGCTTACAGCGGGACCACCACCAAAATACGTGCAATCAGAAGCCGTCTGTTTACAGAGGATAACTACCGTGAACTGGCTTCTATGGCAACTGTCACCGATGCCCTTAGCTTTATAAAGAAGCATCCCGGTTATCACGATTTGTTTGCGCACGCGGATGAAGCGTCTCTGCATCGTAACGACATTGAAAAAACACTGCAGAATGCCGTATATGTGGATTTCCAGAAAATCTACCGTTTTGCCACCGTGTATCAGCGTAAATTCCTGGATATGTACTTCAAGCGATATGAAGTCGCTATACTGAAGAGTTGTCTGAGAATGGTATTCGACCGCCGTGGCCTGGAATTGGATTTAACGATTTTCAAAGATTTCTTCGAAAAGCACTCTGACATTGACATCACCAAATTATCAAACTGTACCACCCTGGAAGATCTGGTTACAAATTTAAAAGGAAGCATGTTCTACGATTGTCTGAACAGGCTGTCCAATGTTCCCAATCCCACGCTTTGGGATTACGGCATGGCATTGGATTTGTTCTATTTTAAGAAGTTCTGGAAAGAGAAAGACAAACTTCTGAAAAAGGACGCATTAAAAAGTGTAACCGCAGCCTATGGTACCAAGATGGACTTACTTAATATAGAATGGATTTTCCGTTCTAAGAAATACTATAACATGTCAGGTCCTCAGATTTATGCATTACTGATCCCTGTTCAGTATAAACTGAAAAAGGCAGATATCCATGAACTGGTAGAAGCACCCACAATGGATGAATTCGATACCGCTCTTAAGAAGACTTATTATGGAAAGCATTATGAAGGCTATGGCGTAAAAACAATTGAACCCATGTACAATAAAATACGTATGAAGGTTCAGAGGGGAAACGCTGAAAAAGACCCATATTCAGTAGCAACCATCATCTCCTATCTCTATGAGAAAGAGCATGAAATTGACAAACTTACAACGGCTTTAGAGTGTGTCCGTTACGGCATCGATCCAAACGAGACACTAGACTATATTCTTTAAAGCAGAGGAGGTGTAACTTGTGATTGTCAAAATGAAATTTTTAAGTATTACGGGTCCCAAGGCGGATATCGACCGCGTGGTAAACGAATACTTGTCCAAATATGAAATTCATTTGGAGAACGCCTTATCTGATTTAAAAACGGTTGAACATTTAAGGCCATTTATGGAAATTAATCCATATCGTGAATGGCTCCTGAAAGCAAATGAATATGCTGAGCTTGTAAAAGATCCGCATTTTACTACAACCAAACATATCACGCTGGAAAAAGCACTGGATGTTGTGAATGAACTGGATACCAAAATCGGAGATATCCGGACAAAGCGAAATGAACTGGATGCCAAAAGGGAATCCTTACGAGCTTCCATTCAGAAAATCGAACCATTTTTAGAATTTCAGTACAACATACATGCCGTATTGGAATTTAAATTTATCAAATACCGATTTGGTAAAATTGCTCATGATTACTATACGAAATTAGAGAGATACGTCTACGATGATTTCGATACCGTATTCTACAAATGCCACACAGATGAAGATTATGTGTGGGGCGTCTACTTTGTACCTGCCTCCCAGGCATCCAAAATAGATGCGGTGTACTCTTCCATGCATTTCGAACGTATTTATCTCCCGGATGAATATGCCGGAACGCCAAAAGAGGCATATGACGACCTGAAAGCAGATATTGATAAGTACAGCAGCGAAATTGCCGCTTGTAATGAATCCATCAGCCGTGCCCTTACTGAACACAAGGAACTGCTGCTTCTTGCTCAGGCGAAGTTACAGGCATTGTCCACCAACTTTGATGTCCGCAAGCTTGCAGCCTGCACCAAGGAATCAAAACAGATATTCTACATCTTATGTGGATGGATGTCTGAGGAAGATGCAAGATCTTTCCAGCAGGATATCTCGGAGGATGAAAATCTATACTGCATTGTAGAGGATGATAATAACAATATTGTGAATTCTCCCCCTACCAAATTAAAGAATCCCAAGTTGTTCCGGCCATTTGAAATGTTTGTCCGCATGTATGGGCTGCCGGCTTACAACGAGATTGACCCTACTATATTCGTAGGCCTTACCTACGCCTTTATCTTTGGCGCCATGTTCGGAGATGTAGGCCAGGGATTATTGCTTTTAATCGGCGGATTTTTATTGTACCGCTTCAAAAAACTGGATCTGGCAGCGATCATCAGCTGTGCCGGATTTTTTTCCACGGTATTCGGGTTCCTGTTCGGCAGTTTATTCGGATTTGAAGATGTTCTTGAGCCCATATGGCTCCGTCCGGTAAACCACATGTCGACGATACCTTTTATCGGCAATCTAAATACGGTATTTATCGTGGCAATTGCTTTTGGTATGTTCCTGATTATCGTAACAATGATCTTTCATATTATTAATGGTATTAAAGCAAAAGATGCTGAAAACACCTGGTTTGATACAAACGGTCTTGCAGGGCTGGTATTCTACGGGGCAATTGTTGCAGTCATCGTGCTTTTCATGACAGGAAACACCTTACCGGCAGGTATCGTATTAGTCGTTATGTTTGTCATTCCGCTAATTCTGATCGCTTTAAAAGAGCCTCTCTCCAAACTGGTTGAGAAAAAGGCTGACTTTTTGCCAAAAGAAAAAGGAATGTTTATTGTTCAAACCATATTTGAAATGTTTGAAGTGCTTTTAAGCTACTTCTCAAATACGCTTTCCTTCGTCCGTATCGGCGCATTTGCCGTCAGCCACGGAGCTATGATGGAAGTTGTACTTATGCTTGCCGGCGCAGAAAACGGCGGATCACCCAACTGGCTGGTTATCATAATCGGTAACCTGATCGTATGTGGTATGGAAGGTTTGATCGTTGGTATCCAGGTACTGCGTCTTGAATATTATGAAATGTTCAGCCGTTTCTACAAGGGCACCGGACGTGAATTCAAACCATTTTCAAAAAAAGATAAGGCCGCCTAAGAAAGACGCCAATCAATATTAAATCAAAAATTGCAAAAGCAGTTTTTTGAATATAAAAACATTTTTTATTTTAGGAGGATAATATAATGACAACATTAACATCAATCGTATTAGTAATCGCATTGGTTCTCAGCATCATCGTACCTTTTGGAGCATTTTTAATTGGAGAGAGAAATAAAGGCAGATATAAAACTTCTTTGGGCATCAACTGCTTCTTCTTCTTTGGAACTATGGTTCTCGGTGCTATCCTGGCATTCGGCGGAGACGGATCTACCGCTATGGCTGCAGAAGCTGCTGGTGAAGCTATTCCCGGCTTTTCCGTAGGACTTGGTTACCTGGCTGCTGCTTTAGTAACCGGATTATCCTGTATCGGTGGTGGTATTGCCGTTGCTAGTGCTGCTAGTGCTGCCCTTGGTGCAATTAGTGAAGACCAGAGTATCCTTGGTAAATCACTTATCTTCGTAGGTCTTGCAGAAGGTGTGTGCCTCTATGGTCTGATCATCTCCTTCATGATCTTAGGTAAATTATAATTTTATGAAGATGTATTTAATCAGTGATAATGTAGATACTTATACCGGTATGAGACTAGCAGGAGTGGAAGGATGCGTAGTTCATGAGAAACCTGAAGTAAGGGAAGCCCTGGAACGCACGGTTGCCAATAAAGAAATTGGCATCATCCTGCTGACCGAGAAATTCGGCAGAGAATTCCCGGAAATAATTGATGATGTAAAGCTAAACCGAAGACTTCCACTTATCATTGAAATACCGGATAGGCATGGTACGGGACGTAAGCCGGACTTTATCACTTCTTACGTAAATGAAGCAATTGGAATAAAATTGTAAAGAGGGTGAAGATTTTGACAACCGAAGAAAAATTAAAACATTTCGAAGAATCTTCCTTAGAAAATGCCAGAGAACAGGCAACTCAGATTATATCAGAACATAAAACTGCTCTTGAAAAAATCAAAAACGAGCACGTAACTGCTAAAAAACGGCAGGCTGCCCTTCAGATAAAAACTGAGACAGAAAGCTTAAAACGAGCAAACAATATGGCTCTTTCAAAGGAACAGCTTCAGATAAAAAGAGAAATAACCAAAAAGCATAATGAGTTAAAAGAAAAGCTTTTTGTAGAAGTTAAGGCAATGCTGGAAGATTATATGTCTTCTCCTGCCTACGACAAATTATTAGTTAATCAGATTCATGAAATAAAAGAACTGGCTGGAGAGGGCAGCGTTATCATTTATATTGACCCTGCCGATTCTTCCAAGCAGTTAAGTCTGGGCGCCGCAACGAATGAACAGGTATCCTTATCCGAATATTCGTTTATGGGCGGCACAAGAGCAGTTCTTGCCGACCGGCATATTTTAATTGATAATTCCTTTGCAACAAAATTAGAAGAGGCAAAGGCAGAATTTACATTTGACGGAGGTATGACCCATGACTAGAACAGGCATTATCTATGGTATCAACGGACCTGTTGTCTACTTAAAAGGCAACACCGGCTTTAAAATGGCTGAGATGGTTTATGTTGGTAAGGAAAAATTAGTTGGTGAGGTCATCAGCTTAACAACAGATACCACTACCGTGCAGGTATATGAAGAAACAACCGGCATGAAACCGGGGGAAGAAGTAATCGCTACCGGCGATGCTATCTCCGTAACACTGGCACCAGGTATCTTAAATAATATTTTTGATGGTATTGAACGTCCTCTTAGTGAGATCGCGAAAAACTCCGGTAAATATATCAACCGTGGTGTAAGTGTTGACTCACTGGATACTTCCAAACTGTGGGACGTACATATCACAGTAAAACCGGGCGATACCGTTTGCGGCGGTACCATTATCGCTGAAGTACCGGAAACTCCTGCTATCACACACAAATCAATGGTTCCTCCAAATATGAAGGGTACCATTTTAGACGTTGCGAAAGACGGACAATATACCATTAATGATCCAATTGTTACCATCCAGCTGCCGGATGGCACAGAAAGAAAATTAACCTTGACCCAGAAATGGCCGATTCGTGTTCCCAGACCTACTGAAAAACGTTACGCAGCAAGCAAGCCTCTGATTACGGGACAGCGTATCATTGATTCCATGTTCCCGATCGCAAAGGGCGGTACCGCTGCAGTTCCCGGAGGTTTTGGAACCGGTAAAACCATGACACAGCATCAGATTGCAAAGTGGTCCAACGCCGACATTATCATCTACATCGGCTGCGGTGAACGTGGAAACGAGATGACACAGGTTCTGGAAGAGTTCTCCGAACTGGTTGACCCCAGAAGCGGCAATCCACTGATGGACAGAACGACTCTGATTGCCAATACATCCAACATGCCTGTTGCTGCCCGTGAAGCTTCTATATACACCGGCATTACACTGGCTGAGTATTATCGTGATATGGGTTATGACGTTGCCATCATGGCTGATTCCACTTCCCGCTGGGCAGAAGCTCTTCGTGAGTTGTCCGGACGTCTGGAAGAAATGCCCGCTGAGGAAGGTTTCCCGGCATATCTGGCATCCAGATTATCTGCTTTCTATGAAAGAGCAGGACTTATGCAGAACTTAAATGGAACAGAAGGAAGCGTATCTATCATCGGAGCTGTATCTCCTCAGGGTGGTGATTTCTCCGAACCAGTTACACAAAATACCAAACGTTTCGTAAGATGTTTCTGGGGACTTGATAAATCTCTTGCTTATGCAAGGCATTTCCCCGCTATCCAGTGGCTGACCAGCTACAGTGAATATTTAACAGACCTGGGTCCATGGTACAAAGACAATGTAGATCCGAACTTTGTGGATTACCGAAATCAGATCATGGCTATTCTGAACCAGGAAAGCAGTTTAATGGAAATCGTTAAGCTGATCGGTGGTGATGTACTGCCGGATGACCAGAAGCTTACTCTGGAAATCGCAAGGGTAATTCGTCTTGGTTTCTTACAACAAAATGCATTCCACAAAGATGATACCTGCGTTCCAATGACCAAACAGTTCAAAATGATGGGAATTATTCTTTACCTGAATAAAAAAGCAAAAGCCCTGGTTACTATGGGTATGCCAATGTCCATCTTAAAAGAAAGCAACATTTTTGATAAAATTGTTTCTATTAAATATGATGTTCCAAACGATCATCTGGAAAAATTCGACGATTACACAAGAGAAATCGACGAATTCTACAATGAAGTTTTAGCTAAAAATGCATAGGAGGGTTAATCATGTCAATTGAATATTTAGGACTTAGTCAGATCAACGGCCCCCTTATTGTATTAGAAGGAGTCCAGAATGCTTCTTTCGAAGAAATCGTAGAGATTACGGTAGAAGGAACTGAAAAGAAACTGGGCCGTATCGTAGAGCTATATGAAGACAAAGCAATCATTCAGGTATTTGAAGGAAATGAGAACATGTCCCTGAAAAATACCCACACAAAATTAACCGGACATCCGATGGAGATCGCATTATCTCCGGAAATCCTGGGACGTACTTTTAACGGTATCGGTCAGCCTATTGACGACCTCGGTGAAATTACCGGTGAAGTAAAATTAAATGTAAACGGTCTGCCCCTTAACCCGGTAACCCGTGAATACCCGCGTAATTATATCCGTACCGGTGTTTCTGCAATTGACGGACTGACCACATTGATCCGTGGACAGAAGCTTCCCATCTTCTCCGGAAACGGTCTGCCTCATGACAGACTTGCCGCACAGATCGTAAAACAGGCTTCTCTGGGTGATAACTCAGATGAAAAATTCGCAATCGTCTTTGCCGCTATGGGTGTCAAATATGACGTAGCCGAGTTCTTCCGCAAAACCTTTGAGGAAAGCGGCGTTTCCGACCACGTTGTAATGTACTTAAACCTGGCTAACGACCCAGTTGTAGAACGTCTGATCACACCGAAGGTAGCACTTACTGCTGCGGAATATCTGGCTTTTGAGAAAGGCATGCATATCCTGGTTATCTTAACTGATATGACCTCCTTTGCGGAAGCAATGCGTGAGGTTTCCTCTTCAAAGGGTGAAATCCCCAGTAGAAAAGGGTTCCCTGGTTACTTATACAGTGAACTGGCTACTATTTATGAAAGAGCCGGAATTGTACAGGGCATCAGCGGTTCTGTAACCCAGATTCCGATTCTGACCATGCCAAATGATGATATTACACATCCAATTCCTGACCTTACGGGATATATCACCGAAGGGCAGATCGTATTGGACCGTGAATTACATGGTCAGGCAATTTATCCGCCAATTAACGTGCTCCCATCCCTTTCCCGTCTGATGAAGGATGGTATCGGAGCCGGATATACCAGAGAAGATCATCAGGACGTTGCCAACCAGCTTTTCTCCTGCTACGCAAAGGTTGGAGATGCCAGAGCTCTGGCAAGCGTTATCGGTGAAGATGAACTCTCTCCTCTGGATAAAATCTATTTGAAATTTGGTAAAGCTTTTGAACAGGAATTCGTTGGCCAGGGCGAAAACGAAAACCGTTCCATCATCGATACTCTGGAAAAAGGCTGGGAACTTCTTGGAATGCTTCCTAGAGAAGAACTTGACCGTATCGATACTAAGGTTCTTGATAAATACTACAAACCTGCCGAGTCAGAGGTGATTTAATGAATCCAAATACATTTCCTACGAAGGGTAACTTAATATTAGCCAAAAACTCTCTGGCTCTTGCAAAACAGGGCTTCGATCTGATGGATAAGAAGAGAAATATCCTGATCAAAGAGATTATGGGGCTGATTGACCAGGCGCAGGATATTCAATCACAGATTGATGAAACATTCCGTACCGCCTATGCTGCTCTCCAAAGAGCAAATATAGAGCACGGTATCAACTACGTACAGGAGATTTCCTTCTCCGTACCGGTTGAGAATTCCATTCGTATAAAAACGCGTAGCGTTATGGGAACTGAAATTCCTCTTGTGGAGTCAGATCCCATCGTAAATGAACCGACATACGCCTATTATACGACGAAACGGTCACTGGATGAGGCAAAGGTTTCCTTCGAGAAAGTAAAGGAACTGACGATCAGACTTTCCATGATCGAGAATTCAGCATACCGGCTTGCAACCAATATCAAGAAAACGCAAAAACGTGCCAATGCTTTGAAAAACATTACAATTCCTACTTATACAGACCTCACAAAGAGTATTCAAAATGCATTGGAAGAAAAAGAACGTGAAGAATTTACAAGACTGAAAGTTATAAAACGTATGCATTCCAAATAGCTCTAAATATGACAAAAATTACTTCGTCATAGCATACAAAATCTGGTGTCCATATCTGTGCAACATACATAGATATGGACTTTTCTTTTGCTTTTTCATGAATAAATGTTGACATTTCCTTCCAGATGGGCTACTATTTTAAATGAAGTGTAATATTTTTGTAAAGTATTTACACATACTCGCAATAATTAAAAGAGTGAAAATAGAAAATGAAAATATCAAAGGAGTATAGTGATGAAGAAAAAAATTCTTGTCGTGCTTTCCCTGGTAGGTATATTAACTGCTTCTATGCCTGCACCTGATGTTCAGGCGGCATGGAAAGTGACGGATCAGGGACGACAGTACACAACGAATTCTACACTTGGCTATGCAACTGGCTTTAAGAAGATAAAAGGAAATTGGTATTATTTTGATAAACAGGGTATCATGAAAACCGGGTGGGTTTATGCAGACCGCCAATGGTACTATTTAAAGTACGATGGTAGAATGGCTAAAAATACGTGGATTGGTAATTTCTATGTAACGGCTGACGGTTCCATGGCCCGAAATACTACAGTAAACGGCGTAGAGTTTGACGCATATGGCAATAAAGTATTATCCTCCAGCGGAGATTCCGGTACAGGCTCAAGCTCAAAGAAGAAGAAAAACGGCTGGTATCAGTCCATAAGTGAAAAGACCTGGTACTATTATAATGACCAGGGTAAGAAAGCCCAGGGCTGGCTTACACTGCCCAACGGAAAATACTACCTGGATCCTGATACAGGAGCGATGGAAACCGGATTTACAAAGATCGGCAGATCCTCATACTATTTCAATAAATCAACCGGCAAATTACAAACAGGATGGTATAAAGTAGGCCGCAAGCGCTACTATTCCTCAAAATCCGGTATTGTAAAGAAGAACCGCTGGCTGAGTAAAAAAACGATGTACGCCGGAAAAAAAGGCTCTATGTTAACCGGATGGGCAACTATTAAGGGTGAACGCTATTATTTCAGCCCTTCAACCACCAAGAAAGTGACGGGCTGGCAAAACTTAGACGGCAAATGGTACTACTTTGATAAAAATGGCGTTATGGCTAAAAATAAATGGGTGACCTACGGACCGACTAAAAAGAAATGTTACCTTCAGAGTGATGGCAGCATGGCTTCCGACCAGTGGGTAGGAAAATACCATGTGACAGCAAGCGGATACCGCGATGGACAAACCCGCAGCAGAGGCCTTTTTTATGAAAATGGAAAAACCTATTATAACGATAAAAAATATAATAAGGTATCCGGCTGGGTAACGACTGACAGCAAGCGATATTACTTTGGCAGTGATTTTGCCGCAGTAAAAGGCTGGCAGACAATTGATAATAAGCGATTCTATTTTGATTTAAACGGTGTCATGCAAACAGGCTTAATAGATATCGGAACCCATACATATTATTTCAATACCGACGGTTCCATGGTTTCATCTACTACGATTATGATTAACGGCATCGCATATTCATTTGATGCAGACGGTGCATATATTGATCCGGATATTCCGGCAGATGCTACAAAAGGCGAGCAGATCGCTGCTTATGCCAAGAAATTCCGCGGTAACCCATACGCATGGGGCGGCACCAGCCTGACAAACGGCGCGGATTGTTCCGGATTCACGATGAGTGTCATGAAACACTTTGGCATTTCCATTCCACGAGTTGCAGAAGACCAGGCAAATGGTTATTCACCTTGGGGCGGTATCTATAATAAAGGAAAATCCGTTATACCCGATGAGAGACATCTTCTTCCGGGAGATCTGGTATTCTATTACAGCCCGGTAGGGCATGTAGGAATCTACATTGGCAATGGACAGATCATTCATGCCAGCAATGCAACAACCGGTATTATTATATCTGAATTTGACTATACCAAGCCAGTTTCAGCAATGCGTTACTGGGCATAGTTTAGTAGTAATTCTAAATACAAAAAAGTCTGAACCAACTGTAAACAGTTGGTTCTTTTTTATTTTGAAATAAATGTCTCAATTTTAGTTATCTCCGCTTTTGTTGTATCTGCTTTTGTTATAACAGCTCTTGATATAACTTCTTTTGTTATCTCTGCTTAAACACGCTGACAGGCTCATTCAGGTACGTATACTTTTTATAGGGAAGAAATACCCTGTCCTTTGGTAAACTGTTTAAATAAGGCAAATAAAAGCTCACAAGATTATAAGACCAGAGCGAACGTTTTCACTAAACACAGACTACAAGTAATTCAGCACTTTATTAATAATAAAATTAAACCTGTGGGTTATCAAACATTAAATCAGGACTTAGCCGGGAAATGATGAAACGGACTACACCACACCCCCGGAGTCTCCTGTTGAGAAAACCAGCTTTTATGCATATCATTAGAATCTGTTCATCCAATTCACCTAAAAGGAAAAGATCTTCACCAACTTCTACGTCATCACGGCTCATCACCTGCACATTCAATATTATCTCCAAAAATTAATACACAATTAGTTCTATTATCTGAAAATGGCAATCATCTTTATTTTTTCAAAACCATATTATGACGATAAAAAAGTCAATACCCAATCGGATCTTTTTCCACACAAAAATACGAATTATCACATTTTACAAAACATTTGTTCCTAAAAAATACTATGTAAACCGATGAAAATTCGATCTTTTATGTGGATAATGTGTATAACTTAGTGTATAACTCCATTTTGCCACTATTTCCGACATTTTAATGTGGATAACTCGACACAGTTATACACACGATTTTTACACGATTTTCCAAGTTTCGACAAATTTTGTGCATCTTGTATATCCCCTGAATTGTGAGGAATTTTTCGAATTGTACTAAATTTTTTAACCTATTACATTTCTGTTTCCGAGGATCTTTCTATCTATGAAAAAACCTCCACTCTTTCGAGTGAAGGCTTTGTTCTGATTTATATTATTGATATGAATTAATCTAAGTAACTTCTGGCGCTGCATGGCTGTCTGTAACCCATGTCAGAAACAATGATACCTGTTGTGGAACTACTAGCATGTACTACCTGATTGTTACCAATGTACATAGATACATGTCCGATTCCGCCATCGCCATTGTAGAATAACAAGTCACCCGGCTGAATGCTTCCAAGATCTACTGCTCTTCCGCTGCCAGCCTGAGATGCTGCAACTCGCGGTATGCTGATTCCAAAGTTCGCCATAACCGACTGTGTAAATCCGGAACAGTCAGCACCGTTTGTCAAGCTTGTACCACCCCAAACATATGGGTTTCCAACAAACTGTAATGCAAAGCTTACAACGCTCTGTCTAAGTCCGGAAGCACTTGATGACTGTCCTGCATCAGGAGCTTCTGTAGATCCGCCTGATGTATCACCAAATTGCTGTTCCTGGTTATCTGCTGTATTTCCGCCAGACTGACTTCCTTCGGTCTGTTGTTGCTGCTGTTGTTGCTGTGCTGCTGCATCCGCTGCTGCCTGTGCATCTGCCGCTGCTTTTGCCTGTGCATCTGCCTGAGCCTGTGCATCTGCTGCTGCCTGTGCTGCCGCTTCCGCCTGAGCCTGTGCGTTTGCTGCCGCCTGCTCTGCTGCTGCCTGGTCGGCTGCTTCCTGAGCTTTCGCTGCTGCATCTGCTGCTTCCTGTTCAGCCGCTGCCTGCTGTGCTGCTAAAGCATCTGCTGCGGACTGTGCGTCTGCTGCTTCCTGTGCTGCCTGATTTGCTGCTGCCTGTTCTTGAGAATCCAAGTACTCTAACCAAGCTTTATCTTGTGCTGCCTGTTCAGCTGCTGCTGCTGCCGCCGCTGCTTCGTCAGCTTTTCTTGCTTCTTCAACTGCTGCCAGATAAGCCGCTTCTTCTGCTGCTACCCTTGCTTGTTCTTCTTCTTTTGATTCTGCTTCAACGAACTTTGTATTACACTCTACATAATCTTTTGCTACATATCCTACCACGTCAGAATCAACTGCAACTTTTACCCAGTCTCCCAGGTCTTCTTCTACCTGCAATTTTTCTGCGTCTCCAACGAGTGTGACAACATCAGAATCTGTATTAGGATCCTGGCGTACCATTAATGTTGTTGTATTAACAGTAGCAACCTCTTCCCCTACCTCTTTTGCAAGTTCTTCAGCCTGAGCTCCGGTAGCAAAAAAATCTTTACTTACATAGCCTGTTACAGAACCTGATTTAATTAAGTACCAATCACCTTCCTGGCCGAGAATTTCAGCTGCAGAATTGTTATAGAGCTTACCAAGTACTTTTCCGTCTTCGGTACTTGCTGCGTCTCTGATATTTACATATGCATCATCATTTACCTGGGCAATAGCCAGTCCATCGTATTTACTTGGCTCTGCCGGGGCAGTGTTCTCAGTAGACTGATTGGATTCGCTGTTTTCTTCTACCTTAGCCTGTAAACCTGCTAATGGTACATCAGCGCCAGCTGCCATGGTTAATATCCCAGTACTTCCAAATGTTATAGATGCTGCCATCATACAGGCTGCAATCTTCATCATCCTTTTCTTCATTACTTATCCTCGACCTCCGATATATCTTATCTTTCAATTATTATTTATTACGAAATTATTAAAATTATTACATTGCTATCATAACAAATATTACATGATTTGTCAATGCCGATAATATTTTTTTTAATTCTATAATGAAATAATGAAAGCTCTACGCTCTGTTTATGCGTATATAAGATAGTTTTGTACGGAAGTTACAGCATTTGCCCCATCTGCTGCGGCTGTAATAATTTGACGTAACATTTTCGTTCGAATATCCCCTGCTGCAAAAATTCCTTTCTTATTTGTAACACAATCTTCATTAGCTACTATATATCCATTCTTATCTGTCTCCACAATATTCTGAAATACTTCCGAATTAGGCAGGATTCCAACTGCTATAAACACGCCGTCTACGACAATCTTATCCTCTTTTTCCGTATTTACATTTTTAACTGCTACAGATTCCACATGATCTTCCCCATTAATGCCTTCTACCACAGAATCCCAGACAACTTCTACATTGTCACATACAAACAGCTTTTCTTGTAAAATTTTAGCTGCGCGCAATTCATCCCTCCTGTGGATCAGATATACTTTCTCACAAACTCTTGCCAGAAAGATTGCATCCTCTACCGCAACATCACCGCCGCCTACAACGGCAACCGTTTTATTCTTAAAAAACGCACCGTCACAGGTAGCGCAATAAGATACCCCCATTCCAGCCAGCTCTTCTTCGCCCGGAACATTCAGTTTGCGGTGTCTTGCTCCGGCAGCCAAAATAACCGTTTTTCCAACAAATTCACCCTGATCCGTAACTATTTTTCGATCTGTTCCTTCTATTATAATGTCACTTACTTCCGCTGTAACAAATTCTGCCCCTAAAGCATCCGCATGTTCCCTGAACTTTGTTGCCATATCAAATCCGTTAATCCCCGGCAGTCCCGGATAATTATCAACTTCATACGTATTGATTACCTGACCCCCGCTAACATAATTCTTTTCAATAATCAGACATTCCAATTTTGCTCTTTCCGCATAGATCGCCGCCGCCAAACCCGCCGGTCCTGATCCAATAATAATTGTATCATATTTTTTTCCCATTATTTCCAGCTCCTTTTTGTATTTACAGTATTCACCTTAATATTAGTATTATACCTCAGATCCCTGAAATATGTCACCCTTTACTTGTTTTCCATCAAAACAAAGCAGAAATACGATATTCTCGGTTCATTTTGCGATAATATGATCAATAAAACATTTGACAAATGCACAATAATCATATACAATAAAATCAGTAACCGTTATCAATATTATAAGGAGGTGAATTATGGCTACTCTAAAATACAGTAAACAACGGGAATCTATCATAGAGTTCTTAGCAACCAGAAAAGACCACCCCACTGCCGACACTGTATATATGAACATCAGGGAGCAATTTCCAAAGATCAGTCTGGGGACGGTATATCGTAACCTTGCCCTGTTATCCGATCTGGGAGAAATCACAAAAATCGTAACGGGAGATGGCGCAGACCGCTTTGACTATAATACCAACCCACACAATCATTTTGTCTGCACGAAATGCCACAGTGTGATTGATTTAGAAATGGACAATATTGATGAGATTGTAGATGTCGCACAAAAGAATTTTTCCGGTAAAATAGACAGCTATATTACGCATTTTATGGGCGTTTGTCCGGATTGCATTAAAAAGTCATAATTTTTCAAAAAAGGCTTGACTTCGAGTCAGAGTTATGATAAATTAATATCAGTAATCGTTACTGATTTCTAAAATTCAAAATACAAACTTGTTATTCACCGGTCCGGTACACTAACAGCCGGATCGATACCAAAATATTTATATAAGAAAAGGAGATTGAAAAATGGCTAAATTTGTATGTAATGTATGTGGTTATGTTCATGAAGGAGATTCCGCACCGGAAGTCTGTCCAATCTGTAAAGCACCTGCAAGTAAGTTCACAAAACAAGAAGAAGGAATGAGCTGGGCTGCTGAACATGTTGTTGGGATCGCACAGGGCGTTTCTGAGGATATCTTAGCAGACTTAAGAGCAAACTTTGAAGGAGAATGTTCTGAAGTAGGTATGTACCTGGCTATGTCCAGAGTTGCTCACAGAGAGGGCTATCCTGAAATCGGTTTATACTGGGAAAAAGCTGCTCATGAAGAAGCAGAACATGCTGCAAAATTCGCTGAATTACTGGGTGAAGTTGTAACGGACAGCACAAAGAAGAACCTGGAAATGAGAGTTGCTGCTGAAAACGGCGCTACTGCAGGTAAATTCGATCTCGCTAAACGTGCAAAGGCTGCTGATCTGGATGCTATCCATGATACTGTTCATGAAATGGCAAAAGACGAAGCTCGTCACGGTAAAGCTTTCAAAGGTTTATTAGAAAGATATTTCGGCTAAGAACAAAAACATTTCACTATACTCTAAATATAAAAGGGGCTGTCGCACTAACGATTGAAAAATCGTGAAGCGGCAGCTTCCTTTTTGCTTGTTTTTTCCTTTTTCATTACCGTTAGTGCTTAATTTAACGGTTTCTCATAAAAAATGGCGCACTTTAGCAGACCTGAAAACCAGGTTTCCTTTTTAAATTTGAAGTTTTTAAATTTAGGCACTTTTCAAGGCGAACAGATGGGTTCCAGTTTTACCTCTCTGAATTTTATGATGGAGCTTATTCAGATTTTTTGCCATAGCAAGAAGAATACTTTCTGCAAGAACATTTACTCTGCCTCTACTTAGGTATCTACGAAATCGCATATTCTGTTTTAAGTCCCCAAAAGAACCTTCTGCCTGTATACTTCTGTTTATCCGTAAAAGTATTCCTTCCTCCGTAAGAATCCGTTCCAAATCCTTCTGTCTGTACTTTAGAAAGGTTTTTGCTACCCAAAGAACTTTGTTCCTTTTTTCCATTGGTGTCTTGCAGTTATTTCCTTTGATGCATTCACTTTTATAAGGACAGCCTTTGCAGTCAGCGCATTGATAGATATGCTTTTCACTGACGTAGCCTGTTTTGGATTTGGAATGACGGATGGATGCCAGTGACAGCTCTTTTTCATTTTTGCAGGTATAGGAATCTTTTGTCTCATCGTAATTCATGTTTTCTATCCTGCCTATATCATTTTGATACTTTCGCTTCTTGGAGATTTCGTAGTTTGCTGGTTTGATAAACGCCGTCTGTCCATTCTTTTCCAAAAACAGATAATTCTCCTCGCTCTCATATCCGGCATCTGCCACTACTTTGGAATACTTGAACTCCAAATATTCTTCGGCCTCTTTCAAAAACGGAATCAGTGTTGTGGTGTCGGTGGGCTGAGGTCCGATGGACAGCCATGTAATATATTCCGCATCCACTCCATGCTGTAAATTGAAGCCGGGTTTTAACTGTCCATTCCCCATGGCATCTTCTTTCATCCTCATGAAAGTGGCATCATGGTCTGTTTTGGAAAAGCTGTTTCGATTACCACAGATATGAAGTTTCTGATTGTATCCTTTTAATCTGTCCAGATATTCTTCCAGTGTTTCCATGCTTTTTTGAAGGGGCGGTTTCCTTTTTCCTATGCCATGGACAAATACGATGTTTTCTTCCTGTTTTAACGCATACAACTTTTTTCGCAGCTTCTTGATGTGCTTCATTTTTACGGTATCTCCATGAACGATTCTGATACCAAAAAGCTCTTCACACTCTGCAATCAGGTCAGCCAGTTTGACCATCAGCTTCTCCTGGTTTTTCGTAACTGCCTTTTTCCACACAAAGGTATATTTATTGGCACAGGCTTCTATTTTTGTTCCATCAATGAATATCGTTTCTCCTGAAATTTCACCCAGATCAAACAGTCCATTCGTCATTTCAGCAAGTATTCTTTTTGCACAAGGGGCAAAGTGGATGCTGCGGAATCTGGCAAAGGTGGCGTGATCCGGCACAGCAGCACCTTCCAAAAGATACATAAAGTTAATATCACGCTTACAGTTGGTTTCCATGGAACGGGAGGAATAATCACCATTCATGTAAGAGTAAAGTACAATCTTCAAGAGAATTCTGGGCGATAAGGAATTTATTCTTTCATAAGTAGAATACAGGTCAGTCAAATCCATAGCCTCCACAAACTGACTCAGCAACCGCACAGAATCATTCTCCGGAATAATTGTTTCAAGATTAAATGGAAGTTTTAATTGATATCCATTCTGATTTTGAGTATAATTGTTTTGTAAAGTAATAGGTAGTCGCATACTTATATTTTACACGAACTGCCGGATTCTTTCGAGACCCGGCAGTTATTTTTATATAAAAAAGAAGCTGTGCACTAATTACTTAGTGCGACAGCCTCTTTTTTTATGGTATATTGGGGTTTAGCTGATTAATGACGCTTTGTAGATGGAGGTAGTGTACGGAAAGAGAAGGGGGCGAACCAGGAGAGGTGTTTGGAAGGCTTAACGCAGAACTGGCATTTTCTAACCTTCCCGAAGCGCTTTTTGGCGGCACGCGGGCATTCGCTCCGAAATCCTGATGCATTTCGCAGCTCA
>UQGG01000006.1 GCA_900540475.1 uncultured Robinsoniella sp. | reverse complement strand
TTCAACAATGGGGTGCTTTGCCGGCGGCGGCGCGCCCCCCCCCCCCGCCATGAGGTTTATAGCTGCCGGGTCCAAAGGAGCCTTCTCCACTTCTGCCTGAAGGGCCTGAGCTGCGCTTCTAACCTGCTCCTCCGTAAAGCTTGGATTTGCCAGCGCATTAGCCGCTGCTTTAACAGCCTTTAACATTGCGGTTTTTGCCTCCGGATCTTCATCCAGTCTGCCGGAATCCAGTAATTCATTTGCTTCATTTACTTTTGCAGCCAATGCTCTGGCAGCATCTCCTGAAATATCTGTCATCTCAAGGATTTCGTCCGCTCCCAAAACTTTGTTATATATTCGAAAATCATCTGCCACGCCTGAAAAAGCATTTGTTTTGCTGCCAAGAACTGCTGTAGGCAGCATTAATGTCTCATAATAGGTCGGGATAAAATTGGGCTGGCCGTTTGGCTTTGCAAAGTTAGAATCGAAATTTAAGTTTGGCCATGGCTTATCCTTTAACTCATCCAGAAAAATTCCATTTACGTATAATTTTACACCATAAGCGTCGCCTGTCAGGGCAATATGGGTCCATCTGTCTTCCGGCAGCCGATAATTAAAATAATGGTCATACTTTCCTACCGAATAACCTATTTTTCCGGTCATGCCCTGCTTCAGCTTAAGCGTTCCCGTCTTTCCTTCCATAAGAACTGCATCTGCGGCGTTGCCTTCATCCGGATTGACCCACATACCAACCGTCCAGTCAAAGCCTGTTGAGTCCACATTTGACTCTATAAAGCTTTCTTTGCCATTAAATCGGATTCCGTTTCCATCCTTTCCTTGTGTGTCGCTGTCCACATTTACCGGCTGCAATTCCATATCTGCCTGATTTGAAATATCTCCCAGATCTCCCAGATCCAGGATTTTTTCCTTAGTAAATTTATTGTTTCGATATAAAAAGTCACTTGCCGGAGCATCTCCTATGATCTCTCCCAGCTGTTTAAACTCCGTATAATTCATGGACTTATTGCTTTCATCCACCGACCAGGATTTTTGGGCTATTGCAGGTATATTATACTGGATTCGGAAGCTGATATCTCCGCTGGAAATTCCATTTCCAATCCAATCATTCCATACTGCAAACTGTCCGCCCACTACTCTTGGATGGCCTTTTGGAGCAGGGGCTCTGTCTCCGCCGAAGCTGACATCCCATGCCCGGTTGTCATTTGGAAGCCATGTATTATATAAATGTTCCCCTCGTCCATATTGATTTACATACCATCCCCCTCCTGGAACGATATAGGTTTCCATTTCATCCATTGTCAGCACCCGGTAACCTGCCTCTAATGCCTTTAGGGCCTCTGAATAATCCCAATACCAGGCATACATCAGGGCGTCCGTAGTAACTGGCGTCGTACCGGCATTTTCCCTTAGACATCCCCAGAATGCCGGTTCTTTTCCCCGGTTCTTGACATGCTTTAGAATCTGGTCTATATAACCGCGAAATGCTTCTTTATATCTGACTCTGTCTGCTTCTGGAAGTCCGTTTGTTTTATATTCATCTGTTCCAACATTCACCTCGGAACCAATGAAAACCTCTTCCTCACCTCCCTGAGGCTGAATATATTCATCAAATAGTTCCTTTACTTTCTCCAATACCTGTGGCTTTGTAACATCCAGATACTTGGCATTGTCCTCTCGTGCCAGTTCCGGCCAGACTCTGGTAAATGCCAGAGAGTGTCCCGGTGTATCAAATTCCGGAATAACGTTTATGCCCAAATCAACGGCGTCATACTGGAACTCCCGGAACTCATCCTTGGTATAAGACCCGTCTTCTGCTGTCAGACCTGGCACATTACTTTCCAGGCGGAATGCAGAATAGCGTTCCTGTCCCAGCTCCAGATTGCCCCAATTTTCACAGTCATTCAGATGGACGGAAAAGGTATTCATCTTATACCATGCCATCTGCTTTAAGGTATCCTCAAGATATTCGAGCGGCAGGTAGATACGCGCCGCATCCAGCATATATCCGCGCTTCTCATATGCAGGGTAATCCCTGGTAATTCCCTTTGGAAGGGTCAATGCTGCATTCTGCTTCAAGATTTGCAGAATCGTAATTCCTCCATACAGGATGCCCGTTTTATGAGGTGCTCTTATGATTACGGAATCACTGTCTCCTTTTTTCCCGCCAAATTCAATCACATATCCTTCCACTCCCAGGGAGGCCGGAGCGTCCTGAGCGGTGAAATAAATATCTGCCGAACCCGGTTCCTGATCCGTTATAATTGGAAGGTCAAGGCCTGTCTGTGCCTTAAGGTCTGCTTTAAACGTGTTCACCTGGGTATAGAAGTTATCTGTCGTGCCAAGATTTGCTTTCACATGAACTGCATCATTTTCCCTGAAATTTCCTGCGTCTACTATAATTCTGGACGCATTGGAGAGCATGATCTCCCCACTACCGCCTTTCCATTCCCTTAAAGCCGGAATCACCTTGGGCTTCCCGTTGCTGCCTGACGCAAAACCTTTCAAGGGCGCCGCCGTAATTGTGATCTGCGCATTTACATTTGTCTCCAGAACCTCTCCGGTTGCCTGGTTGGTCAGCTTATAGAGCAGATTCACCGTTACATCCTCCAGTGGCCTGGTTACGGAATTATCCAGTCCAACTACCTCCTTGCGGTCAGATCCAAAGAGTTCAATCTCCCAGCCTTTTGCTACTTTAGGCAGTGTGATATGTGTATCCTCCTGATTCCACGTAGGAGACACATGAAAGCTCCTGTCCGGAGGCGTTCCTGGCTCGCCGTTCTCTTTCCAGCGGTATACATAGAACTCTGCTGCGGAGATAAGGTTTTTTCCGGATGAATCCCCCACAGCATCATACGCCCGGATCTGTATCCTTCTTGCGTTCACTTTCTCAAAGGTAATTGATTTCAGCGAACTGTCTCCTTCCCAATAACCGATTCCCCGGGGTATCGGCAAAAAGTCCCCGTCTGCCGTTTTACTGTAGAAGAGCCTGTATTTTGTAATGGTGCCGTTTTTCTGATTCTGCCTTGGCAAATATTCCAGCTTCTGAATGTCATAGCTGTCACCCAGATCTATGGTAAATCCATTTCTGAGCTCTTCTTCAAAGTCTGGCTGCATTTCTGCCGGTCCCGACCAGTTGGAATGCCAGTAAGTATTGCTTTTGCCATCAATTGCATAGGATGCCGGTCCTTCCTCTGTCTCCACACTTTCCGCTTCTGCCGTGAAACCGGAAGAGTCCATTTTAATCAGCTCTTTTTCCGGAACTACCGGACTGCTCTCCTTAAATACTTTAAAATAGTCAAGGTTTACGTTTGTTCCGCCTGAACTTGGATTTTTCATCCCGGACCTTTCTATTTTAATGGTATGGGTTCCGCTTTCGGCAAAGGTCTGGGTAAATACCATTCTTCCAAATGTTTCCGTTCCTTCATACTGGTCATCCGTGGTCACGCTCTGTCCATCCAGATAGATATCCGCAACCCCCGCTGCCGCTCCGCTCTTGGTATATACAGAAATTGCTTTACCTGTAAAAGTATATTCCGCTGCAGCTCCTTCCTCATCAGAGCTGATGTGGAACCCTCCATGGGCGCCGCTTGGGTTGGTTCTAAACGCTGCGTTTTTGCTGACGCGTTCATCCTCCCCCTCTACATACTCTATTGTGAGATCCTCAAATTCCGAAGGCTCTCCCGGCACCTCAGTGATATCGCTGAAGTCCTCATTTTCTGTCTTTTCTACAGACACTCCATTGTATACGCCGATATTGGGGGCTTCCCCTGACGTTACAGGATTACCATACAGATCCTCTTCCACGCCTTCTTCTATCACAACGCCGGCATTTAAAGCCACGGAAGCGTGAGCCAGCCTGGCTGCTGCCATCGCCTCATCCATTCCTTTTGGAAGATACTGATCTCTATCCTTTTCCACAAGGACTCCTGCCAATCCCGGCATTGCTGCAGAAATATTTCCTTTTCCTGAAGGCTCATCCTTAGGATGCACACCTGCAAAGAGATTGTTATTAAATAGGGTGTTAGACCCTACATCATAAGCATCGGTTTTATTTTTCATTCCTTTATTTACCAGGTAAAAAATATTGTTCTTAAACGCAATCTCATCTCCTTTATAAACCGGGCGCACTGTCCTGGTGTTGAAAAATGTATTATTGTATACCTTGGCAGACTCAATTTTTGTATTTGCATCCTCACCCACACAAACCACGATTGCCTGATGGGGTGCGTAATTATGGGTATCATTTACACTCAGGTTATAGCGAATAGTATTATTGCGGTTATAGGAGTTGGTCCTCACATGAAGCATCGTACCTCCGCCCACATTGTTATGGGTATAATTATACTGGATAACGCCATTTTCCGTCATATCATCCAGATTAAACGCCATTCCATCCATGGTATTCTGTCCATTACAGACCTCATTGTACTGGAATACCATATCATTGGCGCGGTCGCACCAGATTCCGCAGCCATACCCTTCGGTAGTCTGCTGGAATGTATCCACTTTGTTATGCTCCACCAACGCCCCGTCAGTATAGAGGGGAACGATACCTGCCCGCTGTACATTTCTGATGCTGTTTCTGCGGATGATAACGTTTTTATGGCGGTAATCCCGATTATCCATTTCTCCCTTCACATTCGTGGTAGTAATCCCATTGGCGTCGCAGTTTTCAACGCTGTTACCCTCTATCAGGACATCGTCAAAAATAGTCGGCTCACTGTCTGATACCGCTCCTGGATTTGTTTTATCAGACGCATTGTTCTCTCTGCTTGTATAACTGCAGAAGTTAATACCGCCAGTGCGGTGAGTTGTCCTAGAGCCGAAAAAAGTCGTTCCGCCCCCGACCGGATCCACATCCCAGATGCTGTCCTGTCCACGGTAACCTCTTACGTTAAATATCTCGCAATTCTTAATATAAATATGACGGAATACGCCGCCCCCGCTGGCTTCCACGCGGATACCGCTCCTTTCACGGTTTGCTGCATCCTCATCCCAGTTTGTAACTCTCAAATCAGAGATTTCCCAATACTGGCTGTTGTACAGGTAAACGGCAGCCGCCGCTTCCCCAAAAGGTCCTTCTGCGCCATACTCCTGCTGCCCGCCATAGCGGCCTCCTCCATCAATCAGGGGCTTTTCTCCTTCTCCATATGCTTCCAGCAGAATCGGCTTGTCCGCAGAACCGGAACCCTTAGGATAGAGCAGCCCTCGGAATGCGGAACCGCGTTTGATAAAAATATGATCTCCCGGGGCAAATTCCCTCCGGTTAATTTCTTCAAGGGTATTAAAGGGTGATTCCTGTGACCCGTCGCCGTTTTGCGAAACTTCGGAATCCAGGTAATAATTGGTATCTCCCGGGGATTGAATGATATCCCCTGCTTCTTCGCCCTTATCTTGTATTACTTCAAAATAATCAAAGTTAAACCATGGACTGCCGTTAATGTCATTTGGATTCTCGCTTGTAGTGGTCAGCACAATTGTATGCTCTTCATTTTTTTCACTTAGGTTCAATGCCTCATAAGTCTTTGACTGGAACTGCGGACTCCCGTTTACATACTCATCTGCATTCCCATGAAGCCCGCCATCAATTTCAACCTGCAGAACGCCGGCGCCGCTTCCCTTTTTGGTAAAGAAACGAATGCCTGTCCCAGTAAAGGTAAGGGTAACAGAAGCCCCTATTTTCTGGGTTCTGATATGCTTTCCTCCGTGAGATGCACTATCATCATCATCTGAAAAATCTTCTGGCGCATCTAATCGCGCCTCTTCCGCCTCTACGATGACCGTTTGCTCACTGATGTTTTGATTGCCTGCACCGGCCACGCCTGATGTGCTTTCCATACTTACTTCACTTGCTGTGCTTTCTGCGCGATCCGCGCCTGCTGAAACAGTAAAGCTGCTAAGGCTTAGCGTGACTGCTAAGACAATTGACAAAATTCTTTTCCATTGTTTTGATCTTTTCCCTGTCATCATACCCTTTGTATATTGCAGACTTGCCTGCAATACCGCCACGATATACTAATCTGAAAGAATTACATTGTGGCTCCTTTCTTGTTTTTAATTTTCTTTCAGCCTGTTCCCCCTTGTAACTTTTATATATTAATTATGCCCTTGCATTCTGCCAATGCTGTGTACAAATCAGATCTTGCCTTCTAATGCCTTTCTCCCTCCTTCACTTCATATATTTCTGATTTCGTCTGCATAAGAACATACCTCATTAATCTAAAACACAAAAAAAACCAATTTTAAGAAGAAAATGTTTTTTCCTTCTTAAAATTGGTTTTGCCTGCTTAACAGTAACAACCCATCGATAAATTCAGTTTATTTGTTTTTATTATATCGAGTATTCTAAATAAAGTCAATTAAATTCTTAGATTTTCCCATTTGTTTTCACGAATATATGAATATATAAATTATATTTTATCCATATTTGTCTGGAGTACGCGATATTCCTCAGGCGTGCAGCCATACATCTTTTTGAAATACTGGATGAAATGGGACACATCATTATATCCTGCAAGAGCGGCTATATCATTAATCTTTAATATATTACTTTCCAGCAGGCTTGCAGCCTTTTTTATTCGAAACTGCATCAAATACTTTGAAAAGGTCTGGCCAACTTCATTTTTAAACAAACGGCTGAGATAGCTGCTATTCATAAAATACTTATGTTCTGCAAGCTCTCCCAGGGAAATATTACATTGATAATTCTTATCAATGTAATCCAGGATCTCTTTTATTATATAGTGGTATTTCTTTTCCTCCTGTTCCATGCACATTAAATTTACGATATTTTCCACATACTGGTTTACCTCTTCCAGATATTTAAATCCATACAGATCGGATCGAAAGGAGAACAGCAGATAGCCATGTTCATTTTCAGATTCATCTAGTGAATCACTTTTGCAGTAGATCCGGTATAACAAATTAAAGATTCCGATAATAGTGATATACAGGGTATAAGAATCCCTGCATTGTTTTATCAGTCCTGAAATCAAAGCATTCGCCTCTGCCGCTTTTTGATTTTCTATGGCCTCTCTCAGAATTACCTCTTTCTCCTTTGACAGAAGATTCTGTGGTTTAAACTCTCCGGCAAACTCATACACCTTTACCCAGCCGTCTATCAGCCTTTGGTTGATGGCATATACTGCTTCCTGGTATGCTTTTTTCATATGTGAAATGCGGTTATACGCTCCACTGGTTCCCGCAGATAATTTCAGGTTCCAGCCGGCATTCTTTTTCAGCAGAAAGGTGTTCAGATCTTCCATGAAGCTGCCGCTTTCTTCCTTATGCGGAAATAAAATCAGCACATATTCCTGAAACCGGTTAAAGTAAAACCAGCTGCCGCTGTGTTCCTGTGCAAACTCTGTCAAATCCGTTTCTAATTTATCCTGCTCTGTGGATAAGATTTGTCGGTCTGCCTGTATAATTATCATTTGGTATTCCTGCTCCTGATGTTTTTCAAAAACAGGGTTCAGGAATTCATTTGTCCATTCCTCATTCCTTAGGATCTCATCAATGCTCAGATACTGGACGGTACGTCGGATCATCTGATGCTGCACCATACGCTTTAGCTCTTCTTCGTACTTTTGGTGCCGGATTTCTATCTTATCCAGAGAAGTCTGTAATTCCTCTTTATTTACCGGTTTGATCAGATAATCTCTCACTCCAAATGCAATTGCTTTTTTCGCATATTCGAATTCTGTATATCCGGATACAATTATGATATCCAGATTCAGATCCATTTTGGAAAGTGTTTCGGTTAATTCCAACCCATCCATTTCCGGCATGCGGACATCTGTCATTAAAACATCAGCCCCCTGTGGATGTTCCCTGAGATAATCCAATACCTGACTTCCATTTTCAAAATCTCCTGTTATTTCAATCTCCGGATTGATACTGCTGATCTTCTTTATCAATGCCTTTCTGGCATAGTATTCGTCATCCGCTACTATCATTTTCATTTTTATACCCATTACATATTACAGTCTCTGGTACCGCAATGCTCAAACAATTGAGTAACGCGGTACTAATCTGTGGCTTCCTTTCTATATCATTTTTTCTTTCAGCCATATACAACTGTATTGGATTTCATGACTGACCTACTATTTATAGGCTGCGGTACGCAATAGCTTTCTGACAGATTTTCATACCGGCGTATCCATCCTGCGGATCTTCAGGCGTATTACCGTATACTGCTCTTCCATACTTTCTATCTGAAGCCCATATGCTCTCCCATAAAAATTTTTGATCCGTGCATTGACATTGCGCAGTCCTATCCCTCTGTCTACGTTAGAAACAAGCGTCCTGGTGTCCATACCGGACAGCTCTGTGTTTAACATTGTCACATCTTCTTCCTTTATGCCAACTCCATTATCCCATATTTCAATAAAAATATCCGAGTCTCCAGACAAAAAAATATGAAGTCTGATCTGATTTTCATCTTTTAATTTTGTAAATGCATGCTGTAATGAGTTTTCTACCAGCGGCTGAATCAGAAACTTTAACATATAGCACTGCATGGCCTCCGGCTGGATTTCATAGTGAAACTGATATTTTTCCGGAAAACGGATGGTGTGGATATTTAAATAATTTTTTACGTGCTGTATTTCGTGGGACATGGGTACAATATCACTTCCCTTAATATTGTACTGAAACATATTGGATAAACTGTCTGAGATCTGTACAATTTCTTCGATGTCCTCCAGGGCTGCAATGGAACTGATTGTATTCAGTGTGTTGTATAAAAAATGTGGATTAATCTGGAACTGCAGCATTTTTAATTCCGTCTGCTTCTGATTTAACTGATAGACGTAGATTTTCTCTATGCTTTCATTGATTCTCTGCCCCATCTCATTGTAGCTGTGCATCAATTGCCCCATTTCATCCTGCCAAAAATATGGCTCCTCCTGAATTAACTCCACACTTCCTTTATCTGCCCCGGCCATGGCTTTTGCCAAAATGGTTACCGGTCGGCTGATCTGCCTGGATAATATTATACCAAGCACAATCGCCAGTGAAAGAACTACCGCCATGGCTGTTAATATGCCTATCATATTTCTGATACCGTCAGCATAAACCGCACGCAGTGGTGTATATACCACAACTTTCCAATTAGTAATATTGTTCTCTTCTGCCGTAGCACTGCATTTTTCCCCGTCCAAAGTTAATGTTATGCGCTTTTTGCCGCCTAAAACCTCTTCATCCTGACAGGCGTTGTGAAGATTTTCTCTTTCATTCTGATCCATCTGTTCCCAAAACCCCTCCCGGATATTGGGAGAAGCATACATTAGTTCTTCTTGTGTATCCAGGACCAGAAAGGCTGTCTTCATTTCCTTACGTTCAAACAAATGGTTGAATAGTGTACTGATCTGGGTATAATTCAGGTCAATATAGATTGTCCCGATACATTGTCGGTCAATATCATACATTTTACTGATACTGGTCACGATTTTGTATGGATTCTGGCTGATTTTCTCGGTATTTACACCCGTATAATACACTTTATTTTTATCTGTCCAATCCTGGCTTTCCACAACGGGCGCCAGCCGTTTTAAATATTCTTCCTGTTCGGTAGATACGTTGCTGTAGATATCCCCATATTCATTTACAATGGTTACCCGCAGGATAAACTGGTTCATATTTGCCATATGCTTGATTGCACGCTCTATGTATTCCTGCTCTTCCAGCAGCCGGTCTATTTCCTTATTCTTATTTTCAGAGCGGATGACAGGCTTTATTTTGTCATCTATTAAATGTATAAATCTTATCCGATCCATATTTGAAACCAATATATCCGTATTCAGGCTGATCTGCTCCCCAAGCTGGAACATATTGTTATAATTCTCCTGCTTGGTAACTTCCATACTTTTTATATAGTAAATAAACACCAGCAGGCAGGATATGCTGATAAATAATATATAGGAGCTTAATATTTTTTTCCCAAATGAAAGTCTTCGAAAATACCGTATCATTTTATATTCCACCTTAATAACTGATTATGGGGTTCCACTTTAACTAATATACTATATTCGTCTGAGCTGTTCAATAGATAGAGCGTGAGGTTATAAAACATTAAACTGGGGTTTTGCTGGTTAAGGACGCTTTGTGGCAATAGCCTGAATCTCGGAAAGATGGGTGTGGGAAACTGGTATGGGCCAAGGAATCGTAGATCAGAGCTGAGTATTTTTACGATTTTACTGCCCCCGCTGTCAGCCCGTCTACAATATTCTTTTGGGCAAGTATGTATACGACCAGAACCGGCACCAGTGCAATCAGGTAAGAAGCAAATGCCATATTGTAGTCAAATGTATACTGTGATTTAAAATTATACTGGAACAACGGCAATGTCCATGTATTTGGCAATTTATTTAAGATAATCAGCGGCATCTGGAAGTCATTCCATATCCAAAGGGCATTTAACACCAATACGGTTGAGGTCATGGGCTTTAACAGAGGAAGCACTACTTTTACATATGCCTGCACTGTTGTACATCCATCGATGCATGCCGCTTCTTCTAAATCCTCAGGTACGGAAGTGATATAATTCACCAGTAGAAATACCGCCTGCATGGAAGCATAGGTAACATGGAGTAAAATCAGTCCTGTTTTATTGGAAAGCCCCAAGCTTCCCATAAATTGTACCAGGGGAACCATTATAACCTGAAAAGGTACAAACATACCCAGAACAATAAACCCGAAGATGATTTTATAATATCTGCTTCGCTTCATGCTCCTGGCGATCGCATAGGATATCATCGTTACCAATACGTAAATTAAGATCAGGGAAATCACGGTTACGGTTACCGAGTTCATAAAATACATGGAGTAATGGGCTTTTTCAAAAACCGACTTAAAGTTTTCCAGATAGAAGCTCTGAGGGAATGCAAAAAAGCTCTGTGCAGACTCTTCCGGCGATTTAAATGCTGTGATCAGGGTGATGTAAAATGGCAGCAAAATGAATAGCGCGCCGATTCCGGCAATCAGATAAGATGCAGTCTTCCCCACAGCATTTCTGTTCTTTGTCATACTCAGTCACCCACTTTCTTATTATTAGTTAAACGCATTGTTAACAGGGATACTACCGCTATAATTACAAAAAGTATCATGGATTCAGCCACGGAATAACCAAATCTGCCCTCCTGCATGGCATGGCTATAGATCAGTATTCCTACAGATTCCGTAGACTGCATGGGCCCTCCGTCTGTCATGGCTTTAATATAGTCAAAGGTTGTAAGCCCCCCTTTTACACAAGTAACAATTACGATATTTAGAACCGGAATCAGATAAGGTACCGTAATCGCCCGGAACCTTTTGAAGGCGTTGGCGCCGTCAATAGCAGCAGCTTCATATAAATCAGCCGGAACACTTTGCAGACCTGCCAGTAACAGTACAATTGGAATCGCACAGCCCTGCCACAGGTTTACAATGAGAATTGCATACATAGCAAGCTTTGGGCTGCCCAGCCAGCTGGACTTAAACAAAGGCCAGCCGGTTGCTTCCCCAATTAACGGGATCATACGGTAAAATAATTCATTCCAGATCAACCCAACGGTTACAAGGCTCAAAATAGCAGGCAGAAAGAAGACCGAGCGGAAGAAGGTTCTTCCTTTTATTTTCTGGTTCAGAACTAATGCCACAACTACGGATATCAAAACGGTTGCAATAGTCAGAAGCAGAGTATATTTGAAGTTAAAAAACAGTGCATTTCTAAATCGCTCATCCTGGAAAATCTTTGTATAGTTTTGAATGCCGATGAAATTATAGGTCTGACTTGTTCCCGACCAGTCAGTAAAACTGTTTTTCATTCCCATAAGCATTGGGATAACAAAGAAGAAGCAGTACATTAGTAAAATTGGCAGCGTAAAGATAAACAGTACGCGGTTCTTTTTGGAATGCCGTGCATTTTTCATAGAAAACTCCCCTCTTTTGGCTCTTTATTCTCCATACATTTCCAGATACTCTTCTTTATTTTCTGTAAATACCTTAGTAAGATTTGTTAAAAAGGTATTTGCATCTTCTCCTCCATCGGGAACAATCACTTTCTGGATTGAATTTTTATACTGGTCCGAAACTGCTTTTGGCAGTGCTGTTGTCTGCAAGACTCCGTTTCCGGCATTTACACTGTCTACTATTTCCTTAGCTGCGGGAATATTGGCATTTACGTCTTTCATACAAGGAATCGAATAATCGTTATCCACATATTTCTGTACCATCTCTTTCGATGCCAGGAAATTCACAAATTCTTTTGCTGCCTCTGCATTTTTGGTTGAAGCCGAGACTGCAATGTTCACATCGATTCCCATGCTGACCTTTCCGTTCCCGTCATTGGTTGGAAAAGAAAACATACCTACTTTCAGATTGGGGTTTGCTTTCATAATCGATGGCAATGCCCAGATTCCCTGCATAAACATATATGCCTTTCCTGTTGCAAAATCACTGATAGCCTGATCATAACCTAGTGCAAGGGAATCCCCCTGACCATACTGGCGGATATCAATTACTTTCTGTATACTGTCCTGATAAATCGGGTCATCCTGATAAGTGGTTTCCCCTTTTGCAATTTTATCGTACGTAGGCCGGCGTTCTCCTCTCATAGTTCCGTCGATATTATCCTCCCAGCACTGCATCAGCGTCCAGCTGTCTTTATCCGGAAACAGAAACGCTGTCTCCCCATTAGCCTGGATTTCTTTTGCCAGAGTAATCATTTCGTCGTAAGTTTTAGGGATCTGATAGCCTGCTTTTTCAAACATCTCCTGATTATAATAAACTCCGCTGAAGTTTGCGGAAATGGGAACCACATAGTTCTTCCCTTTATACTTGATACTTTCTTTGTAATTGTCCATTACATTGTTCAAACAATCCATGCCATCCAGATCCAGAAATTGTCCTTCTTTTAAAAACTGCATGGTGTTGGCATCCTGCATGCCACCAACCTGAATGATATCAGGAAGATCATTGGTTGCTGCCCTGGACATCAGTACACTTTCTGAATCGGGTACAATATTCTGTGTTACTACGATTTTATCCTGGCTTTGATTGAAATCATCCACAACTTTCTGAAATGTATCTACCGCTTCTTTCTTTTGAATAAAAAATTCCAGCTCAGTCTTGCCGCTGCCCTGTGCCGATGTGTCTTTTTCACTGCTTCCCGAACCGCTTGTTTGGCATCCTGCAAAAGTACCTCCAATAATTGCCGTACTTAAAATCACTGCCAATATCTTTTTCCTGTTCATAACCAAATCCTCCTGTGAACTTGTCTTTACTTGATAGTTAAGATTATATAGTAACTGACAGGGATCGTATATGCAGTGTTCTACTTTTGGATATGTAATTTTTTACACATTTTAATAAACACTTAGTTTAGTATAAATATGGGATTTTATATTATAATTTTTAGTTGGATTATTATGGATATAAATGTTTAGATAAATCAGAATTTTATGATGAAATCAGATAAATTAGAAGTATTATTTCAGTTTCTCGTATTATGATATCGCTGCGAGTAATTGTTCCACTAAGGAATAAATATTAGTAAAAGGATTCATTGCTTCAATATTCTCTGTTATGTTTATTTTTCTTTCACTGTAATGTTTTGCAAGACTTTCAGCATTATCAATTGCTGCCTCTACACTTCCCTTTTGTATAATCTCCCTGATAAGACCTTCATTTGCCTTTTCGTACTTATTTCTCAAATGATTTTCCAGTCTTCTGTAAATTTCACCTTTTGTCAGCTTTTTCTCTACATTTTCAAAATGCATTAACAACCAGATTTCAAAAAGAAAATTTGATACTATTACTTCGTAGCTATTTGCAGAAGACAGCATATCCGTAATTATATTTTGTATGTTTGGTGGCGCATCACAGTCAAAGATGAGATATTTTTTATAATTACTATATTTCCTATTATTATTCTCTTCACAAAGATAGGAATCTGCAAATTTAAATACTCTGCTTGCATTTCCATTTGCAGATTCAATTTCTATCTTAATATCATTAAATTTATTTTTAGTAAGAATATCTGTAAAAAATTGAAGATAGAGCTTTTCTGTCATTCCCTCGCAGAAAATCAGTATATGTCCTAAGTAAGTACTTTTTATATTTTTTTTTCGTTTTGGAGTGAGTATTGTTCTGCCCAAAATCAAACCCCCTCTAACAATGAATTGTAGTTAAATATCGGTATTGCACCATATTTCCCCTGCAGATATTCTTTATGAAATGTTGCATCATCCCTAACCTTAAGATCCGATAAGGAATATAAGGATGATTCTCCCCGTAAATTTTTATCTATAAAAATAACTTCATCCCTCCTGAACTGCTCTTTTTTGAGCAAAGAAATATCATGTGTTGTAAAAATCAACTGCGCTTTTGTATTCTTACTATCCTGAAAAATATCAATTATTAATTTGGTAAGCAATGGGTGCAATCTGGCTGAAATTTCATCAACTACAAAAACGCCTCCTTTTTCTGTCATCCTGATTACTTCCTGGATATAAGCTAAAAAGCGCAGGGTACCTGTAGATTCCTGCTGCAGTTCGAAGAGTCTTTGTCCCGCAATATTTCCATGATTATCGTAGACATCATGAATTGTTCTGATCACCCTTTGTTCTTTTTCCTGTCCGTTGGTGCCAACAACTGTTTTTACATGCAGATCAAGTCCTTTTATACCCACATCTGCCTGTTTTAAATATTCTTCTACACGATTTCTGAATGATTTATCATCTACTAACCTCTGATTCAGGTATATGAAACCTGCTACATTTTTAATTGTTGATTCAAAGAAAATTTCTAAAAAAACATTATATTCTTCACGAAAAAATCTAATAAATTTATTCAGTAAAATTTTCTTTTCCTCTTCCTCCAGAAAATATTCTAATACTGATAAATATAATCTTTCTTTAGGTACCTTTTTAAAGACTTTTAAATTATTTACATATTTACTTCCATAAGTAACGCTGACTTTTATTCTTTCGAATACTTTTTTATCATTAATGTAATACCATTCGTTCAGTACTTCATCTGCTGTACACTCAAATCCATACTGAATTTTATCCCCGCCAGAAGTGAAAATAATATCAAATTCAGAAACTTTATTATAATTTTCATTCAGACGGAATGGATCAAATGCATCTCCCAATGTATTTGTATGAAAGTCCCGCTCATCCAAATCTCTTTTGGATATAAACTGCTGAAAAATATACTTTTCAAAGAAGTACATGGCCGATATAAAATTTGATTTTCCAGATGCATTCGCTCCATAAATTGCAGCCGTCTTTACTAATTTTGTTCCGTCCGGAGTATCCAGCAAATGAGATACATGCTGTTTATAAGATGCCGCTCTTAAATCTAGTATGGCCTCTTCTTTAAAAGAACAATAATTTTTTACTTTAAACATAATTAGCATGAAATTATTACCTCCTCATTTTATACAGTTTAACATAGAAATATTGAGAAAGCAATAAATATACGTATTTTTCTCATTTATAATATTAAAATTAATCTTTTATATAATTTTATTAATACTATTTACTCATTTTTCGTTTTTATACAAAAAAACCGCTCACCTCCTGGCAAGCGGTTTTCTTAAATACTACACATCTTCGAATCGAATCAAGGCTTTATCATTTCGTATGTACCCTGCTTCAATCTCCTATTTCTTCTTTCCCTTACTCATCTCAATCTTCTCACTCTTCTTTGCCCGGAACTCTTTCCAGGTTACCCAGAGAGGACCTGCAATGCATACGGAAGAATAACATCCGCTGATGATACCTACCAGCAATGGCAGTGAGAACACGCGGATAGATTCTATATGGTAAATCAGTGCAAAAATAAGTACGATTGCAACACAGATTGCCGTTGTGCATGCAGTCTTAACTGAACGCCCGATCGTCTCTGTTATGCTTCGGTCTACTAATTCACACAGGGTCTCTTTCTTGCTGCCTGCCTTATTTCGGATATTTTCCCGGATTCTGTCGTAGAGCACAATGGTGTCGTTGATGGAATATCCGATAATGGTCAGGGTAACCGCCACGAAAGCATCGTTTACCGGGATCTTAAATACGCCAAACACGAAGAATACAAGAATTACATCGTGTATAAGTGCAATTACCGCGGATACACCAGCCGATAATCCGGACAGAGATTTAAAACGCACCCAGATATAAGCAATGATGAACAATGCGGATAGTACAATTGCTATTACGGAATTATTTAACGCCTTTGCCCCAATATAAGGCTCTACCGCGAAGGTTTCCGATAATTCATAGGAGGTATCGCCTAGTTTGTTAATTTCTTCTGTGACCTTTTTCTGGTCATCCGGGTTGATGCCTTCATTTCCTGCAAGAGTCAGGACTAACTTTTTATCACCCGTAGCGGAATCCTGGGAGGTCTGTACACTTACCGGACGGTTTAAGGCTGCGTTTACCGCAGTGCCGATCTTTTCTGTATCTGATTCACCGGAATAAGTATATTTCAATATAACGCCCCCGGTAAACTGTGTATCCAGTTTAACTCCATTCACGCCGGTAATGATTGCACCAATAATCAGAACACATGCTGTAAATGCAAATACCCATTTTCTTTTTGCTGCAAAACGGATCATTTTACGGTCTTTTTTCTTACGGAACAGTTTTACTTTATCAAATATATCGTAGCGTATTACAGACTCCAGCATAAATCTGGACATCCACACACCGGCTGCCAGGTTGATGATAACCCCGGTAAACAATGTATATCCAAAACTCAGCATCGTACCGGAACCAAACATCATTAAGATCAGAGCTACTGCAGCTGTGGTCAGATTGCCGTCCAATACCGATGAGAACGCGTGTTGATATCCTTTTTTAACAGCCGCGCGGATACTTGTGCCATCTCTTAATTCTTCTCCAATTCGTTCGCTGATAATAATATTAGCATCCACAGCCATACCAACGGAAAGAATCAGACCGGCGATACCAGGCAGGGTCAGCGTATACTGTGGAAATGAGAGCGCCAGTATCTGCAGGCACATCTGGAATATAAGGGTCAGACAGCTGATAAATCCGGGCAGTCTGTAAATACTGATCATAAATATGATAACTAATAAAAGTGCTACTATAGAAGCGGTTACCATCGCCTTCAGCGCCTGGCTTCCAAGTGATGGACTGATTGTATTGTAATTACTTGTCTTCATGGAAAATGGCAGTGCACCGGAATTGATTTTATCGGATAATGATTTTGCTTCGTCGCTGTTTGCCATCCCGTTAATAATTGCTTTACCACCGGTAATTGCCTGCTGTACCTTGGGATTCGATATCATCTGTTCATCCATATAGATGCCCATCTGTTTGCCAACAAGTTCCTGGGTTGCCTTGGCAAATGCCTCCGCTCCAACCTTGTCAAACTGCAGTTCTACTACATATTCTCCTGTCTCCTGATCTCTTGTAACGGAGCTGTCTGCCACATTTTCTCCCTCTACAAGCACATTGCCGTCAGGATCACGGAAGGTAAGTTTTGCTGTTTCCCCCAATTCGGAGATTGCAGATTCGGGATTAAAGTCCTTTTCGTCGGATTTCCATGGGAAACGAACGATAATATGACCTTCACTTTTATCTACTGTTACTTCACGGTCCGTAATATTTTCTGCATCCAATCTGCTTTCAATAACATTACGTGCGGATTCCATCTGCTTTTCTGTGGGAACTCCGGTAACTCCAACCGGTTCAAATACGGCTTCCACACCGCCCCGGATATCAATTCCAAAACGCATGTCCTGTATCCCTTTTACTTCCTTTCCTGCACCAAAAGTAGTTAGCAAAAGAAAGGCTGCGATAAGAGCTAACGCAAACCAAATATGATTTTTTTTATTTTTCAAAGTACAATCCTCCTGATTATCTTCTTTTCGTAAATTTCACTTCTCAAATCTTTTTCTAAAATACTAAAAGATGATAACAGTACGTTTTTTTCCATCGGATTGGTGTAAGATATGAACCTGAGTGATCAGAATACATGAAAATGTAAGACAAATAGACAGTATCCAGAACAAACTGCTCCGTGCGCTGCCCAATAAGACATTTGTTGCAATATACAATAAAACTCCCAGTACGCTTCCGTTAAAAGGTCTCTGGTTATTCCGTTCTTCCACAAGATTTGTGATACCCTGTGACGGTACTTTTTCCTGAATTCCTGCAGGAGCATCAGCCGGTGTAAGCTTTGCAAAGATGCGTGGCTGTCCATAGGTGTAAACAGAGGCACCGGTATCAGAAGTCACACTGTTCCCTGTTCCAGTTACAAGATGGGCTTCTGCTTTCACATAAAAAAGGAGTCCAAGAAAAAAAAGTGTAAAAACAAACATGATGATCGTCTTTTTCATGGGGCTGCCTCCTTCATTAATCGTAAAACCGGGCGTGCAGATGGCAAAGATGAATTTTCTAACACGCTCCAAAATATATAGATCTATTATATTTTATTTCAATATGAATTGCAATTCTTTTTCTACTAAAAACGAGTTTAAGTACAGTTTCATAAAAACACGTAAAAACAGTTTTAATATACACATTTAAATGAGCTGAGACAAATACATATCCCAGCCCAATTCCTATTACTTATATAGCAAACACTTTGTATTATTTCGTCTTACTTTATGCTGACTTTAACACATTTACAAAATCTCTCTCACCCAGACTAACATTTCTCCGGTAACCCTGTTGCCCCAGTACGCATATGGTACAAAAGTCAATGCTGCGTCTTCCATCTTCGGCGCACATTCCTTATACAGCTCTCCCTCCTTCCACTCATCTGATACAAGCCTTTTGCCCTGTGCCCCTATTACGGTTACTCCTCCCAGGAGATCCTGTTCAAAATGTTCCCTTAACGGTGCGCTGGTATCCAGGAACAGGCCAGGCAGATTACTTCCATTGTCTGTTTCCTCCAGACAGTATACACAAGGTCCTTTCATGATTGTAACTTTTCCGGTATCCGCTTTTACAAGGGGGTTTGCATGAAGGATTCTCGGCTGCATGGAGAATTCCATCGTTAGCTCCATCCCTTCTGTGTCCACTGTAAAATAAGCATATCCTTTTTCTATTTTATCCGGCATAATCTTTTCACCGTCACTATAGAATGCGGCATCTTTTGCATATTCCGGAATGCGGACTGCCAGGGATACTTTTATTTTTTCCTTATTCTCGATGCAGATTGTTGTCTTTCCTTCATTTGGGAATCTGGTCTCCTGTTTCATAAGTATACTGCCCGATTCCAGTTCCTGCTGTACATCACTTGCCACAAACAGGTTCACCCATACCGCATCCCCCTGTGTACTGTAAATGTACTGTCCCAGGGATGCCAGAGTTCTGGCAATATTCGGCGGACAGCATGCCACGCCAAACCATTTCTGCCTTACCGGTTTCACATGTTCCTTGGATGTTCTGGGCATACAGGCATCCGGCGAGACTTCTAATGGATTTACGTAAAAGAAACTGCGTCCGTCCAGAGCAATCCCCGCCAATATGGTATTATAAAGGGCACGTTCCACTTCCTCCATATATTTTCCGTCTCTGGTAATCTGGTTCATACGCAGCCCGAAAAGCGCAAGTCCGATAGATGCACAGCTCTCCGAATAATTGTATTCATTCGGCAGGTCATAATCGGTAGTAAAACGCTCCAGGATGCCCGATGAGCCAATGCCTCCCGTAATGTACATCCGCTTACTCACCATGTTGTTCCACAGGGTCTCACAGGCTTCCATAAGAGATGCATCCTGATACTCATAAGCCAGATCAGCCATGGCGCAGTACATATATACGGCGCGCACTGCATGCCCCTCTGCTGTTTTCTGCTCCCGCACAGGGATATGGGACTGGGAATACTTGGTATCATAATCTGCAAATTCAGGGAAAATGCGTTTATGTCCCAGCCTTTTCATTTCCTTCAGAAAATAATTCTCACCCACGCCTCTTATATCAATAAAATACTTTGCCATATCCAGATATCTGCGTTCTTTTGTAATACGGTAAAGTTTGATTAAACCAATTTCTACTTCCTGATGTCCCGGATAACCATGGATTTTACCTTCATCTTCTCCAAAGGTCAAACAGATCAGATCTGCAAATCTGCACATGCAGTCTAAAAACTTCCTCTTTCCCGTACCTTCATAATATGCTGCTGCCGCTTCCATCAAATGCCCGGCTGTATACAGTTCATGTCCTTCGCAAAGGTTGCTCCAGCGTTTGTCCGGTTCCTTAATTGTAAAATAAGTATTAATATAACCATCTTCACACTGTGCATCTGCGATAAGATCGATCACTTCGTCCGCCGTTGCCTCTAACTGGGAATCGGGGTTACAAGCCAGTGAAAACCCTACTGCTTCCAGCCATTTTGCTATATCCGTATCCTGAAATACAGCACCGTAGAAATCTCCTTTGCTTCTTCCTGCCGCTATTTTAAAATTCTCCAGGCAGTGGCTGGACTCCGCATCCTCCACCCGGTCATTCATGATCTCCCACTGATAGGGAATAATTACATTTCTCACCAGATCCACGTGTCTGGACCAGAAATCATCACATATTTTAATGTCCTTTAAATTCATTGATTTTAGTTTCATTCACATTACCACTGCATATTGCAGCCCCCTGCAATACTGCCACAATCAATCCAGCCAAAAGAATCGCACTGTGGCATCCTTTCATATCATATTTTTCTTTTGGCCTTTTTACATCCGTTTGACCGGAACCTGTTACTCTTATAATGCATAAAGTGTTTTCATCACGCTTAAGCCTTAACTGCACCATTTGTAAGTCCGCTGACGATGTATTTCTGCATAAAGATAAAGATTAAAATAACCGGGAAAATAGCTATGATACCAAATGCCATGGTGGAGTTCCACAAGGTCTGGTACTGTTGTACATAATTGTAAATACTGGATGTGATGGGCCTCTTGTTCGGATCGGTGATAAACGTAATTCCGTAGATCAGATCACCCCATGCATACACAAAGGAAAATACGGCTGCTACCACTACGCCCGGTTTTGCAATCGGAAGCATGATCTTTACAAATGCGGTGAGATGTCCGCATCCGTCTATTTTTGCTGCCTCATCCAGCTCCTTGGGTATGGAAAGGAAATAGGTTCTGAGAATAATAACGGAAAACGGAATTCCAAGGGTCGCATCAGCCAGGATAGGCGCCATGTATGTATTTAAAATTTTTGCACTGGAAAACATAATATACAAAGATGTTAATACTAACGTGGAAGGAAGCATCTGGGTAATTAAGAAAAGCAGGATAATGATCTTCTTTCCTCTGAATTTAAACCTAGCCAGTCCGTATGCAGCCGGAATTGCAAGTATGGTGGAAATCGCCATTGCACCGAATCCGATGATCGCACTGTTTTTGAATCCTCTGAGCGTATCACTAGAAGTGGATAACTGCTTCTGGAATGCTTCAAATGTCAGATCTTTCGGCCAAAGGGGCGTTGGTATCTGGAAAATTTCTACCTGTGATTTTAATGCGGTAACCAGCATCCAGTACAGGGGAAATATAAAAATCACAAATACAATTGCTCCGATTATTAATAATATAATTTTATTTTTCGTCTCTTTTTTCATCTTACATCACCTCGTCATCATCAATGGTCCTGATGTAGAAAAATCCTACAAACAGCAAGATTAAGAACAGGATATTCGATGCTGCTGCACCCTTACTAAACTGAAACTCTTCAAAGGACAGCCGGTATGCATAAGTGGAAACCAATTCCGTTGCATTAACCGGTCCTCCCTTTGTCATTACCCATACAAGGTCAAATACCTTGAACGTGTATACAAATCCCAATGTGAGCACAGACATTATAGCTGGTTTAATCATCGGAACTGTTATATGGATTAAGGTCTGCCGTTTGGAAGCACCGTCCAAACTGGCACTCTCGTAAATTTCGGTTGGAATAGTCGTTAATCCGGTAAGAATTAACATCATATTAAAGGGGATACCAATCCAGATATTTGCCACTACAATAGCCACCATTGCAGTATTACCATTTAGAAGCCATTCTATAGGTTTATCTAAAATACCCACGGATGTGAGGAACTGATTGATAATTCCACCATTTAACTGGAACATAAATTTAAATAACAGCCCTGCTACCGTTACGGGCAACAGCCAGGATATCATCGTTACGCCGCGGAAAAAGGAGCAGCCCGGGAATTTCTTATTAAATAATAGTGCGAGTCCAAATCCGATTACAAACTGAAAAAGTATAGAAGCAAGTGTAAAAATCAAAGTATTGCCGATTGATTTCATTAGAATAGAATCGGCTCCGCTGAATAAATCAACATAATTCTGCAGTCCCACAAAGCTCTGGGAAGCCGTATCTGCAAATGTATAAACATCCACATTTTTAAAACTCAGTACCAGGTTCTTTACCATTGGATACCCAATCAGAACCATCATATAAATTAATGCGGGGAGTGCAAAGATAACTCCCAGGTAAGCCGGTGTCTTTTTTTTACCATGTCTCACGTTAATCCCTCCTCATTTCTTTTAAAAAGGGACTGTCGGGAGCAAGTCTTATAGTTGCCTTTTGCTCCAGAGCGTTTGTAACGCTCTGTCCAACAGTCCCAAATAATTTTATTTTACTGCATCAACAGCAGCCTGCGTACTGTCCGCTGCCTCTTCAGGTGTCTTAGCGCCTGTCATAACTTCCTGGAATCCGTTCTGGATTGCAGAAGAATAAGATGGCCAGGATGCGGATGGTCCTCTTGGGATTGAAGTCTCAAGCTGTGTGATAAATGCTGCCTGAATCGGATCATCTGTCCAGTAAGAATCCTGTGCTGCTTCCGTCTTTGGAGGGAATGAGCCGTATTTCTTCATTGCGTCGATCATAACTTCGTTCTGATCATAATATTTCATAAAAGCAACTGCGCCAGCGGTATCGTCTTTTTTCACAACGCCCATATTTTCACCGCCGAGGATTGATGTTGCCTGACCGGAATCTTTGTCAAATTTCGGTAATACTGTTACGCCATAGTTTAAGTCCGGAGCATCTTTTTCGATACCAGGGATCTGCCATGGACCATTCTGCTGCATTGCAATATTTCCAGCCATAAAGTTATTATTTACATCAGACTGTGTCCAGTTTACACATTCTTTTGTCCAGGAACCTGCATCGATCATTTCTTTCATTAAATCATAAGATTTTACGCCGCCCTTAATATCTGTATAAGCTCCGCCTGCTGTGTACAGCCACTGGAGACACTGGAATGTTCCTTCATCTGTTCCAACTGCTGCATTACCAAATCCGGTTACGCCGTCTTTTGTTAACTTCGCTGCCATATCTTTGAAATCATCCCATGTGGTGTTCTCATCGGGATAAGACACGCCTGCTGCATCAAATAAATCTTTGTTATAGAATAATGCGGTACAGTTTGTTGCAAAAGGAATACCATAGTGTTTGCCATCCATCATTGTGGAATCCATTGGTCCCTTCAGATAATCATCCCATGCGATTGAAGCATCCGATACATCCGCCATAAGTCCCAGCTGTATGAAGGAAGCCATGCTGCATCCGTCCATGATTACCAGATCTGGCAGTTCGCCGGAAGCAAGTCCCAGTGTAAGCTGTTTTTGGTAGTCCGCAAACGGCACATATGTATGCGTAGCCGTAAACTCACTCTGTGATGAATTAAATCCATCAATTAATGCCTGCATCATTTCCTTCTGGGCATCCGTCTCAAAATAATCCCAGATTACAACTTCTTTTGTTTCACCGGTTGAAGCTGCAGCCGTTTCTGCCTGTGTCTCAGCCTTTGTTTCAGCGGCTTCGGTTTCCTGGGCTGCATCTGTTCCTTTCGTCTCAGCCTCAGTTGTTTTAGTAGTTTCACTTTTTGCTGCTTCTGTGGTACCGGAAGATGATCCTCCTCCGCATCCTGCTGCCATTGTACAAACCATTGTTGCCGCAAGAGCCATTGCCGTAAGTTTCTTTAGTTTCATGATAAAAACCTCCCTTATATTTGACTCCAGTATCTTTCCTGGTAAGTACATTATAAGAGAGGTTCGGATAAAGATTAATTCTAATATTTTAATAATGGTGGATAATCCTTAGATTAAATATTGCCTGAAAATAAATCTAATTTTCCGTCAGCATCTTTACCGCTTCTTCCGGGGTCTTCTCCTTCGACACCATCTGATAAAAACTCTTTGGAATCTGCTTAGAAAGAGCAGACCATGAGTGGATGGAAGTCCTGGCAACTGCTGTCTCCATCTGTTCTTCAAAGACACACAGTTGTTCGTCCTTTTTCACAACCTTTTTTGCCTTTTTGATTTTTGCCGGCAGGGATCCCGTCTTGATACAGAAGGACTCCATTACTTCACCATTCATACAGTACTGGAAAAATTTCAGCGAACCTTCCACATTTTTTCCCTTAATAAAACCAATGTTTTCTCCGCCGGTAATCATGCTGCTTACACGGTTTACCGGAAGTTTGGTGATTCCATAAGGTATGCCTGCCTCCTGCAGCATGGATAGAATCCATGGTCCGTTTTCAATCATGGCTGCTTCCCCTGCTATAAATTTTCTGGCAACATCAATCTGCGTCAGATTAATGCATTCATTTGACATGCTCCCATCCTCCACACAGCTGTTTAAAAATTCAAAAGCTTCTTTGGTCTTCTCTCCTCCGATCTGATCCTGGTCCTCTCCGGCTGATAAGATCCATGGCAGGATCTGAAATGCGCCCTGCTCTGAGTCAACCGCCGACATTAAGAATCCTTTGCGCTCTCCTACTGTGAGCTTTTTTGCGGCAGTTCTTAGTTCTTCCCAGGTGCGAGGAGGATCTACCTGGGCTTCTGACAGCATTTCCTTATTATAGATTAATCCCAGGTTATTGCAGATAAACGGAATGCCATAGTATCTGCCATCCAGGCTCACCGTTTCCACGGCTGCCTTATAGTATTCTTCTTCCAGATTCCAGGATTCTATCTGCTCCGTAATATCCTCAAATACTCCCAGACGGATAAATACCGGCATATCAGGGTTGTCAATGAGAACCATATCCGGCAGGCTTTGCTCCGTGTAAGAACGGGACAGCTGTTTGTCAAAATCGGTCATGGGGACATACTTCCAGGAAGCACGATACTGGCTCTGGGACTGGTTAAACCCGTTTACCAGGTTATCCAGACCGCTCCTCTGGGCATCGGTCTCATAATAGGACCACAGAACAAGCTCCTCCCTTGCCTTACTTTCTTCCTGCCCGTCGCTTTCCTGCTCCCCACAGCCTGCCATCTGGATTGCCATCAGCAGAATAAGCAAATAACTGCATGCCTTTTTTCCCTTTTTACGACTGCCTGTAATCCCCCGGTGAGACTCCGACCTCTTCACGAAAAACCCTGTTAAAATACTTCGGGTCACCATATCCAACTTCATTTGCCACTTCATAGATCTTGAGCTCACTTCCTTTCAGCAGCCGTTTCGCCTGGCTGATACGAAATTTCTTAAGAAAAGTTGAAAAATTAATCCCGACCTCTTTATTGAATAAGGTGCTGAGGTATTCCGGGGTAATGTCCAGACGCCTGGCCATTTCTTCCAGGGATATCACTTCCATGTAATGTTCCCGTATGTAGTTGATTGCTCTGTTTACCGTATAGTTACGGATATCTTCCTTTTTATTTGCCGTCTTAGACAGAATCTGAATAATCTTTTGAAAACAAGTCTCCAGTTCCGATAAGGTAATGGCATTACCGAGAGTTTTAATAGGATTCTGCTCCTGTATCAGCCGATAGCCCTCCTCTGCAACCTCCTGGGAAATATTTAATATGTAATTTACCATTTTCATATACCCCTGACGGATATGATAAGGTTCACATTTTTGGTCCCTCATATAGGACCGGAATTTATCCCCACAGCTTGTTAACTCCTCACTATCTCCCTTGCATACAGACACTTTGATCCTGTTTTCCAAAAATACCGGATATGCAAATTCTTCCGGCACAAACAGGCTGATCTCCCTTTTCGTCAGCAAATGTGTATATCCCAGCGCCATTGCATAAGAAGTGAGCTTTCGCAGTTCATTAACCTGGCTGCGCAGCTGGGTAAGAGTGGGAATGCTTTCGGCTGTCCACACTGCCTGTCCCTCCCTTACATTCTTCAGATACACTCTGTGGCTGATCCGCTTATTCCATCCTTCCATCGGATTTCCGCTCTGAATGACACATACATATTCCTGCGTACTTTCAATAAATACCATATAAATGCGGTCCTTGCCGTACTTCGCTTTCATATCCTCAAGCTGAGTCTTGCAAAATTCAACATATGCCGGATCTACGTTCCCCAGATAACCTACATACAGATAACACGGTGATTCCGGATCCAGTCCGCCAATATCGGCAAGCCGCTGGTAATTTTCCCTTGTTTCCGGCAGGCTTTCCAGAATAATATCCCTGATGTACCCCTGAGGTGTTCCTTCAATCTGTCTTTTTTCCAGATCGAGTTTTTCTTCAATTTTTTCCAGCACCTCTTTTACATCTTCTGCCGCAATGGGCTTTAGCAGATAGTCATCTGCCCCCAGGGTAATGGCTTTTTTCGCATATTCAAACTCTGAATACCCGCTGAGAATCACACTATGGCAGGCTACTTTGTCTTCCTTGATCTTTTCCAGCATTTCCAGCCCATTCATGACAGGCATCCGAATATCGGTAATGATCAGCTCCGGCCGGAACCGGATTGCCATCTCATATCCCTCCATCCCATTTTTTGCTTCTCCAACAATCGTGTGACCGCTCTGAGATGAGATCAGCTTTGATATTCCAACTCTGATCTTTACCTCATCTTCAACTATTAATATCCTCATTTTCCTTCCTCATTTCATCAATAACCGGCAGGCGCAGGGTGATGACCGTTCCCAGGCCCTTTAAACTGCTGATTGTCCAGCTGGCTTTATTTCCATAATACATATACATCCTTGAGAATGCATTGTTTAATCCGATGCTCCTTCCATCATCTATAATCGCCCTTTTTGGGTCATTAAACTCCTGTACCTTACTTTCCGGCATGCCCACTCCATTATCCTCTATAATAAATACAACCCCCTTCCCATCATCTGAGAGTGAACATTCAATTCTCAATAAGCCTCCCGCCATCATCCCGTCGAATCCATGTATAATGGAGTTCTCAACAAATGGCTGCAATAACAGCTTATACACTTTCACCTTTTCCGTATTTTTATCTATCTGCAGATTATAGGTAAATGCATCATTAAATCTCATTTTCTGAAGGCTGATATATTTATGAAGCCAATCCGACATTTCCCATATGGTTACCCGCTGATTGCTCTTATTTACGCTATAGCGCAGTATAACGCCTAAATTTCTCAGCATTGTACTGATCTCATACTCTCCCTTTTCAATCGCCATCCAGTTAATGGAATCCAGGGTATTATATAGGAAATGCGGGTTAATCTGTGCCTCCAGCGCACGGATTTCTGCATTTTTCTGACTGTTCTGTGCCTCTTTTACCGTAGTCACCAGCTCTTTTACTTTTACGGTCATGGTGTTAAAATTCCTTGCAATAATTCCGATTTCATCCTCGGTATCTTCCGGAATCACCACATCCAGATGCCCCTGCTGTACCTGTCCGATACCTTTTAGTACAGAACGAACCGACCGGTTTAACATATATACCGTATAGCTGATAATACACGTTACGAAAATAACTGCCGTGGCGCCTACAAGCAGAAATATCTTCTGGGTATTCACCAGATCCTTCAGCATATAGCCTTTATCATACACGTTGTAAAATACCCATCCTGTCTGAGGGTCTTTGTACTCGTTAATCGCTGTATTTTTATCCCTCAGATATCCGGTAACTTTTACAAATTCCGCTACCGAAAGCCTGGGATTCATTTTCAGAGTCACAAAGCTTTCATCCGGGTAGGTAATTACCTGCCTGTTTTCATCCAGGATAAAATTCAGGCTGTGCTGGGACAACTCCTGGTTGGCGCTGTCCACCGGCTTATTGCAGATTTCCGCAAGGATCCGTTCGTCAATAGACATAATAATGGTTGCTATGCTTCCCTTCTCCAGATGTTCAAAGTCAAATACCCGTTTGGACATATGGAAGTAGTACCCTTCTGTTCCATTCTCCTGGAACTTCATCGTTGGAGTAATTACCATGCTTGGTTCATCAATGCAGTCTATATAGGGCCTTGTGGTTCTCAGATCCTTATAACCTCTCCATAAATTATCGATTGCAGAATCGGTCTGAAGATCGGCTACCACAGAACTGCCGTCCGCACACACCAGGCTGATACACCGGATGCCCAGGTTGTCATTGTTATACTGCTTCAGGCAGTTGTATGCCCGGTTGTATGCAAATGCTTTCTGGCTGTCCGTAATATCCATCAGACTCTTTATACTCTCGGTCAGCTGTTCATCGGTATACAGCTGGTATAGCAGGCTGGAATAGGTCTCCATATTTAAGTGAACCCGTTCTGATATCTGGGTCAGATTACTCACCATTAACTGGTCTACTTTTTCTGTCACTATATTTTTATTTACATAATATCCAATTAACTGTATAGACAGAATCGGTATAATTGAGCCAAATAAAAACCCGAATAACAGTTTTCTGCCAAGTGTCCAGTTATTATATCGTACGATTATCTTTTTCAACATGTTTTACAGGCTCACTTTCCGCAATACTCAAATACCATTATTTTACACTTGCTATTTAAGGGGCGCAACTTTTTTCATGATACATAAAATTACATATTATGCATACTTATTAATTTTCTACAACACAAGCCAGCGTAAGGACGCTGGCTTATGGTACCGCTATTTACTTAATTACTACGCTGCTCTTCTGTCCTCTGTTCTTAAATATCTTTTTATATGTTCTCACTTTAGACTTAGGAACATTAATCACTGCCTTGGAAGAAATATTCTTCAGACAATAGCTGTATGCATTCTTAAGTACCTTTGACTTAACATTGATGGTAGTCAGCTTGGTGTCTCCATAGAATGCCTGCTGTCCAATCGCTGTTACATTTGCTCCGATTGTAATCTGCTGCAGCTTCTTGTAATTCTTAAATGCTTTCTGTCCGATCTTAGTAACCTTGCATTTTACTCCTTTTAAGGTTACGGTAGATGGTACTGTTACCTTCTTCACTGACTTGCTGGAAGCTCCCACTACCATTACGGTTGCTTTCCCTGCTGTAGGATTGGTAACTTTGTACCGAAGTCCTTTATATGTCAGGATCTGACCTTTCTTCAGTGCAGGTACTACCGGTTTTGGAGTTTCCACTGGTTTCATTTCCAGAGCTGTTGCTGCTGACATCAGTCTGGATGCTGCCTGGTCAATCTGATCCTGTGTTGCATTAGCATTATTTAAAACTGCTGCTGCCGCTGATACTGCATCCTTTAAAACTTTGGCACTGTTGTCTGTGTATTTGCCGGTATCGAGTCCTGAGTATGCATGATAAAGTACCTTTAATGTTGTGGTATCTGTAGTAACAGCTGGTTCTTCCGGATCTTCCGGTTCTTCTGGTTTCACTGGTTCTACTGTCAATTCTGCCGCTGCCTTAGCTAAAGCTGCTGCTGCCTGGTCAACTGCTGCCTGATCTGCATCTTCGCTGTTCAGTACCTCTTCTGCACCCTGAAGTGCTGCGAGGAATGCATCGGTACTTTCTTTTGTATACTTAGCGGTATCAATGCCTGTATATGCATTGTAAAGTATGCTCAATACGGAGAAGTCTACCGTCACTTCCGGTTCTTCCGGATCTTCCGGCATTACTGCAAGTGCAGTCGCTGCTGACAGAAGATTTGCTATGGAATTGTCAACTTCTTCCTGTGTTGCATTTTCTTTAGCGATTACTGTTTGCAGACCGCCTAATGCTTCTGTAAATACTGCTGCACTTTCCTGTGTATAGCCTGACAGATCCAGGTCTTTGTAAGCACTGTATAATGCCTTTGCCAAGGATTTATCGATTACCTGCTCCGGTTCTTCTGCTATTTTCTCCAGTCCTGCAAGTGCTACCAGCAATCCTGATTCTGCTTCTGCAGCTTCTACCTTTGTAGCATTTTCTTTTTCAAGAACTGCTGCTGCATTTTCCAGTGCCTTTTTCAATACATTTGCACTATCTTCTGTGTAAACGCTCATATCCATCTGAGAAATGGCATTGTAGAGGGACTGAAGCTGTGTCAGGTCAGCCAGAATACTTTCCAGCTGTGCAATTGCTTCTGCAAGCTTGCCAATCTGTTCATCTACTGCTTCCTGCTCTGCATTTCCATCTTCGAAGACAACCTTTGCTTCAGCAATTGCTGCTTCTAATACGGCATAGCTCTCTGCTGTGTAGCCATCCGGAATATAAGCTTCTGCTGTTTCCAGAGCTTTCTGCAAAGCTGTCTTATCAACATGACTGTCAAACTCGGTATAAAGCTCATTTACTTTTTCACTGTTTATTGCACCATTGTAGATTCGCAGGTCATCCAGTTCCAGATTGTTCGGATACTGTGCATCACTGCTGTAACCATTTTTACCTACACGGTTTACTGCTGTCTCTGATCCGGTAATGGTCTGAGGATCTCCCACTACAGAGATTTCCTGTTCCTGCCCGTTCTTATAGATCTTACCTGTCTTGCTGTCTGAATCCCAGGTTACTGCAATGTGAGTCCATTCATTTAATGGAAGGAAATCATTTGGGTTCTGTGCTACATAGATACCATTGAATCCATCCATTACGAAGAAGGACGAGTATTGATCACCTACCGGATAATTCGTATAGAATCCTTTTCCATTGTAGGTTGATTCATCTTTTGCCCATAACAGGGAGTTATTTCCTGATATTTCTCCTGTACGCTTAAACCAGTAGGAGATTGTAATATCCTTAGAAGCCAGATTGGCACCTGCAGGAATTTCAAATGAGGTATCTTCTCCGTCAAATTTAAGTGCATCACCGCTCTTGCCTTCTACAAAATCAACATCTTCCAGTTTTGGAACTTCTACCGTATAATTATTTGCAGAATTGTCTTTGATCTGGGTCAGATCATCCTGTCTATCAAAGCTGTAATGTAATACCAGCTCCGCATTTTCAATCTTGTCCAGTTGTGCCATTGCGGTCTTTAATGCTTCTACTGCTTTATTTACATCTTCCTCTGCTGCATCTTCGGCTTTTAATACTTCTTCTGCATCGGTAATTGCTTTGCTGAGTACTGCATAGCTTTCCTCTGAATATTTTGCAGGATCAAATGTTTTTGCTTCTTTCAGAGTCTTTTCCAGCTCTGTCTTTAATCCTACTAATCCGGAAACTGCCGTATTCAGATTATCCAGTGCGCTGTTAATCTGTGCCTGTGTTGCATTGCTGTCTTTTAAGATTTCTTCCGCTGCTGTAATTGCATCGGTTAATTTCTTAAATGATTCAGCAGTATAATCCTTAGCTGCATATTCTTTTGCCTTAGTCAGTGCTTCTGACAGCTTTGTTGTATCTACTGAGGTTCCAATTACATTTACTGTCATCTTTGCCTTTGTAGTTGTTCCTTCAACATCACCTTCAACGGTGAATGTTCCTTCTGCTGCAACCTGATCCTTGGTGATCTGAGGCCATGTTACATTTACACTGACATTGTCCTTTACACCATTGTTGTAAAGTACCATAACGGTCTGAGGCATATATGGAAGATTTCCAGCCAGCGTATTTACAGTAGTTGCGTCTACTGTCGTAATCGATGCCTTATCCATATCAGATCTTGCCGTGATGGTTGCCGTAACAAATTTACCGGTTTCTTCATTTACACCATTGATTGTAAACTGTCCGTCTGCAGCTACCTGATCCTGTGTGATCGCATCCCAGAGTACTTTTACGGATCTCAGTTCTTTGTAAGAAGTTTTTGCTATGATGTCTTTTGGCATTTCCGGGATAGTTCCTGTCTTTGTTCCCTTGAATACCGGAAGGATTTCTTCTACTGGTGTGCTGTATACTTTCCAGCGGTAAATACCGGTTCCTGCTGCGGAAAGTTTCATATTCATGCGCAGTGCAGTTGTGGTTACCGGGATCATTTCAATGGCATTGTACTTATTCTTCTTATTTGCATTCTGGAAATCGGTGGTCACATTAGCGTCTACCCATTCACCTGCATCATCTTTGTATTGGATCTGAATAGAGGATGGAATTTTGGTTCCGCCGTTATCATCGTACCAGTAAATATCGTTTTTATAGATATTCACAGGCTCTTTCCAGGTGTACTGTACCCAGTGGTTAGATCCGGTTCCGCCTGATACACCCCAGTTGCCCCAGCCTTTGCCTGTACCGCCAGCGGATTTTGTAGGCTCAAATGCCGTATTATTTATTCCGTCCAGTTTTTCCCAGCTTGCTGTATAATCTGAACTTGCCACAGCAGAAGGTGCAACATCTATATCAGCCTGTGTATCTGCTTTTTTAATCTCTACAGACAGTTCTTTTACAGTTTGCTTTTCTCCGTCATCTGCCGTAAATCTTACTTTATAAGTTCCTTCTTCCGAACCGATTAAAGAAGTATTTAATGCTTTTTCATCGCTTAAGTAAGCGGATGCAGTATCGGATGATTTTTCAATTACTTCCCATTTATAAGTAAGTGTCTTATCATATGGCAAGCCGTCATCTGTACACTGTGCCGTGAGAGACGCTTTCATATTTTCCAGCTTCTCTGTATTTACTTTTACCGTAACATCCGGTGCCTGGTTTTCTACCGCCGGACGCTCTCCGCCCTCTTTAAACAGCTGAACCTCAGTAACAGCTGTATAATGTCCCGGCTGGTTCGTTACCGTTACTCTTACTTTATCTGTAGTAACTTCTTTAAATTTGTCTTCGTTATAGTTCGCCCTTGGAATTTGCGGTTCTCTGTTCTGGTTTTCCGCATGTTTCCATGCACTGCCGTCCCAGTATTCCAACGTATATTTTGTAGGCTCCGTATAACCTCCGCTTTGACGGTCATTATAGAAATAAATATCCATCATATCGATATTCTTCTGTGCGCCTAAATCAATTACCAGGGAATCTGTTGCGTTGGTACTCTGATCATTGCCCCAGAATGGCATATTAACGGTCATTCCATCCGTTACAGCCTGTGGATCAGGTGCTGTCTCGTTCACTGCCTTTGAGGTGGAGTCGCTTCCATCTGCGCGGTGCTTCTCTGCCCATGTTGCAGCTCTTGCCTTTTCCGGTGTGTAAGATGCAGTAACGCTTGCACCTTCTGCTTCATTTGTCAAACCATTGATTCCGGATTTCTTCAGCATTTCAACTACATTCTCATCTGTGATAGCAACGTCCATTGCTGCCGGTATCTGAGAAACAGAAGCTTTTGATACTACAGTGGTTTTTTCGTTTTCCGGGAATTCCAGTTCGCCTGTTTCAGCATCATATACTACGTGTACCAGATCATTCAATACAAATGCAGATTCGCCGTCAATCCATACTGCAAAGCCTTCCGGCACTTTATCGCCATAATATTTATTTCCGTCTGGCTTATCCCAGCTGATGGTTATGTCCTTACCATGATAACGAATATTATTTACCATGAAATGGTCATAACTGAAGTCGATTGGATCCAGTTCCAGTTTTTCATCGGAACGCGGCTGTACACCTGCCATATCTTCAATAAAGATATAGGTATAGTTACCCAGGATATTGTGGTAAATCCAGGAACGGTAATAGGTATCTAATGTCTTATTATCAATGTTAAAGAACTCATTATTATTTGGATAAGAGATATCTCCGCCATTGGGGTACATATTCCATGCACACCACTCAACCATAAGGGCAAGCATATCATCTGTTACATATTCCTGATCTACGTCATAGGTACGAAGTGCTGCTTCATATGCTCTTGCCTGAACAGTAAAGTTAATGTTCGAGAAGTTATTGGAGCCAGGAAGCTGCTGATTGTGTACCTGATTTGCCGTATAATATGGGAAGATCGGGAAATCATCTCCATTGGTAAATGTTTTAAGTGCTTCTTTGTATTTTGCAATGGATGCCTCATCTGTAGGAACTGCTCCAACAGAGAAGTAATTGTAGTTATTGGATTCTGTTAATTCTACCAAGTTTGGTTTGTCCGGATTATGGGAGACAAAGGAACCGGTAGGATTTACTGCACGTGTCTCAAATTTCTGGCACTGGTCACACCAGAGGTACTCCAGGATGTCGCTTTGGATATTATCAGCCAGAGATTTCATTTCCTCTGATTTTTCGATATTTCCTAACATTCCATAGAGGTCGGAAGCGGATTTTGCAGCTGCATATACGTATGCATTTTCTCCATGAGTCTTCCAGTTGCCAATACCTTTTACATGCATGGAAATGGTATCTGCATCGTTTCCTGTCATATAATTATTCTGATAATCAATCAGATAATTTTCCGGAGTCGTTGCACTTGTATGATTGCCGTAATGGTCAAGCTGTCCTTTGGCATCATGTTCAAAATAGTATGCCAGGTTTTCCGCCAGCTCTGCGCCGCCGCCGATAACGTTAAATGCTTCTAATCCTGCATCTGCAATATACTGTCCATAGTGGTTATTCCAGTTTGAACGGTTTCCGGGGTTATCCAGGAAAGCGCTGCTCTGAGAACTGTTCCCTACGGATAACAACTGTCCAAGCGGCAGATAAGCGTTTCTTAACCACTTTGTATCCTGTAAATGCATCGGCTGTGTTAATGCAATTGCATTATTGTAACCCAATACGCCTTCAACCGTAACCGGATACTGGAAATCATACCCCGGGATATTGGCATCCATTGTATTAAAACGTTCCAGCCACCAACGATAGTCAATTGCCTTCTGTATTGCTTTGTTTGGTACGTCTATGTATGGAAGGTTTTCCGCCCAGTACTCATTGTACTCTGCCTTCTGTGCTTTTAATGCGCTTGTACCATCCAGTTCCAGAAAACGTACGTAATCTGCTGCAGACTGAGGAAGTTCTTCTGCGGTAAACGCCATAACCACTTTTACTTCTACTGTCTGTCCTGCCGGAATGGTGACTGTTTTCACCATAGACTTGTTGGAACCTTCAGCATACTCAAATCCATTCCCTGATAAGCGGGTAGTGATCTTGGTCAAATCTGCCGTAGAATTCATGGATCCGGTAAGTTCCTGCTGGGTTTCGCCTCCCACCGACACTTCATCCCGGCTGCTTACAAAGTTCGAATTTACATTAACCTTAACGGTTTTGTCAGATCCCTCTGTATTGGTCAGATGTACCGTTGTAACCGCAACATTTTCATTGCTGATAAATTTCTCCACGTCTGCCGTCAGGGAACCTACCTGATACTGGCTTACCCAGTTACTTGGATAATTTACACGCTTGCTGGTAACTTCCTTGCTGCTCAATGCGCCGGAATCGTCTGAAAAACTAATCGCATACATATCGCCGCCCAAAGAGCTTCCGGATGAACTGCAGCCATAGCTTGTTTTGCCTCCAAACCCAATGATGGCAGGATTACTGGTATACATATAAAGTGCCCGGCCCCTGGTCATAAATGTATTGCCATCGTCATCTCCATTGTTGCCTGCATTGCCATTTGCCACTCCATAACGTGCCAGAATACGGTCCATGTAAAAAGAATCTCCACCGTTATCCAGATCCTGTTGATAGAGTGCCTTCATCATTTCTTTTGAATCATACGTTACGCCTCCCAAATTGTATACATCCGCTAAGCTTTCCGTGTTCTTAAATGTCGGATGCCCAATTGCCAATGCTCCGGGTTCTGTTTTAGAACCTGTCTCAGCAAACGCTGTCATCGCACTGCCCGGCAGCATAGAAACCGCTACTGCAACTGCCAATGCCTTCGTCGCCAATTTTCGTTTTCTTTTCTTCCCCATAACATTCTCCTTTTCCGTGCTTATTTTGTTACAATCTCATTATAGCGTTATCGAATGCTTTCAAAAATTGCATTATCTTAAGGAAGGTGTACTATCTTATAGTATTATTTTAATATTCTTGTGACTGCAGATGGAAAATACGCTGCCTTTCTGATCGAAGGCAGGTAGCCGGAAAAGGATATGAGAAAGCATATGAAGCGGGAAAAATGCATTGACATTCTTTGCATAGTGTTATATTATATAGGCATACAAAGTATCTATGTACTCTAGATGCACGAATCCCCACGGAGGCTAGTCCGTGGGGATTTTTTGTTAGCTGTCTTTCTTGATCTTTTCAATCCATAAAAATCAGCGGATTGCCCGGGCAATCATAACGACGTAGCCCAGGTATCCCTGAATAAATGCGTTTTTTACAAAAAAACCGCCATTGTATATAACAATGACGGTTTAAATATTCGTTTAATGATTAATCCATTACGTATGGCATTAAAGCGATATGACGTGATCTCTTAATTGCAACAGTAAGAGCTCTCTGATGTTTTGCACAGTTTCCTGTGATTCTTCTAGGAAGAATTTTTCCTCTCTCAGATACATATCTTTTTAATTTATTTACGTCCTTGTAATCGATTTCGGTATTCTCTTTACCACAGAATACGCAAACTTTTTTTCTTCTACGTCCGCCTCTTCTCTTCATCGGAGAATCGCCGCCTCTATCATTTCTATTATAAGCCATGTTTGTTACCTCCTTTTACAAATTTCGAATTCATATAATGTATGAGATCTGCTTCTCATTTTCGTTTTAATTAAATGGTAATTCCTCATCAATGCCATCCGGGATGTTCATGAATCCGTCGCCTGATGCCGCACTTGGTGTCGGTCTTGATGATGGTGCAGCTGACTGCATGCCCCCTTCGCCGCCAGCCATAGATGCGTTCTTGCTTTCACAGAATTCGTGATCTTCAACAACAATATCCGTAGTGTAGACTTTCTGTCCGTCTTTGTTCGTATAACTTCCTGTCTGAATACGTCCGGTTACAGCAATCTTCATACCCTGACGAAGATATTTTTCTGCAAACTCAGCCTGTCTTCCAAAGCCAACACATCCGATAAAGTCTGCGGTTGCTTCTCCGTCACGCTTGAATCTGCGGTCTACTGCTAATGTATATCTTGCTACTGCCATGGAATTTTCTCCTGATGAATAACGAACCTCAGGATCTCTGGTTAAACGCCCCATTAAAATGACTTTGTTCATACTTTCTCCTCTTTTCTATCTATGCATCCTGTCTTACGCATAAATATCTGATAACATTTTCCATGATACGGACACGTTTTTCAACTTCCGCTGGGCATGCTGAATCAGATTCGAAATGGATGAAGTAGTAAAATCCTTCTTTCATTTTCTGAATTTCGTAAGCTAATCTTTTCTTACCCCATTCATCAACATCTGTGATTGTTCCACCGAAACGGGTAATGTATTCTTTTACCTTTTCGATAGTTGCTACTCTTACATCTTCTTCGATTTTTGCGTTGACAACAACGGCTAATTCATATTTGTTCATGCTCTTGGCACCTCCTTATGGTCTCTGGCCCCCTATCTACGTGGGGAGCAAGGAAATTAATAAATAATAAATAATATATCACAAGTTAAAATCATATCATAAGGCTGACAATATTTCAAGTACTTTTTTCCAATTTTCGCGGGATTCTGCGACTTTTTTATGTTATCTTAGAAATTATTCCTGACCAGTAATGATTCTTTCCAAATATAAAAATGTCTTATGAACTTTTTACTGTTCCTGTTTATTTTAATAGTTTTCCACACTCTCCTATGTTAGAATGATGCTATACAAAATTTAGAATACACACGGTTGCAAGGAGGAACAGAACATGCTAAAAACCCTGAAAAACTATCATATTCTCATATATCCTGTAATCCTATACTGGTTGATCTGTATATTGATGTACCTGAAATTTCCCCATACACTTTATTTAATGCTGAGCTGGAATGTATTTCTGGCTGCTCTGCCACTGCTTTTCATAGGAATATCCATTTATTTTTATAATCGGAAAATGAAATCCGGCGCCGCTTTTTTTACTTTATCCTGGCTGTTGTTTTTTCCAAATTCCATTTATATCATTACGGACTTTATTCATATTTCCAATGACAGTCTGGTGTGGGTAGAAAAAGCAGGTGAGCTATATGAAACAGGAAAAACGGTATATAATACAGATATATTTGCATGGTTCAAAATGTTTACCATCGGGATTGGATGCGTCTACGGGGTTATCCTGGGATTGGAATCTCTCCGCCTGTTTCTAAATATGACTGCATCCATTACTTCTCCTTTTATATCCTGGATCTGCATAACTGCGGTTTCCCTGATGAGCGGATTTGGTGTCTATCTGGGACGGTTTCTACGCTTTAACAGCTGGGATGTCCTGCAGCCTGTAAATCTCATAAAAGGTATTCTGGACAGGCTGGATCTCTTTGCTTTGCAATTTACACTTTGCTTTGCTGCTGTGATACTTTTACTGTTTTTCTTTTATCTGACCATGATCCGCCTTATACATTCCCAGGCAGAAATACAGCAGTCCTGAAATCAGTCCTGTTTATTTTTTTAGAATGAAATCTTGCTTTTTTAGCTTTTTAGGTCTACAATTTAATGTGTACTATATTTTTATGTTGATTGGAGCTGATAACATGAAACAACTATTTGAACCTCTTAAGATAAATTCTATGGTGTGCAGGAACCGTTTCCTGCGAAGTGCCACCTGGGAGGCTCTGTCTGACGAACAAGGGCATCTCACTAATAAACAAAAGAAAATATATACAGAACTGGCTAAAAATGAAGTTGGTTTAATCTGCACCGGATATGCCCGCATTTTAGAAGAAGAGCAGCCAAATGAAAAAATGATGGGCATTTACAATGACAGCTTTATTGCGGAATATCAGGCATTAACAAAGTCTGTACATAAGTTTGGCGCAAAAATAATGATGCAGCTTGCATATGGAGGAACAAAGACCACCTATCAGACAAGCAGCCGAAAGATATTTGCCCCTTCTGATATTCCCGAAAAATCCACTGGCACCGTTGGCGTTCCTATGACCAAAGAAGATATCCATTATGTAACAAATGCATATGTACAAGCGGCGGTTCGTGTTAAGGAAAGCGGTTTTGATGCTGTTCAGATACACGGAGGGCACTCCTACCTTTTGAACCAGTTCTTAAGTCCTTATTATAATAACCGCACGGATGAATACGGCGGAAGCCTGTCCAACAGACTGCGTATTATCCGGGAAATATATAATGGAATACGCCAGGCGGCAGGCAAAGATTTTCCAATCTTAATTAAAATAACCTGCTCTGATTTTTTCGAAGGGGGACTGACGTTTGATGAAGTCCTGCCAGTCTGCAGGGAGCTGGAAGAAATGGGATTTGATGCCATAGAAGTGTCCGGAAATATTCATGGCAAGGCGAACAGTATGTCCGGACAGGTTTTTGATGGGTACCCTCTGACAAGAGGCGGATATTTTATCGAATATGCAAAGATAATTGCAGAAGAAGTTGATATTCCCGTATTTGTCACCGGAGGCGTTTCCCATTTTGACAAAACCCTGGACTGGCTCCAGAACAGCCGCATTGCAGGGTTTGGATTCTGCAGGGCACTGCTTACAGAACCTAATCTGATAAAGCGCTGGAAAGACGGAGAGATGACTCCTGCCAGGTGTCTGCACTGCTCAAAATGCAGAACCAGAGAAGGAAATTATTGCACGGTGTTTTACAAAGGAAACTTATAAGACAGAGCGTGAGGAATCTCACGCTCTGTTTTTTACTTCTTACTGTTATAATTGTAAAGTTTGTTAGCTTTGTATTGCTTTCTGAAATTGTTCCATGGAACCTGTTTTTATTGCTTTTTTCAACCATTCCTTTAAAACGTTAATATTATCCTCCGTCTTTATTTTTTCCCTTAGGTCTTGAGGAATATCGCCATAATCCCGGAGGAGATCTATAATAACCTCTGTAATTCCTTCTGCTTTCCCCTCTTCTCTTATAATAATTTTTTCTTCCCAGGCATTCATATATTTCACCCCAATCTTTTCACTCATTTTTATTCTGCAGATATGTTCGTGAATTTCCCTGACTTTACTGCTGGTGCACTTCTGTGCAAAGGTATCTGTTGAATGCTCTATGTATCCTAATAATTCAACAAGTTCCTGGCTTATGTCTTCTTTATTATTTCCATTGGTATTCAAAAAAATCCTGACCGCACCATCTCCCAGTGCCAGCTCTGATTCTTCATCACACCTCATTTGGAAGGTATATAAGTATTTCTTTAAGCCAAATACACCAAAAGGAGAAATAAATATCATAAAACTATCATTTAGAATATCAAAATCCACCACTCCCGGTTCTAACAGCCCACTATCCAGCAACGCCTGGTAGTAACGGCTTCTTTTTCTCAGGTTTCCACGTTTATATCCCTGCATTTCTGAATTATAAATAGTTCCTTGCTCATCCATTGCCCACACATCTACCCTCACGGATCTCAGTAAAGGTGATGTACGCAATTCTTTTTCTGTCTGTATCTTATCTAATAATGTAATATTGTTGCTCCCTAAAATAATTTCTAACATATTAGTACAAACAACGGTATCCTCCATAGCTTCTGCAAACAGAAACCGATCCAGGAGATTTAAATCTTTAAGTGGTTTTACAGGCTTTTCCTGATACATAGATTCTCCTTTTTTAATATAGGAATAGTTTGCTTAAACGCAGCAAACATTGAGATTTGAATTTTAGAAGTGACTTTTTATGAAATTGTTCTTATTCTATGTATCTTCAGGAATTAATTAGAATCTAACTAAGGATCTACTCTTTAAAAAAAACAAATAATCATTTTAATTCTAAAGAAATACCATTTGGATGCTTATATGAAATTTTCTATTACGTTATATTGGATTAGTTTTTCTGATATAGAATAAGATTTTTTGACGCCAGAACTTTAATATGAGTATTATAACATATTTATAATTATTTTACAATCTAATTTTGATTAAGAATGGTACAGCTTAGAGAAATGTATTTTCCTACTCCCATCTTTCCGAGAAAACAAGCATTGTATCAACGAGTGCAATCTCGGAAAGAGAAAGGGGCGGAACATATATAAAGTGTTCGCTCTAACCTTCTGTTTTTTTCTGCAGCCCCTTCGTATTCTTCTCAACCAGCTTCCTGGCAATCATGATCTGATGTCCGCATCCCATACATTTCAGCCGGAAATCAGCACCTACACGAAGGATCTCCCAGTCATTGCTGCCACAGGGATGCTGCTTTTTTAATTTTACGATATCGCCAACTTCATAAACCATATTTCTGCCTCCTTATATCGCTGCAAATATTTCTCCGATGCTTCCTTGCACCAGTAAGTCCGCATTATGATCCATTGGTGTTGTGGTTTTATTTACCAAGACCAGTTTATTTCCTCTGTAATAATCGATCAGCCCGGCTGCCGGGTATACCGCCAGAGAGGTTCCGCCAATGATCAGCACATCCGCTTTGGCAATATGCGCGATTGCCCTGGACATGATCTGATTATCCAGTCCCTCTTCATATAATACCACATCCGGTTTAATGGTACCACCGCATTCACAGACAGGAATTCCTTTGGCTTCCAGCATATATCTGGCTTCATAAGGCTTCCCGCACTTCATGCAGTAGTTCCTGTGGACGCTTCCATGAAGTTCTAGAACTTCCTTGCTGCCAGCCATTTGATGCAGACCGTCTATGTTCTGGGTTACGACTGCCTTTAGCTTTCCTTCCTTCTCCCACTGAGCCAGTTTCCGGTGGGCGGCATTTGGTTTTGCATCCAGGCAGAGCATTTTATTCTGGTAAAAACGATAGAATTCTTTTGGATCCCTCATGAAAAAAGTATGGCTTAATATGGTTTCCGGAGGATAGTCATATTCCTGATTATACAGTCCGTCCACACTTCGAAAATCGGGAATCCCGCTCTCTGTAGACACTCCTGCTCCACCGAAAAACACAACGTTTGTGCTGTTTGCAAGCATTTCTTTTAGTTGTTCCGTTTTATCCATTTCCATTCCTCCTTCACATATTGTTTCCAAAGCACCCGTTTTTTACCCTGTGCTGACACTATTTTACTTTAATGGAATCCACGAGAACCCCCTGTACGACAAATCTGGTTGCCTCATTTCCGGTACAGGTAGAAAGTGTTACAATGCGGTCCTTCGAGGTAACCTTAGCTGTACCCTTCACTACCGAATGCTCCACAGCTTCATCCAGATAATCCTGAAAATCTTTATCTTTCGCAAATGAGATCTGATAGGTATTGCTTACAGCTCCCACTTCATGACAGGAAAAGATCTCATATTTATAATTCATTGTTGGTGTATAAACCCAGAAATAACGGCTTTTTTCAAACACGCCCTCTTCACGGAACTGCTTCAGCGTACCAAACATAGAGCCATTTTTCATATTGTGTCCGTAAATGATTGTATTTTGATCTTTTAGGTTCGGGTTATTCAGATAATCCATAAATATGGAACCCGCAAAGTTATCTTCCTTCTTAAATGTCCGGTGCAGATAGTAGTCGTTATCCGTTCCCCGAACCATGGGATAGCTGATATCCAGTGCTTCCACATTCAACCACCCGATTACATCTTTATTAATTGCTTTCAATCCGGCAAAGTCAACCGGGCTCTCCATATAGCGTTCTGTTTCACCCTGCTCATTGGTTTCTACCCTGACACCTGCTCCTTCAGACTCAGCTCCGGAGTCGGAAGTATTCCCCGATATATTTGCAAATCCCTCCAGAGAAGAATATTCATCGGTTCCTGCTTTATACTCAAGATAAATGGTCAAAAGGCGATAACCGGAATATACAAATACCCCAATCGCAATCAGCAGAGCTATGACACGTATCACATCACCCGCTGTCCGTTTTCTATTTTTGCGTTTACTTTCTCTGCTTTCTGTCATATATTTTTTGTCCCTGCCTTCCCGCGCACGCGGCGTCTCTTTGCCATCCGATCACGGTAAACCGGCAGATGCACAATAAACGTTGTGTAATGCGCATCACTGAATGCTTCTATGGTGCCGCCATGCAATTCCACAATTTCCTTTGCAATGGACAGTCCCAGTCCCGCTCCGCCTGTCTGGCTGGAACGTGCATTATCTACCCGGTAAAACTTTTCAAAGATGGATTTTAACTTCTGAGGAGGAATCTGGGGGCCCTGATTCCGAAAATTAATAATAATATACTCATTCTGAAGAAATGCTTCTATATTAATATCCGTGCGTGGATAACTATATGCAATTGCATTTCTGAGAAGGTTGTCAAATACCCTCGCCAGTTTGTCGGGATCCCCGTCCACTACCAGCTCTTCATCCGTCCTGATGGAACAAGTCAGATCCTTATCCGCTAATACGCCATAACTTTCATCTGCAAGCTGTTCTAACATCATAGACAAATTCAATTTTTCCTTCTCCAGAACTATGTCCTGCAGATTGAATCGTGTAATTTCAAAAAACTCGCTGATTAATTCGCCCAGCCTGGTCGCCTTTTCAAGCGTAATATGTGTATATTTCAAACGCTCTTCCTCAGGCATATTCGGCTGTTCATCCAGCATTGTTAAGTATGCAATAATGGAGGTCAGCGGAGTTTTCAGATCATGCGCCAGATAGACCACAAGGTCATTCTTACGCTGTTCACTTTCAATCGCCGCGTACTCTCTTTTTTTCAAAGTCATTTTTAAAGTATTCAATTTTTCCGAAATCGGCGCCAGTTCCGGCACCAGATTAATCGGTGCATCCTCATCAGTCAGAATCATATCGATTTCCCTGCCGATATCATCCATATAGCCGGTAAGTTTGGAAACAGCCATATAGAAGAACACAAGAAATAAAATGATAAAGCCGGAAGTCAGAAAAATTTCTTTATTATCCATAAAGATTTTTCCATACATTTCGTTCGCAGTATCATAATCCATATTGAATTTCATCATGAAGTTGATAAAAAGGCTGGCAAAGCTGCTTTGAAATACCCCGTCTATGAGAAATTTCACTATGACAATCCCAACCACTAAAGCCAGGGCAGCAACCAGGACTGCCCTCAGCAATATTGTTCTCTTTAGTTTTCCATAATTATTTTTCAACTTTATAACCAACTCCCCAAACGGTTTTTATAAATTCCGTCTTGCCGGTAGGTCCGCTCATTTTCTCACGTAAATGACGAATATGCACCATTACAGTATTGTTGCTGTTCTTGTAATACTTCTCTTTCCATACCTGTTCAAAAAGCTGTTCCGAACTGATAACCTGTCCTCTGTTTTCACATAAAATCCAGAGAATATCAAATTCGATCGGCGTGAGTGTCAGCTCTCTTTCATTATAAGTACATTCATGTGTGCTTCTGTTAAGCACCAGACCAGCAAAGTCAATAATATCTTCCTGGGACTTGCTTCCCTCGTTATACTTGGTAAAACGGCGAAGCTGCGCTTTTACTCTGGCGATTAATTCCAGAGGGTTAAACGGCTTTGCAATATAATCATCCGCTCCTAAAGTAAGACCGTTGATTTTATCCATATATTCCGTTTTCGCCGTCAGCATGATAACCGGAAAAGTATGCTCTTCCCTTATTCTCTGGAGAATTGTAAAGCCGTCTATATCTGGAAGCATGACATCCAGCAGCGCCATATCCAGCTTCTCATTTTTAATGCATTCCAGCGCATCAGTCCCATTATAACATTTTACAACATCATAATTTTCGTTTTTCAGATATAGCTCCACTACATCTGCAATCTCCCTTTCGTCATCGACGATTAATATCTTACTCCCCATCTAAATTCCTCCTATAAGTCGCAGTTACCTACTGTTCTTGGGAATGGAACCACGTCACGGATATTTGACATTCCAGTCAGGTACATTACGCAGCGTTCAAATCCAAGTCCGAATCCTGCATGTCTGGTAGAACCGTATTTACGAAGATCCATATAGAATCCGTAATCTTCTTCTTTTAATCCCAGTTCATTCATGCGGTTCAACAGTCTGTCATAGTCATCTTCTCTCTGGCTGCCGCCGATAATCTCACCGATTCCAGGCACCAGACAGTCCATTGCGGCAACAGTTTTGCCGTCATCATTCAGTTTCATATAGAATGCTTTGATCTCTTTTGGATAATCCGTTACAAATACCGGACGCTTATAGATCTCTTCCGTCAGATAGCGTTCATGCTCAGTCTGAAGGTCACATCCCCAGAATACTTTATAATCAAATTTGTCATTATTCTTTTCCAGAATCTCAACTGCTTCCGTGTAAGTAACATGAGCAAAATCGGATGCTGCCACGCTTTTCAACCGGTCTAACAGACCCTTGTCCACAAAAGAGTTGAAGAATTCCATTTCTTCCGGTGCATGCTCCAGTACATAATTGATCACGTATTTCAGCATAGATTCCGCAAGCATCATATTATCCTGCAGGTCTGCAAATGCAATTTCCGGCTCAATCATCCAGAACTCTGCCGCATGTCTGGTAGTGTTGGAATTTTCCGCACGGAAAGTGGGACCAAATGTATAAATGTTGCGGAATGCCTGTGCATAAGTCTCACCATTCAGCTGGCCGCTGACAGTCAGGCTTGTCTCTTTTCCAAAGAAGTCCTGCGTGTAGTCAATTGCTCCATCCTCTGTTTTCGGAATGTTTTCCAGATCCAGCGTAGTAACACGGAACATTTCACCTGCTCCTTCACAGTCACTTCCGGTAATCAGTGGTGTATGGACATATACAAAGTCTCTCTCCTGGAAAAACTGGTGAATTGCATATGCGATCAGGGAACGCACGCGGAATACAGCCTGGAATGCATTGGTTCTGGGCCTTAAGTGCGAAATCGTTCTCAAATATTCAAAGCTGTGTCTCTTCTTCTGAAGGGGATAATCCGATGTAGAAGTACCTTCCACCGTAATCTCCTCTGCCTGAATTTCGAATGGCTGTTTTGCCTGTGGTGTAGCAACCAGTGTTCCCTTTATAATGACGGCTGCCCCAACATTTAATTTGGAGATTTCCTGAAAGTTTTCCATTTTATCATGATATACAATCTGAAGTGTCTCAAAGAAAGTTCCGTCATGCAGAACGATAAAACCAAATGTCTTTGAATCACGTATGCTTCTGATCCAGCCGCCAACGCGGATTTCCTGATCTAAATATTTTTCTCTTTCTTTATAAATCTCTCTAACTGTTACCAATTCCATTGTTCGAACTCCTTTGTTCTTTATTCTTTCTCACTATTTTTCTAGTATAGCCTATTCCCGGCTGGTGTGCAAGCCACTAAACACTATTTTTCTCACACAATTCCTGATCTATCCATTCAATCTCTTTTTCCGGTACTCCCTTGGAGATACCTTCTCATATTTACGAAAAAACCTGGAGAAGTAAAACGGATCACAAAACTGAAGCTCATTTGCAATCTCCTGAAGCTGAAGATCGGTGGTCAGTAACAGGTGTTTTGCTTTCTTTAGCAGCATTTCTTCCAGGTATTCTTTAATGCCGATTCCCGTGTCCCGCTTGAAATTCCTGGACAGTGAATAATAGGACACATGCATTTCTTTCGCCATACTTTCGATCTTAAGCTGTGCAGACAGATTCTTTTCTATATAATACAGACTTTCTTTTTGTCTGTAATACCCGCTTAAATCCATCTGCACAACGCCCTCATCTTTCATTTTTAAATAGAAGTTCCCCAGAATCTCATTCAATGCTCCTTTAAAAAACATCTGGTCTCCCAGGGTTCCGCCCTCTAAATAAGAAATCAGTTTTTCAGTCTGCCCGGCGGCTATGGGCATGGACATTGCCCTGCAGAGATTTTGAAATACATCAATTCCCGGAAGCCGCTGCAGTTCAAAATGAAAATATAATTTTACAAACGCACTCTTTCCTATATAATTATACTTTGTCCCTGCCGGAATCAAATATACATTCCCGGGAATTAAATTATGATGAAATTCCTCATTTTCTATATACCCTTCTCCCTTTATCAGAAAATACAGCCGGTTAAAAGGAGATACCACATCCCTGTAATTCCACTTTGTATCCCCATACAGCAAACCGTGTTCCAGAATTTTAATCTGAAGTCCATTGAATTCTTCATCTATCATTCGATACTTTTTATCTTCCATCGCAAAAACATCCATCTTTCTTCCTGTTATCTTCATGTACATTCCACGTACCTTTTTATATAATGATCTTAACATATAATCTTAAAAAAAGAAAGGAAACTGCCATATGTCACTACAAAATGGTTTAAGCGCACTCAATCTGGAAATGCCTGACAAGATTCCCCGAACGGAATATTCCGCCCACTTTCACTGGGATCTGGTACAAAAAGTTACAGGTATTCCGGTATCTTCAAAAAGCACGGTCAGTGAACAGACAAATGCATCCCGGGAATTCATAAAAGCATGGGATTACGGGCTCTTCTGGAATATATTCCCCTATGGTGCAATATTCGGAGAGCAGAAGACAAAAATGGGTCATGCCTCCTATCAGGCAGATGCTGTGGATTATTCCAATGAAGTAAAGAATTTTATTGAAGAACCGGAGGATGTATTTGACTTTGATTTTGACCAGGTCTACGGCAGACGCAACAGCCAGGATCTGCTTCAGGGCTTTCAGGATGACTATGATAAAATGTGCCTGGAACATCCCGATACGGTAAATATGACCGGTATGTACACCACCTGTATGTCCGGAATCATTGAAATATTAGGATGGGATATGCTGCTGCTGGCAGCCGGGGTGGACTCCCACGAATTTGGAGCATTTATAAACCGCTATGTAACCTGGAACCTGCAGTATTTCGAGGCTCTTGCAAAATGCAAATCCGATGTAATCATGGTCCACGATGACATTGTCTGGGGTTCCGGTGCCTTTTTATCCCCAGATTTTTACCGGACTTATATATTTCCAAACCACAAAAAACTGCTGGCACCGCTGCTGGACAGCGGCAAAAAAGTTCTCTTTACCTCCGACGGTAATTTCACACAGTTTATAGATGACATTGCAGACCTTGGCATTCATGGATTTGTAATGGAGCCCTGTACCGATATGTCCTATATCTGTGAAAAATACGGCAAAAGCCATGTGATTGTGGGCAATGCGGATACCCATGCACTCTTATATAACGATAAGGAATACATTGAAAATGAAGTAAAACGCTGCATCGCTCTTGGACGTGACTGCCCGGGTTATTTCCTTGCAGTCGGCAACCATATCCCGCCAAATACTCCGGTGGATGCCTGTCTGTGGTATCAGGAGTTTTATGAAAAATATAGCAGACGCTAGAGCGTGATTTAAAATTCATTCCCTCCATCTGCACAATCTTCCCTTGCGAAGGAACGGACGTTCTTGTATAATATGATATAGATAACCTGTCTCTATTATATTGAAATAGAAAGGCCGTGAGCATATGAACCGCATTATCTTTCATATAGACGTTAATTCCGCGTATTTAAGCTGGACTTCTGTGGAAAATTTAAAGGATCCGGAGGGCATTGACCTTCGGTTAATCCCTTCTATCATAGGCGGCGACCGTTCAAGCCGCCATGGCGTTGTACTTGCAAAGTCCATTCCGGCAAAGGCTTACCATATCCATACCGGCGAGCCTATAGCCTCAGCACTTAAAAAATGTCCAAATCTCCTCATTCAGCCGCCAAACCACCGTCTTTATTCTGAATACAGCCACCGTCTGATGGATTTTTTAAAGCAGCTCACACCGGACATCGAACAGGTGAGTGTGGATGAGTGTTATGTCGATTATACCGGTATCTCTCATCTCTATGATTCTCCGGTAAGCGCAGCAACTCAAATCAAAGACACAATCTATGATAAGTTTGGCTTCACGGTTAATATTGGAATTTCCTCCAATAAGCTTCTGGCTAAAATGGCTTCAGACTTTGAAAAACCCGGAAAGGTTCATACGCTTTTCCCCACTGAGATACAGACCAAGATGTGGCCCCTGACCGTTGCCGAACTATATATGGCGGGAAAAGCTTCTGTAACAACCCTTCAGAAACTGGGCATTTACACAATTGGAGATCTGGCATTAACCGATCCGTGCCTTCTGACACCTCATTTAAAAAGCCATGGAAAAATGCTCTGGGAGTACGCAAACGGCATTGATACCACGCCTCTGGTCTCTACTCCGGAAAAGGCAAAGGGCATCGGGAATTCCACCACGCTGGCTGCTGACGTCACCACCGCCAGGGATGCAAAAGCTGTTTTGCTGAAGCTGGCTGCAAGTGTGTCCGGGCGCCTGCGAAAAGCAGGACAGCTTGCCGGAAATGTCTGCGTTGAAATCAAATACAGTACCTTCACCGTATCTTCCCACCAGATGCAGCTGCTGACTCCGTCCAATACGGAAAAGGCTGTCTACCGCGCTTCCTGCCAGCTGTTTGATGCCCTGTGGGATCAGACGCCCATACGGCTTCTGGGCATACGCTGCTCAAAACTTGTGTCTGACGATACACCGGTACAGCTCAGTCTCTTTGATTTGCCCGCTTCTGATAACGCAAAACAGAAGAAATTGGATCAGGCTCTGGATTCCATCCGCCTGAAATTTGGCAGCAGCGCTGTCACCCGCGCCAGTATGCTGCCGCCAAAAGAAGAATTAGATGAAAGCTGATAAATAATCTGAACCATTAAAAGAGGGAGCCGCAATTTAGGCGGTTCCCTCAGACTGCTTTGCGTCCTGCAAGGCAGCTAATCATCATATCATATTATGATTTTCCATAACTTCTTTCAATTGAATAATAATTCACTTTACAACTATTACAGTTAATGTATGAATAAAACTGCTTAGCTAATTCACCTGCATTACCAGAATCAGACTCAAACTTCTTAACGGTTTCCATTGTTTCAAAAGTTATAATATCCACCCAGGTTTCATCATCTCTAAGTTGTTTCCAGGAGATATACCCCTCCTGCTTTGAGATGTACTCATTATTTAATTTTTCTGCTGCCAGTAAAAAATCCGGCACAGAGGCTTCCTTTTTAAGCTTAAAAGAACAATAAAAGACTGCTTTAGACATTATAAAATAACTCCTTTCTTTAGTTCACAATATCATATCACAGGTAATGGGACAACAGTGTGTCACATTTACAAAACATGTTTTAAAATCCTTTTGGCAGCTGTTCGGCACGCTTTGCAGGAATGTAATCCTAATAGAAGGGCGCATAGCCAGGGTTGAATTTTATAACACTACAACTTCCCCGTCATTCTTTCTGGAATATTCTGTCGCATAAGCCATTGCATGCCCCTGCAGCGAAAGTTCTGCGCCAAACCGCCTGCTTTCCTGATCGGGATTTAACAGCGCCTGGGTAAAATTGCGCATAATGCATTCATCCCCGCCGGAATGCAGGGTCTTTGGGGTATGTATTTTAACGGATGTCACATTTCCTGTGGCAAAATCCCTGACTTCATACCGGTCTTCATCGATGCTTCCCTCCAGTTCTCCTTTGGTTCCCATGATCTTTGTCTGGCGTTTGATATCCATGGTAAACGCCGATGCCTGCCAGGATACCGTCACCCCATCTTCATAGACCATACTGACCACCTGATGGTCTACCGCATCGTTATCACACTGGTAGACACACCTGCTGTATGGAGATTCTTTTAAATGGGCGAGAAACGCTTCCCTGTCATCTGTACGCATTACGATATCCCGGAAATTCTGCCTCATCTCCCTGTCATCCAGATAATTGTAAGCGGAATAAAGGCAGGTTTTGTTGTGGGGGCATCCGTCCATGCAGTTTTTTGCTGCATGTTCCGGCATATTTTCCCTGGTGAAATAGGATAAGGAACCAAATGAAGAGATGCGTTTGCATTTTTTTCCGCCCAGCAGGAAATTAAAGATATCCGTATCATGAGAACACTTTGCCACGATCATTGGGGTGGTCTCTTCTGTATTGCGCCAGTTTCCTCTGACATAACTGTGGGCAAAATGCCAGTATCCGATATTTTCAATGTGGTGTATGGACTTTACTTCACCAATGGCACCGCTGTCCAGAGTCTCTTTTATGGACTGGAAGAAGGGGGTGTGGCGCAGCACATGGCAGACCATCAGCAATACGCCTTTTTCCTTAGCAGCCTCCACGATCGCCCTGGTTTTCTCCACGGTTTCCGCCATGGGTTTTTCCAGCAATACATTCAGCCCCGCAGCAATGGCAGCCATAGCCGGCTCATAGTGCTGCCGATCCTGGGTTGCTATGATAATCCCGTCCAGCCCATATTCTTTCCCGAGCATTTCCCTCCAGTCTTCATATCTGTCCTCCTCTGCAATACGATGGGTTTCCCCAAATGTATTGCGCCTGTCAGCCAGGGGGTCCGCCACACAGACAAACCGTACCTCTGACGGAAACTTCAGCGCATAGGGGGCATAGCAGTTTGCTCCCCTCTCCCCGGCACCAATTAATCCTAATTTTATCTGTTTCATATCAGTTTCATTCCTCTCCGGCTTTTAGCCTGATCTATTTCTACTTTGCATAACTTCAATAACAAATACTATTTTCTCTTCATTTTCCTCCAGTCCGGCTCAGCCCTTAACTGCTCCGGCAGTCATACCGGCTATGATGTATTTCTGCCCGAAAGCATATACCACGATGATCGGGACGAGAATCAGTACCATGATGACACAGACCAGATTCCAGCTCCTCTGGAATTGCCCGAAGAAACTGTAGACCATTGTGGTGAGGGGCATCTTGGATGAACTGTTCATTACATAGAACGGCGTGATAAAGTCATTCCATGCATTCATAAAGTTTAAAATAATCACCGTTACCGTTACCGGCTTTAACAGCGGAAATACGACTTTCCAGAACAGCCCCATGCAGCCGCATCCGTCTATGATTGCAGCCTCATCAATCTCCTTTGGCACCGACCCGATAAATCCATAGTAGAGAAAGATGGTAAAGGGCGTTACCAGCGCCGAATACAGCAGGATCAGCCCCGCCAGGGTATCCATCAGTCCCAGCCTCTGCAAAACCAGAATGGCGGGTACCATATTCAGAGGTGCCACCAGTCCCAGCAGAAAGAACAGATACATAAATCGATGAAGCTTCGTTCTTCTTCTGGACAGTACAAAGGAACAGAGTGCAGCACCGGTGGTTGCAATGACCACCGTACAGACGGAGACCACAAGGCTGTTTCGAAATGCCCCAAACACATCTACCTGGCTGACAACCTCCTGATAATTGGTGAAAATCCATTCCTTTGGCAGGGAAAAGCTCATGTTTACCGCATCCCCCTGTGCCTTAAAAGAATTCAGCAGTATGATAATCAGCGGCACAAATACGAGAATGGAGAAACTCCAGAGAATCAGGCATTTTACAATTCTCCCGATTTGGTTTTTTCTTGTCATGTCAGTCCTCCTCCTTTGTCATGCCCTTTAAGACAGAAAATGCGACGATACAGGTAAAAACAAAGAGTATGAAGCCCAGGGCTGTAGAGAAGCCATATCTTCCGGAGCTGTATTCCTTATAGATCACGGTATTTAAGACCTCTGTCTTTCTGGCGGGTCCTCCGTTGGTCAGTACAAATACCAGATCAAACACTTTAAGTCCCGCTATGAGGTTCAGCACCAGATTAATGGTAATAGAGGGCATCAGCTGGGGAATTATGACATAGATTAACTTCTGAAACCCATTTGCCCCATCGATAGAAGCCGCTTCCAGATAATCTTCTGAAATCGCCTGCAGCCCCGCGATATAGATCACCATATTCTGCCCTACCAGGCGCCAGATCTCCACACAGATAACCGCCCCCAGGGCAGTGTTCACATCCCCCAGCCAGTCTCTCTGTAAAAAGTCCAGACTGATCATGCCTAAAAACCCATTGATTACGCCATATTCCGGATTAAAAATGGATTTGAACACCAGACCGATAATCAGTGGAGAGAGCATAACCGGAAAAAAGAAGATGGTTCTTAGAAAATTTCTTGTTTTAAATCCTTTATTCAGTGCCATTGCCATTCCCAGCCCGATTGCATTCTTAAAGATGGTGGTGACCAGCGCAAAAACAATCGTGGTAAAGATAACCAGCAGGTATCTCTGATTCGTAAATATTTCTTTAAAATGTGACAGTCCTACAAAATGGATCTCGTCATTCATTGCATTCCAGTCTGTAAATGACAGAGCCAGCCCCATGGCGCTTGGCACGATAAAAAATACCAGATATAACACCAAAGGAAGCAGAATAAAATAGGACGGGTATATTTTTTTATGATTCATTAAGCTTCCCTTCTTTCTGCACTCCGGTTTTCCACAGCCGGTGTACAAGACACCGGCTGGATAACCGTGATATGTTTCTTATTAGAATCCTTCCTGTCCGGAATCTTTTGCAAGCGCTCTTCTGGTACTATCATATTCTTCCAATACCTGTTCCGGCGTCAGTGAACCGGTGAACATTTCCTGGCAGAGCTCGCTGATCTTGCCGCCGTCATAGAAGTATACACTTGCTTCTGCACCCTGAAGCTGTTTGTCTCCCACAATATTCATCAGGTCTTTATATGCCTTTGTAGGGCTTGCCTCGATGCCTTTTACGGAGGAGGAAACGTAAACGGTTTTTTCTTTATAGAGTTTTTCCAGATTCTGTTTCTCTGCAAGAAAATTAAAATATTGTTTTGCTTCTTCAATGTGTTTGCTTCCTGCGCTGATGCATTTCGTCGTTCCGCCTGCTGTCAGGGTCGCGTACTGATTATCTGCCAGAGGGCTTGGGAACATGCTGTAATCCTCCGGGTTTACCCCGTCAATATTATTTACCATTTCATTTGGATAAGATCCGTGAATAATGATCATTCCATATTTGCCGCTTGCGATAGCATCATAAGAATTGTCATAGATATTGGACATGTGGTTCTCACCAAAATATCCGCTGTCAGCCATTTCCTTAAGCTGTGTCAGTGCAGTAACGAATTCTGGAACATCTGCAAATCCGATTTTATTTGTATTCAGATCGTCATAAAGCCCGGGGTGGTTCGCTGCTGCCAGGGCACTTGCGCCTTCCATCCAGTAATGTGTGTGCCACAGGTCTTTTACAAACTCATAGACCGGTGTGATGCCGCCTGCCTGCAATTTATCACAGGCTTCCTTAAACTCCGCATAGTTGGTGGGTACCTTGATCCCAAGCTCTTCAAATACAGCCGGCTTATACAGAACCCCGTTAGTATCATCCACCCCTGCCGTATTCTGTGCATAGAGCTTTCCTTTGTAAGAGCATCCGTCTATTGCCCATTGTTCCAACTCACTGACCCAGGTTTCGCCCGACAGGTCAACCATATTTTTTTCCGGGTTAAAGTCTTTTAATTTTGTTCCGGAATAAGACATGAAGATATCCGGTCCCTCACCTGTGTTCAGCTTTGATTTTACAATTGTCTGATACTGGTCATCCGGGCTTAGCTGGAAATTAATTGCAATCCCTGTTTTTTCCTCAAATTCTTTCGCCAGTTCCTTATCCACATCTTCAATCCAGTTTTGTGACGCCGCAAAATTCAATGTCACGTTCTCTTTGCTTCCCTCGTCGCTATCTGCTGCGGCTGTCTCGGCCTTGGATTCTTCTGACTTGGATTCTTCGGACTTGCCTCCCTCTGTCTTCGCGGCTTCCGTCTGTGCCCCGTCTGTCTTAGCAGTTGTATCTGCCGTATCTTTTGTGCCCTGGTTTCCACATCCCGCCAGGGAGCCAATTGCTAATGTCAGACACATGCCACCTGCTAATAACTGCATTGTACGCTTTTTCATATTTGTTTCCTCCTTTAACTTGAATTGTTGAGTTCATTATAGCCGATGGATAGGCAGATGAAAATGCACAATGCAGGACTCTTATGTGGATTATCTTGAACAGAATTTTTACGCAAAATAAGGGCAATAACCATTAAGCCAGTTATTGCCCTTACTTTAAATCTGTAGTTTTTCCTATATTTTATAACATTGTTATCTGCGTTTCTTCTTTTTCTTCTTTACGGAATAGCCAAATGTCCCCAAATGCTCACCCAGTCCCAGATACTCTCCATGGGAATACGCCAGCAAACCGGTTTTATTCAGTTCAAATTTACCGTTTTCATTCATATAAGCCTCATCTACGTGTACCGCAAGTACATCCGCAAGAAACATGTGATGTGACCCCAGTTTATTAATTTCTTTTACCCGGCATTCAATATTCACCGGACACTCCCCGATCATAGGGACTTTGACCTGCTCTGCTGCCTCAGGCGTCAGATGCATTTCCTGAAACTTATCTACGTCCCGGCCGGAGCGGACACCGCAGAAGTCGGTTGCTTTCGCCAGTTTCCGGGTAGTGAGGTTAATCACAAATTCTCCCGTTTCCCGGATGATATCGTAAGAATACCGCTCCGGTTTTACCGATATATAAACCATGGGAGGATTCGTACATACCGTACCCGTCCATGCCACTGTAATAATATTTGGTTTTTCGCCCTCCCTGGCACAGCTTACCATGACTGCCGGCAGCGGATATATCATATTTCCTGCCTTCCAGGTTTGTTTGCCCATAGCATTTCCTCCCTTTATTTTATCTTATCCTTTATCCAGTTTTTACTGCTGCAATGCATTCATAAATGCAGGAATCAGCTGTTTCTTTCTGGAGACTATGCCGGGAAGATATACGGAATGATCCTCTGGCTGCTGGTGAAATGCTTCTCTTACCAGTTCCTCCGAATCTCCGCCAAAGCATAGCAGCTCCGTTGACTCATTCATGATATCCGTAAGCATGAAAAACAGCATTGTCTCTCCATGCTGCCCCAGGGCTTTTTCCAGATACGGTATTAATCTGCCTTTAATATCCTTTAACTCAGATGCATTCATGGAATTAATCTGTCCAACTCCGAAATTCGCCTGGTTAAGCTCGAATTTCTTAAAATCCTGATAAAAGATTTCTTCCGGAGACTTTTTCTTCAAATTGCTTCCTGCTGCAAACATCTCAGATGCATAAGCTTCGATTTCTATTCCTGCAATCTGTGCCAGCCTCTGTGCCGCATCCCGATCCACCGCCGTACAGGTTGGAGAACGGAACATCAAAGTATCCGAAATAATTGCGGAACACAAAAGTCCTGCTATATTAGAAGGAATCTCAATTCCCTTTTCCTGATAGATCTGATAAATAATGGTCGCCGTACAGCCAACCGGCTGGTTTCGGAAGAACACTGGTGCCATTGTTTCCAGTGACCCCAGTCTGTGATGATCGATAATCTCCAGAATCTCGGCGCTTTCAATATTATCTACCGCCTGGGAAGCTTCATTATGATCAACCAGAATCAATCTGTTGCGTTTCATACCCAGCAGATTCCGCCTGGAAATCATCCCCACATAGCAGCCATGCTTGTCCAGTACCGGGAAATCACGGTATCTCTTCTTCGCCATGGTATCCTTAATACTATCCGTAAAATCATCCAGTTCGAAGGTCAGAAGGCCATTCTTCTTCATGAAAAATTTTACCGGCATACTCTGATTCATAAGTCTGGCTACTGTATAGGTGTCATGGGGCGTGCTGATAATCGAACAAGCCTTTTCATGAGCCAGATGCTGAATCGTTCTGGATACCGGGGCACCCTCACAGACAATAATGCAACTGGCATTCATTTCAATGGCGCACAGCTGGGATTCATACCTGTTGCCCAGAATGACCAGGTCATCCTCTTCAATATAGTTTTCCATCAGATCGGGGTTAGCTGCCGCTACAACCACTTTTCCTTTTACAAAATAAGCATGTTCATTTCCCACCACCATATTACCTTCCAGCGTCCCCAGAATGTTGCTGTATTGTGTTCTGGCGGTAGATAGGATTTCATTATCCAATATATCCATATAAGACTGTGCAATATCACTGATGGTAATTAAACCCTCCAGAATATTGTTGTCTTTTGTAATGGGCAGCGTATTAACATTCTCATCTTTCATCAGTGTCCATGCTTTTTTCAGTGAAATACTGTGGCTGACGCCGGGTATCCTGCGGATATCCATATCTTTCACTCTGGTTCCCACATTTGGGACATAACCTGGCGGCTTCATTCCAAAGCGGTCTAATACAAACTGCGTTTCCTCGCTGATCTGTCCTGCTCTTTTGGGAACATAGATAGCATCACCTATTTTATTCTTTACATCTGCGTAAGCGATTGCAGAGCAGATAGAATCTGTATCCGGGTTCTTGTGACCGATGATATATACTTTTTTCTTCATTGTATCCTGCATCTCATCGTTATCCTTTCCGATTAATGTACTCAATTCTCAATACCTCATTATAAATTTTTCATATCCTCATGTTGTATCAATGCACCACTGACTCCAATTCTATGCATCTTCATGCATGTTTTAAATTGTTTCAGGCAGCTGTGCATGGATTCCTTTACAATCCGGTACACTTACTATTTTTAACGAAATTCTTGCTGTTATCCGACTTTCATCATATCATACTTTTTTTTGCTTTTCAAACCCTGTATTGCCTATTCTGCCCATTTTAAGCCATTTCTGTTGATTTTTTTATGCAAAAATGTTATAGTTTTATCATTCTATAGTGGGAAATAAGGAGGATCATATGTCAGAAGAAATATTAAACGAAACAACTGCTACACCAGAAACTGCTGAAACCGTCAACGAATCCGCTGAAGATGAGACTGTTACAGAAAGCATGGCTGATTACGAAAAAGAGTTAACCGCTTCTCTGAAACAAATCCACGAAGGCGATATCCTTACCGGTACTGTAATCGGGGTTACAGAAACAGAGATCACGTTAGACCTTAAGTATTACACCGAAGGTGTGATCCGCCTGGAAGATTACAGTGCAGACCCGAACTGTAGTCTGAAGGAGTCTGTTCATATTGGTGATGAAATCTCCGCAACTGTTGTCAGAAGAGACGGCGGCCAGGGACAGATCATGCTCTCCAGCAAGGACGCAAATGAAGTGCTGGCGTGGGATAAATTAAAAGAAATGAAAGACAATCAGACTAACCTGACCGTAAAAATCGGCGGCGTTGTCAATGCCGGTGTAATTGCATATGTAGAAGGTATCCGCGGATTTATTCCCGCTTCCAAACTTTCTTTAAATTATGTGGAAGATTTAAACGAATGGCTGGGTCAGGAAATTCAGGTTCGGGTCATTAATGTTGACGAAGAAGACAATAAACTGGTATTATCCGCAAAAGAAATCTTAAGAGAAAAAGCAAACGAAGACAGAAAAGCAAAAGTATCAAATGTCGAAGTTGGTTTTGTAACGGAAGGTACCGTTGAATCCATTCAGCCTTACGGTGCATTTATCAATATCGGCAATGGTCTGTCCGGACTTGTACATATTTCACAAATCTGTGAAAAGAGAATTAAAACTCCCGCAGCTGTTCTAGCTGTTGGCGATCAGGTAAAAGTTAAAGTCATTAATATTAAAGACGGAAAACTCAGCCTTAGCATGAAAGCATTAAACGATGTTGCCGCAGAAGAAGTGACAGAAGAAACCTTCGACCTTCCTGAAACAGAAAGTGTTTCTACTAATCTGGGATCTCTTTTCGCTAAAATTAAATTATAATCGGCAAACTATCTGTCATTTTGACTTTTATATTACACCAATTTAACGCGGTGCTTTGTCGTAATTCACCAAAACAGGTTCTTCAAGAACCTGTTTTTCGTTATTTTTTACAATAAATTCACGTAGTGTTCATACTTCGTTCACAAGTCATTGTTATACTTTAAACATCTCCAAAAGAGATAACTTCCGGTTTATAGCGTAATGTTTTCATTACACATATAGATAAATTTTTTCATAATAGCCTCGGTGTACCAGACACCGGGGCACTCCTCATTTTATGGGGGAAATCAAAGCCGGGATATATAGTGATCTGCACCTTCACTTTTCTGACATAGATCTCTGATACCATACCGCCCCTGATCAAACAGACCTGTGGGCGGTATTTTTATGCCTGTTTTATCATTTCCCGTTCCCTTTTGCATTCATAAATTCATCAAACTGCCTTTGCAGCTCTTCCATAAATTTATCCAGTCCGGCTGCTTTTAGCTTTTCTATTGCCTTATCAATATTTTCATCGTAATCTTTGAATCCATTAGAGATGGGATTCAGATACTCCGATTCTACTGCCTGCAGCTGGGCATACTCGGATTTCACAGGCTCTGTATCAAAAATAAAATTAGTGGACTTCATGGTAATACTGCCCTCAGCCTGTTTATTGAAGGTTTCAATCTGTTCATCTGTAATGTAGCTGGGGTAACGGCGGAATTCCGTATTGACGGGCATCCAGTTATGAATGATTTCATCGGTGCAGATTCTTTCCACACGTCCATTTTCCGTAAGCTTGTAGTCGGTTCCTTCGACGCCATAAATCCACAGATCCACCCATTCCTGGTTCTTCTGGAACAGGTTGATAACTTTAATATACGCTGCCAGTTCTTCCGGTTCTTCCACACCGGCACTGATTCCAAATGCCGTAACATATGTGCCCCAGCTCATGAGCGGTTTTCTGGCAGTATCACCCAGGTATACATTTTCAAATACCGCATTTGGTGCTGAGGAACGGACACTTTCCATCATTTCAAATATGCGGTCATTGGAACTGACTGCAAACATGGCTCTTCCTGCTGCAAATTCACTGCTTGACTGCTCTCCATTTGATAACTGGTAAGATGGAATGATTCCCATCTGGTTCCAGCGCTTCGCTATTTCACTTACCTGCCTGTACTCTTCGGATTCATAGTAGCTATAGACTTTTGCATCATCCGGGGCATTGGCATCCGTCATGGCAAAGTTATTGATAAAGTTCATATTAATGTCTGATGCTATGGCTCCGTTTAACACCTTGGGATTCAAACCTCGCCCCAGTCCAATATAGTCGGGATGTTTTTCTTTACACAGCGTATAGAAATTCTCTAAATCCTCAATGCTTTTAATCTCCGAGACTCCCGCCTCTTCCATTAAATCTTTTCTCACCATCATCAGGTAATCTTCACCGGCATTTGGCTTATATCCAACCGGTATGGAATATATTTTACCGCCAATGGTAAATGCCTTTGCGGCATTTTCTTCATCACAATATTGATACAGTTCCGGGGCATTATCCTTCAAGAGATTCGTAACATCTGCGTAATAGCCTTTTCCAACCATTTTTGCTGTTACTTCCGTATTGGTGTAACACATGAATTTTTCACCTGCTGAAAACATCAGTTCTGATTTACCCCCTGCATATTCTGTCCAGGGCAGATACTGGATTTCCAGATCCACATTGATCTCATCTAATACTTTTTGATGGATTTCATTTGCCATCAGCTCTTTCATACGGGGAGATTCTTCCCCGAACATTACCAGTTTTACAGGAATGGCGTCTTTTGAGGCTGAATCTGAAGCCTCTGCATTTGTACCTGCCGTCTGTTTGCCATTCGGGGAAGCACATCCCGTAAACATTGCTGCTGCCACAGCCCCTGCTGCTAATAACGCTGTTACCTTTGTTAAACTCTTCATTCTCATACCTTCTCTCCTTTTCTGTGCGACCTCGTGTCACACTTACCCTTTTAAAGCACCCACAGTTACACCCTTTACAAAATATTTCTGTACAAATGGATATACCAATACGATTGGTCCGATGGCTATGCATGTGATTGCCATTTTAATGGTCTGGGTAGGCAAAACAATATGCCCTGCACCCATGCCATTGGGATTGGTTGCCAGGTACTGGATGTTGGCATTCATTATGTACAGTATATACTGCATGGAAAAGTACTCATCTTTGTTAACCAGCATTAACGGAAGATAAAAGTCATTCCAGTAGGTCAGTGCATAAAATAATACAATGGTTACAATTCCTGCCTTTGACAGTGGCAGAATTACTTTCCAGAAGATCTGAAAATATCCGGCTCCGTCAATTTTAGCACTCTCAGTCAGTTCATAGGGCAGCCCCTTGATAAAATTTCTGATCAGATACATGTAGAAAACATTCATGCTGTAAGGCAGAATCAGCCCCCACAAAGAATTTCCCAGGTGGTAATACTTTGTACATACCAGATACCAGGGCAGCATACCTCCGCTGAACAGCATGGTAAAGTATGCAAAAAATGCCAGTTTGTTAGCATGACGAAAATCTTTTACGGAGATTACAAAGGCAAAACAGGTTGTAATTATAACGGATAAAATAGTACCCAGTATCGTTGTCGCCAGCGTTACTCCATACGCCCTCAGCAGCGTGTCTCCCTGGCTTTGGAAAACGTACTTATAAGTATCCAGTGAAAACCCTCTTGGCACTAATGAAAATCCTTTTGTGGCAATTTCAACTTCATTAGAAAATGAGCCGGAGATTGCCAATATAATGGGAAGCAGGCAGATCAGGGAAAATATACCCAAAAGCACATAGAAGCCGCCCAATAAAATACGATCCGGTTTTAAAGTCCTTTTTCTCATTTCAACATCCCCTCTCTAAAATAATGAAGTGTCTTTATCGAATCTTTTTGCTATCTTGTTGGAGATGATAACCAAAAGAAATCCAAATATAGACTGGTACAGGGAAACTGCAGATGCAAATGCCATATCCCCATTTTTTACGCCGCTTCGGTATACGAAGACATCGATTACATCCGTTACCGGCAGCAGCATTGGATTTAAGTTTGTCAGTCCTATCATCATATTCAGATTTCCTTTCAGCATATTTCCTACGGAAAGGAGAAACATGATAATGATAGTAGGCCTTAGCAGCGGAAGTGTTATTTTCCGGATTTGCTGCCATTTACTTGCCCCATCTACCTGCGCTGCTTCGTATATGGAAGTATCAAATCCCGATAAAACCCCGTAATAAATAACAGAATTATACCCGGTACTCTGCCAGATCACGACTAATACTAATATGATGACCCAAGCCGCGGGACTGGAGTAAAAATCAAAATTAATTCCCGCCCTTTTCAGCAGACCGCTGATAACTCCTACTTCGGAACTGAGCAGTGCATTCAGTATGGCGCCCATAACCATCCAGGAGATAAAATAGGGAAAGAACATAACACTCTGGCTTCCCTTTATAAATTTCTTGCTCTTAATTTCACTGAGCATGATGGCGATAGCTACTGCAAAGATCGTCCCAAATACAAAAAACAAGATATTCAGTCCGATTGTATTTCTTGTGGCTCTGAGTGCTGTATCCATATTATTAAAAAAGAAACTAAAGTTCTTAAATAATGGATCCGCCCATTCGCTGCCGAAGATGCCTCCCTTAAAATGATAGTCTTTAAAGACCAGTATCAACCCCGCCATTGGAACATAAGCAAACGCAAGCAGTACCACGACTCCCGGAAGTGCCATCAGATAGAGCGGCAAATCCTTTTTAAATGTGTGTTTTGGTTTCATAGCCTCCCTCTTTCTTTTTTATTTTCAACGTACCGGAACGTGTTGGAAATTGTTTTCTGATAGCTGTACTAAACACATTTCTGTAGTATGTTCCAAATGAAGGTTGCCTAGCGGGCTACGTAACTTGAATTTGGAACTATATACTGAGAAGTGTGAAGTGCTGCAGCAAAGAACTTCAAACGCACTCTGGTGTCATGGATGCATCTTACCGTCATTTTTACTTATAATCAATCCCAATTACACGCACTTTTTATAATATCATCTAATACATTGCTGTTTTCCCACTATAATCTTTATCTTGTAACGTTAATTTTACACTTTTTTTAATTTTATAGTCTTTGTTTTTATATACTTTTACCCATCAGTCCATCCAATCTATCATGATAGTGACACTGGCGAATGTTTCGTCAGCCTGCAAGGCGGAAGACGAAAACAGAGAGTTTCTACGCTGACTGTAAAAAATAAGCAGGAACCAGGCTTTTCATCACCCGTCTCCTGCTCCTGTTCTTATCTTGATTCCTATTTTAATTCTTATTTCATTTCCTATTTTAATTCTTATTTCATTTCTTATTTCAATTCTTATGTAAATTCTTATATTAATCCTTAGTCTTAACTCTCCGGATCTGGGATGGAGAAACTCCGTAAAACTTTCGAAATGCTGCTGAAAAATAAGAAGAACTGTTAAAACCAACTTCCTTTGCAATTTCCTGAATTGTCATGTTTTGCTTTTCCAGGAGCATTTCCCGTGCTTTTTGCAGCCGCAGCTGACTGATATAATCAGGAAACGTCTTTCCTGTATGCTGGTTAAAAAGCTTACTAAAATAAGAAACACTCAGTCCATAGTGTTCCGCTACCGCTTCTACAGATACTCCGCAGTCCTGGTAATTCTCACCCACATATACTTCTACTTCACCCATAATCCATACTGCACTTGGCTGACGGCTGCTCTTTAACTGTGCTCTGACCTGTAAAAACAGCTGGCAGAGCCACTCCTCTATGTCCGCCTGTCCGATAAAAATCTGGTTAGTCAGAAAATCTTCCAGATACATTTCATACTGTTCGCTCTTTTCCCCGGAAATAGTTTCTGAAAGACGAATCACATCTGCGATCAGTTCTTTCAGATATTTTTGTGCCTCCAGAATATGATAGGCGGTGAGATTCTTCAGAAGCCTCTGCATACATTTACCCAGGTCCTCATCTGAGTCACTCTTAACAAACCGTAAAATATGATCCCGTTCCGGCTCCTGTACCGCCCCCTGCCGTTTTTCCTCCAGTACGGATTCTTCTATCACCTGCATATCTTTTGCCAGAATATAATATTCCGTCAGCAGCTCAGCACGGTGATATGCCTTTGGCAGTTTATCCAGGGTGCTGCAATGGGCGATTCCCATACAGCCTTTCATCCCGTATAAAGTTTTTAATTCCTCCAGAACTTTTCCCGACTCCTCTTTCTCACGGGGGCTCCCAACTGTGCTTTCTTCCTCTTTCTCACCAAGGATGCTGCCTGCACTTTCCTCCTCTTTCATACCATAATCCAAGAATATAATCTCCCCCTGAGAGGCGCGGTAACAATGCATTCCACCCCTGCTATTTTCTTTGTGTACCCAGTGAACTTCCTTCACATAAGCAAACAGAGCCTCATTCTTAGACCAGTCCTCCAGATAATACCGTAGTACAATTACCGTAAATTGATCCGGTTCACATTCCCCAAACTCAAACATTTTCTGATCCACTGCATCCCCGCTTCTGCCATAACGCAAAAAACGGACTGCTGCGTTATTGCGGATCTGGTTCTTTAGCAGATTCATATTCTGGTTCACATCCTCCAGGGCATCTGTTGCCAGAATCAGCTCGTCTTTTCCTTTTCCCGTTTCTTCCCCGTTCTGTGCCAGTTTGAGTATATTGCGGAAAATGGCACCTACGGGGCGGTACACCCAGCCGGACAGAACCCACACTGCCCCTGCAATGACCAGCATCCCCAAAACGGTGGCAAATAATATGGTCTGAAGCGCCCGGTTTATCTGTATCTGGCTCCCCGACACATCCTGGATACGCAGGGACAGAAACCTGCCATCCCCTTCCGTCACATAGGAAATCGCCCGTTTTTTTCCATCTACCGACTCATTAAAAGAATCCTCTGCACTTTTCTTTGTATAAATACGTTGAAACAGATCTATGGCTTCCTCTTTGTATTCATTTCTCTGCGCCGCCACCAGCTCTCCATTCTTATGAAAAATGTAGATGGGATTTACTGCCTTCTGGTTCCAGGGTATGACTTTTTCCTGCACAGCATCCATATTAATTGCCAGTGCAACGCCATAATTACTGGGCGCATTGGGATAGTCTCTGTCACTCCACAGAATAACCATATGTTTTTGATACTTGCGGTCATTGGGCCACACGTAGAAGATATCTTTATCCGAGACCGTTTTTCCTGCTGCTGCCACTATTTCCTGCTTTGCCGGCACGGTAACCATTCCCGTATCGTAGCTCGCCAGAATTTCATCTTTATAGAACAAAATGACCGAAGAGATACCGGTCATATTTCCCGCCATGGCTTTCATAGATTCATAGATGGTATCTATATGGGAATCTTCCCGTCCTCCGGAGACCAGGAAGGCTTTCACATTCAGATTCCGGTACAGAAGCTGCGCCTGATCCTGGTACTGCATAACCTGATTTTCATAGGAATTATTCAGATTGCGCAACATTTCCCGAGTCTCCTTGTCTGTGTCTTCCCTGATATTGGCAGAGAGTCCGCGGAATACCGCAACATCCGTAAACCCAATAGCCAGCGCAGCTACGGCAAAAAATGCAAGCAAAATCCGCATTTTGTACTTTAACCTACCGCTTCTCTTCACCCTCTTAAAGAATCCCATCTTCTCCACGTTTTGTTACCTCCCTTATACGATCTCTCCAGGTTACATAATATCTCTGCAGAATAGTAAATTATAGCATTCTACTATGGTTTATTCAATTTTTTGCTCTATTAAAATCATTGTATTCTGTTAAAAACATCTTCTTTTGCATAAAAATCAGGGGAAGAAACCAAAATATTTGATTTCTTCCCCTGTTACTTGCAATATTTTTATTTTATACTATATTATTAACAATGGCTCTTCTGTTACTCAGCCAGATAGATACTGATCTTCTTCATCACATTTTTTGCCGCTTCTTCTACTGTTTCCTCGGAACCCAGACACTTTTTCCCCTCTTCCATCACAGTCCTGTTAATCATATCATCCAGCAGAGCCGGCGTATTCAAACCTGCAATCTTCTGCTTAAATTGATCTGCATCGCTTTCTGACGGCCATATCCGTTCCAGATGAAAAGCACCTTCTCCCCCCTCGTCTACCATATCATAACTATCTATGAAGTCCGCCGGCTTTTCCATATTACTGTCAAATACCTTTTTATTAATCGGGTATCCGGAGACCTGGACGGATTGAATATCTGACTGGAGCATCATTGTCATAAAACGTTTTGCCAGCTCTGCATTTTCACTTTTAGAACTGATTGCCAGTGGATCTATAGGAATATAGACATCTCCGGGCACCGTTTTATATTCTGCGTCTCCCAGTTTGCTGATCATGGACAATATCCAGCATAAATCATCTGCATTTGCAGCATTGGAAATACCGATGCGGGTATTATCATACCCCATGATACCTAACTGGTAAGTGCTGGTGGTCATGAAACTTGCCACATCCAGCGCCTGCCGCTCTTGATCCTCCTCCTGCATTTGACTTACTTCCGACTGTCCCGCTGCTCCCAGCTGGGCATCCTGGATCTTTTTCAGGGAAGTATAGAACCCTGTCAGACTGGTTTCATCCAGAGTCCCGTCCTCTGCAATCCAGAATGGCGCTGCATTTACCAGAAATAATCTGATTAAGACATCCGCCGGCATACTTCCGATGACACTCTTTGCCTCCGGATTCTCCGTTCTCAGTTGTTCCGCCACCGCTGCCAGGGAATCTAAATCCTTATACCGGGAAACCAGTTCTGTTTTGCCTGTTGCCACAGGAACAGAAAACCGCATGGGTACCGCCAGGATTTGATCTTCTTTTTTATAAGCAGCAGCGATGTTTTCAAAAATGCCGTCCGTATCTGCAACTCCCGCTATCACATCACTGATATCCATTAATAGCCCTTTTTCCATATAGGAATCCGCCGGCATTCCGTTTAAAAGCAGTATATCCGGTCCCTGGCCCGACATAATATTGATATTCAGGGTTTTTACGGCATCGGTTACGGTTACGGCATCTTCTCCGGTAAGCCCTATTTCAAAGTTCACAAATACATCCGGATTGTTTTTCTGGAAAACCGTAATTGCCTGGCGGATGAGGATATTATCATACAACGAATAGATGGTAAGCTCCTTTTCCGGTACTGCCGGCACATTTGGATCATATTGGTAGCGAACCATGGATAAATCATATCCAACATTGTAATTTAATATAAATGCGTCCTCTTCCAGAACCGTTCCACCTACCAGAGAAGCCACAGGATTGTACATTTTTCCCAATGCCCCGTTAAATATTTTTTCTACTACGGAACTGCCCAGGGTATATTTATAGACGCCGGTAATATCCGTGATATAGATATTTTTATTGGCAGGGTCTGTCATAAAAAATGGCATGTTTGTTTGATCCGCCATCTTTTCCTTACTGGCAAAAAACTCATTCAGCACCTGGTTCTTCTCTTCCGGCTTATGAGATGCAAGATCATAAGTATCCACGTTCACACTTTCCATTTCCCAATTGTCATTGAACCTGCTGTAAGCCACAAAAAGCTTGCCGTCTATAGGGATCAGCGTGGGATATGAGATACTATCATCAGAATCCATATGATAGGTATATGCCACTTCTCCCGTATCACAGTTAATCTGATATATATTTCCTGCCTGATCACCGCATATTAACACCCCTTCTTCGGTAAACTCAGCTGATGTGATTTCATTATTTTCTCCGGATAAAGAAAGCTTTATTTCCTTTACCCCTCCTCCTTTATCCATATATTTATAAATATTACCCTCACCCCTGTTTAACCTGTAAAATACACTGCCGTCATACCCGGCTGCCATAGGCATAATTCCTCCGCGCTCCATAGCAAACGTTGATAAATCCCCTGATGCAGCTTCCCCATTCCCTGGGTCCTGCATATCATCCGTCAGCTCCTGGGGTTGTTTCTCCCATGCAGTCCATGTATCCCCCCCATCCCGGGAATCGTAAATACCCTTTGGCGTAAATGCCCGGAGTGTTTTATCAGAAAGTGCCTTGACTAATGTGCCTGTTTCTGCTTCCGGTAAACTCAGATCCTGTTCTAAATATCTTCCCAGGGATTGGTTACCTGTTGTCTCCAGACTTGTGTTTACCGGCTGTCCACCCCCTTCTTCCGATGTATTTTTCTGTTGTTTACACCCACTCAGAACAGTTAATATCATCATTAACAAAACCGCAATAACGATTCTTTTTTGTCTATTCATTGTCAATCCTTTCCTGGTGCGTACCTGATATTCATTTTCTCTTATTTACACGCCCCACTTTGCAGGAAATTTGCCCAGGCATACTAACATATACTTTTTTCTTACCTGCAAAATCATTATAACACAGACATTTTTGCACTGCCTCTAAAAACCCTTTATCTAATCTCTAATTAATCTCTAATTTCTGTTAAACCGACAAAATGAATCATTCATATGTTATAATGGTCAAAAGATTATTGAATTGGAGCTCATATACCGTGAAATGGGGCGTGCAGGTGAGAGGTATGCATTTTCGAATACACTCTGGAGTGTGTTTGATAATTGTGTTTGATAATTGTTTTACAGATGTACTTCACAGTTCATAGAAGATTATCCCGGATGAAGGGATTGAGTGATAAATAAAGGAGCCTTACAACATGCGAATTTTGATTATTGACGATGATGTTAAACTATGCCAGTCACTTTCCTACAAGTTAAAAAAAGAGGGTTTTTATGTGGATATCTGCCATAACGGGGAAGACGGGCTTTATCTGGCTTATCAGAACGCCCATGACCTGATACTTTTAGACCGGATGCTGCCATCCATGAGCGGAACCACGCTGCTTTCCAGGTTAAGGGAATCCGGCAGCACGACCCCGGTTATATTGGTGACTGCCCTTGGAGAAATCCACGACCGGGTCCAGGGACTAGATACAGGCGCTGATGATTACATTGTAAAACCTATTGCTTACGAAGAACTCATGGCAAGAATCCGCTGCATCAGCCGCCGCCCCAGAAACATAGAAATCGTCCAGAATATTACCTGTAGCGATGTGACTTTTCACACCCTCGAAAAAGTATTATACAAAGATAACCTGTCCTGCTCCCTTTCCAAAAGAGAAGGGGAACTGATGGAAGTATTTTTAAAAAATCCCAACCGGGTTCTGACCCGCATGCTCCTGCTGGTAAAGGTGTGGGGACCGGATGCGGAAATAGAGGATGGCAACCTGGATAATTATATTCATTTTTTAAGAAGGCGCCTGCGTACCGTAAACAGCTGTCTTACCATTAAAACGATCCGGGGGATCGGATATCGTCTGGAGGCCTGAATGTTTCATAAAATCCATTTAAAAATGACTCTTTTTAATACGCTTGTCACCAGCGCAATCCTGATTGTGATGTCCCTTGCCGGGCTGTTCGTGTTTGAAAACCTCTTAACGAAAAACGAGTCCTCTGTCTTTGATAAAAATCAAAATGCAATCCTGACCTATCTGGACGGACAGAATATCATTGACCACGAGAAACTCATGCGCCTGGCTGATAACCGCTATTATACCATTGCACTTTATGAAAAAGGAACGCCGCTGTTTCAAAACCAAATGGGTGAGGCCTCCTGGCAGAAGGGCCTGATTGACACCGCATACCAGACTGCAAAAAATGATTATCAGTTCGATATTGAAAACCCTCCAGTATCCAGGAGAATGGTAAAATACCTGAACTTCGGCATCTCCTTTGAAAGCAAAAAATATTATGTATCCGTGGCTTCCCTGCCTAATTCAACCGGTATATTATGCGCTGTCATTTTGTTTGACCGTTCCCAGCTGTTCACACAGATCTTTCAGCTGCGCCTGACATTTCTCTGCATTGACATCACTGCTATTTTATTATTGTTTCTCTTTGCCAGAAAATTTACCGGACAGATGCTCTCACCAATTGAAGAGAACCGGAAACAGCAGGTGCAATTTGTAGCCGCCGCCTCCCATGAGCTTCGTTCTCCCCTTTCGGTCATGCTCGCCAGCGTCACTGCTTTAAAAGCAGCCGATGAAGAAGACATGCCCGGTTTCTATGAAGCAATTGAAAGTGAGGGCAGCCGTATGAAACGTCTGATTGATGACATGCTGACGCTGGCAAATGCCGATAACCAATCCTGGTCAGTCCGTTTTGAAGATACACAGCTGGATACTCTGTTACTGGATGTCTATGAAAAATACAGCTCCTTAGTAAGGAACAGGGGCATGTCTCTGCATATCAGCCTGCCAGAGGATCCCCTTCCCCAATGCTGCTGTGACAGGCAGCGAATTGAACAGGTGCTTACCATTTTGCTGAATAATGCAATGAGCTATTCTTCTGAGGGCAGTTCCATAACTCTGAGTATCGGTCTGACCGACGGCAAACTGAAACTTTGGGTTGCGGATCAGGGTTACGGCGTTCCGGATGAGCTGAAGCAAAAGATTTTTCTGCGCTTTTTTAGGGCTGACCAGGCTCGCAAAGACAGAGAGCATTTTGGTCTCGGGCTATGTATTGCCAGTGAAATTATCCGTCTTCATCAGGGTAAAATATGGGTGGAAGATAACCCCGGGGGCGGCTCAGTCTTTTATTTCACGCTTGCACCAGTATGACTTAAGCAGGTTATCGCAGTTATCTCCATTACCGTTGTTTCCATTATGTTGTTTCAAAACTTTGAAACTTTTTTGAAAATCTGAATCATTTCTTTCCCTTATAATATAATTATAAACTGCTTAATTGTAATTATAAAATAGGGGAGGAATAACATTGACGGAGAAGACAGAATACCTCAATTTTGATCAAGTCTATAGAGAATATTTTCCAAAAATATATCATTACGTTTATTACCGCATTGTGCATAAAGAAATATCAGAAGATATTACCGGGGATATTTTCCTGAAAGTAATGCTCAACCTGAGGCATTTCGACCGTACAAAAGCATCCTTAAACACCTGGATCTTCCGTATTGCCCAACATACCCTGATAGACTACTACCGTGCCCGCAAAGTACATGTAAACCTGGATTCCCAGTCTCATATTTTATTTGTCAGTTTTGGGGAACAGTACCGCCAGAATACGAAGGATACATACAAAGAACTGTATCATACCCTGTCCAGGCTTACCAGGCGGCAGCAGATTGTTTTGATCCTGAAGTATTATTACGGAATGACTAACCGCAGGATTTCTTCTGTGACAGGCATTCATCCCAGTACCGTGGGAACCATTCACCAGAGGGCAATAGCCAGTATACGTAAATCCGCTGATCTGGAACTGTTGGAATCCTGTATGGTGTGGTGATGGTACGGTTGAATCTACAAACACGCTCGTTACATTTTCTGATTATTCTTGTTTTCTATTTACTTTATATGGTTTTATGTACTATAATATTACGCGTACAATCAATTAGAGAAAGGACAAGTTTATATTATGAGAAAACCATTTATTATGCTGGGCGCTCTATTACTTGCTGCCGCTGTTTTCACAGGATGCGGGCAAAAGGATTCCGCAACTGAGACGCAAAGCAGTACTGCCGCACAGACAGAAACAGTGAAGTCCAGTGAAACAGAAACAACAAAAGCAGCCAGCGAATCCGAAACTACTGCTTCCGAATCCGCCTCAGCTGATACCACCAAAACCACTGAAGCCGATGCTTCTGCTGATTCAACCTTACTCTCCGGCAAGCATCACGTAGAGATTACGGTGAAGGACTACGGTACCATCAAAGTAGAGTTAGATGCGGACAATGCTCCTATTTCCGTAACAAATTTTGTGAATCTGGCTAAGAGCGGGTTCTATGACAATCTTACTTTCCATCGCATTATCAGCGGATTTATGATCCAGGGCGGTGACCCGGAGGGAACCGGCATGGGTGGTTCTGATGAGACAATAAAAGGTGAATTTTCCAATAACGGCGTTGAAAATCCCCTGAAGCATACCAGAGGCGCAATCTCTATGGCACGCTCCCAGGATATGGACAGTGCCAGCTCCCAGTTCTTTATCGTACACGAAGACAGTGACTTCTTAGACGGTGATTATGCGGTATTTGGTTATGTAACTGAGGGAATGGAAATTGTTGATAAGATCTGTGAAGATACAAAGGTTCAGGATAGTAACGGAACGGTAAATCCGGAAGACCAGCCTACCATTGAGAGCATTAAGGTAGTTGATTGATCTGATTTCTTATTATAGTGAAAATACAATACGCGGCGCACAGGGGATCATCATTTTTCCTGCACGCCGCTTTTGAATTTTATAGTACTCTTTTATACTTCTTTACATTGGAAAAACTGCCGTAAATCACCTTATTTTTGTTCTTAACATAAGCTCTGATTTTAAAGTAGTATGTTTTTCCTTTTTTTAATCCGCCTTTTACTGCTGTTGTCTTTGAACTGGTACCTGCTTTTTTATAAGCGTGATTTCCATCCTTCATCCAGATTTCATATCCGCCTGCTTTTACTTTTCCGTAGTTTAACCTTACTTTTGTGGTACGGTACCTGCTGACTGATTTTAATTTCACTTTTTCAGGTTTCGCTGCCGTATATACCTGCTGGGAATATTTACCCTGTCCGGATTTATTGACTGCAGCTACTTTTATTGTGTATCTGGTTCCGGATGCCAGTTTCTTTATTTTATAGGTTGTCTTTGTGGTCTTTCCAGCCAGACGCCATTTGCCGCTTTTATAGATATACACCTTGTAAGATTTGGCATTATGCAGTTTCTTCCAGGAAACCGTCAGAGACGCCGTCTCTGCTTTTACCTTTACCCCTGCTACCTGTTCTGGCTTTTTTAGAATCGGGTTAGGGTTGGGACCTGGTGACGGGTCTGGCTTTGGCTGCGGATCAGGGTCCGGTTTGGGCGGATTTACCGGATCTTTTAACTCCAGCTGTTCCTTTGCATTTTGTAACTGTCCGATGCAGTCGCCGATTTCCCCATCCATTGCATTTTCGTCCTGATACACTTTCTCTGCTGCCTCTAAAGATGCCAGAAAAGCAGCTGTGTCTTTATAAATGTCAGTATCTACTTTTTTACATTCATCCAGCAATACGGATAGCTTTTCTTTGGATCCCTGCGTATAGCCGCTATATTGCACTGCATTCATTAATGCTGACCATGCCCTGTCTATTTCCGCCTGGGATGCATCCTGGCGTTCTGATATGGAAACTGCCTGTTCATAAGATGTGCTCAGCTGTTCTTTTACAGCCGGGATGATCCGATCCTTTTCCAGTTGTTCTGTATAGGCAATGACTTTTGCAAGATTTTCTCTGCTGATGTCCTCCGTTGGTATTTCCCCGGGTGTCGGCCCCGAAAGTCCGATCCAGTCCTTATGTACTTTTTTTCTTAATTTCAACATGGCATTCAGAAGGTACTTCTGCTCTTCATTTACAGCACTCTGGGTTACGTTATCTGCTGCCAGAAGCTGGTTTGCCCGAACTAAGGATACCCCCATCTGGTCTTTGTAACTGCCGTCTTCAAAGCTGCTCATATCGTACTTATTTGCAAGATCTGCCAGTGCCCGGAGATCTCCTGTCTTTAATTTAGACGGAATCTCTTCTCCTTTGGTATAGGTCAGTCTGTCTATGTCGATTACCGGGGTCTCACACTCTATTCTGATCCTGTGTGAACCCAGCTTCAAATCGCTGACTTCGAACAGTTTGATGTTAATTCCGGGTGCTCCCATACAGGATACGGTCTGCACATATGTTCCATCGATAGATATCCGGGCAGTGCCAAAGTTAACGTCATGCTGTCCATACCAGGCAGCACCGGTTCCGTAAAACTCTAATTCTACAGATGCTTCTGCTTCCTTTGTGTAGCAGGCGCCGCCTCCATGGTACCCTTCATTTTCCTCTCTGACCCAATTTCCCGAATATTCCAGTTCGGGGGCATTCTCTTCCACCGTTACTGTCCCCACGGGATCCGGTACAGGCCCCGGGCCTTCTGTATCCGGTTCGCTGATTTCCACTGCTTTTACTAATAAATAATCGCTGAACGGGTAAGAAAATACGGCATTGCTGGTGGTTATATTTGTGGCAACCACCAGATTATTTACATAATCCACAATGCGGTACAGCTTCCCATCTTCCAGACCTTTTAATTCAATATCCGGGTTGCCCTCCGGACGGTACCGACTACCGTCCTTATAGAATGCATAGTACATGACTCCATCTTTATCCACCGTATAAGTTTCATAAGGATCGTATCCATAGCTGTATAAATCCCCGATAAACGTGCCTTTATACAATTCGTTTTCCTGTGCAATTTTAAGCCATTTGGCATACTCCTCTTCTTCCCATCCTGACAGGTCGCGTTTTTCAATTAAAATGGCGCCCGTTCCTACGGTAGACGGATACCAGACTTCGTTATGGTCGGTGGTAACCGGGAAATAATCCCCGCACAATGCTTTATATGCCTTGACCCTTCTTCTGGTCTGGTCTACAGAGGTAGGATCGGCTGTGGGAACCTGGGTTACATAGGGAAGGGAATAGAAATCCTGAGGCGTTCCACAGTTGCAGAGAAGGTGAAAAGCATCCGGGTTATTTGCTGTCATCGCCTCATAGACTGCCCGGTAGAACTGTGCCTGCTGCTCTGTGGATTCTTCCGGGCGGGCGTGGCGGTGTTCCTGGCTGTAACACTTTGGCAGGCTCCAGACGTAATCACTTTTAAACCCGTCAAATCCCCAGTCATTCATCGCGCGGTTAATAAAATCAACCTGGCTCTGCACTGCTCCTTCTGACAACGGGCACAGTGCATAACCGCAGCTGCCCAGAAAACTATTAAACTGTCCCGGACCAGCCAGCTTTCCTAAGCTGCCGTCCTGATTTTTAATAAAATACTCTGGATGCTCCTGATACAATGCGCTGTCTTCTCTTCCTCCGTCACAGGGGCGCCACCACAATACTGCAGTCATCCCCCTTTCATGGATGGCATCCGTTAAACGACGCATATCCGCCGCACCATTGGGGAGCTTCCAGCTGTTCAGCCCCCATTCGCCTGCTGCATTATACCAGCCGTCATCCAGGGTAATCTGTTTAATGCCCATTTCCTTTAACTCGTCCAGTTTATTGATAATAAGTTCCACTGTCCAGTCAAATTCCCATCCCCAGCTCTCCCAGCGGAGTTCATAGCTGCTTTCCGGTATCTGGTCCCTGGAAAGTGTGGTAAATCCAATCTGTTTCATTCCATCGGAGTAGCCCCGCAGCCCCATATAATAATCTCCGCTGTGTACATTGACAAAGCTCTGGCTGGTTTTTGTTTCCTCATGGAGGGCAAGGACAGTACCCGGATGTTTCACAGACACTTCGACGGAACCGTTTTTTTCATTTACCGGCGTGGAAAGCTGTCTGCGGGTTACACTGGCGTCTCCCACGGTGACTCCCCCCTGTTCCCCATAGATATCCGCCACCGGAATACCTGCTGCAGTATCATCCTGCAAATTTTCCCGGTAGAAGCGTTCACCATCCGTAAGATCTATTTTTTGCAGTGTATCATACCAGCTCTGTGATCCCTCACCTCCGCCATTATAACTCCACATCGTATTTGACGGATGATCCAGACTGAATCTGCTGTCAATAAACTCCTCCGCATTTATCTCTTCTTCCATTGCCTTATAAGAACTGCTGATATGGAGCAGGCCTTTGACCTCATCCACGGTTTCGATTACTACCGACCTCTGAAGCCCTGTATTTTTGGAAACAGAGGTGATTGTCATCCGGCTCCCCGCTCCCGCATCCCCGGTTACGTTCTCCTGTACTTCACATTGAAAGTCCGAAAAATCCCTTACTTCCTGCCCTTTCACCACCGGGCTGGAGACCTGGGAGCTTTGGGTCATTACTGTCTGGTTCCCATTCGCATCTATACGGTATAACTGTACCGTCCCCTCATCCCGGGAAAATGTCACAGATACTCCGTTCCCGGTTATCTGTTTTGCCTCGGTTGACGAAGCATTTACATGGAATCCGCTCCCGCCCAATGTGCCTGCAAGCATTAGAAGTGCCCCAATCATTGCAAAAGTTTTTTTCTTCATTGTACTTTTTCCTTTCTGATCTTCAGACACGATTTAGCTGCAGCCGGACCAGATAGCTGTTCTGCTATACAAGTCCGGCTGCATATTTAATTCCTGTGATTATTTTGCTTTTACGCTGATGTCTGCACTGTAACTGCCTGCAATATTTTTTTTGCCAGATTTTTTGTAAGCTTTTACCTTATAAGTATATTTCTTTTTCTTTTTCACATCTTTATCTTTAAAGCTTAATTTCCCGGGCTTTAATTCTGCTGCTTTTCTCCAGGTCTTCCCGGTCTTTTTCATTACCACATATCCGGAAGCGCCGCTTACCTTTGTCCAGGAAATAGTCACGGTACCCTTTGTAATTTTGCTCTTGGCAACAGGTGCTGCCGGAACTGCTTTTTTGGTGATTGTACGGTTCTGGCTGTAAACCGTTTTATGGTCAATAGCTTTATAAGCTTTTACAGCAAACTGATACTTACTTCCTGCTGTGGTCTTTTTATAAATATAAGAAACGGTAGCATTTCCTTTTATTGTCTTAACAGTTGACCATTTTCCTTTACTTTTAACCTGCACAATGTATCCGTCCGCATCAGCTGCTTTTTTCCAGCTGAGCTTAATATTTTTAGACTGATACGCCTCTGCTTTTAAAGTCAACCGGACAGACTGGAATTTCAATTCCTCCAGGCGGGTTTCCGCTGCAGTTAATACCGCATAATTTTTAACCAGATTTTTTTGTGCAGGAGTCAGTTTGTTGTATGCATTTCGTGCTTCTTTTATGAGCGCTTCACTATTCAGAGTAACCGTTTTGATTCCGTTGATCTGGTTTATCACAGGCTCTGCCGAGCGGGCATCCAGTTCCGCCTGAGTCGGCAGCTTCTTCAATCCTGCAATTGACTTTACCAGGGCAGCTGTACTTGCATCAACCTGCTTCTGATCCGCTTTTTCGTTATCTGCCACTGCCTGAGCTGATTTTATTGCTTCCGCCAGGACTTTGTAAGTTTCCGCTGTGTATAAGGATGCATTGATTCCTTTTGCTTCTTTTAGTTTGTTAAACAGCTGCTGCTTATCCGCTTTCACTACTTTATGTATCACAAAATTAACCCAGCCATTGCTGTCAATGGATATTTTGGCTTCCTTTGCTGCCGGGTCATAGGATACCTTCGGTACGCTGTATTGATTATGGTTATTACCGGAATCGTACATTCCGTCTATCACTTCAATTACCGGCGCCTCTTCCTGATTTGTCAGGGTAATGACCGTGTTGCGGAACTCTTCATCTCTTCTAACTCCGTCCGGCATATAATTATTCAGCAGATACTTAGGCCACAGATCATTATTATCTGAATCCCAGTGCTGGGTTTCTCCCGGTCCGGCAGCAATATATCCTTCCCAGATATCATCTTTATCAACCAGGAAGTTATTCAGGTTTACCTTATAACTGTTGTCTTCCTCTTTTAACAGAAGATAGGTGTAGTTGTCATATTCTACATGAATATCCGTTTTGCTGTCATTGGTTGGAAGGGTTACTTCCTGTCTCATCTCCTTCTGCCATTTGCTGTTGTATGTATACCAGGTATTATCCAATTTGTAAGCATATCCGGTACCGGTATAAGTCTGGGGATACGCTTCATCGAACAATGCCCGCAGCTTTTCAGGTGAATTATATGAATTCCTGATATCCGATTTTGTCAGCGTCAGAATATCTCCGTTCTTTTCTTTAAAATCTTGCGCTGCTCTTGGTATAATGGAAGGCAGAATGCCGTACCTGCCAGTCGTCTGTGTCAGGAATGTTTTTTCATCTCCCTGTTTACCTCCGTCTCCGTACAGTGTGCCTGCTACGTTCCAACCCATAGAGCCTGCAAAGTTACTGAGAGATCCATCTGTGCTGTCATAGGCTATTTTGGTTTTCGCCAGCATTTCATCCTTATCCGGTATTTTTTCATTCAGCATATAATCAATTGCTTTACTGATCGCATGGTTATATACAGGACCGATCTGGTTACGGATACCGGTTGAATTAAATGGATGTTCAAATGAATAAACCGTGGCACCGCTCATGGACTCCTGGATCATACGCATGGGATAGAGCAATTCGGGAAATGCAAATGCACCTCTGCACTCTTCCGGTCCATGACTTCCAATACTTCCGTCCGGATTTTCATACAGCTTCCAATACCCTTCAATAAACCACATCCAGGAATCAATCAAAGAGCCGTAATTGTCGCACATATCCGAAAGCCAGGCGCCGTAAGTAACGCTTTCAAATGAATTATAGCTCACGTTTGTGCTCCATGCACTTGTCGTTTTGGACATCAGAATAAGGTTTTCTTTGTTTTCCTTTGCTGTATTATAAAATCGTTCATTATTAATAATTGTCTCTACTGAATCGCCTTCATCGTTCATATCGGCAACCCATACATAGCCGCCATACTGAGCAGCCAATTCAATTTTATCTGCGATTTCGTTGCTGAGCCTTGTACGGTTTCCAGCACTGTGAAGCTCGGAATATGCTGTTCCCATAAAATATTCAAAGCTCTGGTAATACTCAGCTACCTTAGCATTTGACAGATAGTTATTCGTAAATGAGTTTCCAACCATGACGAAAAATGGAATATGATTTTCCTCTGCAAGTCTGGTCTGCTCTTCTAAAAACTCCATATGTCCCGGATAATCCACATTTAAGTAATAGCCCGGATGAATGACAATTGCAGAATACGGCTTCTGATTCTCCGGAAGCTGGTTCCAGAAGGTAACGATATCATGCCCGCCCTGGATTGGTCCCGGGGTAACATCGGAGGGATTCATTTCCCTTGCCATATGATGAATGATCAACGGATGTTCATTGTCTACTGTCATTCTGAGAGCAGCCTTACCCATTACGTTTACCGGTATTTCCTTTTTCAGGTCTTTGCTGGTAACTGTGAGAACTGCCGATCCGATTGCGATACCCGCAATAGATAATCCATCCTTCACTTTCACGATCTGTTCATTACTGCTGACTACTTTCACTTCCTGATTATATACATGAGCAGTTCCCTTTAACACGTCAACACTGAGGCCGGTGCTTTTTCCAACCTTTAAGGAAATTGTATCGGGATTTACATTCAGGGTATCTGCATTTACTTCCCCTGTATCCGCGGTATACGCAAACGCATCCACCTCAATATAATTCTGATACTGTATCTCCGGTCCTACTGCCTCAACGCGGAAAGTATGCTCTCCAAATGGAATGCCAACCAGTGTATAGATATCTTCCTTCATTACCGCTGTCCCAGCAGCATTCACTCTTGCAATTTCTTTCCCGTCCAGGTAAAGGTTCGCTTCCCCATAATTGGTATCTTTTTGTCCAATCCAGCGGATACCGGTTCCGGTAAACGTAATTTCCGCCCATGCACCCGGTGCGTTGGACTGCTTTGCATCTCCCCCAATGTGGGCATCTCCCGTTTCCACTTCCCATTTACCGGAGTATTTTACCAGGTTTGATTTGTTGTCAACCTCAACCCAATTGGCGGATGACTCTTTAACCTGGTTCTCTTCTGCCTGGTTCTCTTCCGACAGAACCACCTGTTCTGTCCCTGTCCCATTCTCAGCTTCGGTAAGGTCTTCCGCCTCTGAATCAGTCATAACTTCACTCTCTGGCTCTGTATATCCATCGTCCTTCGTTTCTGTCTGTACACCATCTGCCGATTCTGTGTATACTTCGTCCTCTATTCCTGTCTCAGTCTCAGCATTTTCCACGACAGAAACCAGTTCCCCCGGCGCAGCCGCCGCACTGAGCGGAGTACTAAGGCATAAGCATGTTGCCGCCAATAAAGCAGTCAGTTTCTTTCCTCTCCATTTCATCTTTGTTTCCTCCCATTCGTACTTGTTTATCCTCAGTATAATGATTACAAATAACAAAGTACATACGATTACTTGTCGTAAAATTTTACTTTTTTGACCCGTATGGAAGGAATTTTAAAGAATGGAAAAAATAAGTTAAAAAATCTTCTTTTTTATAAAAAATCTATCTTTTTTAAGCGTTTTCCTGTATTTTGACTGGGTATTACCGTTCAATACCGTCACGTGCCGCCTGCCCCTGGTTGAAGGGATGTTTTATTTTCCGGATCTCTGATACATAATCGGCAGCATCAATCAGCTCCTGACTGGGGGTATTTCCGGTGATTATGACCTCCAGACTTTCCGGCTTATCTCTGAGGAAATCTAAAACTACATTTTCATCCAGGAGTCCTGCGCTGATAGTATAGATCGTTTCATCCATAAAAAGAACATCAAAGCCTTCTTCTATGGCAATCTGTGTCACTTTTAAAAACTGCTGTTTGTAAAACTCTCTACGCTCTGCTTTTTCTTCCTCTGTCATTTGAAAACTGAATTTTTCTTCCTCCAGTCCATCAATGATACGAATATTGTCTGCCTTTTCCAGAATTTTACGTTCACTGGTTTTGTTGTTCTTCATAAACTGGTAAACCAATACTTTATATCCGAATCCCGCTGCTCTGATCGTCAGCCCCATTCCGGTTGTTGTTTTTCCTTTACCGTCTCCGTAATAAATATGAATCAAGCCTGTTCCTTTTAACATGTCCAAACCTCCTGAATTTTTAATTATTTTTCCAACGTGCTGCGATTATTATTTATTTTACCATAAGTATTTATATAAAAACAGATAAAATAGAAATACAAAAAAGAGCAGAGATCCAATGCCAGAACCCGCCTGACCATTATCTCTGCTCTTTTAGAAAGCGTATTATAAATCCAGCTTCATATCACCTGGTTTTATCCAGTTTCTCTTTCTCATAAATTCCGATACAACCAGCGTAACAATTGCCGGAAGTACGATCTGTATCACAGCTATTTTGATTAAAACCAGGGTAGATCCCTCCACTGGCGCCATGGTCTGATACGTCATGATCTGTCCTACCAGTCCTGCAGTTCCCATTCCGGAACCAGTTGCATTGCTGGTCATATTTAAGATCATCGTACCTACCGGACCTAATATAGCGCTGGATACAATTGCCGGTATCCATATAACCGGCTTTCGCACGATATTGGGCACCTGCAGCATGGATGTTCCTATTCCCTGGGCAAGAAGTCCCGCCACTTTATTTTCCCGGTAACTGGCTACTGCAAAACCTACCATGTTGCAGCAGCACCCAATAGTCGCCGCTCCAGCTGCCAGACCGGAAAGATTCAGGATTACTCCCAGTGCTGCGGAGCTGATGGGAAGTGTTAAAACCATACCCATTATAACAGATACAATAATTCCCATCAGAAATGGCTGCTGCTCGGTTCCCCAGTTAATGATTGCTCCAAGCCCCTCCATAAATCTGGATATGGGCGGTCCAACCAGAAGACCAACCGCTGCACCAGATGCAATTGTGGCAATCGGAGTTACCAGAATGTCGATTTTCGTTCTCCCGGATACCAGATGTCCCACTTCAATCGCTACATACGCAGCTATAAAAGCGCCCAGAGGTTCCCCAGGTCCAGCCAGAACAATCGCCCCGTCCACCAGAACGGTTCCAGCCAGAATCTTACCTGCGAAACCTCCTATCATGCCGGCTGTTGCCGCAGAAAGTACTACCAGCGGACTTTCTTTGAACTTATATGCAACGCCTACACCGATACCTGCGCTGGTCATGGCTGCAGCCACTTTTCCCACCTGGAATAACAATGCCCCGATGTCACCGCCGATCAGATTCGCAATCTGCTGAATAATCGTTCCAACAATCAATGTGGCAAACAGGCCGAGAGCCATGCCGCTTAGACCATCAATGAAAACTCTGTTTAAATACCTTTTAATTAAATTCATCTTTTCCTCCCAGATCGTATTTGCCATCATTAAAGACTTTGCCCTATAAAACTGTCTTTATACAATATTATAAGTTCTTGACAGCTGTCTTGTCACTGGGGAAAATGTACCATATTTTTAATTATTAATCAAGTATTCTTTTTTCTTTTAAAGCATTTTCTATCTCATCCAGAATTTCCTCGGAATCCGCCTCAATGGTATGATAGTGAACGCCATCCGTCAATGCATTCAGCGGACGGGTCTGATAATGATCCACCTTATTGACAAACTCATCTGCATCTCTCCTGTTTGAAATAATCAGATCTACCATAATCTGCCCATAGATTTCATGTTCCACTACCACATCCAGCATTTTACCCCCCAGGTCAACCACGCAGTACAGCTCTTCCCGTGTCTGGTCCGCACGGTGCTTTACCCGTACCGACCGCCTTGCCCTTGCCGGAACAGTAGTATGATAGAGAATATATCCCTTATTGGTAGATAAAATATTTTTATTTACGGCACGTAAAAGTGCAATATCCTGGACAATAACCTGTCGGCTGACAGACAGTCTCTTCGCCAGTTCCGTCCCAGATACGGGAACCTCACTTTGTTCCAATATTTTAATGATTTGTTCACGTCTTTCTAATGTTTCCATAAATGTAACCGCCTCCGGGATTTTCGTATTTGGTTTGATTATACTATGGAAACATGGCAGAGGGCAACCAATAATCCCTACATTTCCTATTTACAATAATTTTGGTTTATTGTATGATGTAACATAGAATATACTGTCGAAAGGTTGATACAAAATGATAAAAGATAAAGAAGCACTACTTTTCAAATCGCTTCAATGTTTGGCCGTTATTGTTCTCGCCTTATTGCTCGGTTCTGCCGCGTACTCGGAAAAAACAGTTTACACCGTTGCATCCGTACAGGAATCAGACGCTCTGTCCCTGACAAACGACAGCTCATCCGGTTTATCAGAACCATCCACCGGCGAAAATGGGAATGCAGATACATTAGAACTTCACATATATGACCAGATTACGGAAAAAATCACAGAGCTGCAGGAACTGCGTATGATCCAGGAAGATAATTCCGACATGAATTCCAACGAAACAGATGATGCAGATGACGATATCTTATCCTCCGAATTGAGTGAATATGATTTAACAGAAAAAGATTCCACCGTTGAATATACCAGTGAATCTTCAGCTTCAGAAAGTGCTGATTCTGAATCCGAATCCCAGTACTATAAGATTTCAACGGAAAGAGCCTCAGCAGATTCCAAATACCAGATTTCCGATAAAAGAGATTCCGCTGTCATTAATTCATCCCCGGAAACAGAACCCTCCAGTACCGAGTCTGAAACAACCCTTGTCTCCCCGGAAAGTTATCTTCTCCGATACAGCGAAGAACCTTCCAAAAAATCCATTCCCCAGACTTTTGATCTGCGGGTAGGAAAAGAAGCGGGGCTGACACCCTTATATCTTCATAAGAAGCTGCCCATAAAGCAGACCTGGGAAGAATTTGAAGGGACGCTTACCAGTATGCTTGACAGCTTTGCAGGAGACTGGGGGCTTTACCTGAAAAATTTAAAAACGGGAGAAGTGATCAGCATTAATGAGCATCCCATGGAATCAGCCAGCCTGATTAAGCTTTACATCATGGGAACAGTATACCAGCATATTGCAGATGGAACTCTTGAAAAAACCGAAACCATCGACCGTCTGTTAAACGATATGATTACCGTAAGTGACAATGAATCTTCCAATGAACTGGTACGATCCCTGTCACCCACCAAAGACCACAGTGAAGGCATGAAGATGGTAAATGAATTTATCCAGCAGAACGGCTTTAAAAACACCAAACAGGTAAATGGGCTTGCTGATCCCAGCCTCTGGGTAGAAAATGCAGTAAACCAGACTTCCCCGGCCGACTGCGGAAAGCTGTTGGAGAAAATCTACAAAGGAAAACTGGTTTCCCACCTTGCTTCAAGAAGCATGGAAGACCTGCTGTTAAATCAGGAAATTACTTATAAAATTCCCGCAGGGCTTCCGAAAAACGTGACAAGTGCAAATAAGACAGGCGAGGTCAGCAACTCGGAAAATGATGCTGCGATTGTATATTCCAACGCCTGTGATTACATACTATGCATTATGTCCACCGACCTGGCTGCCACCAATTCAGCTGTAAACCACATTAACAGCCTGTCCTCACTGATCTATGATTATTTTAATGATTAATCGGCACAGCAAGAAAGGAAACACTTTTATATGATGCGAATATGGTTTAAAATATTTAAAGACAATAAAATGCTGCGGGATACCGTGATCTGTGATGATACCGGTGAAACCAGAACCCATAAAATATTTAATGCTCTGGATGCCGCCTGTTATGAATTTGATTTGGGCAAACCGCTCTGGCTGGACGCAACAGTAGCAGCGTTTAAACGCCATGATAAAGCTCGGTTTAATCAGGATAATTTTATTGAAACGATTGATTTTGATTATTTGGAGATTCATGTTATTGAGGAATAGAAAGCACCGGCATACAGCGTTTTTGATACGCTATATGCCGGTGTATTTTATTTCTTAATATAGGGTCGCACCCTGTGAGGTTTCTCCTGCACACCTTGTAAACAAACCCAGAACGCCTTTATATTCCGGTGTTTTATTAACCCATTTTTCTTTACGTTCTTTCAGAATCCGCTCTACTTCCTGTGACGAAAGTTCTTTTCCTTTGCATCCGATTAAATCCAGCGTCCTGTTTGGAATATGAATGCGAATAATATCATCATCCTCTATGAAAGCAATTGCACCGCCACAGGCTGCCTCTGGTGTTACATGTCCAATTGCCGGCCCTCTGGTAGCTCCTGAGAAACGTCCATCCGTTACAATTGCAGTAGATGCCCGAAGCTGTGGATATGTATGCAAAACTTCTGTAGCCCGGAACATCTCCGGCATTCCTGCCCCTCTGGGTCCTTCATAACGAATGACAATGACATCTTTGGGAACGATTATGCCTGACTGTATGGCTGCAACCGCTGCTTTTTCACTGTCAAATACCCTGGCCCTGCCTGAGAAAATATGGGTCGCAGGATCTGCAGAAGCGTGCTTGATTACTGCTCCCTGGGGTGCGATATTGCCATAAAGGGCGGCCATTCCCCCATCCGGTTTATATGGATCGCAAAGAGGTCGTATAATATCCTGCGGCTTATGCCCAAAGTTAGCAAGATACATGGCATTATGGCGGAAGAATCCGTTGCTTTCCAGCTCTTCCAGGTTTTGCCCCACTGTCTTCCCGGTCACAGTCATTTCATCTAAGTACAGAAACTCTTTGATTTCCCGCATCACTGCCGGAACACCTCCTGCAAAATACAAATACTGGGTAGGCCATCTGCCACTTGACAACAGCGATACCAGCACCGGAATCTTACGGTGGATTTCATCAAAGTCTGCAAGCGTAATTACAATGCCTGCCTGCTTTGCAATTGCCGGAATATGAAGAGTGGCATTTGTGGAACCGGATACTGCCGCATGAACCATTACTGCGTTTAGAAAAGATCGTTTCGTAAGAATCTTTGCCGGAGTCAATCCTTCGTCTATCATTTCTACGATTCTGCGGCCTGCCTGCCTTGCATAGGATTGAAGCATACCAGACCATGCCGGCATTAATGCATTTCCGGGAAGTGCCAGCCCCAGCGCCTCTGACAATATCTGCATTGTAGACGCTGTCCCCATATACTGGCAGGAACCGGCAGTGGGACAGGCATTACACAAATAAAAGGCTTCATCCTCCTTGGTTATCTCACCGTCTGATACTTTCTGTGGTGTCTCATATCCGATGACAGCCGTCATGAGATCCGGACCCGGCATCATAGAGCCTCCACAAAAATGAATTGCCGGAATGTCCAGTCTTGCGGCGGTCATAAGATGCGCAGGCACAGCCTTATCGCAGGAGGAAAACAACACCATTCCATCATAAGGCGCAGAACAGGCATGGATTTCTACCAGTGAGGAAATAATATCTCTGGATGCAAGGGAATATCTCATCCCTCCATGTCCGCAGGCAACCCCGTCACAGATATCTGTGGCTGTATGTACCGCCGGTCTCCCGCCGCTTTTATGCACACCTAATGCAGCACTTTCCACTAATCCATTTAAATGAGTGCTTCCCGGATGGCTGTCTCCAAAAGTGCTTTCCAACAATACCTGAGGCAGGCCCAATTCTTCCGGCATCCAGCCGGTACCCAGCCTCATGGGATCAAATTCCGGATTTTCTTTTCTGGCTTTTTGGCTTCTTAGCATCATGTCATTCCTTTCTTTTCATTCATGACCGATTTGTTATTGGAATCAGGCTGTCCCAGAAATGGATTCCAGATAATTCTTTAATTTCAAGTCCACCCGTTCGGGCAAAAGACCTTCTGCCGGCTGGCTGCCAATGAGCTGTCCTGCATAAATCTGTGCTCTTTGGCTGGCATCCTTGGAACCCTGCTCTTCCCACTGGGAGTAGGGACCGCTGCAGGAAAGACTTGCCTCCCAGCGGCAGTCGTAGTGATTCAGGGTACTGTCACTCATCAGATGGCTTCCATGGGCCCCTACCTCCATGATATCTCCAACTGCAAGTTCTTCTTCCCCAAACGGAATTCCTGCGGCTATGATATTGATCCGATCCACACACTCTGCATCCAGCACAAATTTGGGGAATGACATGGAAATCAAACTGTTTAATGTCCCCACTCCATTGTGAAGGCACTGGGCACCTGCCGCAGTAAGCAGCAGATGATTCTGCATTGTTTCCATGCCAGCCTGATAATCCACAACCTTTGAATCAGTAATTCCCGACATCACCCGGTTAGGCAAGTTGTAGTAATACGCCAGCTGCAATCCCACAAGATTGCACATATTTGCTTCGGGAGAACCATTTGCATAGCAGACCATCCGCATATTTGCTGTCGTGGATCCCGGCACATAAACAACCGGTGTTCCCGGCTTTACCAGCTGCGCCAGCACAAGCCCCGCCAGAAACTCACAATTTTGCTGTACCGCTGTTCCCAGAATGGAAATAGGACTTGTGACCCCTGCCATCAGGCAGTTAACGATATAGACCGGCTGTCCTTTTTTTGCAAATTCCAAAAGGGATTCACACGCAGTCACCTCGTACTTCAGCGGACTTGTAGGACAAACCGGCACCGCCATGATACAGTCATTCCAAAGCTCCTCTCCCTGCTCAAAAGTAATCTGTGCCATTTTAAATATATGGGCAAGCTTATCTTTCGTTCCGGAAAATCCAAGCAGCAGCTTATCTGAATGTTTCAGAGAGTAGTAGAACATGGTAAGCTCCCTGATTCCAGCGGGGATATCAACAGGTTCCGTCAGAATCCCGCCAGCAAAGGTTACTGCATCACATGCCTGTACTAACTTTGTAAAATCAATATAATCTCGTGCTGTTCCATTTCGCTCCACACCATTTTCCGACACAAAAGGAGAGCCGTAACAAGCAGATACCAGCAGTTTATTCCTCTGTCCGATACCATGCTGCATAGACATCTTCGGATTCCTGGCGCGGAAATCATAGAGGCTGGGACAAGTTTTCAGCGCTTCTGTAATATTATTTTCCGTAAAAAAGACATTTTTACCATCCACCCGGAAGCCATGAACCTTAAACAGGTCAACTGCCTCTGAACAATTAAAATAAACACCTGTCTCTTTCAAAATCTTAAGGCTCGCTTCATGAACTTGTTCCAGCTGAGTTTTTGTGAGTAGTTCCAGTCTCCCTGTCAGTGCCATACAGCCCCCTCCTTTATCTTACTCAATCACGCCGGTCTGCACCAATACATCAGCCAGCCTTCTCTTACAGTCAATATCAGCCGCTGCCAGCGGTCTTTTTGGATAACCGCAGGCATATCCCTGTATTTCCATTGCCGCTTTTAAAGATCCCGGGAATGCACCTGAAAAAACTACTTTCATTATCTTGCACAGCCTGCGGTGGCATTCTCTGGCACGACACAGATCTCCCGCCTGAAAGCTGTCATATAGTTCACGGCAGATCTTCGGTGCAATACAAGCCCCAATTCCCATAAATCCATCACCTCCGCATGCCATTGCTCCAAGGAAAACTTCATCTGTACCGGTACAAACATAAAAATCCTCATTTTTGGTTTCATTAATTACCTCAACCGTACTGGTCAGATCGGTAACATTCTTAATTCCAATAATATTTTTTTCTCTGGACAATTCTACAATGGATTCCACCGATAAAGTAACATTAGTGTAATCCGGATAATGATAAATAATAACTCCAGGTCTGGAATATCTGGCTATCTCTTTATAATAGGCAACCATTTCCTCTTCTGTGGTAGCCGGATCAAAGGGTGTCATGATAAGTACAAAGTCTATCCCTATTTCTCCGGCGTAAGAACACAGTTCCTTGGTCCCCGCCGTTGTATTGGTACTGCAGCACGCCACAATATTACACCGTCTGTCCGCTGCATCTACGGCTGCTTTAAATAACTGTTTCCGTTCTTCCATGGTCAAAACGGAATACTCTCCTGAACTTCCTCCGACCAGTATTCCATCCAGCCTGCTTTCCACCAGATGGTTTACCATATTTGCGATTCCTTCCACATCCAGGCTTTCATCCCGGTTCAATGGCGTTGCCATCGCCGCATAGACTCCTTTAAACTCCTTCTTTGCGTTCATCGTTATATGCTGTAAATACGCTCTTGTATCTGGTATTTTAATATCACACATTTCTCTTTTTGCATTAATACGGGTACGTCCCTGATCATAGAATACCCGGTCACATAAGGTAATTCCTGCCTCTATTCCATTTGTAACCACTACTGCCTTTTGATCCAGTGTAGCATATCGGGAGTCAACCAGGCAATAGCCAATACTCTTTTCTACAGTATAACCGTAATTAGCTGTCGTTACCTTACCGATCACTTTACCATCTGCATAAACAAGACTTTCATTTTCAATATCAATGTCATCTTCATCAGCTGTAAATCCCATCAACTTTCGTTTTATGCCCTCTCCTTTTATTTCAAGTAATTTCTCCTGGCCGATAAAGAATGGCTTATCGAATTTCACAGAACGTTCCATTCCCATTTCCAGCGGGTTGGTACCGCCAAAATCGCGAACTGTAATCAAGCCTTTTTCTGTTGGGATACTTTCTAACGTGACATCACTTTCTATTACACGTACACCATATCTCTTTCCCGCTTCCAAAAGATCTGACACGATCTGCCCGATGCGGGTATTATCCGCAAATATTTCAAATCCCAGCTCTCCGGTAAATCCAGTGCGTGAGAAGATAATAGGAATACCCCCGGCTTCATTTTCCATAAAGGTATAATACTTCATATTTGTCATGTCATATCGGAGATAGGATGCCAGCATACGTCTGGAATCCGGTCCCTGAATTGACCACAACGCTATTTTATCACTGAGATCTTCAAATCGGACGGCCTTTTTTCCTTTGTGCTGGTGGAACCATTTTAAGGTGCTGTCCTTAAATGCTGATATCATCCAGTATTTTTCATCATGGTAGCAATATACGGTAACGTCATCCACAAATACCGCATCTTTATTTAAAATACTGGTGTACATTACCTTTCCGGGAACCAGATGCGCAATATCATTTACACACATTTCATCTAAAAACTGCCTTGCATCACTTCCTGTAATCTCCATGACTCCCATTGTAAAATCAAAAATTGCCACATGATTCCGAATCAACTCATGATCTTTTCTTCTTGCCATATCATTTTTTTTCACTTTGTCCTCCAATTCCTCAGACATACGCCTGATCTTTTATTTTGAGCTTTCACTATTTATTAGAGCAATTTCCATGCCAATGTGTATTTCCACGAGGCATTATTTGAGAAAAAAATGATATCTGTATTTGCATTTCCGATTACAGGTTCCAATCTGTATTATCTCCCCTGTTTTTTAATCCTCCTTGCTATCCCAAATTCACCATGCTATAATTTTATTAAGTGTGGGGAACAAATTTTGATGATTTTTTTCATCATGGTAATGTGATTTTTCATCTGTATTTACAAAAGGAAAAGAGGTTCAACATGATTCTAAGAGATCTATGCCATACTGATTTTTTAATAATGCATCCATCGGATTTGTTAAAAGATGGAGTTGCACGCTTGATGGATGACACCCCGTCTTACGTCCTGTCTGTTCTGGACGGGCAGGTAAGAGGTGTCTTCTCATCACAGTATCTGATGAAATATTATCTGCAAAACCCCCATTCCCTCTGCAGCCTTGAGGATACCCCATCAGATAAACCCTTTGTACTTATGCCCTCCGGTGCTTCACTGGATGCGCTTAGCAGGACGGAATGCGGGACCTATATAATCGCTATGGAGCAGGAAATGCCCATAGGTGTGCTGCATTACGATTCCCGTATTAAGAATATGAATCAGCATTCCCCCAATCCTATTATGGATATGCCCTTTGAAGGATTTCAGCAGGTATTTGAAAATATTGAAGAAGAAATTATTGTCTCTTCTAAGGAAGGCAAAGTCTGTTATCTCAATAAAAAAGCAGAAGCGCTGATGGGACTTTCCTCAAAAGAAATCGTAGGACGTACCCTGGGGGAACTGGTGGAAAAAAGAATTTTTTATCCCAGCGCTGCACTGGAAGTTTTGAAAACAGGTAAAAAAGTAAACCTGCAGACACATATGCAGACTGGTGAAGAACGGTTAAGTACTGCAATCCCTATTTTTAATGCCCGAGGAGAAGTAGATTATGCAGTGTGTACTTCAAAGAATGTAGCAGAAATTCTCCAGCTAAATCAACAGCTGGCGGCAGAACAGCGAAAGCTGGAACAAAAGCATTATGAGATTGAACGGATGCAGAAGCGGGAATTTGAGCAGATGAATTTCTACTTTGACAGCAAAGAAATGTTTAAGGTCATGCATGCCATTAAGCGTGCGTCACCTCTTGAAATGACCGTCTTAATACTTGGAGAGACCGGAGTCGGAAAAGAAATTGTAGCTAAGAGCATTCATTATCTCAGCAATCGGCGTACCCAGCCTTTTGTAAAGATCAACTGCGGGCTGATACCGGAAAATTTAATCGAAGCTGAGCTGTTCGGTTATGAAGAAGGCAGCTTTACCGGCGCTTCTAAAGGCGGTAAAAAAGGAAAAGTAGAGATGGCACACGGCGGTACTCTGTTCTTGGATGAGATTGGAGACATGCCTTTTCATCTTCAGATAAAGCTATTGGATTTTCTTCAGGATAATTCCTATGTCCGTGTTGGGGGAACCAAACGCCATCATGCAGATGTGCGGATTATTTCAGCCACTAATCAGAACTTAAATGAAATGGTAGAAAAGGGGACTTTTCGAATGGATCTCTTTTACCGGTTAAACGTATTCAGCATACAGATCCCTCCCCTGCGGGAACGGACAGAGGACATACCTGCGCTCACGGAATATTTTCTAAAAAAGTTTAACGGCAAATACAATCTGCAGCGTCAGCTTTCCCCCGATGTCATCAAAGAAATGTATCAATACCGCTGGCCCGGAAATGTACGGGAACTGGAACATACGCTGGAACGTATGATTGTAATGAGTGAATCGGAAATCGTCTCATCCGAAATTTTACACGAAGCAATTAACGAAAGACAGAAGCCTGCCCTTAGCATTGTGTGCAATGGAATCCTGCCATATAAAGAGGCAAAAGGTATACTGGAGAAAATATTGATTCAAAGAGCATATGAACTTTATGGTTCTACTTATAAGGCGGCAGAGGCACTTGGGATTGACCAGTCCACGGTTTCTAAGCTGTTGAAAAAGTATCGGGATGACTAAAGCAAAGCCCCCTGCCGTATGGAACAGGGGGCTTATTTAGAACTTCTTCCTGCCGCATGCATCCCTTATCCCGCATGCATCCCGGTATTTCGCCACTGTTCTGCGAGAAATCCTTATGCCTTCCGCTACCAGTCTTTCCGTAATCTTCTGGTCGCTGAGCGGCTTCTTCTTATCTTCTGCAGCCACAATTTCCTTGATCCGCTCCTGTACTCCCGCTGAGGCTACCAATCCATTGTCTTCACTGGACTCCACCCCTTTGGAAAAGAAATAGTTCAGGGGAAAGATGCCCCAGGTACACTGCAGATATTTTCCCTGAAGGGCGCGGCTGACAGTTGATGCATGGATTTCCAGTCTGTCTGCCACATCTGACAGGCACATGGTTTTCAGCCCTTTTCCGCCAGCAAAAAAGTCCTCCTGAAGATCAACGATACACTTCACCACCCGGATCATAGTAGTATTCCGCTGCGAAATGCAATTTCTAACCCATTCTGCCTGTTTCAATTTTGACTGGACATAGTCCTTTGTATCCTGATCTGTTTCCTTTTTCAGCAATTGGCAATAGGAGGTATTCATGATGACTCTGGGATACATGTATTCGTTGAGGAGGATTTCGTAATACCCGCTGAGTTTAACCACCGTTATATCAGGGACAATATATGACAATGTTTCTCTGGTATAAAAGCTGTTTCCCGGTTTCGGGTTTAATGACTGGATCACTTTGTAAGCCTCCAGCACTTCTTCCACCGAAGCTCCAAGCTTTTTGGCTATCTTATCCATCTGGTTTTTTCCCAGCAGATCCAGGTACAAGTCGATAATCTTCCTTGCATTTGGTTCATCCATTTGTCTGCGGTCAATCTGAAGCAGCAGACATTCCCTTAAATCCCTGCACCCAATTCCTGCCGGCTCCATCCCCTGTATGAGATGTAGCAGTTTTTTTGCTTTCTCATTTTCTATTTGGAATTGCCGGCACACATCATCCAGCGGCAATGTAAAATACCCCTTTTGATCAATACATGCTATCATGTACTCCATAACTGTATGTTCCTGCACATCCAGATCATAAGTCAAAAGCTGAGACAGCAGGTATTCCTGTAAATCCTCTTCCTCGCCTTTTCCAATAGTTCCCCAGACATCCGTTTCCACACGCTCTTCATATTCCTGATTATAATAAACCCGGTTTTCCTCATTCATCTGCTCCAGCCATTCCAATTTCCTGCGGATATCATCTTCCCGGCTGACAGGGGGTTCCATATTCTCCAAATCAATCAACGGATTTTCCATAGCCAGTTCCTTCACATAAGTTTCCAGTTCCTGACCTGTCATCTGTAGAATTTGTACCGATTGAATCATTCTCTGTGACATATTCATCTGCTGGCTCATTTTTACCTGAAGTTCCATATCGTTCCTGGTATGCTGCATGCTCATAAACCCTATCCGGTTAATCACCAATGCAGTATACGCTCCTTTCTCCATTCTCAGGGTCCCACACTCCTGCTTTTCTACGTCAAGCTATTTATTCTTAAGACGTGACAAAGCGTTCTTCAAATGCCTGATCTGTGCAGATCCCTTTCCCGGAAATAACCATTTACTGCATCTTATTCAGCAGCTTTCATCTTATTCCCGGTATCAGGCATCCTCACAGAAAATGTATGGCACAAAATTGATTTACTGCCATCCAGACAATTTAAAGAACGTTTTCCCAATATACTGTTAAGTTTATTTTAGCATAGTTTGCGGACTCTGTAACGATTATTTATGGAAACTTCAGCACCACTCCGGCAAACTTAAATCTACAGCAGACGATGTGCCTTCCCTCCAACCGTCACGTAATCTGCTACGATTCTGTTTCTGCAGGTCTCTGCCCTGCCTTTGGAATCAACCAGTTCAATGGGGTGATCCTCCATATGGAAAATAGTGATATCTCCTTTATTTCCTTCTTTTAAATGTCCCAGTCCTTCCAAATGGAAAAAATCTGCCGGAACTGATGTCACACAACGCACGCATTCTTCCATATTCATACCCAGGTGTAAAATTTTATTCATAGTATGTATTAATCCCCAGACTGGTTTTAAGAAATTCCATGCATAAATATCGGTACTGATCATATCCGGATAAAATCCCTGATCAAATGCAGCATGTGCAATCTGAAAGCAGAAACTGCAGCCACCATGTCCCACATCAAACAGCACCCCCCGCTTTTTTGCCATAAAGACGCTATCCAGGACTTTTCCATCGGAATCTACCATACTATTGTGTATTCCATTTGGGGCATAGCGGTTATAGCAATGGGTCAGCAGATCTCCCTTTTGGGCAAGGTCAATCATTTCACTTACCTTTGGGGGATATTCTCCCACATGGGCAACGAATGGAAGTTTTAACTCCCGTGCTGCCTTTTGTCCCAGCTGGAAGGGCAGCAGCCCAAGCTTACCCACCGCCTCACCGTCCGAGCGGACTTTAACTCCCACAATAGTGCCCGGATATTTTCTGATCATCTCTTTCATCTCATCTATCCGGAGATTATCTTCCTCTGACAGTTCCGACCAGGTGTTTATTCCATGATATGCCAGATTGAGCAGCGCATATACCCGTGTCATTGTATTTGTCATATACTTATCATGGAATTGTTCGTAATTTGCCGCTCCAGTAGAACCGGCGTCAATCACTGCACAGTTTCCAAGGCGGACACCTGCCACGTCGGGATGCAAACCAATATTTAAGGGACTGTCCATATCAAAATGCCCGTGAATGTCTATAAATCCCGGCGACACAGTCTCTCCATCCAGCTGTATCACATCTGCATCTGCCGGAACATTTATATGTTCACGAATTTCCGCAATAAGCCCTTCTCTGATTAAAATATCTTTTTTTTCATAATAATATCCATCCCCTGGTGACAGTAGTCTGCCGCCACGAATCAACAGTGTACCTCTCATAAATAGCTCCCTTCCATACCAAAACCCGGCAATTATTCGGTTACAGTTTTATCTTCCTTCTGAGGCTCATCTGTAAGCGGAATATCCGCATTTATTTTTTCTCTGTCCTTCTTAACCCATTTCACAAAAGATATTGCCATAATAATGAATATTACCATCAACGGCGGTGATGTCAGCTGGGACGAAGCCTGCAGAGCCTTTATCGCTCCTCCGCTGAACATTAATGCTAATGGAAGTACTACTAACGCGGCTACCCAAAATATGCGGTACCATGCAGGCGGATCTTCTCCTACCCGAAGATTTTTACTGGTAGCAGTTGCAAGTGTCATAGCTATGGTATCAATAGTCGTTGCCAGGAACATAAACATAATGAAGCAGAATGCAAACAGGAACACTTTACCAAATGGCAGATGAAGCATCATTGCTGCAATAGCTTCATAATTTGATGATTCAGCGGCAATTTTGGAAACAGGAACGATTCCGTTCAGGTCCAGATACATGCCATAATTTCCAAGAACTCCATACATCAGCCAGCATCCTCCTGAGCAGATAAGCAGTTCTGCAAGTATGACCTGACGAACCGTTCGGCCTTTTGATATACGGGCTACCCAGAGTCCCATGGTTGGAGCTACAACAATCCACCACGCCCAGTAAAAGATGGTCCAGTTCTGTGGAAAACCTCCTTCGGAGATCATATCGGTAGTCGTACTCATTTTAATATAGTTCTGAAGCATCGTTCCGATGCCCTCAGTCAGATTGTTTAAAATAAATGCCGTCGGACCAATAATGAAAATGACTGCCAGCAAAACTATCGCTCCATTAAAGTTAAAATCGCTTAACCGCTTAATTCCTTTTTCAATTCCCGCATAACAGGCTACGCTAAATACGATCAGCCAGACCAGAATAATGATCAGATCCGTGGTAAAGGTTTTGGGTACGCCGAACAATTTATTTAAACCGGTACTGATCATCGGGGTACCCAGAGCAATACTGGTTCCGCATCCGCCAATAATCCCAATTACAAAAAAGATATCAATTAATTTGCCCGCTTTGCCTTCTGCATGCTTTTCACCGATCATTCCTTCACATGCGGTACTCAGTTTCAGGATCGGACGTTTTCGGTTCCAATACGCATAAGCAATTGGTAAGGTGGGAATACAATACATTGCCCATGCACTGGGTCCCCAGTGGAATAGTCCGTAGCTGCTTGCCCATACATAGGACTCCGCACTTCCGGGTTCTATTCCAAAAGGAGGACCGGTCACATAGCTTGCCCATTCGATGGATCCCCAATACATGATACTGGCGCCAAGACCTGCGGTAATCAGCATACCGATCCAGGAAAAGGTAGAGAACTGCGGCTTTGCATCCGCTCCCCCGAAACGGATATTGCCCCACTTTTTTGAAAACGCCATGAAAAGCAGGAAAATCAGACATCCGGCAGCAAATAACAGATATGCCCACCCAAGATTGCTTGTTGCCCAGGAATTCGCTGAATTAATTACCGCACTGCTCTGTTCCGGTTTAAAAAACATAATCCCGCAGATTATGATCAGAAAAATAACGGACGGAATCAGCACTTTTCGCTCCACTATCTTTCTTTTCGGTTCCTTTTTGTCGTTCTGAGTCATAGATAATACCTCCTTAGTAAAATTTATTTTATACTAAGTAAATGAGCAAAATTTGTGCCAACTTTATAATTTTTTAATAATTGACAGCTCAATTATGGAAATTCCCCATTTTATGCGTCTTACATAAATCTTAGATTCTCCATCTTATTCTGCTGCTGTAAGTAACTTAGATAAAAATAAATTCCACACCCACAAATCAATGAATATTTTCATCCCCAAAATGAAAATTTTCATTGATCTACACCCTCAGAGCATATAATAAAAATCAAACCACATTCCGCTTCTCTCCGCACTGAAATGCTTTAATATTTAAATAGACCTCGTTCATCAGCCTCTCTCTGGCTTCCCTGCTGATCCACCCAATATGCGGAGTTATAAGTAATTTCCTGCTATCCTGGATATCAAGCAGCGGGTTGTCCTTATTCATGGGCTCTTCTGTCAGGACATCCAGCCCGGCGCCTCCAATCATCCCCTCCTTTAATGCTTTTGCAAGATCTTTTTCATTTACAATAGGTCCCCTTGCCACATTTAACAGAATTGCTGTCTTTTTCATTTTTTCAAATGCCTGTAAATTCAGTAGATTCTCTGTGTCCTTGTTGAGTGGTGCGTGCACGGAGATAATATCAGATCTCTGCAGCAGGGAATCAAATTCTACCTGCTCATAAACTGCATCCTTATTTCTACCGGAAGTGGAATAATAAATAATATGACAGCCAAGGGCCTCCGCAATTCTGGCAGTTCTCCTGCCGATTGCCCCCAATCCGATAATCCCCCAGTTCTTGCCTTCCAGTTCATAAATCTGCTCCCCAAAATGGGTAAACAGTTCACTTTTCACATATTCCCCGCTTTTTACATATTGATCATAATAACTTAATTTATGTAATAAAAACAACGCCATGGCAATTGTATGTTGCGCAACTGCATTTGTAGAGTATCCCGCCACATTGGCAACAGTTATGTCTCTGGAATCCAGATACTCCTTATCCAGCACATTGTAACCGGTTGCCGTTACTGCTATCATTTTCAAATTTGTGGCATCACTAAGATTTCCCCTGTTCATGGGGACTTTATTCATTATCACAATATCTGCATCTTTTACCCGTTGCGCCACCTCATGTTCCCGGGTTGTCTCGTAGACAGTGACCTGCCCAAGTTCGTTAAAACAGGACAGATCCATATCATTTCCTATTGTTTTTCCTTCTAGTATCACGATTTTCATCATTGTTTTCTTCTTTGTATTCATCATTGTATTCATCATTGTTTTCATCATTATGTTTACCCTTTCCCATATCTTTACCTCCTGCGTTTACCTGAATCAATATAAAATCCATCGGAAAAAGGCCACCTTATGTAACACAAGGCAGCCCCCTTCTATATGAATTTATGCAGATTTCCTGAATTTGTGAACCATATCTAGAATTAGGCCCACTTATCCCCGGAATCGCACTAATTAAAACCTATATCTATGAACTTCTATCTTAAAAATACTAATTGTTACAAAATAGCTGCTTCTAATCTATTTTAACATCATCTGCCGCAGACTGCGGCTAAATACCTTTCTTAATACCTCGATAAAAATCACTTCTATAAACGTTTTAACAATTCTTCTCTTTCTTTTTCAAATCCTGGTTTTCCAAGTAACGCGAACATATTCTTCTTGTAGCTTTCGACACCCGGCTGATTGAAAGGATTCACTCCCAATGTGTAGCCGCTGACACCACATGCAAATTCGAAGAAATAGAACAGCTCACCTAAGGAAAACTCATCCTGCTTCGGAATGGTTACCATAAGATTTGGTACATTTCCATCCGTATGGGCAAGAATCGTTCCATTCATTGCACTTTTATTTACAAAATCCACAGTTTGTCCTGCAAGATAATTGAGGCCATCTAAATCTACCGGCTCTTCCCCGATTTTTAACTCACACTGTGACTCTTCTACATTCAATACTGTTTCGAACATGATACGGCTACCGTCCTGGATAAACTGACCCATGGAATGAAGATCTGTAGTGAGATCTACGCTTGCAGGGAATATTCCCTTTTGGTCTTTTCCTTCACTTTCGCCATATAATTGTTTCCACCATTCAGATACGTAGTGTAAGCTTGGTTCATAGTTGGCTAATATCTCTACTGATTTGCCTTTTCTTAACAGGATATTACGGATTGCTGCATACTGTAATGCATCATTTTCGCCAAAATCAGCTTCCAGAGCGCGCTGTCTTCCGGACGCAGCGCCCTCCATCAACTTCTTAATATCTGCTCCACTTACTGCGATAGGAAGCAAGCCTACTGCGGTTAATACGGAGAAACGTCCGCCTACATCATCCGGAACTACGAAGCTTTCATAACCTTCTTCGGTAGCCAGGTTTTTAAGGGCCCCTCTGGCCTTGTCCGTTGTAGCATAGATTCTCTTGGCTGCTTCTGCCTTGCCGTATTTCTTTTCCAGCATTTCTTTAAAAATACGGAACGCAATTGCTGGTTCAGTAGTGGTACCTGATTTTGAAATAATGTTTACAGAAAAATCTCTGTCCCCGATAACATCGATTAAATGCTTTAAATAGGTGCTGCTGATGCTGTTTCCTACATAATAAATCTCCGGTGTCTTACGGATTTCCTTTGAAACCATATTATAAAAGCTGTGGCGCAAAAATTCAATTGCCGCTCTGGCACCAAGATAGGATCCGCCGATACCAATGACCAGCAACACCTCACTGTCTCCCTGAATTTTTTCCGCTGACTTCTCAATTCTTCCAAACTCTTCCTTGTCATAATCTACAGGTAAATCAATCCATCCCAGGAAATCATTCCCCGCACCTGTCTTTGATACCAGCGTGTCCTTGGCAGCCGCAACTATATTTTTCATTGCTTCTACTTCGTTTTCGCCAATAAATCCAGCTGCTTTTGAATAATCAAACGTTACTTTATTTCCCATGATATTCACTCCTTCTTTGCGTGTTTTATATGTTCTTATCCATCATTCTACCAAATGTACTACACTTAATCAAGACAAAAATTCCTTTAGCACCTCCCTTATGACTCGTTCCTGTTCCGCAGGATCCATTTGTTTTAGGATTTCCGTGTTCCGCTCCTTGCTATGCTCACGCTCTGCCGCAGTTTCATCTAACCCCTCCTTTATTCTTGCCAGATTCTGTTTCAACTCACGCTTATCTTTCTGCGCCTTGCTCTCAAGCGGCCTCACTGGCCGCTTTTTCACCCCTAGCGGTGAAATCGGCGTCTTTTCTTTCTCTTTTACTGAATCTGCCTCTGCTGCCGGCTCCTGTTTCTTCTCACTTTCAGATAGTGATGATAGATCCACCTCCTTGTAGGCATGTCCTATTCCGGAATTTGCCAGGTAATCTTCCAACTGTACCTGCAAATACCTGTTTTTATATCCAACATCAATTACCGCCTGGGTTCCTAATAGAAGCAATAGCGCTCCTCCGCCGGCCCATAGATAATTCTGTACAATGTTTGCTGCAAAGTTCTGGGCACCTGCCAGCAGATAACCTGCCCCGGCTATACCTAAGCATAGAACAAGTGCGGTGCCTCCCATACGGCGCCACTGGTGTAGACTCATACCAATGCACTGATATTCATAGATGCTTTTCTTTACAAAGACTGATGTATTGGTTAACCCTTCATTTAACCGTTTACTCGCGACGTACTGTTGTCGTAATCGCTTCATAAACTTGCCTTTCGCTTCTGTGTAGTTTTCTGCATCCCGTATCAGTCTGTCATATAGAATATTTAATACTAGTTGACTGATTACCCCCAAAATACAGATTGCTGCCATTGCGTAAAATAACATGTTTTGTTGTAAGATAGACCTTATCATTGTGATCCCCCTTCACCTTTCTGATTTGTACCGACATCATAGCCCACAAAAAATAATTTGTAAAGCAGAATCGTTCGACAAAAAAACCTCGGAAATGGCTTATTTACGGGGGTTTTTGCGATTTTGGGGTTCATGTGAGGCACTTCAATTTCACTTTGAAATAACACATTTTGCCGTGATCAGAAATCTTGAAATCCATTTATTTTAGCGGTTCGAAGGCAGTTTGGAGAGGGCTTTAGAAATGTTAAAAAAATATATGAATTGGCTGGCGCAGATTTACGCAGATAAAAATAAAAATTTTTTTGATCTGAATGAAATTTTATTAAAACAAGGGCTGACAGCTGTGCATTCCAGCTAGTGGGAGATCACATTGGGTACTCCCAGCAGGGGATTGAACCATTCTGCAGGTGCAATGTGCTGCATCAAAGAATGGTTCGGGTTTCCTCTCCCCCGCCAAACTGACTTATGCCAAAGCTTCCATCAGCTTATTCACAAGATTTACACTATGCTGTGCTGCTTTCGCTTCAAATGTGGGATAGTCCATGGTAGCACTGTCATCCGACTTATCGGAAATTGCCCGGATCACTGCAAACGGTATCTTATTCAGATATGCGGTCTGCGCAATTGCCGCGCCCTCCATCTCGGTACAATACGCCTCAAAGTTATCCGTGATTCTGTTCTTTATTTCTTTATTACTGATAAACTGATCCCCGCTTACGATTCTTCCCCGGAAGACGTGAATATCCGGATTAGCTTCCAGGCATGCTTTCGCTGCTATTTCTGAAATCTCTTTATCTGACTCAAAAGCAAATACATCCAGCTGCGGGATCTGCCCTAAGGGATAACCAAAATTTGTAGCATCCATATCATGATGTACGAGATCTGTGGCAATCACCACATCCCCAATATCGATCCCTGCATTCAGTGATCCTGCTATACCCGTATTAATTACCCTGGTTATATGGAAGACATCTACTAAGATCTGTGTACATACCGCTGCATTTACCTTCCCTATCCCACTTCTTACTATAACAACGTTTTGTCCTTTTAAGATACCCTGGCAGAATTCCATGCCAGCTTTAACGGTAACCGTTTTATTTTCCATTTCCTTTTTCAACGCATCTACTTCTACATCCATTGCTCCAATGATTCCTATAATATTCATCTATTTTCCTCCATTAAGTTCACCTGTTTTCTGAAGTTATCTTATCATAACCCACCCGGTTCTGCAACTAATCCCAGGTAAGTTCTGCTAAATTTAACACTTAAGCTTTTATTTTTCCTTTCAGATAAATGCTTATCTTCCTATATAATAAGAAGCCGTGGCAAAAGCCACTTCGTCCGAGGGGCCGATTTCACGTTTTTCGTTAGCTTCCAGTCTTTCTCCATTGAGAAAGGTCCCATTCATAGAGTTTAAATCCATAACATAAAATACACCGTCTTCCTTCCAGATCTTAGCATGAACCCGGCTGACAACCGGAAGATCTATCTGTACATCCACCTTAGACTTCATCTTCCCTATATACAACGCTTCCTCATATAAGAGAATATTCCCCCTTAGATGAGGTTCCATACTGATAAAACATAATTTTTTAAGCTCCTCATTTTCACAGAGAATTGTAGTTTGTCCGATATGCTCCTCCGGCTTCTCCTGATAATCTTCCTGCATATCTGTTTGCACTGACAATATTGATGACTGGGGGGCCTTTGTACCATAATCTGATTCATACTCTAAGCCTATATCTGAATTCTTCTTACCATCTTCCATAAACTCTTTTACGACTTCAGAATCCCGCTTTTCATTCTTTTGCTTTTCGTTTTTACTGGGTTTCTTCCTATTAATAAAGGAGATCAGATAGCCCACCCCGCCCAATATGAAAAAAACAACTCCTCCCAGTTGTGTCATATCTGCTTGGAAATAGCTTCCTGCTGCAAATATACCCACAATGGCAAACACCGCTGCAACGATTATAAAGATGTTTAATTTAAATCTGGCCTTCTTCCAAATGTTAAAACTGTTTCTTGTCAGGTCACTGCTGTCTTCTGTTTTAACGTGTTTCTTCCTATTATAATGTACACTTTTATCCCCTCTTTCTTTAACCTCATTATGCTTTTTAACTTCTTTACCTTTATTTTTTTTAAGCTCTGCCTCTTTTTTTATTTTACCTTCTTCCTTCTCGACCTTCATCTGCCTTTTTAGCTCAGGGTCTGTAGTATCAATAAAGGGACTATCTTCCAGTTTTCCGTTCTGGCCTGCTTGTATCTTAAGCGCCTCCGATACTGTCTCGGTGTTCGCGCCAGACTGTACCGGCTGTCCTGCCTGATCCGGTTTTCCCCATAACCTTAAGTCAGAAGATGTCTGCTGCCGGTAAACGCTTTGAATAATCTGCTCTATACTAAAGTTTTCTTCTGTTGTCTGCCTGTAAATATCATAACCCAGGGCAACCGCACCAGGATCATTATGATCTAATCTCTTCAGTATAAACTCTGCCAGCTCCTTAAAAGAATTTGTAATTGTACCTTTATAAGAAGGAAGGTAACAGAGACAGGGCTCTTTCGTTTCGATATCCATGTAGATATAGGCTGGATCTAACAATACATGATCTGGTTCTAACAGGTAACCTGCAACATTTTCAATGGAAGATTTCACCCCAAGCAGAAGAATTTTAATATCATCCATGGTCATGGTACTCTTTTCGAAAATACGTTCCAACGACTGCCTTGATGTAACTTCATAGTAAAAATAAACATTACCATCCATTTTTTTCATATTGCACTTTAAAAGACCTCGTATATCGTTTATGGATAGCATTCGGATCTGATATTCATTCCCATATATCTGTTCTTCCGGTTCCAAAATCAGATAATTATGATTCATATCTCTCTTATAACTCACCTGCATTAATTTTCCCCTTCTCCAACAGCCTCTGCAAACCTTTTACTTTGCGTATGGTGTCACCCGGTCGCTTTAATGAATATTCTTTTTTAACGTTTATTCTAAGTTCCTTACCCGTAAAATAAGAGACCACAAGTCCCGGGACAGGAAACCTTCCGCTATATTCTACCGTTACACTGCCTTTCCCTTTAGAAACAGAACTTTTTATCTTTCTGGTACCCAGCAACCTGTCTTTTACCAGCTCCCCTGCCCGTAATTCTACCCCCTTGTCATTCTTATCATCCGTATTATGAAGCCCCGCATAGAGTACAGTTTCCAAAGCAGCACCTTCCAGCAGCGCTTTGTCATGAAGATAAAATCCCAGATAAATTATGCCAATAAAAACAGGTATTAAGATACTCATCAGCATAGCAGCTTCCACTGTATAACTTCCTTTTTTTCTCTTCTTCCACACCTTAACGCACCTCAACTCCGGCAACCGCCAACATAATTATATAGCTTAGCAAAACACACGGTATAAACGCAATGGTATGATTCCGCTTTACCCTCTTAAATACTATTAACACCATGCTGTACAGGGCTGCCAGAAAAAGTGCAATCAACAGCAGTTCCATATTTCCCCATACCCCTAAAAATAAACCACAGACTCCAATTACAAAACCATCCCCGCTTCCAACAGCCCCCCTGGTAGCCCAACCGGCAGCTAGGAGTAATAATCCTGGTATGATTCCACAAATCCAGATCATCATCGGTAATTCCTCATGGGTAAGGTTCCAGAAGACAGCCGCCGCCGCAAAAGTTCCGGTTAATACCATTGATACTTCTTTTCGTTTGATATCAATGCCCGCACTGATGATCAAAAACACTAATAAACCTGCCTTATTCATAGCATACCTTTCTTTAAACATTCATTTCCCTGCCTATACACGCAGCCAATCCTTACTGCCCACACCTGGAGCAGGGCTGCCAATCCGTAACCTCTGACATGGGAACCAGTAAAATACCTCTCTTTAATCCACTGCATCCCAGGGAAGAATGATATTTATCTCCGGTGTCCGTTATATATACTGTATTACTTCCACCTCTGCACTGTCCGCAGGGATAGTATTTACCTCCGGATTCATTTCTGAGATGTTCTACTGAGTCTTTATCTACTGGTTTAATCGATAACTTTATATGGGTACATTCCGGATCTTTGTGATAAACCTGTCCGTTCACTGTTACCAGAACCAGTGCCCCTTCACCTTCCGCACTGCCGTCACCATTGATGCCGTCCCTGCCGGTCCACGCTCTTACTCTTCCCCGTACAGCTATCCTCATCTGTTTTATGGGCAATAGGGTTACTGGATACTTAACCTGATATGTACCTGCCAAATCTATCATCTGGCCTTCTTTTAAAAATGAGGACCTGAGCAGGCTGAGGCTGCCCCGGTTTTCTTCCAGCCGCCCTCTGGTTTTTACTTTGTTTTTTGCATAAGCAGCAGATAGTCCGCCGGTAATGATATCTGAAATTCCCCCACCCTGTAGTTTTCCGGCTTCTTTTACATATGCATATACTGCCATTTCATTGCTGGTTTCACATATTGCTCCGGTCAGGCGTACTGATATATCTACGGTCTGAATAAAGTATAGAACAGATATCATGGCAAATAAAAACAATGGCAGAGACATCGCCGCTTCTATAGTGAGGCTCGCCTTACGCAAGGCAGATAAGGACATTCTTCCGTTGTCATTGATTGTTTTATGAATCATTGCCGGGAGAGAGTTTTTTACCTTTCTTATTTTATTTTGATCATTATTATTGTTTCTTTTTTCATTCTTATATTTGTTACTGTTGGGTTTCTTACAGCGGAAGAACATCCTTATCCACCTCACTTTCATCTGTCTTATATATTTTGATTTTACTAATAAGAAAAACTCCCCTCCGCCTCATACTTCCCGGTTTCTCCACCGACTCCCATAAATGCCCCGGATACTTTCATAAACAGAGGGGGAATTGTCCATCTCGTATTTACCTTTATCTGATCTATACAGGCATCTGCCCGAAAGTTTTTTGTACTGTCTTCCATTCTTAAGTTAGCTTCTATCAGATCAAGCCCCCGCATAGGATACTGCGCCTTTTTTCCGGTAAAAAGCAGCATTCTTAAATACTCCGGATAAGTCAACCCTTTTTGGTCCGAATTACCATCTTCCTGCAGAAGTTCTGTTATTCTCCCCAGGTTTTCCAGGGAAAGTTTCCAGGTATCTGCCGTTTTCTCTAATGCTACCTTCCCGCCTGACAGTAAAGTGCGCACATCCAATAGGCTTTCTCCATATGCCCATGCCAGCAATAATGCCATTTTTGTAACTGTCACAAGTCCTGGTACTGCAAATACGCCCACAATAGCGGCTGCCAAAGCACCTGCCTGTGCCTGCATTTCCTGATTTGATAACGCATATAGAAAATTGCTCCCTTCTCGCAGCAAGAGCAGCCGGTTCACAATGCCCTTTAAGTTCTCCTGATCGCTCCCTTTACCGCACAATATATACTCTAACTGATAATCCAGTGCTCCTTCCTTCTTTTGGTCTGTCATGTAAGAGAAATGCTCTAACAGATATTCCTGAAACAGGACATCCCCACTCAGACCTCTCTGCTCCTTTATAATAGGAAGATTTCCCTTCTCAAGGCTGCGCCCCGAAGGTACGGATGACAGGTCAACTGCTTTTTGAGATAACGAATCCGGGTCCTTGAGAACTAATGCTAAGATTCCCATTTCCTTTACTTTTTTAATAATTTCCAGTGGATTCTCAACCGGTGCAGGCACTTCTTCCGGTGTTCCAGGCATTTCTGCATCTGTCTGCGCATCGCTGCTATTGTTTTCTGCTTCCTGCTTTTCCTGCTCGATTCTTTCCTCTTCCTGTTTCTTAAGGTCTTCCAGATGCTTTACGTTATTTTCATCACTTTTTTCATATAGCTTTTGAGCCTCCTCCTGCTCTTTGGCTTTATCTGAATCTGTTTTTAATTTGTTCAGGATTTCGGTACCCAGATTATCTTTCATAAAGGTAACTGCCTGCTGGTAAAACGGTTCCCCTTTCTCATCTGTCGCCAGCACAATGCCTTTTATATCGCTTTCCTCTAGCTGTAATTTCAGCGGATCAAAGGTACTGCCTGAAAACCCTTTACCGGGATTGATATTATAAGACATGAAATCCTCCATTCGAAGCCTGACCTTATCTGTATGATAGGCACCGCTTCCATAAGCCCCATCCAAAAATAATACATCGTATTGTTTCAAAAGCTTTTTTTCATATTCTCCAAATACTGAAAATAAGCCCATATTCAAGACAGCTTCCGCTTTCACCCTGGCTCCCTGTGTCCTTGCCGATTCAGCCAGTGTACAAATCAGGGATAAAAACAATACACTTACCAGACTTAAGAATACCGTGATTGCTCCCTTTGGTCTGTAACACCCCATTTTATACTCCCCTTTCATTTCGTTATCCGAACATTCTTCCAAACATTCTTTTTCTTTTGTTCGGTACTCACACTTTAGATTCCATTGCTTTGGCTTGTTATCTTGCTGAAAATGCTTTTAACCAGACTGGTTAGTTGCTTTTTAAAGATAATGACGAGACCGATTAAGACCACCAGAATAAGAATAATCTCAACTACCCCAATGCCATCTTCTTCCCGGATAAAATCTCTGACATGATTCATACTGCTCACCTCCTTTCCCGGCCAGAGCGTGTTTTAAAATTGAGGCTCTTGAGCGCGTTCAAATGGAATCTAAAAAGACATCACTGCAGGTACCATTAAGATAACTAAAACAATTACCAGCATCATACCCATTGGAAGAAGCATTTTCGTCCCCGCAGCTTCCCCAAGCCGCTTCGCCATTTGTTTTCTCTCCTCCATTGAAGCCAGTGCTTCGTTCTGCAGTATTTCCATAAGTCCATTGGAGCCTTTTCTCAGATTCTGTGCAAGCAGTGACCCCAGTTTTACATATCTGATCTCCTGACATCGATTGCCAAAGTCTTCATAAGCTGCGGTCTCCGACATTCCCATTTCCATTTTGCGGCAGGCAGCTGCCATTTCTTCATAGGCATACCGCTTATGCCTGGAATCCTTATTTTTTTCATATTCCGTGGCAACTTTTGAAAATGCTGCTTTTAATGTTAATCCTGCTCCCAGCAGCATGGATAGTTTAAATAATACATCCGGATAATCCATTGCCATCTGTCTGCTTCGTTCTTCAGCAAGTTTATGTAATTCTGTATCCTTTCCTATATAAATGCAGATTCCTGCTACAATAGCTGCCATACAGAGAAACCCGGCTATTTCCGATGGATTTTCAGACCATTCAACTTTCTTTCCGTCTACATGCTCGGGAAGCTCTATCTCACCCTCTTCTGCTCCTTCTTCATTAGCCTGTTGAATTTCTTTTTGTAACTGAACATGTAATTCTTCTTCTTTTGTATAGACAGGCGGCATCACCCTGGCATAAGTACAAAATTCACCCTTTTCACCATAACACTCAAGATTTGCCGTCAGCTTTACCAGAATACCTTCTTCCGGGATATCCCCTATAATAAATCCGTCTTCATCTACTACTTCTAATGGGTCCAGTTCCCAATCCGCACGGACTTTTTCATCAAGAACGGTCTGTGGAAAATTCAATCGTGTCCGTACTTCATCCAGAGATTCATTTTCCCCCAGTATTATTGTTTCCATCCGGGCAATAGCCTTAGTTATAAATTCCTGTTTTTGTTCTGGCCTGTACTGCTGTGCCCCCAGATCAAATGAAACATCCGAAGTATCCTCTAACCCCTCAATTTTCGCACGAAGACTTGTTTCCAGATTCTCTTCCCCATAGCCGGGACGCTCCAGTATCTTTCCATCCTTTAAAGATTGTTCCGCGCTCATCAGAACCTGTGCTCCCAGGGAACACCCTGTTCCGATAAACACAATACATATCCCCAGTGCCAGTTTTTCTATATAGTAATTCTGAACATCCGCGTTTTTTCCACCGCAGACCGCCTCCAGATCCTTTTCTACTCTTTTTTTAACCAGCAAGCGCCCCCTCTTTGGAAATAATCCCAATATAAAAATACTTATTTTATAAAAAGGTATCATAAGTTTCTTAACATCCAAGTCTTCCGGAATTTTAACGGCAGATGCCGCTGCGAATAAAACGCCAAATACAGCTAACATTCCCCAACATAACACCATAAGCTACACCTCAATATCCACGATTTTATTTCCCCACATATAGGCAGCCACATAGACCACTAAACAAAGACTCATGATGCAGATTCCTGCCGGATTGTAGTACATCACATCTAAAAAGCCAGGAGACGCTGCCCATACATAGATTAATATCAGAAATGGAACACCACTCATAATTTTCTGTTCCAAACGCTTGGCAGACAGACATGTTTCAATTTCCATTTTCGTCTCTTCTTTCTGACTGATACATAAAATGGTATTGCGTATAATGGCAATCAAGTCTCCACCTGATCTTTTGGCTGCGCTGAATACCTCTGCAAAATTTTCAATTTCCTCAATTCTGCTCCGCTTAGCAAGATCCAGCAATAAGCTTTCCAGGGTATTATTCAACTTTAGCTGGTTCCTGATATAGGTAAACTCTTTTATAATCTTATCTTCTTTCTCAAATACCCGCTCTATATCCTCCAGCGCCTCCTCAAAAGCATTCTCAACCGAGTAACCAGCAGCTAATGCAGCAGATACCGCCTGTATTCCCGTCAAAAACTGTTGGCTGAGCTCTTTTTTTCCTGCCGCAATATAATCCGCTTTCCTTTGCTTCAAGAAAAAGAAAAAACCAGGAAGAAATAAAATAAATGCAAGAAAGGAGCGATAAAATAGTATGCTTACAATCCCATCTATTACAACATAAAGCAGAATCTGCAACACCCACTGCTTTCCTGTAAAATTATATTTGTTATAGTCCATTGTCCCCCTCCTTTCCTACTGCCTTTTACCTGCCTCAGGATGTTTTTTCCTGTCTGCTATTTTTAAATTTACTTATATTTTCTCGTATCTTTCGCTATTCTCTTAAATCTTCTATTCGATAGAAATTCCCCGCTGCACCAATTTTCTGGTATCCGTTAACGTACTTTTTTTCACCAGTTTTCCTATAACCTGATCCCTGTTTGTTCCGTCCTCTTCAAATTCATACAGTACCTTTGTCAAAATTTCCTCTGTCTCATAGCGGTAACCCACTATTTCAATTATCTCTAATACTTTTCTGCTTTTATCCCGCAGCCTTCCCAGGTGAACCATTATATCAATTCCGGAAGCAATCTGCCTTCGGATTGCAGACACCGGCAGCGATACTCCCAGCAAAACCATTGTCTCTAATCTGGCCAGCATGTCCCTTGGGCTGTTCCCATGCCCGGTACTGAGGGAGCCGTCATGCCCGGTATTGAGAGCCTGGAGCATGTCCAGTGCCTCTTCTCCACGCACCTCACCAACCAAAATTCGATCCGGCCTCATTCTCAAACTGGATTTAATCAAATCCCTTATGGTTATCTCATGCTCGCCCTGGGTGTTTCCCTTTCTCGCTTCCAGCCTCACCAGATTCTTTACTCCCTGCAGCTGTAGTTCCGCATTATCTTCAATGGTTATAATTCTTTCCTCTTTGGGTATAAAATTCGACAGTGCATTTAGAAATGTGGTCTTCCCGGATCCGGTACCCCCACTGATAAAGATGTTGTAGCCGGCAATGACCAGCTGTCTTAGAAATTCAGCTGCCTCTTCCGTGACAGCATTCCATTCAATTAATTCTTCTATTTGAATAGGACGTGAGGGAAACTGCCGGATGGTAATAATGGGACCATTTATGGCTGCCGGAGGCAATACGATGTTTACCCTGGCACCATTTTCTAATCTGGCATCTGCAATTGGGACGGTTTCATTCACAATGCGGTTGCTTTTTGCCGCAATAGACTGAACCAGATCCTCAATCTTTTGCCGGGTACAAAAATTTTTATCCCATTTCATAAGCCTTCCATTTATTTCTATAAAGATACCTTCGGTACCATTTACCATAACCTCCGTAATCGTATCATCATCAATAAGTTCCTGGAGGATGTCCAGCTTTCTTATGGAATTAAACAGCTCCTTCTGCAGCTCTTCCTTTCTTTTCAGGCTCAGATAAAATTCTCTGCCTGCTTCAATAATTATTTCATTAATCTTCTCAATAATTTCATCATCACTAAGGCTTCCTGCATTCTCCAGCTTTTCAAGAAGACGCTTACGAAGGATTTGGAACTGGTCCCTGGCCTCTTTCATCATTCTCTTCCTCATTAATTAACTTTCTTACATAGTCTCCCAGTTCTCCCCACATGAGCTGTTCCACATAGTGATCCCTGGGTCCGAAGCTGCTGTGAAAAGGCAGTTTCAGTTTTCTTGTTCGTTCCAGAATATCTTCACAGTCCCACATACGCAGCACTTTTTCATAATGATCCAGTTTAGCCAGTGAAACACTGTCCTCCCTTACCGGCATATAAATTTTCCTGCAATGCTTGAGCAGACGGAAGACCTCATCAATCTGTTCCCCGATATCCAAAATAATGGTATCGTAAGAGCTAAAGTTAATAATATCTCCCAAGAGCTTCATCCACTCCTCATGCTCCACATTTCTGAGATCCATTGGGGAAAAAGCAGGCGGTATGTAGTCCAGATTCTGAATGCTCTGCACCATACTGTCCAGTTTATAGACCAGGTTGCCGCTCCCCTGCCTCACAAAATACATAAGGTCTGATATGTCTGCTGCAAATTCCTTTCCCATAAGGGTTTCAAACCCGGCATAATCCTCCAGATTCAAATATAATACAGCTCTTTTTTTAGCCAGTATCTGGCCCAGTGTCAGTGCAAACGATGTTTTAAGCGTCCTCTTGACGGGTGAATAAACCCCTATGATCTCCACATCTTTTTTCAATAACGCCAACGGGTTAACCATTACGTTCTGGTTGGCATAATACCCCATAACCTCTGCTATTAGATTATCAGAAGACTGGTATTTGTAGACAGTCGGGTATTCCGCTAACTCCTGTATCAATTCCCCTTCGGATAAGATCATAATCCGTCCGATATTAAGAGTTTTTACTTCTTCGCACATAGCCTGAGCAGAAATTAAAAGCATTTCAATTTCATGCTCTTTGGCAAAAATACCAAGACTTTTTACATTGGTAAATGCCTGCACTTCAAATGGCGTATTTTGCTTAATATTCATATATTCCATTAAATTATAAGCATACGCTGCTTCCAAATCACATACTGCAAAAATATTTTTCTTCAATAAAAACCTCCTACATATAAAATAATACTGATTAGTATTGGTACCGAAAAATGCATATGGCTGTCCACATCCTCATCTCTTCGATATGGAATCCACTTTTTTAAATGATAATAATTGCTGATATAAGCATAGAAATATGCAAGACGGCTCCACAGATTGCGTCGCCATAGAATCAGTATTACTGATATTCCTGCCCCCACAAGAAAAGCAATGAGAATACAGGTTAAAATCTTAATCGCTCCTAAAAAACCTCCTATTGCACAGAACAGCTTTATGTCTCCCGCGCCAATCATTCTAAAATAATAAAGTGCGCCTAAAACCAGCAGCGGTGTTCCCACCCCTCCTAAAAACAAAAGAATTCCCATATATCCTGTATAAATGGCCTGAAATGTCCCACCTGCTGCAACCCCTGCGAAAATCAGCAGATTCGGAATCTTCCCTTTCCATATATCCAGTATAACAGCCATTGCCGCCAGGCATAGAAGGCATAGAAATTCAACTTCCTTCATTTCTCACCTCTTTTAAACATACCAATCATATAATCTAAAGATCCATAAATTTTGAAATCACATATAATGTAATCGCCCCCTTAAATTGTTAAATACTAATTACAAAAAAACACCAAGGAAATATAGTCGATCTGACTATGAAAGTAAAGAATTCTCAAGAAAAATCCATCTCATACAGCTAATATAAAACAATTATCTGTAAGAAGTATGTTCATTATATATCAGCCAGTCATCATTGTCAATATTAAGTTGCATTTTTTTCAACAAATAATTTTATACTGCTTTTTTGAGATGTTTTTACGTTATTTATGATCTTTCTGCATGAAACAAAGAAGTGCCAGAGTCCTTCCCTAAAGAAAAGCTCTGGCACTTCCTAACCATTCATTCTACATTCAATACTTTCTCTAAAAATTATAACTTTTTAAACTTAGCAGTTGACTTCACACCATGCTTCAAAAGATTTGTTCTGTAATTCTTCAACTTCTTCGACGGTACCTTAAACTCAGCTTTACTATAAATATTGGTAAACGCCTTCTTTTGAATGGTCTTTAAATTTTTACTCATAATCTTAATCTTTTTCAGATTCTTATCATTCATAAATGCATATTTCTCAATACGCTTTACGCTTGCTCCGATCACAACGGATTTCAGCTTCTTACAATCCCGGAATGCACTTGGTCCGATATTTGTCACATATTTTCCAATTGTTACACTCTGGAGTTTTGTGTTCTTGTAAAATGCTTTCTTTGCGATCTGGGTTACTTTAAAAGTATAGCCGTTGATCTTAACCGTTGCCGGTATGGTAACCTTTTTAAAGCTTTTTTTCGTTGGTTTTACATACATGACAGTACCATTTTTACTCGATGATTTCGTTACCTTGTATTTTGCATTTCCAACTGTTACAACTGCATTCTTTTTCGGCACCGGCTTAACCACGGGGGCCTTTACCAGGGCTTTATATGCCTGCTGCAGCATGGACAACGCCGTATCCACATCTTTTTGCGTTGCATTTACACTCAGGTTTACCATCTTAGCGTTATTTAGTACTTTTAAGTATGCAGACCAGCTTGTAGTGGTGTAGTCAGATGATTTCAGTCCTGCATAGGAATTGATCACCTTCTGCAATTCAGCCTTATTTACTACCGGCTTTGGATCTTCTTTTACTTTTAATCCAGCGATGGCTGCTTCCAGTGCTGCTTTTGCCTGATCCACATCCTTCTGAACTGCCTTTTCGTCTGCTGCTGTTTTCTTAGCATTTTCTAATGCTTTTTTAAGTGTATCCAGACTTTCTTTGGTATAGTTACCGGACAGTTTGCTTTCAGCAAGGGCAATCAGGTTGTTCAGTTCTTTTTTATCCACCGGAATTACCGGATCTTCTCGGATAATCATTGCTTCCTGTAAAGCTTTTGCTGCTGCATCAATCTCTTCCTGTGTCACATTTTCTTTGCCTAAAGCATCCTTTGCCTGACTTACTGCTGTCTGTAACTGGTTCCAGCCAAGTTCGGTATAATCGGCTGTAGACTTTTTCAAAGCCGCTGCGATTAAGCCTTCCAGTTCGGATGTAATGACAGTATCTCCCATTCCGGTCATAGCCATTACCTGCCACTCAATAATTCCAACTCCATGCAGACCGCTTTCTTCCACTACCGGCTGCATTGTGATCTTTAATGCCTTAGCCATTACCGGAGTTTCCAGGGTCAGGCTGTTGTATGCGTCCGGTACATTTTCCGTAACCGTGTCAATTGTATACCACTGTCCGTCTTCTCCTAAATACTCGAATTTTGACTCTGCCGGAAGAAGAATACCGCCTCCGTCTGTAAAGTAATATACATGAATACTGTGAATTTCCTGAAGGCTGTTCCAGTCATACTGTACCCAGGCCTCTTTCCCCTCCTGGCCCCAGTTATGCCATGTTCCATTTGATTTATCCATAGAGGAAGCCGGATCAAATCCATCCTTCATTTTATCTACGCCGCCTAAATCATTTGGACTGTTAATGTTTGCGGATGCTGCTGCCTCAGGCGCTGCATTTCTTATTTCCGGTGTCTGCTCTACTGCCTCCAGTGCATTTACTGCATTATAAAGTGTATCAAATGCAGCATTAATTTCATCCTGGGTCAGTCCGCCCTGGTTAACCAGATTCTGTGCATTAGTCAGTGCTTCTGCAAATACAGCCCAGCTTTCTGAGGTATATCTGGCTTCTGCCCTGGTATTGGCTATATCCAGAATATTTCTCAGGTTCTTTTTATTAACACCCTGGGAACTTACCAGTTCGCCGGAGACCTTCCATTCGATGATACCCACTGCCGCATTTTGATCCTGTGGCTCCATGGTTACACGAATTGCTGTTGCCAGTACCGGTTTTTTAAATGTCACCGTATTGTACTGATTTTCTTTATTTTCAGTTACTTTCTGAACTTCCGTCCATGTTCCTTCATCATTCAGGTATTCGATCAGCGCTTCTTTTGGAAGCATTACCGTTTCACCGTCCAGATAATAATAAATATCCGTACTGTCAATTCTTACAAGCTCTTCAAAATCATACTGAACCCAGGCTTCTGCGCCCGCTTCCTCACTGCTGTCCCAAATTCCCTTTGAAGAGTCAGCGGAATTCACAGGATCGATGCCGTCTTTTACAGCCTGTGCTTTGCCGATACTTGACGAAACATCAGCCTGTGGTGCCAGATTCATGCTGACTGCACCCGGCATAATCTCTAATGCATCCCTTGCTTCAAGGAGTTTTGCCAGCATGGTGTCCACATCATCCTGAACAGCAGTTTCATCTGTCAGCAGATTCTCTGCTTCTTCCAATACATCTGCAAATGTGCTCCAGGACTCTGCTGTATAATAATACGCTGCTTTTGTTCCAGCCAGTTCCACTGCTTTCTTTAATTCTGTTTTGTCTGTTGATGGCTCTTCTGCATCAACCTGATATCCGTATACTCTCCACTCAATTACACCGCAGCCCAGCTTTTCCGGCGTCATGGTCATGCGGATTGCCTTTGTCATTACCGGATCAAATGTGGTCTTATTGTACTTATTAATGGCAACGCCCAGACCATCCACATTGGTAAATGGCTGCCAGCTTCCATCACTTTGGAGATATTCGTATTTCACGCTCACCGGTGCAAAGTTACCGCCGCCGTCTTTGAAATAATAAGCGTCTGATGCCGTAATCATGATTTCTTTGTCCCAGTTGTACTGAACCCAGGCTTCCCCGCCCTGGTTACCTAACCAGTTATGCCATACACCATGGCTGGTATCACTGGAAGATGCCGGTTGAAATCCATCGTTTAATCCTGCCACACCGCCCAGATCCTGTACGGAGTTAATAATTGCCGTTGCTTTTGCAGAAGATGCCAGATTTGTCTCTTCACCATCCATAACAAATACCGATGCCTGTACAGGCTGTTCCATGCCTTCTACCGTTCCGTTTACCTTAAAGCTTCCTGCCTTGCTGTATTTATCTTCTGAAACAGCTTCCCAGGTCACTTTAGAATCCTTATAAATGCCATTGTCATACAGTACACGTAAGGTCTCTGGTAATTGAGGTGCTTTGCCTACAACTGTTACATAACTTCCCACTTCAGCAGAAACCGGTTTTGCCTCTTCTGAAGGTGCATATGCATCTGCTAATTCTTCCGCTGTCATCGCTTTTGATTTCATGGTAAAGTTATCAACCAGACCATTCAGGAACGCGGACTGCTTATTCTCGGATCTTCCGATATAATTCATCTGCACATCCCCTAAATCAGCCAGGGTGAATCCGCAGTCATCCAATGTATAAACCGCTTCCCCATCCACATATAAGACAAGTGTCTGATCTTCCATGGTCAATGCAATATTTTTCCAGAACCCGGTGCCCAGTTTGATTCCGGTCTTGTGTTCTGCCGTCTTATTTGTCTTTGTATCGGTTACACCTAATACTAACTCATTCTTTCCTTCAAAGGAAACATACAGGCATTTTCCGTTCGTATCGCCAAACTGAAATATTCTCGCTCCGCTTCCCTGTGTTGCATTTAATTTAATATCTGCCAGAATCGTGCAGTCTTCCACATTTTCTGTTAAAGAGGATGGAAGCCTTACATATCCGCAGTAGGTGCCGGTTAAGTTAACTGCATTTCCTTCTTTGCCTTCCACCACTGCCGGCTTGCTCACCGCAGCGGCATCATTTCCGGCTGCTGAAGAATCTTTTACAATTCTTTTTAATACATCCACTTCTTCAAATTCATAATTTGCAAGAACTTCCGGTAACTTTTCATCCTCTTTTACAACGAGGGTTAAAGTATCTTCTGTACTTAATGCCCCATCGCTTACTATAAGTTTAAGCTGGTATGTTCCTGCCTGATCTGCAGTAATTCCGGAGATCAGTTTCTCAGGATTTGCAATGGTAACATTTGCGCCTTCCGGTTTGGTGGTTACTTCCCACAAACTGGTGAGCGTCATGTCCGGATATCCGTCATCCTTTGCAGAACCTTCCAGACGGTAAGTATCGGATAAGTATACATTTAAATCTTTGCCTGCATCCACAGTGGGGGCAGTATTTTCCAAAGGTTCCCCTTCTTCAATTACAACACTTGCTGTCTCATTTGCCGGAAGCGGAACGGATACCAGAGTTGTTTCTCCGATATACTGGAAGCTGCCGGTTACTTTACCATCTACTTTAATCTGATAAGATCCCGGTTTTAATCCTGTTAATTCAATATCGGATTCATGACTGGAAACTTCCAGGTTTCTTACATTCAGTTCCACATAGTTACTGTCTTTACTTACCTTTGCCTGTGTATACTGGTCTCTGTCAAGTTCAATGGAAAGCTTCTGGTTAATAAAATTCAATCTGGTATAAACACCGTCTAAAGGTTTTACCTGATAGAATCCGCCAGCTTCCGTTACTTCACATCCATAGCCGAATAATCCAAAGATATTGTCTGTGGTTACGTCAGAAGACAGAATTCGAAGTGCTCCGAATAATCCGGTATCTGCCTCTCCGGACATCTGGCGCCATCCGTTATGAATATTTCCGTTGCCGGTTCCCTGTCCGCCGGAATTGCCAAGCTCAGCCTGGTAAGTCCATGATACCGTACCGATATTTTCCGGGTCTGCATCTATCTGACCGGAATTTATACAGGTAAGGTTTGCAAGTTTCCCTGCGTAGTTCACACGGGCTGCATCTGCCATTTCGGTCTCTGTCATACCGTTATCCTGAAGCCTTAACCAGTCATCCATACAATAGCCAGCCAGTGATGCCGTATACTGGAAGTTCCACCAGTTTTCACCGCAGATAGTGGTAGGGTTTCCATAGTGGTACCAGATTGGCTGCAGACCGCGGCAAGCCCTGGTCTTTAAGTCGATTTTGCTCATCATATCGGTGTTGTCATTTAATTTTGCAAGCGTATATACCGCTTCTTCTCCGGTATTGTCATAAGCATACTCGGAACCGTACGGGTATTTGTTCCCTTTGAATTTATTATACTTCGTATTCATGATTTCGGTTATGTCTGAAGCCTCATCATAATACCCTTCTGCTTCTAATGCTGCAAGGATATCCGGTGTTGTAGACTCACCCATAAGCCCGGTATCCCAGTTATAAGATACCCCTTTGCTATAGAGCGCCTTTAAAATATTTGCGGCACGCAGCAGATAGGTTCCCTTATCTTCGGCATAATCGATCATATCCGGATATTTCTCAGCAATCTTGTACATAGAGAAATAGGTATTGTATACATGGGGGTAAGCATAACCGCGGTATATGCCCTGTCCGGTATTGTTCGGTTCATTGTCCAGCCAGTCATTTACCATGTAATCTTCCTGGTGTTCCTTCATCAAACCGTTCCAGATAAAGGTATCCAGATATTCATCCACTGCCGTAATCTGCTCTTTCACCGGCTGATAAACATTCTTTTCCGCCAGATATTCTCCATGGGTGAATCCCCAGTCATCGCCCCATCCAAAGTATCCTTCGTATACGCCGCGGACGGACTTTGTATCCATCATCCAGTCATCAAAGATCTTGTCGTAGATCTCTCCGGGTGCATTTACCTGTGTCTTTTCTGTTACAAAGTCTGCATGGAGTTCCAGCGCATCCTCTACGCTGTCCATTGCATAAAACTGCAGTGTTGTCTTTTTGCCGTCCCCATATGTAATTTCCATATGATTGGCACCCAGGCAGGAAAGCTGTAAGTTGTAAATGTGGTACTGTTCCCCATCCTGTGTAACGGTTTCCAGATACTCTGCTTTCGTTCCCTCATCCTTGGTACATTCCTGCTTATTGGATACGGATTTCTGAAGTCCCTCATAGAGTCCGGTATCATGGGAACACTTTATCTGAATATCCGTAATCTGGTCTTCTCCATATGAAGTATGCAGGTAGAATTTTGCGGGCATATTTACGGAAAATGCCATACTGGGCACCGCTACCGCATCTACAATACCTTCTTCATAGAGCTTTGTCTTCATATCCTGCTCATCTTCCACACCGGTAAATTTGAACGTATATGTTTTACTCTCTCCAGGTGCCAGCGTCAGGGATGTATTTTCCAGATAACTGCTTCCGGTGGACTTGATTACGTCGGAATGGATATAGAATACATTCAGCCCATTTGCCCAGCCGCCCTGATCCTGTGCCCATACCGAACCGGCATGTCCGTTATTAATTCTCCAGTGGTCCTGATACTCAAATCCCGCTCCGGTAGAAGTATCCGGGGTAAACAGCAGGAACTTGCCCTGGCCGCTTGGCCTGCTGGCATAGATATAGCTGGAATCCTGTCCCACAAAAGAGTGGTCCACTACGGAGGTTTCATAGACCTGCGTTCCGCCGGGCCAGAACTCACTGAACGGCATCGGCACGCCAAAGTCTCCGATAATCAGATTCTTGTCCTCTGTATTGGTTACTGTCATGGACCAAACGATCTGATTATCCACTAATTCATAGGTCTCTACCAGTTTGAAATCCTTAATGCCCTTTTCTTCTTTGGCATTTTCATAAGTAACTTCTACTTTATTACCCTTCAGTTCGATTTTTCTCGTTTTACTTCCATTATCGGAGGCACTGGTCATGGATTCCGTCCAGTTCTCTTCCCCCTCCCATTTCGTCTGGAACATTAATTCACCCATCCACTGATGTTCCTTGGACGCTCCCTGGGTAGGTGCATATTCAGCATTTAACACATAGTTAGTATCATACAGGTCCCCCTGGATCTTCAGTTCGTCAATGTGCCCGTATTTACCAATCTTCAGATAAAAATAATCATTCGACAGTTCCATTTCGCCGCTTGGCTTTTCTGCATTGCCCAGAACCTTCCACTCCTTGATTCCTACCGCATGTTTACTGGTGGTTCCATAGCCCTGGGGCGTCATAGTCAGCTTTAACTGGTTGGTCTTAATAGGCTGGTCAAACTGCACTACATTGTACGCATCCAGTTTCTGATCGGTGACTACGGCTGCTTCCGCCCATGCCCCCGCTGCTGCATCCCAGTATTCCACTACGGTTTTTTCCGGGATAAGAATACCGCCATTATCTGTGAAATAGTAAATTTCCGTGCTGTCAATGGTGGCTTCTTTCTGCCAGGTGTACTGCACGTATGCCATCTGTCCCTCATTTGTCCAGCTGTGCCAGACCAGTCCATCTCCTGAACCCGCAGATGCTTTGGGTTCTGCTTCATCATTTAAAGCATCTACCCCGCCTAAATCCTCCGGTCGGTTTATGCTTGCAGATGCTTCTGCTCTTGGCGCAATATTAAAAGGCATTACTTTTCCGTATGCTTCCCATTCAATTACACCGACACCATCGCCATCCGCTTTCTGTTTTTCAATGGTTACTCTAAGTCCTTTTGTCTTCACGGTATCAAAGGACGTAATATTAAATCCATCCGGGAGACATCCAAGTCCCCGGGCATTTGAAACTTCTACAAAGTTACCATCCGCATCCATATATTCATATTTACAGGATTTTGGAATTTTAATTCCACCGGAAGTTGGTTCATCCCCATCATACCAGAAATAAATTCCGCTGCTGTTCAGTTCCACTTCGTTTTCCCAGGTATATGTCAGCGTTTCACTTGCAGGCTTGGCAGGATTCCCCCAGGAACCATAACATGCCCCCGTTTCTTCTTTTCCTGTCTGGGAAGTCTTGGACACTTTCCCGTCATTTACAGCAGTAAGAGTTTCCCAGCCTGAAATATAACTGGTGGAAACGTCTGCGCTCCCTGCTACATTATTTGGTCTTTCCCCATCAGGTGCAACAAAAAATTCATCTGTTTCTGTGGATTCATCTATTTCTGTGGATTTCTCTGCTGCATAAACCGTATCTGTCCCTGACAGCCCCGGTAAAGGTATGGATGTTATTGTCATAGCCAGTGCCAGTACCGATGCAGTTACCTTAACAGCCCCATTCACCAATCGTTTCTTTTTCATTTGCGAACCTCCTCGTTCCTCTTTCAATTACCTTCCCTGTTTCCCCAGACGAATTACATTCCATGAAGCCTTATGTAATTTCGTTTCCAGCATTCCGTTATCCATTACGGACTCACTGCTGTGCTTTGGCAGAACCTGTTCCCTGCCATAAGTATTGACTGCCTTCAAGTCACCTTCTTCCATTATAATATGTTCTAAAATATCATATCCCGCAAAGCTCCTTAAGTCACAGCTCAGGGTGATATCTTCGTGAATATTCCGGTTAACCGCAAATATGGTAACCTCTTCCTTTTCCTCCCGGTACACAGCCACTGTTTCAATATCCGTAACATCACAATGACCAATTGTATCGTGTTTTGGCGTATCCAGAATCGGCTGCAGGGCCGTTCCCCTTCCATACAGAGATGCGTGAAGGAATGGATAAAAAATGGTCTGCTTCCACACGCCGCCGTCATTCTCCGTCATAATCGGTGCAATTACATTTACCAGCTGTGCAAGACATGCCACTTTCACACGGTCTGCATGTTTCAACAGCATAATCAGCATTAAGCCCACCATCAGCGCATCTTCAAATGTATAAATATCCTCCAGTAAATGAGGCGCCTTCTGCCATGGGCGGTTCTTCATGGTATCGTCATCTGCTTCTGAAGAGTGGAACCATACATTCCATTCATCAAAGCTTAAATTCATGACCTTTTTACTTCTCTTCTTAGCCTTAATATAGTCACAGGTTGACACAACCGTATGTATAAAATGTTCCATATCCATGGTCAGCGCCAGATAATCAGCCGTATCATTCATGGTATTTCCATAGTATTGGTGCAGGGAAATGTAGTCCACATAATCATACGTATGCGCCAGGGTTGCCGCTTCCCACTCCGGAAATGTAGGCATCGCCACAAAGGAACTTCCGCAGCTCACCATTTCAATGGACGGGTCTATCAGTTTCATCGCCTTAGCGGTTTCCGCTGCCAGGCGTCCGTATTCATCTGCCGTTTTGTGCCCGATCTGCCATTCTCCATCCATTTCATTTCCCAGGCACCAGGTCTTAATTCCATATGCCTCTTTAGCGCCGTGGCTTCTTCTTAAGTCACTGTAATAAGTACCCGACGGATGATTGCAGTACTCCAGCAGATTACAGGCATCCGCAATCCCTCTGGTTCCCAGGTTTACAGCCATCATAATATCTGCATCTGCTTTTTTTGCCCATTTTGCAAACTCATTTAAACCCACTTCGTTTGTTTCCAGGCTGCGCCATGCCAGTTCCAGGCGCTTCTTACGCTGTTCCACAGGACCCACGCCGTCTTCCCAGAAGTAATTGGACACAAAGTTCCCGCCCGGGTACCGGATCAGCGGAACCTGTAACTCTTTCACGAGATCCAGCACGTCTCTGCGGAATCCCTCTTCATCCGCTGACGGATGTCCCGGCTGATAGATTCCGTTATAAACAGCCCTTCCCAGATGCTCAATAAAAGAACCATAGATTCTCTTATCAATTTCTGCAATCCGAAAACTTTTATCAATGATCATTTTTGCATTTTTATTCATATTCATATCCTCCATCAACCTTTCACGGCTCCCGCTACCATACCTTCTATAAAATACTTCTGAAAACAGAGGAACAGAATTAATATGGGAATTACCGAGAAGCAGGAACCCACGATCAGCAGGTCATAATTGTTTCCATAAGGTGTCAATAACGTATTCAGACCGATTGGCAGGGTGTACTTCTTATCATCCCTTAAAATCAACAGCGGCCACAGAAAGTTATTCCAGTAAGTCATGCCGTTTAAAATCGCCATAGAAGCCATTGCCGGTTTCATAATTGGGAAAATCAGCCTTGCAAAGATTCCATATTCAGTTGCTCCATCCACACGCCCTGCGGAAATTAATTCTTTGGGAATACCTTCCAGGTATTGACGAAAGAAGAAAATAGTGGAGGCATTTGCCATAAAAGGCAGGACAATTCCGGTATATGTATTGCTGAGTTTCATGCCGATCATCTGGTTATATAATGGGAGCATCAAAATTTCGAATGGTACCATTAAGATCAGAAGTACACATACAAAGAAGAAATTTTTCCCTTTAAAATTGTAAGCCGCAAATCCGTATCCCACACAGGCACTCACCAAAAGGGTCAGTACTACCTGGACCACTGTGAGAAATACACTGTTAATAAACCAGGTAAAATAACTGTGCTCACCGGTAAACAGATAAACATAATTCTTAAGGCTCATCTTTTCCGGTTCAATCTTCAGGTTCAGTCCATACTGGATCAGTTCTTTACCATCTTTAAAGCTGGCGATTACCATTGCGGCAAAGGGCACCAGTATGACAATTGCTAACAGCGTAAAGAATACGAATAAGAAGATTTTCATCCATATAATTTTTGTTTTTCCACCCACATTTTGCTGTGCCATCCCATTAGTCCTCCTTCTTAAACATGCCTGAAAACGTCAGCTGCGCAATATTGATCACCATAGTTATTGCCAGCAGGATGACTCCGACTGCTGCCGCATAACCCATTTCATTTTTCTGGATTCCCTGCCGATACAGGTAGCCAACGATGGTAAGACCGATATTCTGAGGGGAATCCTTTCCTGCCCACAGCATGTAGCTTTCTGTGAACATCGCCAGACCGCCGTAAATACTGATTGTAAGAACATAAGTTATAGTCGGTTTTAACATAGGCAGTGTCACATAGATAAACTTCTTAAAAGAAGTGGCTCCGTCAATGGATGCCGACTCGTAAAGTTCTGTTGGAATGCCGTTTAGCCCGGAGATAAAATACAGCATATTGACACCCATCCACCGCCAGCAGGCTAGAAACAGCAGCGCCACGTATGCGGTAAAACTGTTTTTCAGCCATTTTACCGGCTCTAATCCCAGCGCAGTCATAATGCTGTTCATAAATGCAGAGTCCATTTCGCCAAACATAAGGCGGAAAATAGTACCCGCAACCACAATGGAGGTGAGAATCGGTACAAAAAATACGGATTTAAACATTTCTTTTGCCACCATCAATTTACTGTTAATCATGTATGCCAGCAGCATGGGAATCGGTATTAAGAGAACCAGTGTCCCGATCATATATTTCAGACTGTTCCAGAGAGCTATTTTAAAGATCCGGTCGCCTGCTAATTTACTGTAATTTTTAATTCCCACAAAGGATGTCTGCCCCGGCAGAACCTCCTGGAAACTCATAACTCCGGCCTTCGCCAACGGAAACAGCCAAAATATTAAAAACGTTAAGACAAACGGAAGTATGAACACATAAGGTGCTATTTTCTGGGAATATAATAATTTCCGGAAATTCAATTTTTTTTCTTCCTGCTGTTGTACCTGTACCGTCTTCCTGCCACTCATTTTTCTACCCCTTTCACCATTTGCATGATTCAGGACGGAATTCTCCATTCCCGAACTCTGCATTCCGTGTTCCTTTTTACAAAGACAGGGGAACGTAGCTTTCTACGCCCCCCTGTTTTTAGCTGTCACATCTCACAAAGCGAGGCACCCACCTATTGTAATTCATTTTCAATCTGTGACTGCGCCTCTTCCAGAGCCGTAGTGATGTCCTGGTCGCTGTCAAAAATTGCATTTAAAGTAGTTGCACTGAATGTGCTGTTGATTGCCGGATAAGCTTCTGTAGATTTAATCAGTCCAATCTGATCTTTAATTTCATTTAATACGTCAAATGGGTTGTTTTTAAAATACTGTACAAATTCATTATCCGGATTGTGTGTTACCTCTTCCATAGTCCATACATCCATGTTGCATGGGTCGAATCCAAGGTTATTCCACAGACCGATATTGCCGTCTACGCTGAGTTTTGCATAAGCAAGGAAATCTTTTGCCAGCTGAACATCGCTGCACTGGTTTGTAACACAGGTACCTGTTCCGCCGCCGCCGACTGAAGATGGCATTCCTTCTTCCAGAACCGGAGCCGGAGCAATTGCAATTTTACCTTTTAAATCGGTCATATAGCTGGTATATCTGGACATCTGCCACATTGGCATAATCGCACATGCCACTTCACCTGCATTATAGTAAGCGTAAGCTTCTTCTGTATCCGGGTTGCCGCCTGGAATTGTAGTTGCAACTCCTGCCGTCTGGAGATCTTTTAAAGTTTCCAGTCCTTTTTGTGCTTCCGGAATATTTACATTTACATTGCCTGCTTCATCTACCCAGTCTTTTTTCTGCTGTGCAATCAGGTCGTTTAACTGCCATAATGCACTGGTATCTGCCGAAATGATGTATTTGCCGGTTGCTTCTTTTAATTTAAGACCTGCTTCTTTTAAATCAGCATAAGTTTTAATTGTGGTATAATCGATGTCAGCTGCTTCTAACATTTCCGTGTTATAGAAAGCTACGGTTGCACCTACATGGCTTGGAATACCATAGTTTTGTCCGTCTTTGCTGTAAAGTTCAATTCTGGAAGCTACAATGTCTTCTCTGTAAGGATCAATTGCGTCATTTAAAGCTTCTAACTGAGGTTCCCCTTTTAAGAAGTTGGCAAATTTACCAAGCTCAATATCTACGATATCCGGCGCGCCCTCTCCTGACTGAAGGGCAATCTGAAGTTTATTATGCATGTCTTCATAAGGAAGTACATTAACGTTTAAGCTGACCTGGCGGTCCGGATTTGCCTCATTCCATTTCTGAGCCATATCCTGAAAATGGTTTCCGTGAAGTTCCACGAAGGTCCACATTTCCAGTTCGGTAGCGTCTGCACTTGCAGCTGTGGTTGCTTTTTCTGAATCTGCTGCTTCTGTTTCAGCCGATGCTTTCTCCGTTGCCTTAGTCTCTGCCGCTTCAGTACCCGCTGCTGTGGTCTCTGCTGTAGTCCCTTTTACGGCTTCTGTTGTTCCGGCGCTGCCTCCACATCCTGCAAGACTTGCAGCTGCCATGACTGTTGCTAATAAAACCCCTAATACTCTGCTTCTTTTTTTCATCTTTCTTCCTCCTTAGATAAACTCTTTCACCCACACTAACATTTCGCCTGTACGGCGGTTCCCCCAGTATGGATAGGGGACAAACATTAACGGTATACTTTCCATTGTGAGATCAGATTCTTTATATAGTTCGTTGCTCTGCCACCCATCTGTCGTCACTTTTTTCCCTGCTGTCCGGATTATTGTAGTTCCTCCCAGTAGATTTTCTTCATAGCTTTCCTGCAGTTCCTGCTCCGGGTCCAAAAATACTGCCGGAAGATTTTTTCCATTGTCCACTTCTTCCAGGCAATACACTACAGGACCTTTCATTACTGCAATCTTGCCAACATCCTCTTTTACCAGGGGATTGGCTCGCAGAATTCTGGGAGCAAGTGCAAATTTATAAACCAACGAAGGATTTTTTCCTGAAATCATTACTTTTGCATAGCCCATTTGCACTTTTGCCGCAGCCGGCTTTCCATCCAGCATAAGGTCATACTTTTTCACGTATTCAGGTATCCGAATAGCCAATTCAAACTCCGCTTCATCTTCATTCTCAATGGAAATTTCTATATTTCCGTCATTTGGGAATGCCGTTTTCTGACTCAGATGAACCGGGTGCCCTTCTATCTCCATGCTTGTCTCACTTGAGATAAACAGGTTAATCCAGACAGAAGAACGATCATAAAAATAAATGTATTCTCCAATTGATGCCAGCGTCCTTGCTATATTTGGCGGACAGCATGCAACTCCAAACCATTTTTGCCGGACCGGCTTTACATGTTCCATGGATGTTCGGGGGAGACAGTTATCCGGCCATACCTCCAGGGGATTTACATAGAAGAAACTCTGCCCGTCCATTGCAACTCCGGATAAAAGTGTATTGTACAATGCCCGTTCCACCACATCCATATACTTACTGTCCCTTGTAATCTGTGCCATTCTTCTTCCAAAGAGCGCAAGCCCGATTGATGCACACGTTTCCGAATAATTACAGTTGTTGGGAAGATCATACCCTGTGGTAAAACGTTCCAGGATTCCGGAACTGCCGATGCTTCCCGTTATGTACATCTTCCGGTGTGTAATATCATCCCATAGTGCCGTGCATACCTGGAACAGCTCCTGATCCTGATACTCATAGGCTACATCCGCCATGGCACAGTACATATAAACCGCCCGCACCGCATGCCCCTCAGCCGTATCCTGCTCCCGTACCGGTTTATGGGACTGGGAGTACAGGGGCAGGTAATTTTCAAACTCCGGAAAAATCCTTTTATAATCCGGTCTTTTCTCTTCTTCCAGAAAATAATTGGGTTCCCTTCCCCTTCGTTCCAGAAACTCTTTTGCCTGTGCCAGATAAGCTTTATTACCGGTTACTTCATATAACTTTACAAGCCCTATCTCCACTTCCTGATGCCCCGGATATCCATCCTTATTATGCCGAGGAGAAAATACATTGCATATCAAGTCTGCAAATTTGCAGATACAGTCTAAAAACTTTTTTTTGCCCGTAGCTTTGTAATATGCTGCCGCCGCTTCCATCAGATGTCCTGCCGTATAAAGCTCATGTCCTTCTTCCAGGTTACTCCAGCGTTTATCCGGTTCCTTAATAGTAAAATATGTATTAATATAACCATCTGGCTGCTGTGCTTCTGCAATCAAATCAATGACTTCATCTGCTGTATGCTCCAGCTCGTCATCTTTCTTTGATGCCAGGGAAAGTGCAACTGCCTCTAACCACTTTGCTACATCTGTGTCCTGAAAAACAACTCCGTAAAATTCACCGGTTTCTCTTTTTGCTGCAATTTTAAAATTCATCAACCCATGGCTTGTCTGAACATCCGGTATATTATCATTCAAAATATTCCACTGATAAGGGATAATCGTACTCTTCACCAGGTCTATATATCTATCCCAGTAGGAATCCCGTATCTTTGTACGGTTTAGTTCAACTAAGGTTAGTTTTTCCATAAATGCCTCCGTCGTTTCTTATCGGTACCAACGCTATGTCCAGCGGGTTTTGATTAAACGTTTTATCTGATATCAGTACTATACTACAATTACCAAAATAATGCAATACTTTTTTTCACAAAAATGTCAAAAAAAATATGTACATGCCAATTCACATGTACATATTAACACATTCATATTCCTTTAGTCTAAATATTTCCAATCATTATATACACTAAATATCATCTATTTCTCGCTTAATCGTTTTATCCACGGACTGTCTTCTCTTTAGCCTGCATCTGATTTTATAGGGATAGACCGGTTCCCCTTCCAAGGTGCCTTCTACCTGTTCCACCACAATTTCCGCAGCCTTTTTCCCGATTTCATGAAGAGGCAGAGCCATTGTGGTCAGTGCCGGCTTAAACGCCGTACTGAACTGCCTGTCATCAATTCCAATCAGGGCAATATCTTTTCCGATCTCCACACCATGGTCATTGGCATAGTCGTAAACTCCCAGCGCCATCACGTCACTCATAGCAAAAATCGCCGTCACGTCTTCCTTCAGCAATTGTCCGCACGCCTCATATCCCATGCTTCTCAGCCAGTTCCCCGTCACGTTCAGCGCCGGGTTATATAAGATCTTGTTCTCATATAATGCTTTTTGATGTCCCACCATTCTGGAAAAAGTATGGAGACTGTCTTTATCTCCTGATATAACGCCTATGCGGTTATGTCCCTCCCGGATCAATTCCAGGGTAGCTTCATAAGCTGCCTGTTCATCGTCAAATACAACGGACGGGATCTCTTTATTGCCGGCAAAGCCGTACGCCACCACCAGCGGACACTTCAGCCCCTTGGGGATACTCTTTATCTCACGGCAGTGTGCCCCGATATAAATAATGCCCTCTACCTGCTTGCTCTGCATAATTAAGAATTCTTCTTCAACCTGCTTTTTATAATCCTCATGGTGATAAAAAGCATTGTCATATTTTTTATAAAGCCTCAGGTTCCCCAGCAGAAACGTATAATCCTTTTCTTCCAGGTATTCATTTATGCCGTCCACAATTTCCACGCAGTTAAATACCGTCAGGTCTTCTGTAATAATTCCAATAGTCCTGGAACTGCGCTGTTTGAGATTTTTCGCCATCATATTTGGCACATATCCCATTTCTTTTGCTGTCTTAAGAATGCGTTCCTTTGTCTCTTCCCCAACCCTTCCTTTGCCATTCAGAATATTGGAAACCGTAGCAATAGAAACGCCGCATTCTTTCGCCACCTCTTTGATAGTCGCCATAACGATATATTCCTCCCCTGTAAAATATTTTAGAGATAAACATTTAGTAAAACTTTTAACTAAACTTCTCCCCAGCTCTAAGTATAACACTAAAACCCCTTTAAATTCAACTGGTAAAACGTTATATCTATTTATTCATAAAACTGCATAATGAAACATATAAATCGTTATTTTACTCATATTTAAGTAATCTAATGAATTTTAAAACAGTCTCTGGTACTGCAGCGAACGATTTATAGTGTTCTATTAAATGCATATGGGGTTTAGCTGATTAAGGATACTTTGTGGGAGTAGGGCAAAATTACCAAAAAGCTTATAAAACAAGCAACAAGCACTCATTTTATAAGCTTTGATATAATTAATATTAATTTACCGTCCCCGTTCCATCGGTTAAAATTTAAATACCGCCACGCCATACGCCGGCAGTTCATACCCAAAGGAATACGTCATGCCGTCACACTCTTTTTTAACTGCCTTGTAGATTTCAGGCTGGACTTTTCCGGTTCCCCCAAACTCGATGGCATTGCTGTCCAGAATCAGCTTATACTGCTTTCTTCTGGGAACGCCCACCCGATAATCGCTCCGTTCAACGGGAGTAAAATTAATTACAAACAAAAGGTTATTTTTTCCGTTTTTAGAATGGCGGATAAAGCTAAATATACTTCTTTCATTGTCATTTGCATTTACCCACTCAAATCCGCCCGGGTCATAATCATGATCATACAGTGCCGGGGTCTTTTTATAGAGATGGAGCAGCTCTTTTACAAAATGCTGCATCTGGGCATGTCTCTCTTCACCCAGCAGATACCAGTCCAGCTCCCTGGCTTCGCTCCATTCCTGGAACTGGGCAAACTCCTGTCCCATGAACAGCAGCTTCTTCCCCGGATGTCCGATCATAAAAGAATATGCCGCCTTCAAATTAGCAAACTTATCATCATACTGCCCCGGCATTTTGCTGATCATAGAACATTTTAAATGAACCACCTCGTCGTGGGACAGCACCAGCACGTACTTTTCCGCATAGGCGTATGTCATGGAAAATGTCATCTTATGGTGATTATACTGCCTGAAATAAGGATCCAGCTTCATATATTCCAGGAAATCATTCATCCATCCCATATTCCATTTCATGGAAAAAGCAAGCCCGTCCTCTTCTGCTTTGCCGGTAACCTTGGGCCATGCCGTTGACTCTTCTGCAATCATAAGGGTCCCGTGGTTGCGCCCCAGGACAACGGTATTTAAGTGTTTGAAGAACTCGACTGCCTCCAGGTTTTTATTGCCGCCGTATTTATTAGGCAGCCACTGACCGTTTTCTCTGCCGTAATCCAGGTACAATATTGATGCTACCGCATCCACCCGCAATCCGTCCACGTGGTACTGCTCCACCCAGAAAAGGGCATTGGCAATCAGGAAATTTTTAACCTCACTTTTTCCAAAATCAAAAACTTTGGTTCCCCAGTCCGGATGTTCACCCTTTCTCGGGTCTGCATATTCATATGTACTGGTTCCGTCAAACTCTGCAAGTCCGTGGGCATCCTTTGGAAAATGCGCCGGTACCCAGTCCAGTATGACACCAATCTTATTTTTATGCATATAATTCACAAAATACATAAAGTCTGCAGGCGTTCCGTAGCGGGACGTGGGTGCATAATACCCGGTCACCTGATATCCCCAGGACCCGTCAAACGGATGCTCCGCAATTCCCATCAGTTCCACATGGGTATACCCCATCTCTTTTATGTAATCCGCCAGATCATGGGCAAGCTCCTTATAATTATAGAATCCGTCCTCATCTCCCTCATGCCGGGGATGCTTCTTCCAGGAACCCGGATGAACTTCGTAAATGGAAATCGGCTCTTCATCCTGATTTGTCTGGGCACGTTTAGCAATCCATCCCGCATCTCCCCATTTAAAGTTGCTGATGCAGGCAATCCGGGACGCCGTTCCCGGCCTGACTTCCGCCTGGTTGGCATATGGGTCAGCTTTATATAAAGCCCGTCCGTCTTTGGTAGTGATATAATATTTATAGAGACTGCCCACAGATGCCTCCGGTATGAATGCCTCGTACACGCCAATAGGGTCTATACGCCTCATAGGATGGGCTTTCTCATTCCAGCCGTTAAATTCCCCAATTACACTTACATCTGCCGCATTTGGTGCCCAGACGGCGAAATAAACGCCGTCTGTCCCTCCGATTTTCTGCGGATGTGCACCCAGTTTTTTATAAATATCATAATGTGTTCCCTGACCAAACAGATACTGGTCTAAATCGCCAAACAAAAGCCCTTTGTTCTCAGCCTTTTTCGCCGTTCCTCTGGCCTGCTTTTTCTCTGCCATCTTCTCACCCCTGGTTTATTTTTATCATTACGCTTCCACACGCTTTTACTTCTACCGTAATCTTACCATTATCTGCAGCGACCTTTTCCCCTGTAACAGCATCCACACAGCTTTCTGCTTCCACAGGCAGCGGTATTGTCATAACTGCTGCATTTTCATCGTTATTAACCGCAGTAACCACCGCTTCCTTCCCCAGTATTCTGGCAAAAGCATACTGGCGGTTGGTCAATACCAGCTCCCGGTAAATTCCACTGGCAAGTGCCTGGTTTCCTTTTCGGATTTCTCCAAGCTCCTTTAAATGCCGGATAATCTCAGGATGCTGATTATTCTTTTCACATTCTTCCAGAATCAGATGCGGTCTCAGCGGATCATCATTTCCGCCTTCCTTCTTTCCTTCAACGCCCCATTCCGAACCGTAATAGATGGAGGGAATTCCCGGAAGGGTATAGAGCAGCGTATATACCGGATCGATATGATCCTTATTGGTCAGCTTGCTCATAATGCGGTCCACATCATGATTGTCTACAAAGGAATACAACGTTCTTCCCTTATAGATCCCGCCGTTTTCATCAAACTCACGCTTCACCGTATGGGCAATCTCAAAGTAATTATGGTCATTATGGCCGGAATAAAGCCCCTTGTGAAGTTCGTAATTGGTAACCGCGTGAAGCACTTCATCATTTGCCCATTTTGCGTAATCCCCATGGATGACTTCACCCATCAGCCAGAAATCTTCTTTTTCAGACTCCGTAACCCGGCGCATCTCTTTCATAAAATCGAAATCCAGGCAGTCTGCGCAGTCCAGACGGATGCCGTCAATATCAAACTCCTGAATCCAGAAACAGATTACATCCAGCAAATAATCCCTTACTGCACGTTCCGACTGATTTAAATTAACCAGTTCAAAACAATTTCTCCATGCCTCATATCCAAAACCGTCATTATATGGCGTATTCCACCCAAAATTAATTCCTTTATACCAGTTGCGGTAAGGAGAATTTTCCCTGTTCTGTTTAATATCCTGAAAAGCAAAAAATTCTCTTCCCGTATGATTAAATACCCCGTCGACAATCACCTTGATTCCTTCTCCATGGGCCATCTCCACAAATTTCTTAAAATCTTCGTTGTCACCAAGGCGCCTGTCGACTACTTTATAATCCTTCGTATCGTAACCATGTGTGGTAGATTCAAATAACGGCCCTATATAAATTGCAGTACACCCAATTTCTTTTATATGCGCCAGCCAGGGAAATAATTCCTGAAATCTGTGAATTATTCCATTTTCTCTGTTTTCTTTTGGTGCCCCTGTCATTCCCAGGGGATACATGTGATAAAATACTGCCTCATCATACCATTTATTCATTTCTGTCATTCTCCTTTACGAATATATTCCATACATAAACTGATGCACCAGGCTCCGCTTGGTGTCGTCACTAACAATGATTTCCATTTCTGTCTGTTCACATACCACTAAAATATAATGGCTTAATATTCCAATAAATCCAATAGCAAACTGTCTCTGGCGTCCCCGCATATTTCCCAGCTGCCCTTCCGCCTGCTCAAACACACCTACAATAATGTGATAAAACTCACTCAGCAGCGGCTGAACCGCACGATAAGCATCGTTATCCTTAGCCGAATAAAACAGAGCCATCATTAACATATAGGTTTTCTTATGAGATATTGCATAATCAATAAATGCGGATGCCAGATGATACAGGGTCATGGGGAGATCCCCTTTATACGCAGCCGCATTAACCAGGCGTATTCTGAATTCTTCAAACTGCGTATTCAGAAGGCTTTCCAGCAGCCCATATTTACTCCCAAAATAATAATATAGCGTGGGTTTCGTAATTCCTGCCTTTTCTACAATCTCCTGTATTCCCACTGCATCATATCCCTTATGGTAAAACAACTCCAGTGCAGCTTCCATAATCAACTGTTTATTATCCATCGCAATTCTCCTTCTGCTATTATTATACCGTTCGGTATACAAAATGTCAACAAAAAGGAGCTTCTCTTCAGAAACTCCTTTTCGCAGATAAGTAATTGTATTTATCTGAAATCTTTCTCATAGAGCAGTACTCTGTCTTCTTCATCAAACCGCTTTCCCGACAGGCTTGAGAACAATTTTCTCATACCGATGCGGTCAACGCGTTTTATCGCCCTGTCAACAATATCCTTCACATCTGCAACCGTAACCGCATGATCAGGAGACTGGATCTCACCAATCCGGTCATACAGAAGTCCCACAGCAGGTTCTTCAATATGGTAATCCTTATCGTTGGCATAAGTTTTTCCGAAGTAAACCAGCTCATCATTGGTAAAGATCGGTATGGTAATGTTCACATTAAATTTACATGCCAGATCCGGATAACGTGCAAGAAGATCCCTTACATAGCTCTTCTCATCCTCCAGAATCACCAGAAGTCCGTCTGTCTTAAATTCCATTGCCTTAGCCAGCATCTCAACTGCATTTTCATCCAGATCTCCGGCTTCTTCAATAATCAGTGTACCGCCTGCAATCTTCGATATGGTCGCCGGAATATCCTTTTTATTAAAGTCTTCCGCATAGATCTTAGCCACCTTCGCTGAATTCTGCCGCTTCTCCTGGCTGACTACCTTGGCAAGGTTAATACCAAGGGTCGTTCTGCCGCTTCCGGCATCTCCTGTTATGACCACGTTTCCGATCTTGGAATTACCTGACCCGAAATTGCCTTCCCTGATTTTGGAAATGGCATGGGCAAGCTGTGCATCCAGACCCTTTATTCTGGCAAAGAATCCAAGTGTCGTCTTCTGTGACTCTGTAAGCGTCATAGGTACATGCGCATTCAGTTCCGGTGCAGGATGATACATCGGATCTGATGCAACTCTATGTACGCTTTCTTCCACATCATTTAACATCTGATCTTTCACTGTCATATCAGAATGAAGATGGGATGTATTTGCCGCTGCCTCAATGGCTGCCGACAGGTCAATCGTAGCCCCCGGATCTTCTGCTTCCGGCATTTCGATTTCATCCGGCATCTGTATTTCGTCCGGCATCTGCACTTCATCCGGCATCTGCACTTCATCTGGCATCTGCACTTCATCTGGCATCTGCACTTCGTCCGGCATTTCCTGCTCATCTGTCATATCTGTTTCATCCAGGGAATCTGACTCTTCTTCCCGCTCATCTGCATCGGGGTATTCTATGCCTTCATCCGCATCATCTTCATATTCGTATTCGACTACGTCTTCCGGTTCTTCCTCATATTCATACTCATAATCTTCTGCGTCTTCGTCCAAGTCCTCTTCGTATTCGAATTCTTCCCCGTCTTCGTCCGCATCCGCAGTATCTTCATCTCTGACATCTTCCAGATCACATTCCAAATCGGCATCATATTCCGGCAGCTCTTCATCTAACGGTTCTTCGTCTGCATCCAGGTCGTCTGCATCCATATCATCCCCATCCAGGTCTCCGTCATAATCCTCTTCATCCAGTGCATCTTCGGAATCATCGTATTCATCAGATTCTTCATACACTTCTTCATCCGAATCTTCATCATAATATTCATCTGTGTTTGAATCATCCAGTTCTTCCAGACCTTCAGCATCTTCCTCGTCATACCCATCTTCCAGGGAATCATCCTCATCTGCTTCTTCCTCATCTTCCACACCACTCATAGAAGTAAGTACATCATCGATAGAAATTCCTCTGAACTCCTGATCATCGGAATAAACTGCTTCTTGTGCTTCTGCTTCCATTTCTGCAGCTTCTTCACCGGAGGTATCTCCGATAACGGTAGCAGGGTTCATTTCGTCTTCATCTTTTGGCTTCTTGATTCCTGATAAAATTTCTCGCATATTTTTAGCCAGCTCCATTTGCAAATCTGCTGTATTATATGCCGGAAGAACCGGAATTGACTCTGGTTTTCCTTTATTTTCTTCCTGAAGAGCTTCTTTCACAGGTGTATACTGGCGAATTATCTCATCTTCATCTGCATAACTGTCGTCTCTGCCATAGCTTTCGGATTCCTGCTTATGCATCGCAACAGATGCTGCAATCTCCCGCTCCGTAGCGGCAATAATATTGGCAGCCAGGGCTTCTTCTTCAGTCTCAGGCATCCCTTTCAGGATTTCCTTTTCTAATTTCGGAACTGCTTTTGTCACTGTTTCTTCTTTTGTCTTTATATCAACAATTCCACTTGGATTGTCATAGATTGTCTGCTGTTCCGGTGTCAGCGGGACATAATTCCGCTTAAGCTCCAGAGCCTTTACCACATACTTTCCATTGTGGAACCAAAGAGTTATATCGTCACATTCTTCAATACATTTTTCAACCAATCCGGCTTTGTGGTACAATTTTGCCAGTTCATATGCCCACTGTTCCGTGTATTCCTTATGTTTATACTCTTCCAGAATCTCAATCTGTTCTTCCAGAGAAGATCCTCTGCCTTTATATAATTTATATTTTAAAACATATTTACTGTTATCATTGGGTGCCGCATTTACAAATTCCGTATAGAATTCAACTGCTTCGTCAAATTCACGCATTTTGATTGCAACTTCGGTCAACCGGTAAAGAATGCTTCTCACCATAGGAGAGCGGCGGTATGCACGCAGTAAGATCTGCTTGCTGTCATCCAGTTGTCCGTTCGCTTCATATATTTCGCTAATCATGCATAAGGTACGTACATTTCTGACACGTTTCCATTCAATGGAGTCTGCTATTTTAGCTGCTTCATCATATTCTTCCTGTTCAGCCAGTCTGGTTATTTCTTCCAGCTTCGCATTATATTCAAATTTATCCAACTTATTCACCTCTTAGTTTGGGTCTGCATAGTTCTCTACATAATTGCATTAAGTGTACCATACCTGATTTTCGTTGTCAAAACCAAAACCGTGATTTCATTATATTTTCACAAAAAATAGCCGCTATCATAAGGATAACGGCTATTGGTAACTTTTATCATTATTTAATTGTAATTTACTTTTTATGTAATCGGAGGTTCATCTTCTTATTTCCTGCATCTCTATTTGAGATATATTTAAAAATAATTTAAATATATGAAATTATTCACTCAAAGCTTTCGACTATATCTTTCGCAAATATTTATCTCCTATACGTTCATTTATATAAGTTCTCTAAATATATAAATAATCCTATTATAAATCGATTGGTTTATCAAAATATAGATTCTTATAAATAATATCTGATTTTAATCTGATATATAAATATATCTTCGTTGATTATATAAATTACTGATATTTTTTAATAACTGTTTCTTCACACAGTTGTTAAAAACCTTTGAACTACTATGTGGTAATTCCTTCAATATGGTGACAATTTATTTTCTTTATCCATAAATTCCAACCTATCATCTCTCCGATTATCTAACGTCTACTCGATTCCTTTGGAATTTTATATGTGATAAAGGTCTTTCTCGCAGGAAACAACTGTCATACCACAACCATATTGAACTGAAACTATAGAAACTGTGTCCACTGGACTCGACCTCCTCTTCCTTAACATTTCAACAAGTTTTAATATTTAAAACAACTACATGCCTTATTCAATAATTATTCCAGGATTTCTCGTCTCCTGTGAATTTATTTTAAGTACATGTTTTGTTGATGAAGTTATAATACCACAGGCGCTTTTATTTGTCAATACTATTTCCGAAATTAATTAAAATAAATTTTTAATATAATAACATATGCTTTTCGGAACTGTTAATTTTATGAATTATATATAATATTCTGTTAATTTAGAATATCAGTTTTTTGAATTTTTTTACGGTATCCGCTGGGAGTGTACCCTACCTGCTTTTTAAAGAGCTTGGAAAAATAATTTACATCTGAGATTCCTACATAATAGGCAATGTCCTGCACCTGCATGTCTCCTGTATTGAGCAGCTTTAAAGCCGCATCTATGCGCTGTTTGTTCACGTAATCGGTTAAAGTTGCGCCCATCTCTTTTTTAAACAGCGTGGAGAGATAACTGGAATTTACATTAAACAGTTCTGCAATATCCTTTAGACCCAGGGGGCTGCTCAGGTTCAGGTTAATATAATCCACCGTTTTTCGGATGATGGGACTGTGGTTTCTAAGAGATTGGTTTCTGATCAGTATGCAGTATTTACGAATCATCTCCAGACTTAAATTTTCGATCTGCTTTGTGGAGATCGCAGATTCTATCTTCAAAGCATACCGATGGGATATCTCATCCAGGTAAACCGGATGGACATAACTAGTCTCAGAGGCTTTTCGCAGAAGGGTATTCAGCACAAAGGAGAGATTCTTCCTGTCCCTTAGCGGGTCCTTATTGCGCTGTGCTATCCGGTAACTGGTAAAATTATGGTAGGCAATTACTGCTGCTTCCTGATTTCCTTTTTTTACAGCCTTTAGTAATTCATTTTCTTTATCATATCTTTCTTTAATGACATTTATAGAGAAATACATATCCGGTCCCGGTACAAAGGACTCCAGAAGCTGACGCTTTTCCTGGTCCTCAAGAAATTCTATACGGCACTCTTCTTCCCTGGCATACAAAAAGGATGCCATAATATTTAAGGCTGAAATTACCCTGGCATAATCACCGATCTGAAGCACATTATAGAAATTTTTAAGTGCCGTCATTGTACTGCCGGTGAGCTGGTTCTGGGCAATCACTTTTGTATAGAATCCGTCATCGGGATTTTCGGCTAAATACGGCCCGATGACCATATATGGCCAGTCAGATTCCCGGGGCAGTTTCATAAATATATAATGAAGAGAAAAGTTATCCGTCAGACAATAAAACACTTTTTCTTCCATATGTAAAGTATATTTTTCAAAGTAGGCCTTGTAGTCAAACTCCTGATCCAGCATTTTACGAAGGGACAAATCTACGACATCCCATTCCTGTTCCTTTGGATCAAACAGCTGGGCAGGCACGCCTGCCACTGCTCCGATCATATTTCTTGTAAACTGCAGCACGTCCTTTAAGTTCATAAGAATCCTCCTCGTATCTGGTGAATACCTCTAAGTCAGCCCTCTAAGTCAGCTAGTCCAAATTAGCGTATCATATTTACTATTAATCTTATTTTACCTAAAAATTATACGGATTTCAATAAAAATTATCCTTAGGTAATTTCTTAATCTATGGTAATTTATATGCAAGAAACAGTACTCTATCCAACCACATTTACACATTAAGGAGGAAAATATATGCAATCTATGTTATATCCCAAAACCAGCAGAACACGCAGAATCGTCGATATGAACGGCCTTTGGAAATTTTGTTTTGATCCCCAGTCTGAAGGGCTGAAACACAACTGGCAGAATGGGCTTGATCCCAGACGTACCATTGAAATGCCGGTTCCTGCCAGTTTTAATGATTTTTTTACAGACAAAGAGTCCAGAGAATACACCGGAGACTTTTGGTATGAAACTTCCGTATTTGTTCCCGGAGAGTGGGAAGGTAAAAATATCAGCCTTCGATTTGATTGTGCAACCCACCGGGCGGTTGTCTATATAAACGGAGAAAAAATAGTGACTCATGAAGGTGGATTTCTTCCCTTTACCGCCAGAATAAACCGCGTTGTTAACTGGAACGGATACAACCGGGTCGTTGTCTGCCTCAATAATGAATTAAGCTATGCTACCCTGCCTGCAGGATCCACAAAGGTTTTCTCAGATGGCACTAAAATGTCAAAGCCTTTCTTCGACTTTTATAACTATGCAGGACTCCAGAGACCGGTACGGCTGGTGGTAACTCCAAAGGATGAAATCGTGGATTTCTCTGTAAATCATGTCCTGGAAGGTTCTGACTCCATAACGGAATATGCGGTAACCACAGCCTCTGGAGACGTGGTTTCGGCCGGCTCCAGTGACGTGGTTTCGGCCGATTCTGATCACTTGGTATCCCCAGTCTCCAATATAAGGGTTCTGATCCGGGTATATGATGAAAATCGTAACCTGGTTGCGGAGGCATCCGGAGAAAAAGGAAAAATCCGCATCCCCAATGTGCGGCTCTGGGAAGTGCGAAATGCTTACCTGTATACCTTCCGGATCTTGTTAATGGATCAGGAAACCATTGTAGATGAGTATGAGGAAGAGATCGGCATCCGTACAGTAGAAGTGAGAGATACCGATATTCTGATCAACAACAAGCCTGTCTATCTGAAGGGATTCGGCAAACATGAAGACAGTGAAATCAATGGCAGAGGCTTTAATCTTGCTGTTGTAAAAAGAGATTTTGAACTGATGAAGTGGATTGGTGCCAACTCTTTCCGCACCTCCCACTACCCCTATGCAGAAGAAATTATCCAGATGGCTGACCGGGAAGGATTTCTGGTTATTGATGAAGTTGCCGCAGTTGGGTTCTTTGAAAGCCTAATGAATTTCATGGAAGCTTCCACTGGGAAACAGACGGAATTTTTCAGCCGCGACATTGTGCAGACCGAAACAAAGGCAAATCACAAAGCAGCTCTTTGCGAACTTATTGCCCGTGATAAAAACCATGCCTGTGTCATTGCCTGGAGCCTGATGAACGAACCGGAGACAACCAGCGATTCCGCAGTCCCTTATTTTAAAGAAATATTTGAACTGGCAAGAGAACTGGATCCCCAGAAACGTCCCCGTACCTTTGCAATGGTAATGAACTCCACACCGGATGCCTGCAAATGCTACTCTTTCTCTGACATCCTCTCTCTGAACCGCTATTACGGATGGTATAACCGGGGAGGTTACGAGATGAAAGAAGCAAAAGAACTTTTCATCCGTGAAATGGACCAGTGGAAGGAACTCCATTTAAATAAACCGTTTCTCTTTACAGAATTCGGTGCGGATACTATGGTGGGCGTCCATAAACTGCCCAGCGTTATGTGGAGCGAGGAGTACCAGGAAGAATATCTGCGTATGCAGTTTGAAGTCTTTGATTCCTATGACTTCGTTAAGGGCGAGCAGGTCTGGAATTTTGCAGACTTCCAGACTACGGAAGGCATTATGCGGGTAAACGGGAATAAGAAAGGAATTTTCACAAGAAACCGACAGCCAAAAGCAGTTGCTTACGTTTTCAAAAACAGGTGGGAAAATCTTCCGCAAAATTATAAAAGTATCTCATAACATAAAATAATAGAAGGGAAACAGGGGGTTCTGATATGACGCAGAAATTTGGATTAAAAGATAAGATTGGTTATATGTTTGGAGATTTTGGCAATGATTTCTTTTTCATTTTCGCAAGCAGTTTTCTGATGGTATTTTACACGAAGGTACTTGGCATCGGTGCCGGAGCAGTGGGGACACTGTTCCTGGTTGCCCGGTTTATCGATGCATTTACGGATATCAGCATGGGACGGCTGGTTGATACCCTGCTGCCGGCAAAAGACGGCAAATTCCGTCCCTGGATACGGAGAATGTGCATTCCCGTAGTAATCGCCGGAACGCTGCTGTTTGTTCCCTGGGTTTCGACGCTTCCCTATGGTGCCCGTTTAGTCTATATCTACATCACTTATATTTTGTGGGGAAGTATCTGCTATACCGCCATTAATATTCCTTACGGGTCAATGGCATCCGCACTTACTTCAGATCCTCTGGAACGAAGCGCATTGTCCACTTTCCGAAGTGTTGGCGCTGCCCTGGCAAATATTATTGTCAGCGTGGGCGTTCCTCTTATTGTTTATCAGTATGACGCAGCCGGCAACCAGGTTGTAATACCCCAGCGTTTCTTTCTTATCGCCTGTGTGTTTGCCGTTGCGGCGCTGATCTGCTACATTTTGTGTTACAAAATGACAAAAGAACGTGTCGTAATCTCTGCCGAAAAGAAAGAAAAGGTCAGTTTTGCAAAGACTGTTTCTGCACTTGCTCATAACAAAAGCCTTCTGGCTATTATCGGAGCCGCTATCGTACTGCTGCTTTCCATGCTTCTGGCGCAGAGCATGAACACCTATCTGTTTATGGATTACTTTAAAAATAAATCAGCCATGTCCGTAGCCGGATTCTTTAACGCTGCCGCCACTTTGGTTCTTGCACCGTTTTCTACGAAAATTATTAAAAGATTCGGAAAAAAAGAAGCTTCATCCATTGCTGTATTATTTGCTGCGTCTATGTATTTTATTATGTTTTTTGTACGGTTCACCAATCCCTGGATCTTCTGCGTCTTTATTGCACTGGGAAACCTGGGTACGGGACTGTTCAACCTGATGATCTGGGCATTTATTACCGACATTATCGATTATCAGGAAGTCCAGTCAGGAAGCCGTGATGACGGAACGGTATACGCGGTATATTCCTTTGCCAGAAAAATCGGGCAGGCACTTGCCGGAGGACTGGGCGGCTGGGCACTGGCTGCAATCGGATACCAGTCCTCTGTGGGCGGGGAAACCGTAGTCCAGACCACCAGTGTGGTGAATAGCATCTATTCCGTGGCAACCCTGGCACCGGCTGTATGCTATCTCATAGTTGGTCTGATCCTGCTGTTCTGGTACCCGTTAACCAAAAAGAAAGTCCTGGAGAACAGCCGAATCCTGGAAGAGCGCAGATCCAAAAATGCATAGGCCTGAAAACACAGGCAGATAAGGAGCAGTCATGATTGATACAGAAATGAATCTTACAGGAAGGACCGCCGTAGTTACAGGCGGAAGCGGCGTCCTCTGCAGTTGTATGGGAAAGGCCCTGGCACAGGCCGGGGCAAAGACCGCCCTCCTTGGACGAAATCCGGAGAAGCTTCGCGCCATTACAGCAGAAATCACCAGTGCCGGATATCTGGCAAAGGGTTATGAATGCAACGTTTTGGACCGGGACAATATGGAGTCAATCCATCAGCAGATTCTTCAGGATTTCGGACCCTGTGACATTCTGGTAAACGGCGCGGGAGGAAATAATCCGAAAGCCGCTACCGATCAGGAGTTTTACCACACACCTGCAAAAAAAGAGGAAAAGACTTTCTTTGATCTGGAAATGGATGGGATCGAAGATGTCTTCCGGCTGAATTATATGGGAACGTTAATTCCCACTCAGATATTTGTAAAAGATATGATTGGACGTAAATGTTGTACCATTATTAACATTTCCAGTATGAATGCCTTTCTGCCTCTAACTAAAATTCCGGCTTACAGCAGCGCGAAAGCCGCAATCTCAAACTTAACCCAATGGCTGGCAGTGCACTTTTCAAAAGAAAAGATCCGCTGCAACGCCATTGCCCCGGGATTCTTTGCGACACCTCAGAATCAAAGCCTCCTTTACCTGGAAGACGGAAGCCCAAGTGAGCGGTCCTGCAAAATTTTAATCAAAACTCCCATGGGGCGCTTTGGGACTCCGGAGGAATTGACCGGTACGCTCCTTTATCTTGCCAGCGAAAAATACAGTGGATTTGTAAATGGTGCCGTTATCCCGGTTGACGGCGGCTTCCACGCATACAGCGGGGTGTGAGCATATGAAGATGACTATACATGAATTTCAAAAAAACAAAGACTTTCTGGTATGTGTGGATTCCGACGGATGTGCCATGGATACCATGGACATCAAGCACGTCAAATGCTTTGGTCCCTGTATGATCGATCAGTGGAATCTCGCACCATTTCGTGAGGAACTGCTCCGGCGGTGGAACGAAATAAATCTTTATACTATGACAAGGGGCATTAACCGTTTTAAGGGGCTTTGTAAAATGCTTCAGGAAGTAAACACTGCCTATACCAGGATCGAGCAAATAGAAGACCTGGTACAGTGGACAGAGACTGCCGGTGAACTGTCCGGACCCTCACTGACTAATGCCATAGAGGAAAATGGCAGCCCAATTTTAAAAAAAGCTTATGCCTGGTCGAATACTGTTAATCAGGCGATCACCAGACTGCCTCCGGAGCAGATCAGACCATTTCCAGGTGTTGCACAGGCACTTCAGGCTGCACATCAGCAGGCAGATGTGGCGATTGTCTCTTCTGCAAATCCCAAAGCCGTTGAGGATGAATGGACCGGACACGGGTTAATCGGGTATACGGATCTGGTTCTGGCACAGGATGCAGGCACGAAAGCGCACTGCATCAAAGAGCTTAGCCAAAAAGGTTATCCGTCGAAAAAGATCCTGATGATCGGAGATGCGCCGGGAGATGCCGCCGCCGCACTGGATAATAACGTCCTGTATTTCCCCATTCTGGTGGGACAGGAATCAAAATCCTGGGATACTTTCCTTCATACAGCCCTTCCAAAATTTCTGGAAGGCTCCTATCCGGGCATATACCAGCAGTCACTTTTAAAAGCTTTCTATGATCATTTATCTTGATCGTTTAAATGAATAACAGGAGGATCAAATGGTAAACTTAAAAGAAAAACCTTATTATTTATCTGGCGAGGACATCCGCTGGGTGGAAGAAACAATGGAAAATATGACAGATGAAGAGAAAACCGGACAGCTGTTTGTAAATATGGTTACAAACCGTGATCCGGCTGCACTAAAAGAAACCGTGAACCGCTTTCATGCAGGCGCGATCCGCTATCACAACGCTTCCAAAGAAAAAATCTACGAACAGAATAAAATACTCCAGGAAAATACAAAGATTCCGCTCCTGATTGCCTCCAACTGCGAAGCAGGGGGAAACGGCGGCGTGGATGACGGAACCGCCATTGCCAATGGTGCAGCCATAGCAGCAGCCAATGACGAAGAACTTGCATATGAAACGGCAAAGATCGGCGCCATAGAAAGTGCAGCCATCGGATGCAACTGGAACTTTGCGCCAGTCACTGACCTTCTCTATAACTGGAGAAATACCATCGTACAGCTCCGCGCATTTAACAGCAGCCCGGATGATACGATCCGCTATGCCAGAGCCTTTCACAGAGGTACCAGAACGCAGAATATTGCCACCTGCTGCAAGCATTTCCCCGGAGATGGTCTGGAGGAAAACGACCAGCACCTGATAATGGGTATAAACGATATGAGCTGTGAGGAATGGGATGAGACTTACGGGAAAGTATATCAGACATTGATCGATGACGGGGTCATGACCATAATGGCGGGACATATCGCACTTCCTGCCTATAGTAAAAAGCTGTGCCCATCCATGCAGGATCAGGATATTCTTCCCGCAACACTGGCTCCCGAGCTGATTAGCGGTCTGTTAAAAGATAAGTTAGGCTTCAACGGGCTTGTGGTCACCGATGCCTCCCATATGATTGGCATGTACGCAGCAATGCCCCGGAGTGAGCAGGTGCCAAGGGCAATTGCCGCCGGCTGTGATATGTTTTTATTCTTTAATGATCCGGAAGAGGACTTTGGCTATATGCTAAAGGGTTACCAGGATGGCATTATTACCAAAGACCGTATGGACGATGCCCTCCGACGCATTTTGGGTATAAAAGCCGCACTGGGGCTGCACAGGCGCCAGGCACTGGGAACCCTGATCCCTCCCCGGGAAGGACTTTCCGCCGTAGGCTGTGCAGATCACCATAAAGCAGCCTCTCTTGCAGCGGATAAATTTATTACCCTGGTCAAAGACACCGCACACTGCCTGCCCGTTACCCCGCTCCGGTATAAAAAGTTAAAACTGGTCTTTATATCGGGTGAAGGAACGGTAATTGCCGGAAAATTAACTGCAGATAACAGCGGCGAGATTAAAGAAAACCTGATCCGCATACTGGCATCCCGGGGATTTGAAGTGGACGGAGACACACCTGCCCAAAAGGGTAAAATGGAAGAATTCAAAAGTAAATATGACGCCTGTCTGGTTGTAATGAACGTGGCTGGATTTGCCCAGTACAATACGATGCGCATTAAATGGGCAAACCCCTGTGACCAGCCCTGGTACGTATCCGAAATTCCTACCGTATTCTTATCCCTTGGCTTTACCAATCATTTGATTGATGTCCCTATGGCGAAAACTTATATCAACGCCTATCTGAACTCGGAGGAAGCTATCTGCGCAGCCGTGGATAAAATGATGGGTAATTCGCAATTTAAGGGACGTTACAATGAAAATGTATTTTGTGGAAGATGGGATACACGAATTTAGAGCCAGATCAACCTATTGCCGCGGAGATGTGCCCAGCTGCTTTTTCTGAAAAAGATATCTGCACGAACCTTTTTGTGCTATAATCAAACATATCATTTTATAAAAAAGGGGATGTTTTCATGAATCTGATCGATGCAGTTTCTTCTTTACAGCTTTTTAAAAGAAAAGAGACACCAAAACAGCTGACTACCGTTTGGGGCGAACAGCTTGACCCGGAACACGTATTAGAGGAATATCCTCGCCCACAGCTGAAAAGAAATGCCTGGATAAATTTAAATGGCTACTGGAATTACCGGATTACAAAAGACCGGAAATATCCGGGAAATATAAAGCAGAGGATACTTGTGCCTTTTTCCCCGGAAGCAAGTCTCTCCCAGGTTAACCACACCCTTATGCCGGATGAATATCTGTGGTATGAGAAGTCCTTTTATTTAGAAGACTTTCCCATCCCAAGTCCCGGAAAACGGCTTATCCTTCATTTTGGGGCGGTGGATCAGATCTGCTCTGTCTGGTGCAATAAAAAATTTGTATGCAGCCACCAGGGCGGCTATCTGCCGTTTTCAGCGGATATCACTTCCAGGCTGCGCAGCGGTGAAAATGTTATCACGGTAAGGGTGCAGGATGAAACGGATACCTCCTGCCAAAGCCGTGGAAAGCAGACGCTTCAGCCCGGAGGTATGTTCTATACCCCCCAAAGCGGTATCTGGCAGACGGTATGGATGGAGTGGGTGCCGGAAAATTATATAAGTTCCATACGCATTACCCCCCAGCTGGATGAAGCCGCTGCTATTCTTGAAGTGACTATGCAGGGAGATCCCGCCTGCGAGAAGAACATCACCGTTTATGCAGATGGCAGGGAAATTTTTTCCGTACAGACACAGAAGGAATCTCAGACGATTCCAATCCGGGACCTCCGTCCCTGGTCACCGGAGTCACCTTTCCTGTATGATATTACAATTACAGCCGGAAATGACAGGGTAAGCAGTTATTTTGCAATGCGTAAATTTTCCTCCTGTACGGATTCCAGGGGCATACCCAGACTCTGCCTGAATAACCAGCCATATTTCCAAAATGGTGTGCTGGATCAGGGGTACTGGCCTGACGGGCTGTACACACCGCCTTCTGACGATGCCATGATCTTCGACATCCAGGCTATGAAAGACCTTGGATTTAATATGATCCGCAAGCATATTAAAATCGAACCCCTGCGTTGGTATTACCACTGTGACCGGCTGGGAATGATCGTGTGGCAGGATATTGTAAACGGAGGCGGACGCTCTTACCTTACTTTTTTGTGTTACCTTCCAACGCTTCTTCCTTTTGTAACCGCACATTTTAAGGACAGCCATTATAAACTGTTTTCCCGCTGCGACTCCCAAGGAAAGAGGCTCTGGCTGCGGGAATGCAAAGCCACTATTGAGCATCTCTATAACTGTCCCTCTATCGGTTTGTGGTCGGCATTTAATGAAGGCTGGGGGCAATTTGATGCGGTAAAGGTTACAAACCTGATTCATTCACTGGACAGTACCCGCCCGGTAGACCATGCCAGCGGCTGGTATGACCAGCACTGCGGCGATGTGAAGAGCGTCCATAATTATTTCCGCCCCATTAAAGCAGAACTGGACAGCAGACCGTTCGTATTGTCCGAATATGGCGGATATATCTGCCACATTCCGGAACATTCTTATTCCCAGCAGGTATTTGGGTACCTGAAATGCAAGGATACGAATGAATTTACCCATAAGTTCCAAGATGTCATGGAAGAAATCAGGAATGCCAGTAAAGAAGGACTCTGTGCGGCGGTTTATACCCAGGTGTCCGATGTGGAAGAAGAGGCCAACGGGCTATATTCTTATGACCGTAAGGTATGTAAGGTGAACAGACCTGGTAAAGGTTAAATAGGTTTTATGCAGCAAAAAGCGATGGTCGCACTTTTGAAAGTCAGACCACCGCTTTTCGTTTATTCTAATCTACTATTTTTGTACCATGGATTTCTTTAAATCCCAGCATCTCATGAAGTTCTTCTACATTTCCGCTGGTAACTCCGCCGCCCGGCATGATGATGATTCTTTCCCCGGCATAATCCAGCAGTCTTTTCAAGTTATCCACATTGTCCCCTATTTTCGTACCACCTTTTCCACCATGGGTAAGAATTCTGTCCACATGATGTGCGCAAAGCCAGTCAATTGCTTTTGGCTGAAGCTCATAGGGGATTTCATCAAATGCCATATGGAACGTTACCAGAAGTCCTTCTGCCTTTGCCAGCAATACTTCCAGCATTTCTTCATCCAGCCAGAAATCTTCCGTCAGGGCGCCGATTACGATACCGGCTGCACCGGCTTCTTTTGCAATCTCTATATCCCTCAGCATCATCTTTAACTCTATATCATTGTAATGAAAGTTTCCTTTTCTGGGTCTGATAATACACATAACCGGTATATCTTTTTCATTTCCCAGCTGTATTGCCGCCTCCATAACACCCAGGCTTACGGTAGTTCCCCCCTCTGCCAGGTTATCACAGAGTTCGATGCGGTTTCCTCCATTTTCAATTGCTCTTGGTATATCTGTATAATTTTCTACACATACTTCTTTTAACATTTAGTCAACTGTATTGCACATGCCATAGCATGTCTGCAATAACGTCCTTTCCTTCTAATTTTTGCGCGCACGTTCGCTGATCATCTCCAGCGCACCCGCATCCAATGTAATTTCATCTAAATCATTTATATTATCCAGCACATCATCCAGCATATAGGAGAATGCCTCTGCACCTTCAAGTTCTACATTTTCATCATCGTCATCATCTTTTCTTGCAAAAAATCCCATGCTAAATTCCTCCTGATATTGATATTTTATTGCTTGCATTGTAACACAGGCGTTTTTTAAATTCAATGCAAAAGCTGTGAACTTTTTATTATCTTTTTTAATTGGTTGCTTATATTTGTATTATATATTATAATACAAATAATACATTAGGTACGTATCACTTAAAGGGGGAATTGTATGCTAATAACATTAGACTTTGCCAGCTCTGTGCCCATCTATGTCCAGCTGCGCAATCAAATCGTCATGGGTATTGGAAAGGGGAACCTGAAAATCGGGGAATCGCTTCCTACCGTCCGGCAGCTGGCACAGGATGCCGGAGTCAACACTATGACGGTAAATAAAACCTATCAGATTTTAAAACAGGAAGGCTATATTGAAATAGACCGCAGGCACGGTGCAAAAGTGGCGGCATGCCTGGATATGAACCATGAATTTGAAGAAAAACTGACTTATGAACTGGAGCTGCTAAGCGCCCAGGCTGCTTTAAAAGGCTACGGTAAAGCAGAATTCATGAATATCTGCAGCCGCATGTTTGATGAGATGCATGTTACAGCATGTGAAGGGAGCATGCTATGATGACATTTATTATTATATTTTGCAGTATAACAATTTTGGCAGCCTGCCATTTCACCTACAAGTCCGCCGCCAAATTAAACGGCAATCTTCTGCTGGGCGTAACTCTGCCCAAATATGAACCAGAATCTCCTGAAGTGATGGAAATTGTTTCGTCTTTTAAAAAGGCACTGAATCTTCATTCCACGATTGGAGCTGCCGCCCATATTCCCATTCTGTTTGTATTATGGTTTTCTTATATCTCGGTATTTTTGATTCTGTATATGCTGTGGTGTGTGTTTTACATGGGCGGCTGCATGTACTTATATAAAAAGTACTTTTTAAAGCTTTATAATCTGAAAAAAGAAAAGAAATGGTTCAACGGAGAGAAACTTCATATAACGGTCATTGACTCCCAGGTAAGTGCGGCAAAAGACCAGATGCCCCTCACGGCATGGTGGTTTATACCTGCATTTCTCATCTGCCTGATCCCTCTTTTATTTCCCGGCGGGCTTTCCTACTTCCGTTCGGGCATCGGCGGCATATTTCTTTTTCTGCTGCCATTCCTGCTGAAAATACTTTTTCTTACTTTGTATTATATTTTTGCCAAAAGAAGAACCATCACCTACAGCTATGATACGGAGCTGAACATGACGTGCAACAAAATGTCAAAACGGAGCTGGTCCATCTGCTGGATTCTGATTGCATTTATCGATTCCCTGTCCTTCCTGGCACTGGACTGGATTTTAATATCAGACGGTTTTCGAAGCACCTTTTTGTTTACGGTATACATTCTGATTCAGTCCCTGTGCATTTTCATTCTGCTGTACAGTGTTTCTTATATCCGAAAAAAAAGGATTTACCTGCTTTCTGCCGATAAGGAACCGATCATGGTAGATGAAGATGATTACTGGATAACCGGAGCCTACAATAATCCCAACGACCACAGCCTGCTGGCTCCCAGCCGATACGGATCCAATATCTCCTTTAACATGGCTCACCCAGCCGGCAGAATTATAACAGGTGGCCTGTATATTTTCATCGCTGTGCTTTGTATCTGGCTGAGTATTGTATTTCTGCGTTTTGATTTTATTCCTTTTGACCTGCAGTTAAATGGGGATAACGTATCCATTACCGCAGCCGAATATGATATACAGTTTCCATTATCGGCGGTGGAGGATATCCAGTTAACGGACCAGGCTCCCCAGGGAACTTACTATAAAAATAATGGTGTGGATGCACAGCAGTACTTTTTAGGGAATTTTAAATACAAGGAATACGGTCAATGCAAAATGTATTATTACCGTAATTACACTCCCGTCATTAAAATTAAGACGGATCAGTATACAGTGTTTTTTAATACGAAAGACAGTGAAAAAACGGAAGAGATCTATCGGATACTTAAGGAGGCTGTGGAAGTCACTACCTCTTGACTTCAGTCTTATAACTGTTTATGATAATAATAACTACACCATCCAATCACCAGAGCGTGTTTACAAACCGGAATGCACGTATGCCAGAATAGATAAGGGAGCCGCTTATGAAAAAAACAGATCTCAAATACCAGACCTATGTCCAGATCCTAAAGGAAGAATTAATACCAGCCATGGGATGTACCGAACCAATTGCAATTGCCTACGGGGCTGCGAAAGCCCGTGAAATACTGGGGTGCATGCCACAGCACATCGAGATACAGGTGAGTGGTAATATTATAAAAAATGTAAAGAGCGTAATTGTCCCCAATACCGGAGGCTTAAAAGGAATCGCCGCAGCTGTGGTCGCCGGAGTCATTGCGGGGGATGCGGATAAAAAGCTGGAAGTAATCTCACAGGTAACGGCGGAGGAAAAAGTAAAGATGAAGCAGGCACTCACCGATATACCCGTTGTGGTCAGGGAAGCAGATACCGATAAAATATTCGATATCATTCTTCTGTTGTCTGCCGGAGAATCCTGTGTGAACCTGCGAGTCAGTGATTACCATACTAATATTGTGTATATCGAAAAAGATAAAAAGATACTCTATGAAGCGGGGGTAACTGCACTGGCTGAGACTCATCTCACGGACCGCAGTCTTTTGGATGTGGAGAGCATTGTAGATTTTGCAGATTCAGTGGACCCGGATGATGTCAGTGAGGTGCTCGACCGCCAGATTGCCTATAATTCTGCAATCGCCCAGGAGGGTCTCAAAGGAACTTACGGTGCCAACATCGGCAATGTAATTCTGGACACCTACGGCAATGATATCAAAGTCCGTGCTAAGGCTGCCGCCGCTGCAGGATCAGATGCCCGGATGAGCGGATGCGAGCTTCCAGTTATCATTAATTCCGGAAGCGGAAACCAGGGTATGTGCGCCTCCCTGCCCGTTATTGAATATGCCAGAGAGCTGGAAGTAAGCCATGAAATGCTGCTGCGCGCTCTGGTGGTATCCAACCTGATCACCATACACCAGAAGACTGGAATCGGCAGATTGTCGGCATACTGCGGCGCTGTCAGTGCCGGGTGCGGAAGCGGAACCGGAATTGCTTATCTCATGGGCGGGGACTTTAAAGTAATTGCCCATACTCTGGTAAACGCTGTGGCAATTGTCTCCGGCATCATCTGTGACGGCGCAAAAGCCTCCTGTGCGGCTAAGATTGCCGCTTCTGTAGACGCAGGCATTCTGGGGTACTATATGTATAAGAACGGAAAGCAATTTTACAGCGGCGACGGCATTGTTACAAAGGGCGTGGAAGCTACGATCCGGAATATCGGCATTCTCGGAAAAGAAGGGATGAAAGAAACGGATAAGGAAATCATTAAACTGATGATTCAGGAGCCGCAGGATTAATCTCCTGAAAGGTTTGGAAAAATTGCTTTTTAATATGATCGTAAAAAGGCAGGTCAGGCATTTCTCATTTGGAAATGCTGAACCTGCCTTTGTAATTTACAGTACTACTCTGCCTTTAACAGATCACTGTACTGTGCTTCCAGCCATGGCTTTAACGCATCGGCTGACATGGTGTGTACTTCATTATTGTCAGAAGTCTTGACGTAGTAATCTCCGTTTTCCGTCTGATTTCCAATCTGAAGCACGATCTGTTTCACTTCTGTAACCAGCTTTGTACTCTCCGTTTCGCTCTCAGGCTCTTCTGTCTGTCCATCCAAGGATTTCTCAGCCGCAGCGCCCTCACTGGTTTTTTCTGTATCTGCTGTTTCTGCCTCACTGGCTTCTCTGACATTTTTCGTATCTGCTGTTTCTGCCTCACCGGCTTCGCTGACATTTTCTATGTCTGCTGTTCCCGCTTCGCTGACATTTTCAGCATTTGTCTCCGGACTACCCGATTCTGCCGGCACCTCACTGGTAATCGTGTAGTCCAGCGTTATGACTGCTGACGGATCCTTTAAGCCGTACTGTTCCAGATCCTTACAGTTATAATCAATGTAGTCCGTGAAGTTTAAGCTGGTGACATTGGACAGCAGCTGGTTGGACTTGGTTCCATCGGCTTCTTTTTTCTCATTTTTGCTGTCCGTTACGCTCCACGTTGCGGAATCATCCCTGGAGGACTCTAATGTGAGCTGATTATCCTGCTGGTCAACGACTGCTTTAATGATGCTGTTGCTGGTTATGCTTGGGAATGAACTGTCTACTACCAGGTCATACAGCTTTCCGTTAAAAGCATTTGCAAAGGTGCTGCCTACGGTATAGACATGTTCCGGATTATTCATATACATATAATAATCCCCGGTAGTTTCATTTTCATTTCCAATGTAAAATACGGTCTCTACTCCATTATTGCTGGTTACCGTAACGGTATTCTGAGGCTCCTCAAGTCCGTAATCTTCCAGATTCTCAAGCTGTCCCAGATCTCTCACAGCTTTGATATCTTTGAAGTTATCCAGAAGGGTTTTCATTTTATCCTGGTCAACCGGGAAATTTTCGTCTTGTGCATAGTGCCAGCTGTCATTTTCCTTTTTAAACTCAAGCTTTTCTTTATCCAGGGTATGGGTATAGGTGAGCCCTGTTATATCCGTTTCCTCAATGGAAGTAACTGCAACGCTGGTATCTTCTGTTTCTGATTCTGCCTCCTGCTCTTTGTTATAATTTTTCAGGCAGAAATACGCTGCAGTCAGAAGAATTAATACAACAAGAGCAGTAAGCAACCCTATTAATTTCTTCTTTTTCTTCATTATCGTTTTCTCCTTCTAAACCAGATTACTCCACCTGTCAGCAGACAGATCAGCGGCAGGATTACAATTGCAAGGGAACTTAAGAATGCGGAGGCTGCTGAAGTAATGGTCAGATAGCTCACCTGGGTGCTCTTACTTGGAATGGAAACACTTGCCTCCTGGTCACACATCCAGCTGAGTGCATTTGTCAGAAGCTCTGTATTGGCACCGGATACCGCACTGTCAATCTGTTCATTTAACAGGTTGCCGCTTGTGAGGTATACCAGCTTTGTTTCTTTGTCATCCACGGTTTCTGTAATTGCAGCACCCACATCAAATGCACCTGTTTCGTCCCCGTCCTCTTTGGACAGACTCGTCATATTTTCTGCATCCTTTTTTATATAAGCTGAATCCGATGTTGTAAGGAGGCTGCTGACGGTTACCGTTTCTCTTTTATCATCCAGCGTCTGAATTCCCTGTGCCACCGGCATTAATATATAACGGCCGCTCAAACTGCTGACGATTTCGTGGCTTCCCATATTGGGAAGAAGGTATAGCGGATTTCCCGATGCATAATGATTTGCATCTCCTTCGATCACTACGCCGCCCATTGTCTCTACGCCATATTCCTTTAATACTGATTCGAAATTAGGCATATCGGTACCGGTATAGTCTGAGACAATCATTGCCTTGCCACCGGCTTTTAAGTAATCGATGATCTTCGCTGCCTCGTCAGCTGAGATGTCCTTGGCAGGTGAGAAAATAAACAGGCAGTCCGCATCCTCGGGTACTGACTCCTGGGATACCAGATTCAGATCCTTAATCTCTATATTTTCCTTTTCAATTGCAGACTTCATCGTGGTGCTGACAGATGCCTCATCGTGGCCCCCCAATACGTACATCACAGGAAGTTCTTCCGATGTTACATAGGAAATGGCACTGGTAATCTGCCCCTCACCGTCAAACCCGGTGACCTGGGTGGAATAAGTATTGTAATCCACTGTGGTTTCGTAGATATCGCTGTAATTAACAACTTTGCTTCTCTTATCGCCCACGACAATAATGCTGTTGCTGCTTACCTTCTCATCCGTATACTGCGAGGAAAAGTTGGGATACAGCGCGGGATCTTTGATTTCCACTTTTACATGAGACGACAGATCCTGATACCGATCCAGCACTTCCTTTAAGGTACTGTCTTCCTGTCCGTTCTGTGCAATCAGGTACAGGGTGACATCGCTCTTTAATCCCTTCATGATTTCCTCTGTCTTGTCTCCAATGGTATAGAGTTTGTTATCGCTGAAATCCAGTTTGGTGTATTTACCGGGAAGCTGCCCTACCACCAGGTTAATTACTATTACAATGGCGATGACAATCACCGTAATGGCTATACTGTAAGAGCCGTTTTTTACTTTTTTGTTGCTCCATTTCGGAAAAATGTTTTTTATTTTCATAATCAGCCTCCTCTAGCTCCAGCGTCTCTTCTGTATTGACTGTACCGTCAGGAACAGAAAAACAGCAATAATAGATAAAAAGTATATGATTCCTCCAATATCCAGAATTCCGCTGACAAAGTTGTCAAAATGGCTGGAAATATCAAAAATACCCAATACCTTCTGTATTGCTCCTTCAAAGAGGCTTTGCTTAACAGTGTACAGAACAAGCAGAGCTGCCTCTCCTATAACTGCCACCAGACATACCGTAAATAAATTCTTCATCACCATGTAAATAATCCCGCAGCACACCAGAAGTACTGCCGAAAAAGCAATGAGTGAAGTAATTGCCGTTTCCGAAAAAAAGCTTTTAATACCGCTCATCATATAGCAGATAAAAAGTACGACAAAGGTAACCACTGCTGCTATGATCTGGCTCTCTGTTATGGAGGATAAGAAGATCCCAATAGCAATATTGGCACATCCCAAAAGGAAAAATCCAATGACTGCAACATAAGCCATTTTAAGGGATACGGTGCCGAAATTCTTTAGAATAATGGGATAGATGCAAAGTATAATCATGGGAATCAGAAAGATTACCATTAACGCTGTAAATTTCCCCAGTACGATATCTTTCACGGACAGAGGGGAAGTGAGCAGCAGCTGGTCCGTCTTCTGTTTCTTTTCTTCCGCCAGTACACGCATGGTCAAAATGGGAGTTATAATGAGAAAAACAAAAGTTATTGCTGATAAGGTATAGCCGAAAATGGGGTAGCCCATCTGGAGATTATAAGCAGTAAAATACACGCCTGCCAATAATAAAATGAACGCAATAAACACATAGCCCGTCATGGAAGTCAGATAAGATTTCACCTCTTTTTTACAAATCGCTGTCATGAACCTGCTCCTCCTTTTCCTCATTTTCTTCCTCTTGCAGATCTAAATCAGGTTCCCCATACTGTTCTTCAAAGTCTGCTTCCTGTTCGCTCTGTGATTCGTCGTAATCCTTATCCTCACCATGGGTTTCATCTGTGACCTTTTTATCATCCGCTGTGAGTTCCAGGAATACATCCTCCAGTGATACCTTAGTGGACCTCATCATTAGAATCGGGTATTGTGCCTTAGCCATTCCGAAGAAGATCTCTTCTCTCACATCCGCCTGGTCTTTTGCCCTCACTTCAATGTCTATGGTATTTTCCTCATCGGAATCCCGGAAATTCCACTCTTCTATGTTCTCAATTTCCTTAAGGACCTCCTCCGCTTCTAACCTGCCTGCCTTCACTCTCAGGTTCAGTGTCTCACTTCCCTGCATAAGTTTACTCAGGTTCTCAGGGGTATCACTTGCCACCAGTTTTCCGTGGGCAATGATCATAACATAATCACAGACAGCACTAACCTCTGACAGAATATGGGAACTTAAAATAACGGTATGTTTTTGACTCAGGCTCTTAATGAGTTCCCGAATCTCAATGATCTGCTTGGGGTCCAGTCCAACTGTGGGCTCATCCAGTATAATGACTTCCGGGTATCCCATAATCGCCTGAGCAAGCCCTACTCTCTGGCGGTAGCCCTTTGACAGATTCTTAATTAAACGGTTCTTCATATCGGTGATCTTCGTCATCTCCATGACTTCGTTTATCATTTCCAGACGCTGATCCTTGGGGATTTTCTTCAGCTGTGCAACAAATTTCAAATATTCCCAGACGGTCATATCAAAATAAAGAGGTGGCTGTTCAGGAAGATATCCGATGCATTTCTTAGCCTCTTCCGGCTCCTCTAAAATATCGTGCCCATTAATGCTTACACTGCCTCCCGTTGATGCGATATAACCGGTAATGATATTCATTGTGGTGGATTTCCCTGCGCCATTGGGACCCAGAAACCCATAGATCTGACCTTTTTCAACAGAAAAACTAAGGTCATCTACAGCAAGATGATCTCCATACCTTTTGACTAAATTCTTTACTTCTATCAAACTTCTTCCTCCTTTTTCATTCACATAGCAGCTTCCCGGCACAGCATTGATGATGCCCCGGAGCGTGTTTGCTCCTATCTAAATTACGAGACAAATGTGTTTTTTATTAGATTAAAATGTGTTTTTTTTCTGAAAATTCTGTGAACGCAAAAAAAGAGCTGTCACTTTTCCCTATTAAGTGACAACTCTACTTGCTTTTATAAGCGCTGAGATCGTTACAGCGCTGTCAGATTAACCGCATTTTCTCCTGCTGTTAACATACTTATCCTTTTTTCTTTTATTGGAAACCAACTCCATAACTTTTGACTTGTATTCTTCATCAATACTGATTCTGGCAAGACTGACTAACCGGTAGGTATCCAGGTGGTATGGCAGGCTTTTGTGAAGTGCCAGATCCACCAGATACTTGGCTGATTTAAAACTGCTAAGATGCGTGTGTCCCTCCTCAAATCTCTTTTCTGTATTATGTACCACAAAACCACCATCTGCACGGTAAACCTTGAAAGATTGTTTCGAATAAATTTGATTCATAGAACATTCCTCCTGTTTCATTTTGTCGTAAGCAGAACACAGTCCGCTTTTCCTGATTGTAGCAGTTTAACATAAAACCAAAGTCTGTTTTTTGTAAAGTCTGTGTTAGATTGTGTTTTAACATAAACACTCTCCAAATATTAGATGTGGAATTTCCTCTAAAAGCAAAAGACAAAAGCATTGTCCTTTGTATAAGACTATGCCTTTGTCCTTCTATTATTAACCTTTATAGTAATTAATTAAACAACCTTTTAAAATGATGGTTCTTTCATCATCTGTCAGTTCGCCCATCTTAAGCGTGAACTCTTTCATTGTGTCGCCCACTACATAAGCTTTGATATCCGTTGCTTTGTCTTCTATTGCCTTACGCACATCCGGCACATAGATGTAATCTCCGTTTTTAAACGGAAGATCGCCTTTATCTACCAGGAATGGAAGCATACCCCAGTTGATCAGATTGGAGCGGTAACGTTTTGTCGCATATTCATTTGCGATATTTGCCCATCCTCCAAGCACCTTCTGACAGGACGCAGCCTGCTCACGTGCTGAACCATCACCCGGTTTTACCGCAAAGATGGCACTTCCGATTCCGGTATTCTTCTCATTTGCATCTGGATACAAGGTATGAATCGTATTTACAACCGGCTCTAATTCAGCCAGTGCATCATATGGTGCACCGCCGGTAAGTCTTGCTTTTTCAGCCGCATATACCTCTTTCGCACGTCCAACATAAGCCGGGTCTTTTCTGGACAGAGTAAATTCAGCCAGCCCCAGTGGGTTGGAACGATAAGATGAAGTCTCTCCGGAAGGAATCAATTCATCCGTTGTTGTAACCGGATCGTGAATCTCACAAACAACCTTAAGGATCATGTTGTCAGTAAGAGCGGACATTGCCGGCCAGTCTTTGATATTCGGTCCGAACTTAATTTCAACGGAAGGATCTGCAACGCCTTTGCTGTCGAATACACGGTTGTCATAGATGCTCTTATCAAAGAAATATTTTGGATTGCTGTAATTTACATCCACATCCGTTGCCGCTGTCAGATACCCCTTATTAGCAGCTGTTGCCGCAATGGAACGTGCATCCATAAGGGCTACGGAAGAGATCTGTCCGTTCTGCAGCTTACTTCCTTCTCTGTTAGGGAAGTTTCTGGTTGAATGGCGGATACTGAATGCATTATTAGCAGGTGTATCGCCTGCACCAAAGCAAGGACCGCAAAATGCTGTCTTCACAATGGCACCGGTTGCCATTAATTCCGCAAGTCTTCCGTTTTTCGCAAGTTCCATATAAATCGGCGTACTTGCAGGATAAATGCTGAGGGTAAATTCATCTGATCCGATGCTGGCACCTTTTAAGATGTCCGCTGCATCACAGATATTTTCAAATCCGCCTCCGGCGCATCCTGCAATAATACCCTGATCTACGTAGAGTCTTCCGCCCCGTACTTTGTCCTTTAAGGTAAAGTCTACGGCTCCGTCCAGGCTTACCAGCGCTTTCTTCTCCACATCTGCAAGAATATCCATTAAGTTAGCATTTAACTCCTCAATGGTATATGTATTGCTTGGGTGGAAAGGCATTGCGATCATTGGTCTGACCTGGCTTAAATCCACATAGATCATACCGTCGTAGTAAGTTACCGCTCCAGGAGCAAGTTCCTTATACTCTTCACTTCTTCCATGAATGTCATAGAAATCTTTAATCTCACTGTCAGTCTTCCAGATGGATGACAGGCAGGTGGTCTCCGTAGTCATAACGTCAATGCCAATTCTAAAGTCAGCACTCAGCTTATCCACTCCAGGACCTACGAATTCCATTACTTTATTATTCACATATCCGTTGGCAAATACCGCTCCGATAATTGCCAGGGCAACGTCCTGAGGTCCGACACCCTTAACCGGTTCTCCATCCAGGTAAACGCCTACTACTCCCGGCATATTAATATCGTAAGTTTTGGACAGCAGTTGTTTTACAAGCTCCGGTCCGCCTTCACCCATTGCCATTGTCCCCAGTGCACCATAGCGTGTGTGGGAATCAGATCCCAGGATCATTCTTCCTCCGCCTGCAAGCATTTCTCTGGCAAACTGGTGGATAACTGCCTGGTGGGGAGGCACATATACTCCGCCGTATTTCTTGGCACAGGTTAATCCAAACATGTGGTCATCTTCATTGATTGTTCCGCCAACGGCACAGAGGCTGTTATGGCAGTTTGTCAAAACGTATGGTACCGGGAATTTTTCCAGCCCTGAAGCTCGTGCTGTCTGGATAATGCCCACAAACGTAATATCATGGGATGTGAGCTTGTCAAATTTAATCTTCAGCTTATCCATATTTCCGGAAGTATTATGGCTTTCTAAAATACCGTAAGCAATTGTATTTTTGGCAGCCTCGGCTTTTGCAGGAACGTTATCGCCTAATTTGCTTTTGAGAACGGAAGCAGCCTCGCTGTTGTCTTCCACAATTTCTGTCCCGTTCAGCAGGTATACGCCATTATCGTATAATTTTACCATTTGATCGTTACTCCTTTTCTATTATGTTTCCCAGAGCCTGTCTGTGACAGGCTCTGTTATATCTTAATTAAAAATCCTGTATTTCCATATATTTCATATAATTTACAACCATGAGGGCAATCTTGAACGTTAATGCGTCATCAAACACGCGGATATCAAGACCGGTGCTCTTCTGGAGTTTTTCCAGACGGTAAACTAACGTATTACGATGAACGAAAAGCTGTCTGGATGTCTCGGAGACATTCAGGTTGTTTTCAAAGAATTTATTGATGGTCATCAGTGTTTCATCATCGAAGCTGTCCGGCATTTTCTCACCGAATACTTCCTTCATAAACATCTGACACAGCGGAATCGGAAGCTGATAGATGAGGCGTCCAATACCCAGTGTATTGTATGCAATAATATTTTTCTCAACGTAGAAGATTTTCCCTACGTCCAGTGCCATCTTCGCTTCTTTATAAGACTTCGATACCAATTTAATTTCATCCACAATCGTTCCGTAAGCAATACGGACGCTGGACATCGCTTCAGCATTTAACATATCCCTGAGCATCTTGGCAATCTCATCAATATCCTCATAAGTATCTTCCGGCTTTAATTCCTTCACTAAGATGATACTCTTTTCGTCTACTGCAGTGATATAATCCTTTGGCTTTGATGCAAAAAGGCTCTTCACTGTCTCCAGTGCATTGTTATCCTTTTCGTATTTCGTCTCTACCATAAATACCACACGCCTTGCCTCAGTTTCAATATGAAGCTTCTTCGCACGGTTATAAATATCTACCAATAACAGGTTGTCCAGCAATAAGTTCTGGATAAAGTTATTTTTATCAAAACGTTCTTTATAAGCTACAATCAGATTCTGAATTTCACAGACTGCAACTTTTCCTATCATATATGCATCTTCACTGGAACCCTTGGCAATCAGTACGTATTCCACGGTTCTCTCATCAAATATCTTAAAGAAATGATATCCCTGTATAACCTGACTGTCTGCTGCAGAATCAGCAAACAGCTGCACGGTATCACCTGCGATGTCATTGTCTGCAAATGTCGTAACGACCAAACGGCCCTCCAGATCCATGATACACAAATCAATCCTGGTGATTGCACGTAATTCGTCAATAGCATTTTGTAAAACCTGGCTTGAAATCATTCTTTCACTTCCTCACTTTGTAAATTTATACAGATACTATAAAACATTTTTGGGAAAATAGCAAATGTTTTACGCATGTTTCCCCATTACACCATAAATAATTCCATGGAGCGGTTCCAGATTATCCCAGACTACACGGTTAGAATCCACGGACTTTTCACCGCAGTCAATGACACCCGTATGTTCTTTGATCTCCTCCATCTTTGCCTCCATTGCCTGCAATTCCGTAGGTGCAAGCCCTTTTTTCATATCCAGCATTGATCCTGCAAACTTGTCAGCATACACGTGTGCCAGGATTTCAATTGCAAGTGAATGCCTCTTAATATCCAGCTCACATCCAAACTTTTCCTTGTAACGTCCAAGGGCATAATCTGCAAGCGCCAGGGAACCATTGCCTGCCTCATCCAGATAGTCTTTCAGAATCTGGTCGCATACAATCCGCACCCAGCTCTTCTCATATTTAACGGTAATACCCCGGTATTCTTTTTCCCATTCCTCAACAGTCTGTTCCTCTTTTAATTCATCCATAAGGGCTCCTTATCTCATCTTCGGTATTTTTATCAGGTATCCTGACAGACAATTGTATATTTATGCATTTATCTGCATATAGTAATCTAATTATTTTTCTTAAATTTCATTGTTTTCCTTATTATGTTCTATTATGAAGGAACTATTTACTGCCGTCAATTATTTTCTTGAAGAATCAGGTATTTTGCCTTTTCATAATCATTCTTATCCACAAAGATCCTATACTGGCGTTCCTGTTCAGGGTTCACGCCGGCACTTCCAAAATATGCTCTTGCCGTACCTCTACCGGGAATCCACTGTCCGCCGTGGTTCATAACCTTATAATCGTATTTAATCTTCGCCTGGTCCAGAATATCCCGGACACGGTTCATTTCAACCAGAGAGTAGCCTACATAAACATCACTTTTATTAAAACTGAACATTTTATTGCCCTCCTGTCATTTTGGATTTCTTCCTATTATAATATTACAATATTTCAGACCTGATTGCAATCTTTGTTCGATTCAAGCCAGACATTCCGATTATTTTTCACCGGAATCTGAATGGTAACGGTGGTACCCTGGTTCTCCTTGCTCTCAATTTTTATCCCGTACTCACTTCCGTACAGAAGCTTCAGCCTGTCGGAGACGTTGTTGATGCCGATTCCGCTGAAATGCTCTGTTTTGGCATTTTCTCCGGTCAGCTTCTGCAGGCTCTCGTCTGGTATCCCCACACCATTATCCACAATCTGTATTTGAAGCTTACCGCTTAGCATACGTACTAAAATCTTGATATTTCCCTCTGCCTCATAAGGAAATGCATGGAAAAATGCATTTTCCACAAATGGCTGTAAGATCATCTTGGGTATCTTGCATTCCTCACAGCCGAAGGTCACAAAGTATTCTACCCTTACTTTATCTCCGTATCTGGTGTTGTTGATCAGCACATAATTTTTCAGGTTTTCGATTTCCCTTTCGATGGTAATATACTCGTCCATATTGCTGATGGTGCTTCTCAGGAGCGCAATAAATGCATCTATGGTCTTGGTGGATTTGTCAACATCTCCCTGGAAAATAAGCCATTTAATACTAGCAAGGGTATTATAGATATAGTGAGGGTTAATCTGCATCTGAAGCGCCGTAATCTCCGCTCTGCGTTTCTCTTTCTGGATTGTGAGAAGTTCACTGATATACCGGTTTAACTCGTCCAGCATCTCATTATAAGTACAGGATAATTCCTCTACTTCTCTTGACCCGGTAAGCTCAATGTGCTCATCATACCTGGTCTTTCTGGCATTTGACATCTTATATACCAGTTTGGACATGGGAAGTGCCGTCTGTCTGGTTATAATAAATATGATGATACATGCAGCCGCCATAATTCCAACGCAGATCACCCACAGCAGGGGTTCATTATACAGGTTGCCCAGGGCTTTCTGGGTATTGATAATGCCATATGCCGTACAATGATAGTAGGCAAGCTCTTTCTTCAGGACCATGCCCGTGTTTTTCTTGGGCATTTGCTGCCAGACCATCTGATTATCGGAAGAAGAAACAACCGTCCCTTTCTGGTTCACCATATAAAACTCCGCATACTGTGATGTAAAATATTCATAATAACGCTTGAAATCACGCTCCTTAAGTGTAATATACGCAACTCCGTATGGTTTTTCACTTCCCGTTGCCCGCAGCGCTTTCACCGCCATCATGACCGGCGTATTCCTGGTTGTTGAAGTATAGCCGTTCTGTTTGAATATGTACTGTACGGTTTCCGGGTTTTCCATAGCGTATTTGGCTTCTTCCGACTCCATAATCTCCGCCACGGGAGTTATAATGGTTTCTTCCCGGTTGAGATAACTCTTACCGCTCTTGCTCACTGCCATGGCACTGATATTGTCCATGCTGGATGGAATTGCTTTTTTCATATCCTGGTCAGCCTTGTACGTGATCTTAAAGGTAAACTGAGGGCTCTTTTCACCGTCATGCAGGTAGAGTTTCAAATTCCAGCTGGAATTTAATGCGCTGAAGAGCTTCATAAGGTCTTCATGGTAATTGTTCAGCTCATGTTCAATCCTTAAAAATACCTTCTCTTGTGACCTTATATAGGTGTCCACAAATATATTTTTCGACATGCCGATAATAATTGCCGTAACTGCAAGAATGGCAAACAGAATTCCGGCTGTGAAAACTGCAAGGATTTTCGTAACCATGCTTTTGGAATGCACTGTTTTTCCTGTCCATATGCTTCTCTTCATGAGAATCACCGGTTATCCCTTCTGTAGGCACTGGGCGTTTTCCCTGTTATCTTCTTAAAGACGCGGCAGAAATAGCTGTGATCGGAGTAGCCTACTACAGAGCTGACCTGGGCTATGGAATATCTGGACTCTTTTAAAAACTCACAGGCTTTCTGTATGCGGATCTTATTTACATACTCACTAAACCCTTCGCAGGCATGCTGATTGAAGTAGGCAGACAAATAGGAGTAACTGAAATTAAATTCTGCGGCAAGATTCTGCAGATTCAATTCCTCCGTATAATGCTTCTGGATATAATCCAGAATTTTACCCAAATATACGTTTTGGTCTTCCTCCGTGGTCTCAAGGACTGTCACGATCTTCTCTATGATTTCTTCAAAAACATCCAGAAATTCTTCACAGCAGGATGATTTTTCAATTTTATCAAAAGCCTCCCTGCTGATCTCTTCCAGTTCCTGAACCCGGTCATCTGAATCCCCAATCAGATTATACAAAAGATTTTTGGTCTGGTTTTTTAGCTTAAATTCCGGCATCTGGATTTTAACTGCTTTTTCAATATAGATGCGGAAAATTTCTATTGCCTCAATGTATTTATGAGATACTACCGCTGATGCAAATTTGCGGAAATCAAATTTTTCTAAAGTATCTTCCTCTGTGATTTCCCGGATACTGCACAGATGAATGCCTCTATAGTAGAAGCTTTCCCGCTCCAGAAATCCCGGAGTCTGGAAATCCTTTTTTAAATCTTCCAGTTTCTTGTACTGGAATCCCAGCGTTCCAAGGATTCTTTCTGAAATCATCCCAAGCTGGTTCATAAAATCCCGGAGGTCCTCCATCAACCGTTCTTCGTCCCGCACCCCGTAATTTAATATCACGCACAGGGTTTCCCGACGCAGGAGAAACCTTAAATATCTGCAGTATGAAATATTATTCAGAAATTCCTCCATTTTCTCATACAGCACAGGGGAAATATCCACACCGCTGCCATCCCTGCAGCGCAGCGGGAGTACAAACAGCCGGTAACAGCTGTGCGGCAGTACATTCCGAAACTCATCCGTTCCCTTCAGTTCATTTTCACAGCCTGTTAAGTATCTTTCCAGCATCTTATCCAGACCGGATACCGTTTTTTTCTTTAATTGCAGATCCGGTATGTCCTGTGATACCTTTCGTACCAGTTTCAGAAGCTCCTCAGAATTAAGGGTGGGCTTTAATACATAGTCTGCCGCACCATTGAGCAGGGCTTCCCTCACATATTCGAAATTATCATAACTGCTCAAAACAACGGTTTTAATATCCGGATATTCTCTGTTTACAATTTTAATAAAATCCAGCCCGCTCATAATGGGCATTGCAATATCGCATAAAATAATATGCGGTTCCAGTTGGGGGATCAGATCCAGCGCTTCTTTTCCGTTGGATGCCTCTCCCACTATTTCATATCCCTCTTCTTCCCATCTCATCATAAATCGTATTCCCTGACGCATAATAAACTCGTCATCCACTATCATTATCTTACAGCTGCTCTCCATACTCTTTTCCTTCTCCATTTTCTCCTTTGTAGCACAAACAATTTCCCCGGGTAAATTCATAAGCAAAAAAATCCGGACATATCTGAATACGTAAGATACATCCGGATTTATGGCTTTGCTGACAGCGCCTGGTTCAAACATGCCCCATAGCATGTTTGAAAGCCGCTTTCAGCAGAATTAGCTAAAATGATACAATTTTTTCCGCGGCATACTGCAGAATTACGGCTGCGTCCCCGCTGTCTGCCGTTCCATCCCCATTTACATCCGCTAACTGCTCCTGTTCCTCAGTAAATGATCTGAGTTCTGCATTATACTTTAACAGTTCTGCGGAGTCCTTTGTATCTACCACTCCGTTCAGGTCCGTATCTCCCATAAGGCGGGCTTTGAGAATCTCATGAATCAATCTCTTCAGCACTTCACCGATACGCCCTGCATCTGACTCCACATCATCATAAACCTTTCGTGCTTCGTCTGTCAATCCCTGAAGCCCCGATATACTGCTTTCCAGGTATTTTTTTGAGTTCTGTAGAATCTGGTCTGCCATGTCCAGTGCATTTTTAAGCTCCGATTTGTTACCTTTTCTAATTAGAGATGTCATCGCCTCTGCCAATTCCTGATATGCCTTGTTAATTTCGCTTATCCCTGCCTGGCTGTTTTCTGCAATCCCCTTTGCTGCCTCCAGTGCCGTTCTTAATCCGGCAATACTGGATGGTGTATACTGTGCCTCATTTTTTAAGATTGCTTCCGCCTTTTGAATCAAAATGTCAAGCCTGGTGTCCTCACTCTTTAACAGTAATCCCGTCACTGCATCCATAAGCTTCCGGGCTGCCTCATTTACCGTTTCCTGGCTCACACCATCGTTTGTATATGCCCTTTTTGCTTCTGCAAGGGCAGATCTGACTGCCTCTGCACTTTCTTCCGTGTACTGTGCCAGACTTTCCTCATCTGCCAGAATCGCTTCCGCACCGTCAATAACTGCCTTTAACCCTATTTTCTGAGTGTCATTCTCCAAAAGATTACATAGTGTAATCAGCTTCAAAAATGCTCTGTCTACCTCTTCCTGCGTTACCTGTGGCTTCTCAAGTACCTCTCTTGCCAGAACTAATGCCTCTTCAACTGCTGCCCAGCTTTCCTCTGTAAAGCAGCTATTCTCTTTTTGCTGTTTTTCTAATTTTTCAGCCATGGCAACCGCAAGTCTCAGGCTTGTCAGATCTGCTTCCTGCGTTTCCCCTCCGCCGCTCAGATCCTCAATTGCCTGACGGATCTGGACAGCTGACTGCTCTGCATCCTTCTGGCTGGTTCCTGCACGGTAAAGGAGGGGATGTCCTGCTTTAACAGCTGCATCCAGCACCTCCAGCTTTTCCTGGGTATACTGGCTTCTGTCAACTGCAGCTGCACCGGCGAGTGCATCTTTTAATTCCTGGAGATTCAGTTTGCTCTGAACCCGGATAAAGGAGAGTACTGGGTCCGGTCCTTTGTCTGCCGCTACGGAAAAGGTTACATCTCCTGCCGTTTCACAGGTAAATTCATAGTATTCCTCATTCCAGGGATTGTTGTTCTTCCAGGTGTTTGCCGTTCCAAGTTCTGTCGTCTTTTCCCCGGCTGTCACCGATACTTTCATTGGCCGGTCCTGGTTCCACCACTCTTTGAATCCCATGCTTACCCGGTATGTGCCTGCTTCCACAGGAACCGTATAGCGGATTTCCTGTCCCTGTCCTGCATACCATCCGGTGTCATAATTATCGTTTATATCCCCGTCGTATTTGCCGTATTCCTCCGCATAGCCCCAGCTTCCTTCCTCATACTTCTGGTCAGGGGTTTTATTAAAAAGCTCTGCATAGCGGTTCACCCGTTTATACTCCGGAGACCCCGGATTGTTACAGTCTATGAAATACTGTACATTTTCAGGTGTAATCTGAACATCCACAGCTGCCTTGACCGCTGTTTCCGAAACTGTTCCCTCCAGTGTGACATTCCCGGTAAAGTCGATACCATCCAGATTCCATATCACTTTCTTTTCCAGTTTGTTCCCCATATTGGTACGGGCGGTTACGGTATCCGGAAGTATTGGCTGCACGCCGCTTACCGTGTACACCTGTTCACTTTTGTCAATTCTTTCAATCTTTTCTTCCAGCGTTCCATTAATTATTCTTCCGCTGCTGATTTCTAAAAGCTTTCCATCCTGGTCTGCCGCCTTGGAAATGGTAATTGTATGTTTTCCATCTTCCAGCATGCCTGTATGATAGATCAGCACACCGCCTTCTTTGAAGTCCGATACCAGGGAAACTTCCTTTTGTTCCCCGCCATCCACGGATATATTTACAACTGCTCCTTCCGGTGCCTGAGATCCATAAATCTGTGCCTGAGTACCCTCAAATGTAAATTCTGCGGATGCCTCCGGTGCCGTGGTATATTTTCCCCCTCCGAAGTCTGCTGCTGAATTCCCCCAGGATCCGGTATAGGTAAACTTATTCAAATCTGAAGTCCACTCTTCTTCCGGCTTTTCCACATTTGCATCTACAACTTTTGCATAGTCACCAGGACTGCATATGGCACTTCCATCATTTGACCTGATTATATAAGTAGAAACAGAATTTGACGGCAGTGTGACATCCAGTATGCCATCCACTACATCCTGAGTCTCTGCAAGCTGGCAGCTCTCTGAGTCTGAGGTGCGGTAAAGCTCTGCTGCTTCAGCATTTTTGAACGCGCTTAAGTCCACCGTTGTATTTCGCTCCCCTTCAAAATTCTGGGCAACGATAACCAGTTCGTCACCTTCCGGCGAAATAGCTGCACACATATTGGAATCCTGAATGTCTATCATGGTATAACCCGCCTTCAGGTATTTGCTGTACTGCATCATGGTATAGAGCTGTTTAGTCACTGCCCAGTAACCTTCACCTGGAACCCAGTCTTTACGGTTACCGTTTCCGTCTACCAGATTTGTATGATAATCCGGAACAGGCTGTCCGTCTTTTTCAAATACCGCATGGATCAGTCCCCAGTTAGAGTTCGTCTGAAGACACTCATATTCACTGTCAGCCACCAGCCATGCAATCCATGCTGTGGGCTGCATATACTTCAAATCAGACATAATTCCTTCGCTCTGGGAGCGGGTATTGGCTGCATCCATAGATTCGTGGGAGCCGTCATAATGGCTTCCGCCGCCCCTGGTAATCTCTGACATCCAAAGTCCCTTGTCGTACTTTTCTGCGATCTGGCGCAGTTCTTTTCTTTCGCTGTCGCTTCCGCTGTATGTATGGGCGCTGATTGTATCCATCTCTTTTTTTATATCATCATCCAGCCGGTTAAAGGAGTTAATTGCCGTCCACAAACTCGTCTCATCTGTTCCGGTAATTTTTATATCCTTTAAATTTCCCTGGAATTCCTCTGCATCCATTGCATTTAACATTTCACGGTACGCACGTGACTGCAATTCTCCCGTATTGAAAATACATCCTTCCTGCTTCGTGCTTCCTTCATGCCAGTAATTAGTGTCCGGTTCATTCAGCGGTTCGATGTAGGATACGCCAACTCCGAATTTTGATTTCAGGTTCTGATCCACCCAGTTTGCAGACCGCGCCAGATACATGGCAAAGTCATCATAATAATCATCTTTCAGATTGTTGGAATCGTTCCAGTATCCTCCGGTGGAAGTACCTGACTTGGTCATATAATAAGGCGGTGAGTTGGAAAATACTTTGTTGATGATGGTATTTTCTTCTCCGGTTTCATGTGCATAGTCATAGTGATATTTGTTCGCCTGCTCCAGCATCCACAGCTGACCCGCATCGCTCATTTCTTCGGTTGTTTTTCCATAAAAAGCTTCGCTGTCAAAATCTCCGCTTCCGTCTTCCGTACCGGTCATATCCTTTGTCCATCCGGGAACCAGACCTTCACACCGCTTAATAGAGGAATCCGCTTTGTCCCCGCCGCCTACATTGTACCGGACAATATTCAGATTCAGGTATTCCGGGGAAAATGCCAGTTCCGCGATTTCCTCACGGTCGGCTCTGCCGTTACCATTCCAGTCAGCGTCTCCCCAGGAGCCGATGATATTCCCCCACCAGCACAGGGATGTTCCCCAGCCATCCAATGTCTGGTAATGGATGTCCGGATCTACCGCGATTTCTCCTGTCATTTTTGGTTCCTCTGCTGCCATTACCGGAACCCCCTCAGCCATTACCGGAACCTCTGCTGCCATTACCGGAATCCCCGCGATTGGTGACAATACCGCCGCTGCCCCCATCATCAGGGCGGTCATGCCTGCCGCTGCCTGTTTGAATCTTTTTTTCTTTCTCATATCTTTTCTCCTTTTGCCATGGTCTTTTAACATTTTAAAGCAGTTTTATCCCCATAAGTTTTACTAAAAAACAGAGAGCGGACCTACCTGCTGCAGGTTCTCACTCTCTGTTTCTATTTAAGCTGTTTCCGGACTATCTCCGAAACTTCCAGATGTTCAGTGAGAATCCTAAAACTTATCAATTTTACCTGAAGCATACTTTAGAATAGACACTGCATCATCGGTATTGGCTGCTCCGTCTCCATTGACATCTGCTGCCTTAAGCTGCTCTTCCGTCAATTCCTTAAGCTCTGCATCATGTTTTAATACTTCAGCTGAATCACGTGTATCTACCACTCCATTCAGGTCCGCATCACCTTTTAAGCGTGCTTTCAGTATTTCCTGAACAAGCTTTTTCAGAACTTCACCTACCTGATCGGCATCTGCTTCACCGCTTTCATAGACAGCCTGTGCCTCTGTGACAACTGCCTGCAGTCCTGCGATTGTTTCGTCTACATATTTTTCAGAACCAGTCAGGATCTCATTTGCCTTATCCAAAGCATTTTTCAGTTCTGCCTTGTCACCTTTTCGTACCAGTTCCGTCATGGCTTTTGCCAGATTTGCATAACTCTCATTGATTTGTGACTCGCTGGCCTGACTGTTCTCCGCTGTTGCTTTTGCATCTGCAAGAGCTTTTTCCAGATTTTTAACGCTTGTTACCGTATACTGGTCTTTATTTTTCAGAAGTTCCTCTCCTTTGCGGATCAGAATACCAAGTCTGGTGTCTTCTGTTTTCACCAGCATTCCCGTTACTGCATCCATGAGCTTTCTGGCTGCTGCATTCACAGTCTCCTGATCAGCGCCAGTTTCTGCATATACTCTTTGGGCCTCTGCTAATGCAGTTCTCACTGCCTCTATACTTTCTTCTGTGTACTCAGCCAGTTCCTCTTCATTTGCCAGCACTGCTTTTGCGCCTTCAATTACTGCATTCAGACCCATTTTCTGTACACCATCGGTAAGGAGGTTGCAGGAAGAGATCAGTTTCAGGAATACATAATCCACGTCTTCCTGCAATGCTTCTGCGTTTGCCATTACGGTTCTTGCATCATCCAGGGCTTTTTTCACTTTTGCCCAGCTTTCTTCTGTGTAGCAGTTATTTGCATTCTGTTCTGCTTCCAGTTTTTCAGCCATAGTAATTGCAAGCTGCAGGCTGTTTTTGTTTACTTCCACAGATGGTTCGTCAGCACTGCCCAGAATTCCAATCCAGCTGAGAACCGCATCAGCACTTCCCCGCTTACTAACCGTTACGACTGCTTTTCCTGCTTCTATTACTTCAAATGATTTGTTGATCTGTAAATCTCCATAGTTTGCTTCAAGTGTGAAATCCTGTTCTGCCAGGACCTGATCACCCATTTTAACGGTTAATTTCATATCACGGTTGGTATTCCACCACTCCTGGAAGCCGGCTGCCAGTGTATAAGTACCTGGTTTCAGTTCAAAGGCGTATTCGATATTCTTTCCTTCTGCTGCCCACCAGCCGCTCTCCTGTATTTTTTTACCTTCGTGCAAACCTATGTCAAAGTTTTCCGGAGACTCTGCTTCGGTCACTCCTGTATATCCTGCTTTATTTTCATCCGTATATTTTTGATCCGGAACGGTATTTAAAACTTTATTTCCCAGGATCTTCTTTACTTCAACAAAATAATCTGATTTTTCTGCACCGCTGTCAAAGAAATACATGGTTGACGGGTTTACAATATAGATGTCGTGGCTGAATTCTCTGCCCTTTTCCGTAAGGTTTCCGGTGATCGTTACATTTCCGATTTTGTTTGCATCATATTCGCCAATGTTCCAGGTTACCGGAGTTGTTTCCTCTTCTGTTCCATAAGAAATCGTCACTTCATTGGGAAGCTGTTCTGCAATATCCTCTACCGAAGAGACAACCGTGGGAAGTTTTGTTTTTATTTCAAAAAGTCCTTTCCCCTCTAATTCATCCAGTGTCCAGTCCTCGTACCTTCTCAATGCGATCTTATTGTCCGGCTGAAATTCTACCGGTACCCAGACATATCTGGACTCGCTTAAATCTCCTGCATTCCAGCGGTCACCCATATAGATGTATTTTCCATTCTCTGCATCTACCGGGAATACACAGGTGCTCTGCGTGTCGTAAGTCGTTTCCCATCCCCAGTCTGTACAGGGATCTCCGATTTCTGTCCAGGGTCCCATTGGATGATCTGCTACCGCATATTTTCCCTGATTAGGGCTCCAGCCTGTACATCCGGATGTAACTACATAATATTTATCCTTATACTTAAACATTGCCGGAGCTTCTCTGGACCATCCTTCAAAATTACGGGTGAAATCCACCCCTTCTACTGCAACATCCGGTGCTGTTGCCAGTTCTGTGTAATCATCATTTAATTTAGATACATACATGGTCTGGTTTCCCTCTGAGGAATAAACCACATAAGCAGTACCGTCATCATCCTTGAACAGATTCATGTCGCGGACAGAACCTCTTCCCTCCCAGCCGTCATAGCCCAGATTCCCATTTGGATCATTGTGGGAGTTCAGTTTATAACTGCCCAGGAGCTTAAATGGTCCGGTTGGGCTGTCGCTGATTGCCACGCCTGCTTTTGCCTTGCCATAATCTGCATCACTGCCCGGATATCTTCCATCTGCATGGAACCAGATCACATATTTATCTGTCTTGTCATTGTAGAGCATTTTCGGTCGCTCCATAACACAGTTGTTTCTGTCAAGATCTACAAAAACGTCATCTTTTTGTTCCTGGCTGTCTTCACCGTACAATTCCTTAAAATAGGAATCCGTCTCAAACTGATCCGGATCTTCCATGGTCCGAAGTACAACTCCTTCGTCTCTCCAGTTATACAGATCATCGGAGCTATACATATGGATGCCCCCTACCGGACGATAATCATTGGTCTTGTCCTCACCGATCCAGTACCATCTTTTTTCTCCTTTAACAGTCAGCTGCTGTATCTGCCCGCCATGTGCCTGAATCTGCTTTCCCTCTGTATCATACATGGTGTCGCCCTTTGTACCGGTAAAGGAATTGTTAACAACTGCTTCTTTCTGTTCTTCCTTTACTGCACGGACTTTAACATAGTTTAAAATCGGATCTTGCTTACCGTTTTCCCTTCTGGGGCTCTTTACTAAAAGGTTCAGTTCCCCATCCGTAACTTTTGTTGTAAAGGTTCTGCTCACCCATTCACCGTAGTTAACGGAAATGTCAGTGGCTACCGTCTCACCCTCCAGCATAATATTTACCAGGCGGTTGTCCCAGTAATGTTTAAATGCCAAGGTTACTTCGTATGTATTTTCTTCCAGACCTTCAATCTTTTCTGTGGGCAGTTCAAAATTATATCCCAGTGCGCTTTTATATTTATCAAAGGTTACTTCGCTTCCATCTGACATATAGATAAAGCTGTTCCCAATATCTGTTGCGTCATCTCCGTTATTTACCGCATATGAATAAGCGTCATTTGGTTTGCGTCCCCATTCTGCTCCTGTGACGGAATCGGCTCCAAAAGCCTGATCCACATTAGACTGAAACAATCCCATACGTTCCTGATCCTGGTTCGGTACTACCGATGGATCCGGAGTTCCGCAGTTTACGGTATAGAGTACATAGTCATTCCCCTCTGCTTCTTCTGCCGTCAGCTGCATGCCCTCACTCTGCCGTACTTCGGTATCCATTTGTTCTTCCGCTGCTATTGCTGGCATTGCCGGCAATATTGTGGTAATCCCCATAGCCAGCACGGATATCCCGGCAACTACTTTTTTGAAACACTGTCTTTTTTTCATAAATGCCTTCCTCTCTTTTTTATATTTCATATTGTTTGTCAAACTCGCGGTTATTGTAACACAATTATTGTTTGATCTCTTAGGAATAAATCCTTCATATTTTTTATTATTTTGTGATGTTTCTGCTTTTTTTGAACTATTTTATTAATTTAGAATAATGTTATGATCCATCTGGATTATCTTTAGAAAAGAAGTTAATTTCTCTTTTCACCTTTTTTTCTTCTTTTCAAAAGTGCTGCTCCAAATCCAAGAATTATAACACAGGAGCCGCCGCCTAACATCAGATATCTTGCAACAGGAGTACTGTCTCCTGTTTTTACCCCGCTTTTGCTGGAGTTGTTATAACTGCTGCTATTTCCATTTCCGCTTCCACTTCCACTGCCGCCCTGATTTCCGCTACCGTTCTGGTTTCCATTGCCGTTTTGGTTTCCACTGCCGTTCTGATTTCCGCTTCCGTTTCCATTTCCGTTCTGGTGATCGTCAGGTGTCTTTTTATCTTCATCCTCAGTCTCGCCGTCATTATCATCCTTGGGCTTTTCTTTGTCCCCAACTACATAGGCAAGTTCCACGGCTTCGGCTTCTATATCTCCATTGTCTCCCGACAGCTTATCTATCTCTACCCGAAAGAGAATTTCATCTCCTTTTTCCACACCATTCTGAAGTTTAAACTTCAGATCCACCAGGCTGCCGTCAGCCGCAATATTTTGTGATGAAGCAAAAACGGCAATCATCTCTCCCTCCGGCTTGTTGCCTGTGAGGCAGTCATTCATTTCGAGCAGTGCACCCGACAGGGCATCTCCTGCCTGACTGGGCTGCAGCGCTGCTTTCTCCGGATCGTAGAAGATGCGGATTTTTCCATTGGTCACATTTTCTCCGTTTTTAATCATACAGCTCACGGCAAGCGTCTTGTCACTTTCGCTGTATTCCTGCACATCCATTGAAATCTTTGTTCCTTCGGATGCCATAACCGTCATTGATTGCAAGACCATCAGTGCCATACACAGCCCCATTACCGCCTTAATCCACTTTTTCATTCCCGTGCTTTCCCCTTTCTTTGTCCAGGGCAACCGTTCCTTTGCCCCATTTTCCTTAGCTCTTCCAGCTTTCTGTCATAATTTTAGCACATAGTTCCATAACATCTTTAGGACTATGTTCATTAGAATTTTCAATTTTTATAGCTTTTTTATTTTAAGTAGCATTTTCTTTAGAAAATTGTATTTTTTTAATTTTTCCCGATGAAATATCTTAAATTTTTATGTATGAAAACGAATAATCTTCCAATGATCTTCGAATCATCAAATGATATCCCGGTAAAAAAAGGGAGCGGGACCAGCTAAACTGCTAATTTCTTTTAAATTGATTTTTTTATTTAATTGACATATAATAAGGTAACTAAAAATATAAAATGTTTGAAAGGAGGGATCTCTCTTGAAAGCATACCTGCAAATACAATCAGCTTACCTGCTGAGAATGCTGGGTGCCGCGCTCTGCGGTGCAGCCATTGGATATGAACGTGAGAACCATCTGAAGGTGGCAGGTATCCGGACGCATATCATTGTGTCTCTCACCTCTGCCCTGATGATGATCATTTCAAAATATGGTTTTTATGATGTTCTGGTCAACGATCATATTAATCTGGATCCTTCCCGTATCGCCGCAGGTATTGTGACGGCTATCGGATTTTTAGGAGCAAGTGTGATATTTACCAGAAAGATGAATGTAAGCGGACTGACTACCGCAGCCGGTATCTGGGCGGTAGTGGGGATCGGAATGGCTTTTGGTGCCGGAATGTATGTAATCGGCATTGCCGCCACGCTTTTTATTCTGGTTATGCAATTTGTATTTCATCGGAATTTGAAGTTTAGAAAAGCTCCCAAGACAGAGCAGATTACGATTCAGGTTGAAGAAGACAAAGATATTAATGGGATTTTAGATACTGCTTTTACCCTAAAGAAGATTATCATATCCAATATTAAGGCAACACGGATCGATAATCACCGGTTGGAGATAAAACTTTATGTACGCTTTCCGGAATCTTATGACATTAATGATGTGGTTACGCTGTTAAAAGATACACCGGAGATTATTTCTATAGATATTTAAGGGTGATAATTTTTTTATCGGTAAAAAAAGGGGGTTGCTTCCGCAACCCCCATCATATTTTTATTAGTTTGTAATTGTAAGCTCTGTTTCTTTATCGAATACCTGAATCTTTTCAGCATCTAAAGCAAATCTAACTTTATCGCCTGTTCTTGCTGTTGTACGAGGATCAACACGAGCTGTCATTGGGAATCCTTCAACATCGAAGTATAAGAATACTTCAGCACCGAGTAATTCGTAAACTCTGATTGTAGATTCAACAACAGTTTCAGGTGAAGATTCGATGAACATCTGAGAATCATGAACATCTTCAGGACGAATACCCATAACAACTGTCTTTCCAGCATAGCCGCCATCGATCAGTTTCTTAGCTTTTGCAGGTGGAAGTTTGATATCAAAATCACCAACTCTAAGAACAACTTCGTTACCTTTTACGTTAACAGTTGCATCTGCAAAGTTCATCTGAGGAGATCCGATAAATCCAGCAACAAATAAGTTCTGTGGGCAGTTGTATAAGTTCTGAGGTGTATCAACCTGCTGTACAATACCGTCTTTCATAACAACGATTCTGGTACCAAGTGTCATAGCCTCTGTCTGGTCATGTGTTACGTAGATGATTGTAGCGCCCAGTCTCTGATGGATCTTGGAGATCTCGATACGCATCTGAACTCTCAGTTTTGCATCCAGGTTTGAAAGAGGTTCATCCATAAGGAATACCTTAGGATCACGAACGATAGCACGTCCCATAGCAACACGCTGTCTCTGTCCACCGGATAAAGCCTTTGGTTTACGGTCTAATAATTTTTCAAGGTCAAGGATTCTAGCTGCTTCTTTAACCATTTTGTCAATCTGATCTTTTGGAACTTTTCTTAACTTAAGACCAAAAGCCATGTTATCATATACTGTCATATGTGGGTACAGAGCGTAGTTCTGGAATACCATCGCGATATCTCTGTCCTTTGGCTCAACGTCATTTACAACTTTATCGCCAATTTTTAATGTTCCGCCTGTAATCTCTTCCAGACCAGCAATCATACGAAGTGTAGTAGATTTACCACATCCTGAAGGTCCTACAAAGATGATGAATTCTTTATCTTCAATTTCTAAGTTAAAATCCTTTACTGCTTCAAATCCGTTTGGATATGCTTTGTTAATGTGCTGTAATGATAAACTTGCCATTTTTTCATCCTCCTAAAAATTTACGCTCGCCCCGCGAGTACTGTTTTACTGTCTTAACTATGTTGACAGTATACTAAAGATGCATATTTACCGCCATACCATAATTGAACAAAGATTTTATGTTACCCTTGTAAAATCTGCTTACGCACAATTTGAGCAAAACTTTTTTAGGACAAATTGCATAAAGTAGTTTCAATTTCATATACAACTTGACGAAGTCCTTGTGTTTTTTATTTACTTTGTGTATACTACCTATATGTAACCACGTGGAAGAAGATAGCTTTCACTATTTTTATAGAATTGTCTGGCGCAGAAACAGCGATTTCTGTCACTGCGTACCTATCACAGACAGATGGGTGATGATATGGATTATATAATATTTGACCTTGAATGGAACCAGTGTCCCAGAGGAAAAGACCGAGAAAATAAGGCACTTCCCTTCGAGATTATCGAAATCGGAGCAGTAAAGCTCACCAAAGAAAAAGAAGAAATCGGACGTTTTCATGAAATTATAAAGCCAACCGTTTACCACTCCTTTCATTTTAAAACAAAGGAAATTCTGCAGATGGAAATGGAGGAATTCGAGCACGCACGCACCTTTCCGGAAGTCATTCAGAGCTTTTTTGACTGGTGCTCACAGGACGCCCGTTTCTGCATCTGGGGTTCCAGTGACCTGGTAGAGCTACAGCGGAATATGCGCTTTCACAATGTAGAATATGCGCTGCCTTATCCCCTTCGCTACTATGATATCCAGAAGATATTCAGTATCGTATACGAAGACCGCAAAACCCGCCGGAACCTGGAATATGCGGTAGATTTTCTGAATATAGACAAACGTGCCGGCTTTCACCGCGCTTTGGCAGACGCCTATTACACCGCGGCAGTCATGAAGAACTTGACGGAAGAGGATATACAGACGAATTACTCCATCGACTGTTACATCCATCCCAGTTCCCGTAAGGAAGAGATCTACGCCGTATATCCAACCTACTGCAAGTTTATATCCAAAGATTTTGCAAGTAAAACCGATGCGATGAAAGACCGTAAGGTTACCGCAACCAAATGCTATATCTGCGGGAAAGCCGCCAGAAAAAAGGTGCGGTGGTTCTCTAACGGAACCAAGAATTACTACTGTCTTGCCTCCTGTGAAGAACACGGTCTGATCAAAGGAAAGATCCGAATGAAACGTACCGATGATGACCGCTTTTTCTGTGTAAAAACGCTAAAGCTGGTCGGAGAAGAAGAAGCGCAGACGATCCGGGAAAAACAGGAACAGCTGCGCAAAAAAAAGCGCCTTAAAAGGCATGGAAATTACAGTACTATTTAACTGCAAAACAGGTTCCGGCTACAGTCAGCCGAAACCTGTTTTTATTTTAATTATGCCTTTACAGCAGCTTATTTTGTATTCTTAAAGTTATCGATGAGATCTTCAACCTCAACCAATAAGCAGTCTACCCTTCCGTAGAACGCATCATTGTTTGTGGGGTTATCTAATTCTCTCTCAATATATGCAAAGGTTTCCTGAATTTCCTGAATTCTCTTCTTACCGCTTCCGTCTTTATATAAAATGTAACGGCTTCTTTCGTTTTCTTCCGGCGTCATCTTTTTCAGGACTACTTCTACATTGGGTTTTTCACCGATGTAACGGTAAGTAATGGATGGTGAAGCGTGATTTAACAGGTTCTGGAGATAATAAATATCATTTGTTGCCTTATAGTATCTCCATGCAAATGTCTTCCTCATTGTCTGGGCGCCGATGGAATTTAATCCCATATTTCTGCCTACGCTTTTAAATACACGGTAAGCCTGTTCTCTTGATAACGGTGCTGAAGAACTGGCATGTCCCTGAATCAGATAGTTTTCCGGATCTTTCCCTTCTGTAAAATCATGAATGATTTTCTTAAGATCCTCAGGTATGTTAAATGTCCTGACAATGTTTTTTGTTCCAATAGAAGCCTCAATGCTGTCTTTGTCCCGAATGTCTTTATTTTTAAACTTCAGAATTTCCTGAAGCTGCATACCGGTTCCAACCCCTATTTCAAATAAAATGTAATACTTGTCATCAACCTCACGTAATGCTTTTTTAAATTTCTCTAATGTCTCGTCGTCTTTAATTGGTGATACCCAGTTCATATTTATTCCTCCTCTTTCAAATGCGTTCCAGTGTCAACCATATTACCTGTCTCTCCCTGTGACCTCTGTTCTTCTAACAGCCTCTCTGCCGCATCCAGCTCCCTGGCTGCTCTCTCGGCTGCAATCCTTCGTTCTTCTGCCCTCTGTTCAGAACGCCATTCGGCTTCCTGCTCTGCCCTTAATTCAGCTTCAATTTCTTGTGGTGTCTTTCTTTGAATCTCTTCTTCTAACTGCTTTCTGATCTCCTCTTCTTTCATTCTTTCTTTTAGGATTTTTTTATAGCGATGATTACGAGTGATGGCAATTACTAAAAGTGGTACAAAAATTACTAATAAAATACCACCGAGCACTGCCGATTCTACCGTATTATCCTTGATGAACATATCCAATTTCTCCCATGTGGATATAAAAACGTGACTGATCCTGTCCAGCATATTAGCCGCCTTCCTGTCTGTATTTCCGTCTTCTGCCTGTCCGCTTTCACCCTGACCGGACTGGGATTCCGGCTTTTCCGTCTCCGTCCTGTACTGAGGTCCTTTTTCTTCTTTTACGAATACCGGTTCAACCTGTATCTTTGTCTTCCCTACCGGCCATCCGTGATAGAAAAATTCCAGCTTCTTTGCTTTAAAATCATATTTTCTGATAACCTGCTTCACATCTGCACCTTTAGGCAGATTCAGGCTTATGTTTTTCGAAATCTGAAATGCGGGTTTACCAAGGCTTTCATCCTGATTAATCACGGCATCACCCACATAATTAATACCCAAAAGCTGAGCCGCACTTTCTCTTTCACGGCTTAAATCTAATTTTTCTTTGGTAAAATTGTTAAATGCATAATCCAGTATCTGTTTGGATTCCTGATACGCTTTTTCCGCACCATTGGTACGCAGTACAACACTGATCAGCTTCTCCTTATCCCGCTTCACATATGTAACGAGGGTATTCAGTGCATCATCCGTAAAACCTGTCTTTCCGCCCAGACAGCCTGTATAACAGTAGCCGTCCTCATACAGCATTTTATGGTGGTTCATGAAGTACCGTTCTTCATCCGTTATATTAGTTTTTGGGTAGGAATACTCTACGGTATCAATGATCTTGCAGAACATTTTGTTCTTAAGAGCCGCCTGCATAATCAGTGCCATATCCCGCGCGCAGGTATAGTGGTTCTCGTCATGCAAACCATGGGGATTGACAAAATGTGTGTTAACACATCCCAGCTCAGCCGCTTTATCATTCATCATCTGAGCGAAATTCTCAACAGATCCCGCAATGTGCTCTGCCACTCCGTTGGAAATCTCATTTGCCGATGCCAGCATAATCCCATAGAGCGCCTGTCTCAGCGTCAGTTGTTCTCCTGCTTTGATTCCAAGGTGGGTGCTCCCCGGTTCAATGCTGTAGACTGCATTTTCTGAAAAAGTAATCACATCATCCAGATTACCATGCTCCAGCGCCAGTAAAGTAGTCATGATCTTCGTAATACTGGCCGGATATTCCTTGGCAGTCATATTCTTACTGTAGAGAAATGTTCCCGTAGAGGCGTCCATGACAACGGCTGCATCTGCTTCAATGGCATCGCCCTTTGGCCATCCCTCTACATTATTTGATTCTATAGGTAAATAGTACGACTCCGGAATCGTTTCCGTTGTATCCTCTGACGATTCTGAGCCGTTCCCATCATTATAATCTTCTGTATTTTTATTGCTCCCTGTATCACCAGCTGAATTTCCATTCTCCCCAGAATTTTCGATTCCAGTGGCGTATACCAGATGAATAGGTACACCGCTGGCCAGCAAAGATACAAGCAACACTATCGTTAAATAACGAATCCCCTTCTTCATCTATGTACTCTCCCATGCTTCAGTTTCACATGCTGCTATCTTTTTGTGGTTATATATCACATATTATAAACGATTTGTCCCCTAAAGGCAAGATGTATCGTGGATATTTCTATCCAATAATATTATACAAGGTCGGCTGTATTATGGCAATCTTAACATAAAGAAAATATTATTTTCTTAAGAATTTTTTGCCTACAGCCGACCTTAAATAGTCACTTATTTATAATTGTATGTATTGTTTTATAGTTCAGCGGTGCATTCGATTTCAACCACACCGCCCAGATGAAGTTTTGCAGCCTGGAAACACGAACGGTCAGATCACCTCTTTTCCTTTTTTTCGCAGAACTGCTCCGCCTCGTTTTCCGGTATGCCTTCCTTTTTCAACTGTTACTTCCCCGTTAATGATTACGTATTCTATGCCCTCGGGGTACTGGACCGGATCTGTGAAGGTCCCTTTGTCCGTTACCGTTTCCGGATTAAATATGCAGATATCTGCATAGTACCCTTCCCGGATTTCTCCCCGCTTACGGATGAGGAATGTCTGTGCCGGCTTCTTTGTCATTTTATAGACGGCTTCTTCCAGCGTCAGCGCCTGGTCTTCCCTTACATACTTTCCCAGAATCCGCGGAAATGCACCATATACTCTTGGGTGTGGCTTGCCACCCAGCAGACCGTCTGTACAGGCATTCATTTCCGGGCGCTTCATAAACAGCTTTACATGCTCTTCTGTTCCGTAGAAATCCACCATTCCCACAGCATTTTCTTCTTCATACAGCAGATCAAATGCCGCATCGTAAGGGTCTTTTCCCCTTAGCTTACCAAAATCTGTTAAACTGAGTCCCACTGCATCCTGGTTTTTGACGGTTTTCACACTGGTTACAAAGATCTGGTCCAGGCCTGCAAATTCTACAAAATTATCCCAACCCGGTATTCCGTGCTCAATGTCATAGACCATTTGCCTGCGCAGCTCCCGGTCAGCCAGCCGTTTTAGAACCTTATCCGTACCTCCATCGTGTACCCAGGGCGGAAGTATGACACCCAGCATAGTGCTTCCCGCCACATAGGGGTACTGGTCGAAAGAAACCTGTATGCCTTCTGCTTTTGCCTTTTTCAGAAGCTCCACTACCTGACCGATTTTATCCCAATTCTTCCTGCCGCATACTTTGAAGTGGGAGTAGTGGATTTTAACACCGGATTCCCTTCCGATCTTTATTACTTCTTCCATAGAATCCAGAATTGTATCCGCTTCGCTCCTCTGATGGATCACGAAAATTCCGTCATATTCCGCCACTACTTTGCACATTTCAATTATTTCTTCGGATCTGGAGTAGGCACAGGGCATATAAATCAGCCCTGTGGATAAGCCGATGGCACCTGCCTCCATTTCACGCCTTGTAATCCGGCACATTTTCTCAATCTCTTCTTCATTTGGAAGGCGGTTTTCCAGTCCCATTGCTTCCATGCGGATATTTCCATGAGGCACCAGGTAACATTCATTTAATCCCGGCTTTACTGCCTCTATCATCTTTAAATATCCTTGAGTATTCTGGTAATTCCAGTCAATTTTATCGGTATCTCCATCCAGCCCTGCAAGATTTTTTCTCCAGGGACTGATGCAGGAAATTGGAAGGGGCGCCATGGAAATGCCATCCTGCCCCAGAATTTCCGTTGTGATTCCCTGCATTACCTTAGGCAGAACTTCAGGTTCAATTAACACCTGAAGGTCACTGTGGCTGTGGGTATCTATAAATCCCGGCGCCACCACAAGTCCGGCTGCATTTATAACCTTCATGCCGTCTTCCCGTTCTATCCTGCCGATTTTAACAATTCTCTTTCCCTCAAGCAGCACGTCAGCCTGGTATCCAGGTTTCCCACTGCCATCTGCAACGACTCCTCCAACAATTAATATGCTCATGATTTCCTCCTGTCACATATTCCTGCAAACTGCATGTTCTTTTCACTTAAGACTCTTCCTCAAAGTAAATTGTCTTACCCAGATTTTGTTCATGCTTTTTCAGTGTAAACGTCTTCATTAATACAATATAAAATACCACACTTAATATTAACCCTGCATAGAATGCATAGTCCCCCGCCAGTAAGGACAACGCAAACGCTCCCACCAGGGAAGTCACTGCACTCAGGTTAAAACCCTTTGTATACTCATACTGTCCGCCTGCCGTAAATAAATCCTGTACATTTACCTTTCCTTTTCGGATGATAAAATAGTCAGCCAGAAGTATCCCGATCACAGGACCCAGCAAGGTAGAGAAGTTCGCCTGGATCGTTACCAGAAAATCACCGTTTTGCTGCTTCCACGGCTGCATCGCAATACCGATGATACCGGAGACTACAATCATCATCCAGAACTTTGCCTTGGATATGATGTTAATCAGAATATACGCCGGCGGCATTAAATTAGCAGCCGTATTGGTGGACCACTGTGCAAGCACAACAGACAGCAGGCAGAATCCAAAGAATACAGGTTTATTTTTGTACAACACGCCAATTACCGCATTTAAGTCCCATTCTCCAGTATAAATTCCAGCGATCATTCCAATTACCATGGCGAGGATTCCCACCAGCATTAAACCGATAACCTGTCCCAAAATCGCATTCTTATTTCGCTTAAAGAAACTCTGATTTTCAAAATCTTTGTTCCGCCTGATATTCCTAGTGAGGTCCGATCCGTTCAGGGACATAGAAACCCACCCTCCGGCAATTCCCGATACCGCAAATGCGAAGGAATAATTTCCTTTTGCTTTAATTGCTAAGATATCCGGAATGGTAACGCCATAGACATTGCAGATACTCAGTACAATTGCCCCAAACATAACGGTCAGGCAGGCTACTGCAATCCAGTCAAATTTCGCCATGGCCTTTAGACCAAACAGCGCATTAATAATCTGGAACGCACCAAATAAAATAATCATCAGTGTAAGGTTATTAAAGCCCGGAAAAAACATCTGTAAAACCAGATTCAGTGCCGTCGCACCCACCCAGGTCTGAAAGCCAAACCAGTAAAAGCAGGGAATACATCGGATCAGCCCCGCCAGATATGCCCCTTTATAGCCAAATGCGGCACGTCCGTAAACTGCAAAAGGTATTCCGTATTTGATACCGATATCACCGGTCATTGCGGTAAGTACTGTTACCAGTCCATACCCCAGGAATACAACAAAGATCAGGGTCAGGGGCGAGAGCCCCTCCCCTCCGTTATAGTACTGTGCCCCCAGTGAAAATGCTACAATATTGATGGTCATGCCAGCCCAAAGAACCGTATAATCTTTCAGGGACAGCGTTCTGTCCGAATCTTTTGTGGGCATCAATTCTGAATTTCTCAAAGCCTGTGATCTTTCATCCATAATACCATTCTCCTATTTCTCCTGTTTATTAAACATGCTCCAGCCGGACAGTACTTCCACTATGAATACTATCCGGATAAAGTACTAGTCTAAGCCGTATTGTTTCAGATAGTCCGGTGCGATTTTTCGTTTCAGAAAACGTCCTGCTCCCTTTTCCCCTGTGAATGCCCCATTCTCGATGATGACGCTGCCCCTCGCTATAGTCATAACCGGATAACCTTTTACCTGAAAGCCTTCATGGAGGCAGTAACTGATATTATTGTGAAGGGTATCTTTAGACAAAGTAACCTCTTTTTCCATATCTACGATAACCAGGTCTGCATCCGATCCAGGCGCAATAATTCCCTTTTGCGGATAGCATCCGTAAATTTTAGCAATATTGGTGCTGGTAAGAGCACATACTTTATTGATGGAAATCCTGCCTTTTTGTACTCCTTCGGACAATAAAACCGGCAGTCTTATTTCAATTCCCGACAGTCCGTTTACAACTTTTGTGAAGTCCTGCACCCATTTTCCATCAGGGCCTTTTTCTAGAAATGCAGATTTTTCATCCACATCAAATGTGCAGTCATCCGAACCGGTTAGCAGAATTGTTCCATCCTCAATTCCCTTCCACAGTGCTTTTGCATCTTCTGGTGTTCTAAGCGGCGGGGAACAGATTGCCAGATAACCGTCTTCCCTTTCGTAAATATCATCAAACAGGGTGAGGTAATGGGTTCCCGTTTCCACATAGACCGGCTGTCCTTCTGCGTGAGCCCGCCTTGCGGTATTTAATGCATCTTCATTTGTGGTATGTACGACTAATATGGGGCACTGTGTATATTTTGCAAGATAGGCTGCTTTTGAAAATGCCGCTGCTTCACACAATACCGGTTTACATTTTGCAAAATTAACCCAGCTCATATCATTCTTTTTTCTGCATTCCTCAATATTTGCCTCAGCAATGGTATTGTCTTCGCAGTGAAGCATAGGAAGCCCCCCGACTTCTTTTGCTTTGTAGAAGACCCGGAGCATGGTTTCCTCGTCGCTCATTACCCCTTCTTTTTTATAGGTCATGAACATCTTGAAGGTAGGAATTCCGTAAGCCGCCATTTTATCAATGTCAGCTATTGCTTCTTCTGTGGATTCTACAAACTTTCCATGAACACTGAAATCAATGGCGGAATCCTTCATTTCTTCTGCCCGTGCCAGTGCCTGTTGAAACGGAGAGTCTCCTTTTCCCATATTTGCAAAGTCCATAAATGTTGTTACTCCTCCATAAGCTGCGCTGACGGACTGTTCAAAGAAGTCATTTGCCCCCAGGCATCCCTGGAAAGGAGCCTGGCAGTGCATATGTGCCTCCACGCCTCCCGGAAGGACATATTTGCCTGCTGCATCAATGACTCTGTCTGCCTCCGAATCCCCAAACTTACCCAGAGCCGCTATTTTTCCGTCTTTTACTGCTATATCACACTGTACGGTAGATGATGGTGATACTACCTGACCATTCTTAACAATTAAATCATACATAGAAAAACCCTCCTTATATTTGCTAACTTTAACCATTAAAATATCCATTTATCATTTCAGCAGTGCTTTCATAACCCCATAATAACATTCCGTAACCTTCGTCAGCTGTTCTGTTTCGATGTACTCATTCATGGTATGTGCCAGATTTTCCCGGGAAGGACCCAGTCCAAACGTGGGTATTCCCGCTTCACCTGCATAGTGGCTGCCGTTAGTGCAGAAATTGTACTGGGTAATCTGAGGATCAAAGCCGATGCCTCTTAATTCCCGGCAGACATCCTGGACAAAGGCTGCCTTTTCGTCATACAGCCAGCCCGGGAAAAAGCGTTCTCCTTCAATTTCATTTCCCGTATGGCAGATCTCTTTCCCCACCGCATAGGAAGCTTTTACCTTTAAGTCCGGATCCTCTTCCATTAATTTTTCCAGCAGTTCCTGAATGGGTGCCAGCACGCTTTCCTTGGTTTCCCCCACCAAAAGCCTTCTGTCATAAGTGACCCTGCAGTATTCCGGTACCACGGAAGCGCCGGGATATGGGGATGATTTGATATCGGTAAGTTCCAGTATGCCATCTCCCAAAACCGGATGGCTGGTAGGCTTAAGCCCACGGATTGCTTCAATCACTTTAGCCATTTTATATACAGAATTTATTCCTTTTTCGGGATTTGCAGAGTGGCATGCCCTTCCAAATGTCTCCACGACAATTTCTGCCCTTCCCCTCTGCCCAATCTTTATATTCAACTGGGATGCTTCTCCGATTACAACATAGTCGGGCTTAACATACTTGCTGATCTCTCTGGCTGCCACACCCTCAAAGCACTCCTCATGTACGACTCCTGCTACGTAGATCTCACCCGGGAATTTTCTGCCGGTGTCTTTCGCAAAATCTGCTGCTGCACACGTCATGGCGGAGACAGCGCCCTTCATATCACTGGTGCCTCTTCCATAAATTTTACCGTCATGTATTTCTGCAGCAAAAGGCGGGTATTCCCATTTATCTTCTTCCGTTACCGGAACGGTATCAATATGCCCGTCAAACAATATTTTTTTCCCGGGGATATTTCCACGGATGCAGCCAATGATGTTTCCATAGCGGTCTATGGTCACCTCATCAAAACCCATCTCTTTCATATTTTTCTGCAATACTGCAGCTGCCCCCTGCTCTTCGCCAGAATAACTTTTTTGTCTTATCATTTCCTGGCATAAACCGATGACCTGCTCTGCTCTGTCATTTGATAGCATTTTGAAATCCTCCTTTAAACTTTGTCAGATATTTTTCACAAGAATAACTTAAAGTAAATAACAGGGTGGTTCCGGCAAACATTTTGTTATTTGCCGGGAGTTATACTCGTATATTTACCATCCCATACAATTTCACGGTAACTTTTCCGGTCTGTATCCCCTTCTGTACTGAAGAACAGAACTTCTGAGTTTTCATCCAGTTTTAATTGTTTTTTCATTTCCCCTAATTCGGGATTTGTCATAATTTCCGCCACACAGCCAAACGCGGCTGCTCCGCTTTCACCGGATATGACTCTGGTGTCGCCTTTTGAAGGACTGCCAAGTATCCGCATGCCCTTAGCTGCCGCATAGTCCGGGCAGGATATGAAGTTATCCGCATAATCCCTTAATACTTCCCATCCGATGCTGCATGGCTCTCCGCATGCCAGTCCCGCCATGATCGTATTCATCTCTCCTGTTACAAAATGCAGCCTGCCGTCATTTGCTTTGGCAGTGCGGTAGACGCAATCCGCTTTATCAGGTTCCACAATTGTAATAATCGGGCGGTCATCTCCATATACGCTGGAGAAAAATCCTGCCACTGCTCCAGCCATTGATCCCACACCTGCCTGTAAAAAAATATGTGTCGGTTTCTTCTCAAGCTGTTCATATGCTTCATATCCCATAGTGCCATACCCCTGCATAATCCATGCCGGGATATCCTCATAGCCTTCCCATGCGGTATCCTGTACCATTACCCATCCCTTTTGGTTCGCCTGTGCGTTTGCCAGCCGGACAGCCTCATCATAATTCAGATCCGTGATGGAAGCATCTGCACCTTCCCGGCGAATATTGTCCAGTCTCTCCCTGGAACTTCCCTTTGGCATATAGACCACCGCCTTCTGCTTCAGCTGATTTGCCGTCCATGCCACACCTCTTCCGTGGTTGCCGTCTGTTGCGGTAATGAATGTAATGTCCCCAAGCCTTTTCCTTACTTCACCGGATACCATTTTTTCATAAGGCAGATCTGTGATACTCATCCCCAGCCGGTTTGCCAGAAAGCTTCCAATTGCATAACTGCCGCCTAATACCTTAAAAGCATTCAGCCCGAACCGATAAGATTCATCTTTTACGTAAACCGCTTTCAATCCCAGTTCCTTTGCCGTTTCATTCAAATGTACCAATGGGGTTTTGTCATATACGGGAAAGCTGGCATGGAATCCCTGTACTTTTTTTGCTGCCTCCATGCTGAGAAAATCCAGATTGAACTTCGTTCCGTCTTTTCTTGGCATTTGTACTAATTTAAATTCCTGCTTCATCATAACAACTCCTTCAATTATTTTTTTGTTTCTGCTCATATTTCTATTAATTATATAGAGCAAATTGCGTGCCAGGTTTTTATAAAACCAGATAATTTTTTCCAAGGCAACGTCTTTATTACAAAAACACGCTGATTTTTATTGAGAATCCAGGCTTTTGGGGGATTTTATAAAATTATAAAAAAACGTCAAAGAAGAGCAAAGAATTACTGAAAATCCTCTGTCCTCTCTGACGTTTTTATTCTCATTTTAAGAATTTTTCTCATTTTGGGAAATATTTATTCTCATTTTGATAATTATTGCTTTTTCTCAAATGGAGAATTTACCTCTCACAGCTCTTCTCCCAATTTTCTATAAAGTGTGGCAAGCCCGATTCCAAGACTGTGTGCTGCCTCTTTTTTGCCATGGGTAGTATTTCCATAGAGGTCTATCGCCTTTTGTATCTCTCTTCTTTCCAATTCTTTTAGCGGGATGATGGACTTCATGGGGGCTTCTGAATTTTCTGCATTCTGAGGCAGATGGTTCCCGAATCCGTCGCCCGCAATGTTCTCAGGTGTATAATCCGTCATTTGTCCAGTGATGCTTGCAATACTTTGTCCGATCTTGCAGAAATCTCCCGGCAATGTCTTCTGGTTCAATATTCCGTCTTCCTCCATCATATTAATCATGAACTCTACGGTATTTTCCAGTTCTCTTACATTTCCATACCAGGGATGGCATATAAGCTTATTCATGGTATCGTCATCAATCTTCCACAGCTGTTTGCCAAAGAGCGTTGCATAGCGTTTTGCAAAATAGGACACCAGCTCCGGGATATCTTCCCTGCGCTCCCGAAGGGGATCTATCTTCATGGGGATAACATTAAGGCGGTAATACAGATCTTCCCGGAACTTCTTTGCCGCCATCATTTCCTTTAAATCTTTATTTGTTGCTGCAATGATCCGGACATCTATTGGAATCACCTGATTTGACCCGATACGGATGATACTTCTCTCCTGAAGAACCCGCAGAAGTTTTGCCTGTAGGTAAAGAGGCATATCCCCTATTTCATCCAGAAAAATAACTCCCTGACTTGCCAGTTCGAATTTACCGATTCTGCCATGGGGATCTGCCCCGGTAAATGCCCCTTTTACGTATCCAAATAATTCCGATTCCAAAAGTGCTTCCGGAATTGCGGCACAATTAATGGCTACAAACTGCTTGTCCTTCCTGTCGCTGGCATTCCAGATGGCAGTGGCGACCATTTCCTTACCGGTTCCGCTTTCTCCGGTAATTAAAACGGTAGATGTACTCTTTGCCACCTTATCAATTTCAGTTTTCAATTTTCCGGTCTTTTCACTGTTTCCAATAATATTTCCGGAACTTAAGGTATGTACCGTTGCTGTCATCTCATACAATTTTTTCTGGACATCCTTGCTGTCCTTAAATAATAAAACCTTAGAATAACGCTTTGTGGGATTGCGGAGGTCATAAAGCCTGCCCATAACAGAAAACTTTTTCTCCTTCAGCACCAGGTGATATTCCGTCTCATGGCTCAATTTATCCCCGGTTGTCTTAAGATCAGCTCTCATACCCTCTAACAGATTTTCATTAAGCTGTCGTTTGGCTGCTTCATTTGCTGTTGTGATCACTTCATCGCTGCCCATAATTAAGATCCCCTGATCCATACAGTTAATGGTACAGTCCAGCGTATCCAGCAGAGAATCCCTCTTTTTTCTTTCGATCAGTTCTGTGGCTTTTACTACAATAAAGTCCGCTATCTGTCCGACCAGCTCCAGATAAGTTTTTTCGTTTTCCAAAATCAGTTTTTTCTGGTCTATGGAGCTGCCTACAAGGCCGATTGCACCGATAATTTCCCCTCCCAGATGAAGTGGCATGGAAATTTCAATTTCCTCAGTGCAGGTATCCTTCTTTGGGCACTCCCTGCAGAGTGCATCCCTTCCCGGATTATAAATCACCACGCTGTTGCCCGTTTTAATCAGGTGGCGGTACACATACCCTTCTGAGGACATATCCTGATTCACATGTGCGGCAAACATTCCGGTTCCCGCTACCCGGTAGAGATTTTCATCCACTACCTCCACATCCACATGGGCAATTTCCGACATAATTTGTGCATACTTGATTACTGTTTCCTGTATCTGTAACAATAGGCTCGGCATAGTATTCTCCTGTAAGTTTTCAATGTTTCAAACCGGGTGGTCTATGCCTTTCCCTTTTTACTGCATACCCACCGGATCGTATCCTTTATTGTAACATACAGATCCCGTGGATGGTAGTTTAATTCTCTGGTTGCCTTGTCATGGGAGAACTTATCATTGCTGTTCAGGGTGTAAAGGGAGTACTTGGTATAAAGGGGTCTTTCTTTCCTGCACTTTGCATAAAGTCCCAGCACAGGAGCCGCCGCTTTTGCCACCCACATGGGTAATTCCGGAAGGTTTTTTCCTCCCTTGACTTCCTTTACCATTTTCAGTACATCGCTGACTTCATAATGACGGTTGGACAGAATATAGCATTCTCCCCGTTTTCCTTTTTCTGCCGCTGTCAGACATCCCTTTGCCACATCACGGACATCCACAAAGTCATAGCCTCCCCGGACACATGCCGGAAGTCTGCCATGAATATAATCCGTTACCATCTGGACCAGATGGTTTCCGGACATGTCATAAGGTCCCAGTATTCCGGACGGATGTACCACAACTGCATCCAGACCATCTTTTGCCGCTTCCAGGACCGCCTGGGTGGCTTCTGCCTTTGTCTTTGCATATCCGCCCTCTACCAGATCCCGGGAAAATTGGGATACTTCCTCTAATACCCTTGATTTCTTCTCTGGAATTGCATGTACGCTGCTGACATATACCAGGCGTTTTACGGAAAACTCCTTACACAGTTCAATAATATTCTTCGTTCCATTTACATTAACGTCATACATCCGTTCCGATACTTTCTCGGAAATATCGATAATTCCAGCCGTATGAATCACTATAATCTCTCTGTTTTTAATTCCTGCAAATAACAGTGCCAGACTCTCTTTGTCCCGCACGTCACCTTTGATATAGTGGACTTTGGTACTGTCTTCCCCCGGCTCAGAGGGCAGAATAAGTCCCCTTGCCTCTTCTCCCCTCCGCTTTAAAAATCTCATTATGGTACTTCCCAGATGCCCGTTTGCCCCTGTTACGATGTATATTTTTTTCATATGGATCACCTTCCGCTATTGAACACACTGTTGATTTTCTATCTTAACTGTATTATATAAAAATAGCGAAGGTAAAACAATATGCAGATTTTCAGGGAGTGGCTGTTTATTGAACAGTTATAATGTCATCTGTTCAATAAACAGTTAAATTTTTATAAAGTGAAGTTGTTGTGAGTGCCGGATCTTTTGAGACTATCAGCCGTAAGTGTTTCCCCATATTGAACCATATCCAGCGGTGTGCCCTGGAATACGACCTCACCTCCATTTTTGCCGCCATCAGGACCGATGTCAATAACCCAGTCTGCCTGTTTTACCACATCCAGGTTATGCTCAATAACAACCAGTGTATTTCCTCGGGATACGATCAAATAATTTCATCAGATTTTCAATATCCGAGGAATGCAGCCCGGTAGTCGGCTCATCCATTACAATGATACTGCCCTTTTTTCCCAGATTCTTAGCAAGCTTGATTCTCTGTCGCTCACCTCCGGACAAGGTGCTAAGGGGCTGCCCCAATGTAAGATAGGATAACCCCACCTGCTGCATTAACTTCAGGCGCCGGATAATCCCGGCATCTTCAAATACTTCCAATGCCTCAGAGGCAGTCAGTGCTAAAAGCTCAACAATGTTTTTCCCTTTGTATAAGCATCCGATTGCTTCCTCATTGAATCGAGTTCCCGAACATGCCTCGCACTCTGTGACGATGGGATCCATAAACGCAAGTTCTGTAACCACCACCCCTTTTCCGGCACAAACCGGACAGGCACCTGATGAATTAAAGCTAAACAACCCCTCTTCTTTTCCATTCTCTCTTGCCATAAGCTTTCGAATCTCATCAAAAAACCCAAGATAAGATGCAGGTGTAGATCGATTGGTTGCCGTAATCGGACCCTGATCAATCATTACAATCTCCGTTTCATACTGTTTAGCAAATACCTGGGAAATGAGGGTGCTTTTGCCGGAACCCGCAACGCCGGTTACAACCGTCATAATACCAAGTGGAATATCCACGTCTACATTTTTAAGATTGTGCAGGTCCGCCCCCCGGACAGGCAGACTGCCGGACTGTTGCCGCGGATGCTTCTTAACCTGAAGGGATGCCAGCATTGCCTTTCCAGTTAAGGTATCTGCTTTCAGCAGTTCCGGATATGTGCCCATGAAGACGATTTCCCCGCCGTCCTGTCCCGCCCGGGGTCCCACATCGATCACATAGTCGGCAATGGAAATCACATCCTTGTCGTGCTCTACCACAAGAACGGTATTGCCCTTGTCGCGAAGCTGTCCCAACAGACGGTTCATGCGATAAACATCCCTGGGATGCATCCCGGTGCTGGGTTCATCAAAAATGTAAGTCATTCCGGTTAAACTGCTGCCCATATAGCGGACTAGTTTCAGGCGCTGGGCCTCACCCCCGGACAAGGTTGGTGATTCCCGGTTCAGGTGCAGGTAAGGCAGACCAATGTCTATCATTCTGCCCAGCCCCTCAATGAGATTCTGAACCAGCATATTCACATTCTTATCGGTTATCTCAGCCAGAACATCCCGCAGCTGGGTAAGTTCCATATCGGACATATCAGCGATGGAATATCCGTTAATCTTACAGTTTAACACTTCCCCATTCAGCCGTTTTCCATGACAATCACTGCACTCTGCTTCTGTGATCAGATTCTGTGACTTATTACGTGTATGCATGCTCTTACCACTGATGTCACGATTCAAAAGTGTGCTGTTATATTTCCGAAGTAAGCCTGTTACTTTCGAATTTTCGGGCTTGCTTTTACTGTTACCGTCACGGGTGCCGTATATCAGCAAATTATATTCTTCCTCAGAATAGTCTTTAACCGGCTTACTCAGATCAAACAGCCCTGAACCTGCATACTGTTTCCAATACCAGGAACCGGGCTTATAAGTGGAATCCTTCACACATCCTTCATTCCAGGATTTTTCTTTGTCTATAAGTGCCTCCATATCTATGGCTGTTACCTTACCAAGACCGGAGCAGGTTTTACACATCCCATTGGGGTCATTAAAAGAAAAATAGGAAGCGGTTCCCACATAAGGTTTCCCAATCCTGGAAAACAGCAGCCGTAATCCCGAATACAGATCACTGATCGTGCCTACTGTGGATCTGGCGTTGCCTCCCAGGGGAGACTGATCTACTACCACAGAAGGAGTTAAGTTTTCAATAATTTCTACATTTGGTTTTTTATACTTTGGCAGTCTGGAACGGACGAAAGCCGGATAGGTAGCATTCATCTGCCGGCTGGATTCTGCGGCAACAGTATCAAAAACGATGCTGGATTTACCGGATCCGGACACGCCTGTGAAGACTACAATTTTTTCTTTGGGAATTTTTAGGGAAACATGCTTTAAGTTATTTTCTGAAAGACCCCGGATTATAATATCATTCATGTATTTTCTCCTTATCATATGGAATTTGTCTTGTTACTGATCGTCCATTCCGTTAGAAATTAGCTGGACTTACTTATGGTAACAAATCCGGACAGCCATTCATGATCATTTTTGCTATATTTAGCCTGGAGAAATGACAAGCCACATCCCAGGGGGCCCTACCTGCTGAGAAAACCAGCTTTGTATCAACGAATGCTATCTCGGAAAGATTGGAGTCGGAACTTCATGGTAACTCCCCCGCCAAAATCCCAGTTACCAAGCTCCAGCTGGCCTCCATGCGCTTTTATCACTTCCGCCGCAAACCAAAGTCCAAGTCCATTGTGTCCATCGGCACCGCGCGCCGCATCACCACGCCACAGGCGCTCTGTTCCATGATGTAATGCAGCCTTGCTAAAACCAGGGCCTTCGTCCCGGACAATAACTTGCCAGCCTGCATCTGACATGGTGCTTTCCAGATACACATTTCCACCCGCCGGGGTATGCTCGATGGCATTCTGCACCACATTTCCTAGGGCACGGAGTAAGTGGTCTTTTTGAATGCCGGCATCACCTTCCAGACCGTTTTTTATCTGCAGACTTACTCCCCTGGCATCTGCAACAGCCTTTGTGCTCTGGCTAAGCTCGTCAAACACAGCTGGCAGGCTGGTGCTTTCAAATGCCTCTTCCTCACCTGCGGACGTATCCAGGAGACTTGTAACATACTGCTTTGCCCGGTCGTTGCTTGACGCAATTATTTCCACCATTTTGCGGCTGCCCTCAGACAGGTCTTCATAGAGAAGAAGTTCCGCACTGCCCCCCACCAGCGTGAGGGGCGTTTTTAGATCATGGGCAAGTGCTGCAATTTCCGCCTCCCGTTCCTGCTGAGCCGCCCATTGTTCAGACAGGGAATTGTACAGTGCTGCCCGCATGTGCTCCATGGCTTCTAGCGCCTGATCGTACTCACGGATTCCTGCATGTGGGATTTCAAATTCCAGTTCCTGCGCTCCTATCTTCCCGCTCACCTCGCTAAACAGCTTAAGCTTCGAGGCAAGGCAACGGCGAAGCCATAAAGTGTTAAACAACAGGCAGAGCACTAATGCCCCAGCAAGCGTACCCATCCACAGGTATTCAAAGGGGGGCAGCATGCGGCGCAGCACAGGACTGGTAAATTCCGACCTGTACTGCCAGCGAAAGATCACGGTACTCCCATCCGCATAAGTGTGACGGGATACATATAAGCTTTTGGCATCCTCCTGTAGAAACCCGGTAAGAGATTCCAGCTTTTCTCCTCCAACGTTGCTTTCCAGCACTTTGCCGTCCTTTCCAAACAAAGCGTACTCCGCCAGGAAATCATCCCCCGGTGAGACAAAAGTCTGGGGATCCCCGGCAAGCATCTGCTCCACCTGTTGGTTTGGGACGATTCCCCGGTAAGCAAACCCTGTGTTTTGAAGCCGGATCAGGGTGACAGACCATGCCACGCAGCATAACAGCATACAGCCGGACATCACAATTGCAAAACGCAAAAGTACAAAGGAAAGGCTTACAGAACGCTGTCTTTTCGCCATTTATAGCCCACCCCCCATACGGTTTCTATTGGACAGAGTCCTCCGCTTTTCAGCTTGGCACGTATATTTTTAATGTGTTCGGCAATAGCTGAGGAGTCACCCTCAGCGTCAAAGCCAAAGACCCCTTCATATAATTGTTCTTTGGTGAATACCTGCCCGGCATGCAGAGCCAGGTGCTCACAAATGGCATATTCTCCTTTGGTAAATGGCAGAGTGAGTCCACCTGACATGGCAACTTTTGCCTGCATATCAAAACGCACACCGCCCCGGCTTAAAGTGTGAGTCGGCTGACGCACTTCCCGCCGCAGATGCGCATTTACCCTTGCGCACAGCTCCGTAATCCGGAATGGCTTTTTAATATAATCGTCAGCACCTAGGCCAAATCCCTGTACAAGTGCCGCATCTTCCCCTTTGGCAGTCAGGAACAGTATGGGGCAATCTACCTCATCACGAATTCGCCTGCAAAGGGAAAACCCATCCTCACCTGGCATCATCACATCCAGCAGCAACAGGTCGTACAGCCTGCACCTGGCGGGCTGCACCGTAGAAGCATCCGCTTCCGTATCAACCTGGTGCCCGTCTCTTTCCAAAGCCGCGCGCACCAGTACAAGCATATCAGGGTCGTCATCGACCACTAACACTTTGGGCATAATAGAACCTCCAATCATATAAATCTGTCTTAACTATAATAAAATAATATATTTCTTGCCACACCTTACTCCTGTGTAAATTCCCCTTCCCATCTGCAAAACCACAGAATTGACAAGACCAGAACAATAGAAGTCACTATCATCAAAGCAATTATTCCGGGGAAAACAGATCCGTTAGAATAGCCCAAATAGTTCTCCAAAAAGCGAATCCCCCATTCCCAGGGAATAAAATACCATATTTTATCACCAATTGCATTTTCAAAAAAACCAGCTAAAATTGTACCAGAAATGCCTGCCAAAACAGAAATACTGGAGCCAAACCGTAAAGCAATTGCCATGTGTAAAAGATATAAAAACAAATTGCTAAATAAAAAGGTACAAAAAATAATAAGGTATGAATCAAAGTGCATGATACTGATGTCCATGTTCAAAATTAAATTGACCACAATATAGAAGCACACTTCATATATTATCATACTTACAGATGAAAGAAAAAGTAGAAAAAGCAATTTTCCCAGATAAACGCAGCTTCTGGATTCTACCAAACCAAGCGCATTTTGCATGCCGCTGGTGTTCCTGTCCAAATTAATTAATAGCGGCACAACAATACTTACAATAATTGGAAATCCAATTTGCAGTAAAACAAAAAACATTTTTACATCAGAGATAATATGGTATCCGGCAAAAGTATAATAAGTTAAAAATAATGTTGTAACTACAATCGGCAGCAACAAATGCAGTAATATAATCGGAGTTCGTTTGATTTTCGTAAAATTAGAATAAAACTCCCTTAATATAGTCATTTGCGATACACCTGCTTTCCATACCAGCGGGAAAAGAAGAGAGAGATAACAAGCGCAGCAAGCAAGGTTATGAACACCAGCAGCAAGCTTTCTCCAAAGCCTAAGATTAATCTTGAATCTGCCTCAACCAACAGTCCGTTTGGCAAAACCCCCAAAAATGTAACCATAAACCGCGCCGTCCAGCTATAGGGAAAAAGCCAGAATATAGGTGTTAAAGCAAAAAACAGACCACTTAACGCACTGGCAAATAAATTAATGATCACAGTAGCTGCAAATCCTGCTTTTTGAACTAAAAATAAACAGAAAGGAATCTGCCATAATAAAGAAAGCCACAATAAACAGTATGCTAAAATATAATATCCCACATTACTAATCGCAGATGAAATACCGGACCTAATGCCTTCAGATATCACCGTGATAAACGAAAGTAATAAGGATATGATTAACATATTAAATGCAATCAGAATCGTTTTAGAAATAAACGTCTTCTTCAAGTTAATGGGCAGGCTATAAAGCGTCCGGTATTGATGTTTTTGATCTTTTTTATTAACTAAATGACATAATAGCACAATAGTAAGTGACCCAAGAGGCATACTCCAGTTACAGACAACAGAGCTTGAAAAACCGCCTAAACCAATACCATTAAATATAAATATCACAGATACTAAAATTAAAGCTATGGGTATAAATACAATCAGTTTTCGAAACAGGGATCGTTTAAACTTTAAGTTTTCTGCTTTTAAGTATGTTCGTAACATCAGGCATCACGCTCCTTTCTGATAATATCCATAAATAATTGTTCCAGATTTTCATTTGCATCAATAGAATTCTGATAGAGAAGAGATCCATTGTAAATAATTCCTATATCATCGGCAACCTGTTGTACTTCGCTTAAAATATGGCTTGAAATTATGACAGTAATGCCGGACTCCACAAATGTTCCAATCATCTCCCTCAGTTCTTCAATCCCAAAAGGATCCAATCCGTTAGCCGGTTCATCTAAAATTAATAAATCGGGATCATTTAGCAGCGCTAATGCGATACCCAGTCTTTGTTTCATTCCCAGGGAAAACTCGGATGTCTTTTTATTTCCGGTATCGGCTAAGTCCATTCTTTGTAAAACTTCATCACATTTATCTGTTTTAATTCCCAGAAGGGTTGCACGCACTTTTAAATTTTCAAATGCCGTTAAATTGTCATATAGCGGCGGTGATTCAATCAATGAACCAATGTTCCATAAATCTTTTCGGGTCCAGGGGTGATTGTTAAACAGTATTTTTCCTGAGGTTGATCTGATATTTCCCGTAATCATCTTTAATAATGTAGATTTACCCGCACCATTTGGTCCTAATAAACCGTAAACCGTGTTTTTTCTTACCGACATAGACAGATCTTTAACTGCATATGCTTTTTTATATTTTTTAAAAACATTTTGGGTTTGAATCATATACTCCTGCATTCTAATTTCCTCCATTTCATATCGTTGATAACCTAATCCAGAAAACAGCCTGACATAAATACTTGCAGCCTGACTGCATTATGGGGGCTGTTTGTGCTGTGTCCATTCCATTGTGGTTACTCCTTTTGTTTTATTAAAGCTATGGTAACAGCCATTTTTAAGGAAATTATAAAGAAGCATCTGCTTACTGAAAATTTTTCTATCTGTGCAAGGGTTGAAAAAAACTACCCTGTTTTCGCTAACAGGGTAGTTCATTTTTTATCCTAAAAAGGACATTTTACTTTGAAGAGTGCTCTTTAACAGCAAATCTTAAAGTAAGTGGTTCTTGCGCATTAATCAAATATTCATCATGAATCGGCGCACCCCAGCTGTCATCTCCTCCCACGCCCATCTGTTTTGCTATCAGACGAACCCAGGTATAATTGACAGGGGGAAGTTCGTATAAATGCATAGCATTTTCCAGCTCATAAGCACTGTACGGCAGAACACTGCATTCAAAATCTCCATCCAATGCTATAAATTCAATGCCTTCCTCCTGGTCATCGGTTATACTTAACCAGCTTACACCGGTGCGGTTGCCGCATTCCTGCGGGATCAGATAGGGAGTTAGATTCTGTTCTGGCGTTGTGCGGTAGATGCCCTTTTTAGCTCCCGCCTTACGGTCCAGATAGTTTTCCATTGGACCTTTTCCCAGATATGCTGCCTGGTTCAGCCTGCTTTTTAACTTAAAGTCTATTCCGAAGAGAGGGAGAGGCGGCATTTCTTCCACTCCCGGGTAGGTTATGGCGACTTCAAGTACTCCGTCTGCATGCATGGTATATACTACACTGGAAGTGAATTTGGGAATACTTCCGGCTTCATAAAAGAATGTTAAAGTAACCTTTTCTTCACTTTCTTCCATTTCAAATCTGTTGTCTAAATACCTCTGCCCCAGACTCGCTGCCTGCCACTGGCTTAACAAAGCTTCCGTCTTCATGCCTTTGTCATTGTCTGTAGCCGCCCTCCAGTAAGAAAGCTTGGGTACACGGGTGATATATTCTTTGCCGCTGTATACCAGTGAAATGATTCCACCTTCCTGTTTGGAAAACATGGCAAAACACGTTTCTGTGCGGACTCCTATATTTACATCCCCATGAATAACTTCAAAGGTTTTCCCGATCCCGTTATGCTGGTCAATCCCTGGATCCGTCCCTTTATCCGCATTCTGATAATCCGCTTCCAATATCACCCTGACTGTTTCCTGTCCGAATGTCACTTCATACCCGGCGCTTTCCCACAGCGTATCCTGTGCCAGCACCATGGAAACCGTACAGCAGTATTCACCCGGTTCCTTCGGAATTCCATGCCCAAATGGAAGGCTGATCTTCTGTCCCGGCTCCACACAGATAACTGGTTGAGATTCTGCAATACATATTCCCTCTTTTTCCAGCATGAAGCGGAATCTATATGCATTTGTATTCAGAAACAGGCTCTGGTTGTCGATGGTTACCTCTCCGTCACAAACATGAATCTTTACATCGGAATACAGAAATTTTACTTCCTGGGCTTTGGGTGAGGGAACGCGGTCTGCAAACACAATGCCGTTGGTACAGAAGCAGTAGTCCGTTGCCCTGTCGTCAAAATCACCGCCATATGCCAGCACTTCCTTTCCATTATCCAGCGTCCGGTAAACCGCCTGATCGATATAATCCCATATAAAGCCGCCCTGATAACCGGGATATTTATCTTCCAGCTTCGTATAGAGCTCCATGCCGCCCAATGAGTTCCCCATTGCGTGCATGTATTCACAGCTGATATAGGGTTTGGAAGGATTTGCTTTTAAGTATTCCTCTATTTCTGCCGGCTTGGCATACATACGGCTCTCCATGTCACTGATGTAATCGTAATCCCGGTTCCAGAACACACCTTCATAATGCACCAGTCTGGATGGGTCTGCCTTATGAAAATATTCGCTGACAGATGCCAGCACATCGCCTGCATAAGACTCATTTCCACAGGACCAGATAACGATTGAGGGATGGTTTTTATCTCTTTCCAGCATAGATATTGCCCGATCCATGACACATCCACTCCATTCCGGACGGGAACCCGGTACATTCCAGGAAGGTTCACATGCCCCCATTTTCTGCCAGGATCCGTGGCTCTCCAGATTCATTTCATCAATTAAATAAATTCCATATTCATCACACAGCTCATACCACCTGGTCTGATCGGGGTAATGGCAGGTACGTACCGCATTGATATTGTACTGTTTCATAAAACGGATATCCCAGAGCATATCCGCTTCTGTCACACTTCTTCCCCTTCTGGAGTTGAACTCGTGTCTGTTTATTCCCTTGAAAATAATTCTCTTTCCATTGATACACATAATCCCGTCAATCATTTCAAAATTGCGGAATCCGACTTTTGTGGTGAGCGACTCCACCAGATGATCCTTCTGGTCATAAACCTCCAGATAGAGGGTATAGAGATCTGGAATCTCCGCACTCCAGGGCAGGACAGACGGGATTTCGGCTTCCGTCTCCACTAACAGGGACTTTTTGCCGATTTCTTCATACCACACTACATCATCGGATTTTTTCAGATATGCCCTTATATATCCGGTTTCATCTCCCTGCATGGTAAGCCTGATATTCAGCTTTCCATCCTGGTATCCGTGAATCAGCTCCCCATTTACAAACAGATCCCTTATATGAAGCTTTGGGGTGCTGTAGAGGTAGACATCCCGAAAGATTCCTGAAAATCTCCAGAAATCCTGATCCTCTATCCAGCTGGCACTGCTGCGTTTATAGACTTCCACCGCAATTTTATTTGTCCCCGTAGAAATAACATCCGTGATATCAAATTCTGAAGGGGTAAATGTATCTTCACTGTATCCGATAAAGTTTCCGTTTACCCAGAGGTAAAAAGCGGTTTCAACCCCCTGAAAAGAAAGATACATCCTGCCCTCCGGCATTTCTTCCACCAAGAACTCCTTTACATAAGATCCTGTGGGGTTGTAACTCTCGGAAATGTGGGGCGGACGCAGAAACTCCTGTCCATCCCAGGGGTACATGGTATTAATATACTGGCAGCGGTCATAGCCCTGAAGCTGAATATGGCCCGGCACCTGAATATCGTCAAAGCCGGTACAGTCATAGTCCAAACGGTAAAAATCAACCGGACGCAGTGATGGGTTTTCTGCATAACAAAATTTCCATGTTCCGTTCAGGGAAATCCTTGTACTTTTCCCCTTCACTTTAAATATATGATCTGAGTGCGCCGGCTGGCGGTTCACCTGAAATACTTCCGGGTTTGCCAGCCATGCTAAATCTGCTTTCATTATAATATCCTCCTTAATGTCCAATCATGCTTACATGTTTTTTAAACAGCTGCCTGGTCATTTTGCACTGGCAGTTTGATAATGACCGTAGTTCCTTCTTTTTCCTGGCTGAGAATATTCAGTCCATAATCTGCACCGTACAGAAGTTTTAAACGGTCATCCACATTGTTGATGCCAATGCCGGAAAAATGCTCCGATTTATCGTGTCCGCTTGACAGGCTCAGTACCCGGCTTCTCTTCATTCCAACGCCGTCATCTGTGATTTCAATATTCAGATCCTTTTCCACTCTCCGTATACAGACCTTTATATTTCCATTTCTGCCCGACGGAAAGGCGTGGAAAAAAGCATTTTCGATAAATGGCTGCAATAGCATTTTGGGTATCATACAATTCATGCATTCTTGCGTAACATCATATGCTACCTGAACCTGATCCCCATACCGGGTCTGGTTAATCAGGACGTAATTTCTGAGATTCTCAATCTCCTGCTCTATGGTAATACATTCACTGGTATCGCTGATGGTATTACGAAGAAGCTTAATAAATGCATCAATGGTCTGGGAGGATTTTCCTGCATCTCCCTGCCAGATCAGCCATTTAATGCTTGCAAGGGTATTATAGATATAATGGGGGTTAATCTGCATCTGCAGTGCCTTGATCTCCGAATGCCGCTTTTCCTCCTGGGTGCGCATGAGTTCATCAATATACCGTTTCAGGTCATCCAGCATGAAATTGTAGGTAGTCGCCAGTTCCCTTATCTCTTCTGTGCCCTTTACCTCCATATACTGCCCGAAATCACCTTTTCTTATCTCCGACATTTTCCCCGCCATAATAGAAAGGGGACGGGTAATCTGTCTGGTGATGATGATGATAAATATAAGCACCACACATGCAATGCCCAGGCAGATCAGCGCCATCTGTCCAATATTGTACTGGTTATCAAGGGCTTTTGCATTATCAATCACGCCATAAATAGAGTATCCGAAATAGGGCAGCCTCGTCTTCAATATGGTATATACCCTTTTGTTGTCCTTAAAATTGCTGCGCAGGTACTGGTCATCCCTGTCAGTTACCCATCCCTTGTCCAGAATATTCCCGATGGACTCACTTCTATTGGAAGAAACCACTCTGTGATCCCGGTCTGTCAGATAAAAATCCGTAGTATCACCGGTAAAATAATCATAGTAGTCCTTAATATCCCGTTCCCGCATTGTAAAATAAACGATGGCATAAGGCGTGCTGCTTTCCAGATAGGTAAGGGCTTTTGCCCCAATCAGCGCCTGTCCTCCTTTTGAGGTGGACGTGAGACCCCTGTCAAAATACTGGTACTGTATGGTCTTTGGATTTTCCAGCGCCCGTTCTGACAGCTCATTCTCCATAATCTCACTTATAGGTGTGGTTAAATTTTCCTGCTGGTTGAGATAGCTTTTCCCGGTGATGCCGATGATCATGACGCTCGCATCCGACAAATCCGACCCCAGCGCCTGCTTCAAGTCTCTCTGCATCTGGTAGACTGTCTGGAATTCGCTCTTTTTATCCATCTCTTTATCGTCAAAGTACCGGCGGAATGCCCAGCTGGAATCAATAGAAGCCGCCACCTTCATAAATTTCTCATGACAATCATTTAATTCTTTTTCTACCTGCCGGAAGACCCGCTCCTGAGACTTCCCATATGTATCAATAAATATATTTTCGGACAGATGGATCACAAATGCCGATACCGCAAAGGAAACAAAAACAATGCCAAGTATCACCGTACATAATATTTTGACCACCGTACTATTCAGATGCAGTTTCTTCATTTGGAAATCACCTCTCCTGTCTGTGGCTCCGCCGCCACGTGGACGGTGTATCACCCGTAACCTTTTTAAATACCCTGCAGAAATAACTTGGATCCGAATATCCCACTTCATTGCTTACCTGGGAGATACTCAGGTCTTTTTCCCGCAGCAGCCTGCAGGATTGTTTGATACGGATACTGTTGACATACTCACTGAAACCAGCTTCCATATGCTGGTTGAAATAGGCAGAAAGGTAGTAATAATTAAAATTAAATACCTTTGCTATTTCCGCAAGATCCAGATCCTGTGTGTAGTTCTGGGCGATGTACTGGAGAATCTGCCGGATCCGGTAATCATCTTCCGGCGTGCCTTCCACCAGTTCCCGGTTTAATTCCTTGCGTATCTCATCCAGAACATTGCTGAATTCTTCCACGTATACCGTACTGTCAATCTGTTTGAAATAGCGGTAGCGCATCTCTTCTTTTCTGTTGCGGCTCATATCCATAGCATCAACCAGGCTGAATATCATATTTTTAATCTGGTTTTTAAAACGAAATTCCTCCATGCATGCCTTCATTCCCTCACAGGCATATCCGTAGAGTAAATCCAGTGCTTCCCGGTACCTCTTTTCATCCAGATACTTGGAAAACCAGTTAAAATCAAATTTAGGCATCTGAACTGCCGTCTTTTTTTCTTCTATAATCCTTAGATTTTTACCCTGGTAATAAAAGGCTTTGTCCGCCTCCGGTAAAATTATCCCGTCATAGATTTCCTTAATCATAGAACGTGTGGAAAATTCCTGGCTTAGCACACCATAGATCCGGCTGTGGAAAACCGTCATCTGCCCTGTGAGTCTGTCCATGAATTGTACGATATCATCCCTGTCTCCCGCCCGGAAATTAAGTACGACACAGAGTGTTTCTTCACGAAGCAGCACCGCAATATATGCATATTTGCAGTCCTTCATATAATCCATTGCTTTTTCATACAGAATAGACGAAATATCCTGTCCTTTTAAATTTCTCTGGCGGATACACATGCCAAATACCCGGTAAAATGTATAGGGAAAACGCTCCACAATCTCAGGTCCTGCAAACTCCTCTGAATTGCCCATGAGATAATCTTCCAGGCTTTTCTCAAGGCTTATGCCCTCTTCCTTCATCAGAACCATACCCGGTATTCTCATTGCCGTTGTCTTCAAAATTCCCAGAAGTTCCTGAGGGTTTAAAGTGGGCTTGAGGACATAGTCCACAGCACCGTTTTGCAGGGCGCCTTTTACATAATTAAAATTATCATAGCTGCTAAGGATAATGATCTGGATTTCCGGGTATATTTTCTGAACTACTTTGGAAAAATCAACCCCATCCATTTGCGGCATTACAATATCACATAATACAATATGGGGATGCAGGCTAGTCAGGAGCTCCAGCCCCTCTTTGCCATTTGCGGCCTCCCCGACGATCTGAAAGCCCTGCCTCTCCCAGTCCAGCATATGCTTAATACCCTGACGCATAATATATTCATCGTCTATAATTAAGATTTTGCAGTAATCATTCACAACTTTCCCCCCTGTAAATGAAAGCGCCCTCCCATTCAGTATTAACACAGGGTGACGCTATCATGTTTATTAAAAACTATTTGGTTTCAGTATAATATATAAAGCCAGAAAAATGAATATATATATTTATCATTTGATAGAATATGACGAAGAATTAGAAATTACCTGATCATCCTTTTACCGATCCCTGCATTCCTGCAACAAACTGTTTCTGCATCAGGAAGAAAATCAACGCGGCAGGTATTGTTGCAATGACAACTGCTGTCATTATCATTCCGTAATCAGGTGTATAAGAGGACCCCATTGCAGAAATGATCAGCGGCAGCGTTCTGTTCTCGCCTTTTAAAGCAATCAACGGCCACAGATAGTTATTCCAGCTGGACATAAAGGTTACTACTACTGCAGCTGCATAAGTGGATTTCATGGTTGGCATATAAATCTTTGTAAAGATGCCCATTTCGCCTAAGCCATCAATTCTGGCTGCTTCCACAAGCTCTTTTGGAAATGTCTTGGTATTCTGACGGAAAAAGAAAATCAGAAAAGCCGTAGCTACTGCAATTACAATAACCGAACCAGATGTATTAAGTGCCAGGAACTTCAGTATCGGAATGTTCTTAAAGTTTGAAAACAAACGGAATAACGGAACCATAAGTGCTGCAAAAGGAACCATCATGGATAAAAGGATAAAATTAAAGATTCTGTCTCTTCCTTTTGTTCTGTATACCTCAAAAGCATATCCTGCTGCAGACGATACTACCATTGCAATAGCAGTTGTTAATACTGCAATTATGAGAGAATTTTTAAAAGATGTCAAATAATTTAAATCCGATTGGAGTACCGCTTTTAAATTCTCCAAAAAATAAGATCCCGGAAGCAATGTTCCTTTTGTAACATCTACTGATTTGTTCGTTGCTGCTATAATCATCCAAAAGAATGGAAAAATGGATACTATAGACAAAATGCTGAGAATTACATATTCGATGCCTCTTATTACCTTTGATCTTGTACTCATTCTTTATCGTCACCTACTTTCATCTGAATAATGGATAAGATTACAATTAATAATACAATTACATAAGATACTGCTGCTGCATAGCCAAAGTTTGGCTGGTATTTAAATAACAGGTTGTAAATATACTGGGAAATGGTGATGGTGGCATTTGCCGGTCCTCCATTTGTTATATTTACCGTCTCATCAAAGAGCTGAAGCGTACCAATTGTAGAGTTAATAGTTGTAAACAAAATAATTGGTTTGAGCATTGGTAACGTTATGGATTTAAATTTTTGAAAACCGCCTGCACCATCAATTGATGCCGCTTCATAAATAGAATCGTCTATTCCCTGAAGGCCTGACAGATAGAATACCATATTATAACCGGTCCACCTCCAGGTAATGGCAATGATAATCAGTACCTTTGCAAATACAGGGTGCGTAATCCAGGATATGGGCTCTGATATAAAATGCAGATTCATCAGCATGATATTGACAAATCCGTCTGTTGCAAACAAGCTTTTGAAGATAATAGAATATGCTACCAGGGAAGTGACACAGGGAAGGAAAATTGCAGTTCTGAAAAAACCTCTTCCCTTTAATTTTTTATCATTTAACATTGACGAAATCACCAGAGCCAGAATAATCATAACCGGCACCTGAATGACCAGATACATCACTGTATTACACAGTGCTTTTACAAATGTAGAGTCTGTCAGCAGACGTTTATAATTTGCCGCCCCTGCAAATCTCAAGTTATTTCCCATTCCAGTCTGCAGCGAAGTAATAAATGCCTGCACCATTGGATAGAAAACGAATGCCACTATTAGAATTACGCTGGGTATTATAAATGCCCAGGATCTTCTGTCAATTTTTTTCTTCATGACCTTCTACCTTCCTGAAAATGGGGTGCTGAACGATGCAGCACCCCATTTACCTTCTTTATTATTGTGCTACTGCTGCTTCTGCCTGAGTCTGGTAATCAGACAATGTGGAATCTATATCTCCTCCTGATACAATAGCCTGAAGTGCTTCTGTCATAATGTCTTCCAGTGCATAGGTATGCAGACCATAGTTAACAGATGGTACTTCCTGTGTCCATTTGGAGAAATCTTTGAAGATTTCCTGTCCGCCGAAGAAATCACTTCCCTTGGAATAATTTTCTGCTGTTCCGGCAGCATCTAAAGTACTAACCAGGGTAATGTCAGCTGCCAGCTGGTTCATTAAATCAACATTAGATGCAAATGTTTCTTTCAGGAAGTCTTTCGCTGCCTGCTCGTTTCCTACATTTTTCAGAACATACCAGCCTGCACCGCCGATAGAAGAAGCATTTACAGATTCTGCATTTGCATCCATTTTCGGGAATGGTGCCACTGCCCATTTGCCGCTCTGGTCTTCTGCCTTCTGGATGGAAGGAGCAATCCAGCATCCGGTTACTACGGAAGCAACTTCTCCGTTATTGAAGGATCCTACGAACTGATCCCAGTCTGCAGTCTGTTTTGTAATTCCTGCTTCAACCAGCTTTTTGTAAACGCCAATTGCATCTTTTAACCCTTTGTTATCCTTGAAATCAACTTTGCCTTCTGCATCTGTATACCAGGTACCGGCACTCTGCATCATCATTCGGATCTGTCCAATATCACTTGGATCGATGGTACACATATCAACGCCGCATTTTTCTTTTACTGCTTTACCGATTTCAATGTATTTATCCCAGGTAAGGTTCTGCATATCTTCCTTTGTATAACCCGCCTGTTCGATCAGGTCTGTACGGTAGAAAGTAGCTGCCACACCGGAATCAAATGGTATACCAAGCATTTTACCATCCATCTGGTTCACACCTGTTTTATATGCAGCGAAGTCTTCCGGGTTTGCCACATCTGTCAGATCTGCAAATTCATCCGGATAAGATGTGAGGTAACCCTGAATCTTATAATCCTCGATCAGCACAATATCAGGAAGTCCGTCATAAGTTCCGGCTGAAAGACTGGTGTTCAGCTGTGCTACAATGTCATCCTGTGCCATGGTTACGACTTCTACTTCTGCATCTGGATGGCTCTTCTGGTAAATATCTTTTGCCTGGTTGGCAGCCACAATATTAAATGACTCGTCCCATGCCCAAATTGTAATTTTGCTTTCTTCTCCTGATGCAGCCTGGGTATCCCCTGCCGTCTCACCTGCAGTCTCCGTTTCATTTGCTGCTTCCGTAGTTGCGGCTGATGTCTCTGCTTTTGTTTCCTCTGCTGCTGTGGTGCCTGCGTCTGTGCCCTTTGTCTCGGCTCCGCTTCCTGAACATCCAGCCAGGCTGATTACCATCGTTCCTGCTAACAATGCTGCTAAAACTTTCTTCTTCATTTCATATCCTCCTGATTTTATTTGGTTTGTTTGTCTTTGTTTATGTTAGTATTTTAGCATAGGAGATTTAGGAAGCCATAGTATTAACTTTATATATATTTTCAAAATTTTAAGTTACTTTCATAATTTCTTGTACTTTTTTGTGATATCTGGATTATTTTGGACTGTCCAAAGATTTTAAAAACTCTAATACCCCAAAGTGGGGTGTACAAATGGCAGGAATAAATTTTCACACAGGCTCGGGCACCCTTTCATAGACGTTATCTCCACGTAGGTGTATAATAAACGTTAAATGAATAGTTAAAGTTGACTGAAGTAATGGTATCACCTGACCTACATATTGGATTAGAACAAAAAAGTGCTTAAATTTGTGCAAAAACAGTGTACAACAGTATATCGCAGCTGTTTGCGGTGTGCTGGTCATTGGATAGGAACAAAATATGTAATATGAAAAGAGGGGATTATCAAATGAAAAAGAACTATGCTGTCTTACTGACGTTATGCTTCTGTATCACCGCTGCAACCGGCTGCCGTACCTTCACCAGCCATGTATCGGGAGCGGAATCGGAATCAAATTCGCCGGCTGAATCTACGGTTACCACAAATAATACTGATGTGAAGTCGGATAAGAATCGTGAGCACAGCAAAGACAATGCCAATGAATCCGAAACCAGCGATTCTCTGCCGTCCAATATATTGGACTCCTATTACTCGGCGCAGAATACACCGGTATATGAATATTTCCAGCACAAAAGAATCCAAAAATTCCTAGCCATGTGGGTTGAGGCTGCAACGGGAGATATGGAAAATACAAACTGGAAATTCGATAACTTTACCGATTACAAAGTATTGAATCATGATATGCAGCAGATCCGTCCGGATCAGCTATTATACAGTTGTACTTTTTCCAACGAGGTTGACAGAAACGGCTATGTTGTCTTTTCCTATGATGATGAAGGTCCCAGTATTCAAAATTACGGTGTAACCGAAACCACTCCGTATGTATATGATTTAAAATCCAATGATACTGCAATTTTACAGAGTATGAAAGAGACAGACCTGGATATATCCACTGCGAAAGCTTCCCGTATATCCTGGTTTGATGATAAAAAAAAGCGCAGCGATCAGGCAGTTTTATTTACAGATGACAAAGGTAACAATTATATCTGTGAATATGGAGATTCTGAATTTGATGTCTTTGAAGTGAATCACTAAGTTTTTCCCTTGAAAAGGAGGCGCCCTATGAAAAAAGAATCCAACGACCACCGGGTAAGGATTACAAAGCTTTTAATACGCAGATCTTTTACGGATCTGCTGAAAACAAAACCCATACAGAGTATCTCCGTAAAAGAACTCAGTGACCGTGCCGGAATTAACCGGGGCACATTTTACAGCCATTACCAGGATATCTATGCCCTTTTGGAAGAGATTGAAAATGATATGCTGATTGAATTTTCCCAGGCACTGGAACCGCTCCTGAACGACAGCACTAAAAAGGGTAATCTTGCAGATATCTGTAATGGAATCTTTTACTGTCTTAAGAAAAACTCGGATATGTGTACCTTTATGGTGGGGGATTATAACGATAAAGAACTGATGTCAAAACTGTTAAATACTGGAAAGGAGTTCTGTATCAATACTTATCACAGCCTCTTTCCCAAAGCAACTATTAAGGAGATTGAATACTTTTATTCCTTTGTCAGTACAGGCTGTATCGGTCTTATTCGAAAATGGATAGAGGAAGGTATGGTTCTCCCTACAGAAGAAATCGCCAGAATGGCTGAAAGTATGATAATGGGTGGTATTGGGTATTTGGAGAATCCGCTTTAGCGCGAACTCTTTATATGTATTCTATTGAATGCATTATATTGGGGTTTAGCTGAGAAAGGACGCTTTGTAAATGATAGGTAGTGTACGGAAAGATGGGCGTGGGAAACTGATATGGACTCCGTCAGCTGGCCGCAGAACTGGTATTTTCTAACCTTTCCGAAGCGCTTTTTGGCGGCACGCGGGCATTC
>UQGG01000005.1 GCA_900540475.1 uncultured Robinsoniella sp. | reverse complement strand
TTGTCCCCGAACCCTGGCTGTTTCCACACGCCGCAAGTGATAAAACCATCGTTCCTGTTAACAAACACGCCAATAATCTTTTTTTCATTTTGTTTCTCCTTCTCACTTTTTATAACTGGGTTAACATGGTCTTAAGCGAAACGTTTCGTTTTTGTAATTATATAATAATATTATTTTAAATTGATGTCAATACTTTTTTGTTTAAATTTTATATAATTTCTCTGTTATGATATAATTATACCAACATTAATATTTTATTTTAAACAAAACGTTTCGTTAATTTGACTATAATTATTGATTTTATTTATATTTATGTTATAATATTATTCAATTCCACCAACTAAAGGAGGCATATATATGGGTTGTACAATTAAAGATATTGCCAAAGACACGAACCTGTCCCTGGCTACTATTTCAAAATATTTAAATGGGAAAAATATTATACCCGAGAATCGGGCAAAAATAGAAAAGAGCATAAAAAAATTAGGCTATACGCCTAATAAGACCGCACAAATGCTGCGGGCGCGAAAGACAAATACCATCTGTATTCTGATACCTGTAATCGGAGATTATTTTTGGGGCTCACTTTGTTCTTACATTGAAGAATGCGTACAAAAATATAACTATTCCACAATTGTCAGTTCCTATGATTCTAATACGGAGGATCATACTGATATTATGCGTTTATTGCTAAGCAATCAGGTTGACGGTGTCATTTTAATACCTGAAAATGCATCCCATCTAAATCTCATCCCGTCAATCATCCAAAATAATATTCCTTTGGTATATCTGGATCAGGTAGTTACCAACCCTCCGGGTGATTCCATCACTTCTACGAACCGTAAAAGTGCTTATGAAGCCACGGAATACCTGATTTCCAAAGGGCACCGCTGTCTGGGGGTAATCGGTGGAATTCTTGACAGTTATACCATCAAAGAGCGTATACAGGGCTTTTACGATGCCTGCGATGAACACCAGATCCCTTTTCCCTGCCGTATTGTTATGAGCGGTGATTTTTCGCCCCATTCCGGTGCCGTACAACTGCGCCGTATGATCGAGCACACTCCCCGCCCTACAGCAGTATTAATTCTGGGCTATATATCAACACTGGGCGTCATAATGGAACTCAATACTCTTGGTATATCCATTCCCGAAGATCTGTCTGTCCTGACCTTCGATGATGACGAAATCTTCTCTGCCTTTGAGCCGCCTATTACGGCAATCGTTCAAAATCTGCAGGAAATGGGAAAACAGGCGGCAAAATTACTGCTCAAACGTATCAATGGATGTGAAACCAATTTCCCCACAGTAAAAATGATCGACACTAATTTTATCGAGCGAAAATCCGTATGTGATATTTCATTAAAAAAATAGAGTTCAGTTCCCTTTTCAAATTGTAAAGTGTTTCTCAAATAGTATTTGCATAAGTCAGTATATTGGCTGCATTTAAGGACTTGCGCAGTATCGCTCCTACAACAAATGCAAGCACAATCGAAATAACGTCTTTAATCAAATAGGGAACGGATACCAACACGGCAGATGACCAAAATGACATCTTCATTAATAGCATAAACTGCAGGATTCCAAGGACATGACAGATCAGCAGGCCGCATACAGCGAGTATTCCGGCTAACACTTTGTTTTTTACAACCACAGCCAGACCGCACAACAAAGCCAGGAAGATAAAACCAAATATAAACCCGCCGGTTTTACCAAATAATATGCCCAGGCCTCCAGCAAATCCGGAAAATACAGGTACACCAACTCCACCCAGTACAATATAGATTACCGATGCCATGGTTCCTTTTTTCCAGCCCAGAACACATCCGGTTAAAGCTACCGCGAAGGTCTGCATCGTCACAGGCACCCCTGAAGGCATAGGAATTGAAATCTGGGATAATACCGCCAGGATAGCAGCAAACATTCCAACCAGAACCACAGACTGCGTTGTCATTTTATTTTTCTTATTCATAATTTCCCTTTCATTGTTAACTGATATGTATATTTTGTTGACAATAAGATTATAAACGAAGGCACCGCTATTGTCAACCTTACTTTTTAAATCGTTAACAATAGCAGTGCCTCCATTTTAAGTATTTATGATTCCCATCCTTTACATACATCAACCCACTCCTTGGCATTTGCATACTCTTCTAACTGGGAACAGGTCAGCTCTATTGCACTATTGCTGCTGCCGCACGCCGGGAAGACGGTATCGAACCTTTTTAAGGATTCATCCAAATATATTTCTGCTGTCTGAGGTACAGCGAAAGGACAAACACCCCCTATCGCATGACCCACCAGTTCTTCCACTTCTTCCGGCGCCAGCATCTTGGCTTTCATACCATAAAAACTTTTAAATTTACTGTTATCGATCTTCGTATCTCCAGCTGTAACGATTAATACCGCATGATCACCGGATTTACTTTTAAACGACAGTGTCTTTGCAATTCTCGCCGGTTCCACTCCCACTGCCTGTGCCGCCAGCTCCACAGTCGCACTGGAAGTGTCAAATTCCAATACTTTATCGTCCATATTATATTTTTTCAAATAATCCTTAACTTTATCAATTGCCATGTTGTACACTCCTTCTTCTGTTTGAGAATTTATATTGGTGTGATATTTTAAAAACTACTTATTATTATAATCAGATTGTTCTGAATATTCAATCCCCAGTTAGCAGCAATGCATTTTAACACAAAGTAGTATTCTTTTATTATATTTGCATCAATCCGAATAAAATTTTACGCTAGCTAGCAGCAATACAGATCAAGGTTAGCAACAATATAGATCAGGCTCTTATAGCACGAAAAAAAGCCCGGTAATCAATACCAGGCTTTTTTCCGACAAGGTTTAAATTAAGGTTTTTACAAACTCTTTAGAAGGACTAGGAATGACTGCGTAATCCAGTACAAGACCCTCTTCTTTTATTAAAGCAACAGCAGAGCTTACAGATTCTGTAACTGCAGATACTGTTCCTGTTAATAACACATATGATTTACCGCACATACCTCTTGCAATTCTAATTTCAAAAAGGTCTACTTCTGCGGTTTTTGCTGCGTGATCCGCAGCTACAATAGCCGATGCTCCGGTAAAGGTTTCAATTACCCCTAAAGCCTGAACATCTTGGATATCTGCTGTGCAGTTAAGTGCTTTAAATACGGATTCGTGCGGGTTACCCAGCACGAAGCTGTCAATCATGCTTTCCGGATACTCTTTTTTAGCAGCATCTACGGAAACTCTGATTGCACTTAGATCGCCGGTAAATAAGATAATGAATTTACCCGGGCAAACTGTTTGAGCCTGAATCAGCTCAACATCAGCTGTTTTCACAATAAGGTCTGCCGCCTTAATACCTGTGGAAACAGTTTTATATTCCACCATTCCAATTGCTCTCATCGTTCTCATCTCCATTATGATTTAATGCTGATAAAGTTATCAGTAACTGCCGTAATTTTTCCGGCAATACTTGCATGTAAACAGGTTCCTAAAGCGCCTTCCGGCGGTGCAGCGATTTGTTGTCCGACAGTCACCTCATCTCCCACCTTTACAGATGGTACACAAGGAGCACCTATATTCTGACGAAGCATTAATTTTACTTCGTTGATTTCAATCGGACAGCCTTTCATCGGTGCCGGAGTATCAAATTTAGCCAGACCAAGCCTGAGCATCAGACGGTGTTCCGGAACTTTCCGTTCCTCACGCAGACTGTTTGCCACGCCTTTTCCTGCTTTATCCGGTATCTTCACGCCTTTGCTTCTAAGACCCGTTTTATATGCATCCAGTAATCTTCTTGGAGATAAATCCTGATGACAAGAATACAGTTCACATAATCCACATGAACAACAGAAGAAAGAGTTCAGGAACGGCTCTACATTATATGTAGTTCCATTTGCGATCGCTCTCATAAATTCATGAGGTTTAATTGACTGTCCAAGTAAATTTCTAGGACATAAACTTGTACACATGGAGCATTGTGAACAGACAGACATTGCATTTCTAAGGTCTAACTTATTACTTCTCTGTCTCTTAACGATTGGCGGACAGGTAGGCGGCAATACTAATATTGCTTTTGTAGTCTTCGTTACAATATCTCTTGCAGAACAAATGCGTCCCGTCATAGGACCACCCATGATTATCACATGATCTTCCGCAGAGAATCCTCCTGCCATATCTACTAATTCTTTAACCGTAATACCAATCGGTACTTCTACCGTAAGCGGATCGTTTACCAAACCAGCTACTGTTACAAACTTCGTAACTACATTGGTATCGCTTGTCACCTTGCGATACAGGTTCAATACCGTCTCCACGTTAACAACAACACATCCAACCAGGATCGGAATCTTACCCTGAGGTACGATTTTTCCTGTGGTTTCATAAATTAATACAACTTCATCTCCTGCCGGATAGATGTCCGGTAAAATATGAAGGCGAAGTTTATTATAATTACCAATGCAACTGTTTACTGCCTCAATGGAAGCAGTATAAGACTTTTTCACAGCGATGATTCCTTCGTTGGCGCCTAACGTATCAGCAAGCATCTGCATGCCCGAAAGTATTTCGTTTATGTAATCACTCATGAGCTGTCTGTCAACCTTGATCAAAGGTTCACACTCTGCACAGTTCAAAATGATTGTTTCTGCCTGGTCTGAAAGTTTTGCATGAGTCGGGAAACCTGCTCCGCCTGCTCCTACAACACCGCCATCGAATAAAGCCTTTTTCATATCTACTATATTCATTGCGTCCACTCCAACCTATTCTACTATGACTATTTTTTGCGGGTCATCTACAATACCTACAATACATGCATCAATCGGAGAATCCGGATCACCACAGCCAAGCCGCGCAGAACTACCTGTTGTCACCAGTACGATATCACCAATACCGGCTCCTACGTTATCCACAGCAACAAGACGATTACTATTTTCAGTTTTCATCTTTTCCATTGGATCTACGATCAGGAATTTGCTTCCCACAAGATCATTATTCTTTCTTGTACAAATTACCGTTCCAACTACTTTGCCTATAATCATGTTTTCCTCCTATGTCGCACTTGCTGCGTCATTTGCCGTACTGGCTGCATCATCTGACGCATCTGCCACGGCATTACTTTTTCGGGAATATCCGTAAATTCATGTTATTTCCTCATGCAGTCATCCATTATTAAGTGGATTTATACGAATGCCGATCTGGTTTCATCGAATTATTTAATTAAAATTCCCTTATCTTTACCGATACCCAAGCCATTTGCTTCATCGGTATCTATATGCATCTCTAATGTAAATGTATCATCTACTCTGATCACAACATCTTCAAAAACACCGCCGCGGCCGCTGTCAAAGCGTACTTTCACAACTTGTTTGTCTTTTACGCCATATCTGGCTGCATCTGCCGGTGACATATGAATATGTCTTTTGGCAACAATACATCCTTCTTTCAAATATACAACACCTTTTGGACCAACCATTGCAATTGGTGCTGAGCCTGCAAGATCCCCTGACTGACGAACCGGTGGGTTTAATCCCAGACGTATTGCATCTGTCTTGGCAACTTCAACCTGAGACTGGCTTCTCTCCGGTCCCAAAACTCTGACATTTTCAATTGCTCTTAATTTTGTTCCAACGATGGTTACACACTCCTGGGCTGCGAACTGGCCGCCCATAAGTTCTTTTTTCTTATTTAACTGATAGCCCTTACCGAATAAGGTTTCTACATCTTCTCTGCTAAGATGCACATGTCTTGCAGAAATTCCAATAGGAATCTCATCAGCCGGGTTATATACATCAACACTATTTTTTAACTGCTCAGCTACTAACCTTGCAATCTCATCTACTAATTGTTGTTCCTGCATTTTTTCGGTCCCTCTCTTCATGGGGTTATTCAATTCATAGAGCATCCTGGACACAGCTACCATATCCACTATTTTGGATTTCAAAAAATCACATCCTGACTTATAAAGTCAACTGCATGCCTCTTCACAGTCATAATCTCGTCCGTAAAGAAAGCATGCAATATCAAATGTCTATTTGCCCGGGCATGAGCCGAATGGACATACCTGCGGTAGTTTGTTTATTAAAACTGTGGAAGGATCTTTTCTACGTCTGTGTGAGGTCTTGGGATTACATGAACAGCGATAACTTCGCCTAATCTTCCAGCAGAAGCGCTTCCAGCTTCAACAGCTGCCTTAACTGCTCCAACATCTCCACGAACCATAACACTTACAAGACCGGAACCGATTTTCTCTGTTCCTACTAAAACTACATTAGCTGCTTTTAACATAGCATCTGCTGCTTCGATTGAAGCAATAAGTCCTCTTGTTTCTATCATTCCTAATGCCTGAAGTTCCATTCTGATATCCTCCTTAATCACTGGTTTTGCTGCCGGTGGGGCAGCACTCGCATTTTTGCGGGTTGTTCTTGGTTTTCTTTTTGCAGGAGCTTTCGCAGCTGCGGTTTTTACATTCTTTTCATCGGCCATATCTTTTACCTCGATTTATCCTGAAGTATTAGAACCCGTTTAAAACAGATTTTAATCTTCCTGTAGAAACTTATATTTCTTTCTACTGATTTCTACAAGGTTCATCGTTTCTTCATGTGGATTTGCTATTACTGCAGATGCCACAATATTGCCTACTGCACTTCTCTTCGCAGACTCTATTGCTTCCGTTACCGCAGAAACATTGCCTTGAACGATTATGGTTACCAGTCGTCCGCCTAACTTCTTTTCCCAAGTCAGGAACTTGATATCCGCTGTTTTCAGCATGACATCAAGAGCCTGAATCGCATCCGTAATATTAGGTAATTCAATTAATCCAATTGATTTCATATATCTTTCCTTCTGTTTTCAGGATATTGGAGCACGTTTTAGATGCTTGGTAATATTTTTTCTACGTCTGTGTGAGGTCTTGGGATAACGTGTACTGCAACTAACTCGCCAAGTTTTCCTGCTGCTGCTGCGCCTACTTCTGTAGCTGCTTTAACAGCTCCAACATCTCCACGAACTAAAACTGTTACAAGACCTGAACCGATTTTTTCTGTTCCTACTAACTGAACGTCTGCTGCTTTCACCATAGCGTCAGATGCTTCAATTGCTGCTACTAAACCTCTTGTTTCTACCATTCCTAAAGCTTCCTGTGTCATTATAAAAATCCTCCTTAATTAACCTTGTTGTTTTGTGGCATCCGATATTTCTTTATTTTATCTACTCTAAACATTTATTCTACACTATATTGCACTTAATCTCAACATCTTTTCAGTATCCTCTGATGGAGCTGGGATAATATATCTCGTTACAACACCTGTAATACTGTTTGCTGCTTCTTCAGCCGCATCCATTGCAGCATTTACATCTGCAACACCGCCTCTGATTTTTAAGCAAGTAATAAGGGGTACCGGTAACGCATCTGCATTTGCAGGTTTGTTCTTGTCGATGGATTCGATTCGGACATTTGCCGCTTTTGCTGCTGCATCCGCTGCCACAAATGCTGCTACGCATCCAAACACTTCTAAAATTCCTGCTGCTTCACGCATGGCCTAACACACTCCTTTCAACTTACTCATTGATGATAGCGATCTTAAGACCTTCCATCTTCAGATTTGTTACATGAGCTTCATTAATTTCACTTAACGGGAACTTATGTGTAATCAGTTTCTTCATAGGAAGTCCGATTGCCTGAGCACCCTTTAAGAATTCAAATGTTGTTGCGTAATCTCTGAGTGTATATACCCAGGAACCAACGATTGTGATTTCTTTGGAGCAGATATCAAAGTGAGGATTGATTGTTGCATCTCCACCATTGATAAAGAATCCAAGTTCACAAAGTCCGCCGCCGTTACGGATGAATTTGTAGATATTTGCATGAGCGATTGGAGATCCGGTACACTGGAATGCAAAGTCTGCAAGGTATCCGCCAAATGCTGCTTTAACGCCTTCTGCAAGAGCTTCAATTCCTTTGTGGTCTTTGAAGTTTACAGTTTCAGTCGCACCCATTTCTTTTGCGAAATCAAGTCTCTTCTGCTCGCCGTCTACTGCAACAATATTCTGAATTCCCATTGTCTTTAAGATTGAGATACAGATCAAACCGATCGGTCCGCATCCCTGAACAACAACTCTGCTGTTGAATCTTAAGATTCCAGTCGTTTTTGCTCTTTCTACAGCATGGATTAATACTGCACATGGCTCAATTAAGATTCTGGACTCTAAATCCAGTTCACTTACGTTAAATACGGTAGAACCTTTACGGATTACCAGGTAATCTGCAAACCATCCGTTCAGATGAACATCATCATCCGGAAGTAAGCCGTATACATCAGCTCCGCCAACGTTTTGTTTATTTAAGTCGAACATTGTAATGTCCGGATCATCTTTGAAAATCATACAGGTAACAACTTTATCGCCAAGTCCAAGAGCTTTTCCTGCGCTGTCTTTTTTCACGTTTTTACCGATTTTAACAATTTCGCCGGTTCCTTCGTGTCCAAGTACAACTGGAATTAAACCAAATGGATCTCTTTTGAATTCGTGTGCATCTGTACCGCATACGCCGCATCCTTCTACTTTAACCAGGATGTCGTCATCGCCGATTTCAGGAATCGGGAATTCTTTGATATCATAATGTTCTAATGCTGTCAGCATCGCTACCTTTGAAGTTGCCGGAATAGTTCCAGCTGCTTTAACAGGAGCTGCTGCCGGTGCTGCACTGACAGGATTTCCCTGCATTTCAGAAAGCACTTGTTTTACGATTTCTTCTATATTCATTTCCACGTCTATCACTCCTTATCTGATGCAAAGTGCATCGCCCATTACACATCTTCTGCTCTTTGTAAAGTTTTTAGCGGAGGTCAATCCTTCACCTGTACGGCTGCAGATTGTGAAAGTAGGATATCCTTCTCCTCCAAATCCAAGCGCTGCATAAGATGGGGCATTTTTCACAAAGATCGCGGTGTCGATCATTTTACCAAACTTTGTAAGGTTATTTACATTTGTTGAATGCATATGTGCGGAATGTCTGTTGCCATGTTCTAATTCAACGGCGATACCCATACCCTCTTCTACATTCTTTACTCTTACGATACCCAGAATCGGCATCATAAGCTCTTCCCAGATCATAGGATTTGTTTTTTCACCTTCGAATATGATACAACGGATTTCATCGCCAACCGTAACTCCGATTTTGCTAAGAAGAACTTTTGCACTGCGTCCAACGCACTGTCTGTTCAGGGTTCTCTTACCGTTTTTCTCATTAAAAACAGTCTTAATTAACTTCTGAACTTCTTCTGCGTTTGCATGATAACATCCAACCTGTTCCATATGGTAGATCAGCTCGTCCGCTATCATATCAACTGCAACAACTTCCTTTTCAGCAATACAAGGCAGGTTATTGTCAAATGTACATCCATTGATGATATCTTCCGCAGCTTTCGGGATATTAGCTGTTTCATCAACTAAAACAGGTGGATTTCCTGCGCCCGCTCCCATTGCTCTCTTACCGGAAGAAAGAACGGTGGTAACTACACCCGGGCCTCCTGTTGCTACTAATAATGAGATATCTTTATGTGAGAAAATTACTTTGCTGACTTCCATAGTCGGTTCTGTTACAGCAACGGCTATATTTTCCGGTCCGCCTACTTCAACACTGGCTCTGTTGATCATATCAATTGCCAGATTTGAAACATTTTTAGCAGATGGATGTGGTGCAAATACAACTGTGTTTCCTGCAGCAATCATTCCGATAGAATTACATACTACGGTTTCCGTAGGATTTGTAGACGGACAAACTGCGCCGATTACTCCGAACGGTCCCATTTCTACCAGAGTAAGTCCTCTGTCTCCTGACCATGCTACTGTAGAGAGATCTTCAGTTCCAGGAGTCTTTTCTGCAACCAGCTGGTGTTTCAAAATTTTATGTCCTACATTTCCCATTCCGGTTTCTTCTACACCCAGTTCTGCAAACATTTTTGCATTTTCCAGTGTTTTCTTACGGATATTGGAGATGATCTTTTCACGAAACTCTAATGGCATTGGCTGAATTTCTTTCTGGGCTTCTTTTGCTGCTGCAATCGCATCATTAATATCATCAAATACACCCAGTAATTTTTTAGAAGATCCTGCCGGTTTATCCGCCGTCGTACCCATGCCTTTTAACACGCTTCGAACAATATCTTGAATTTCTTGTTCGTTAATAGCCATTATGTGGTACCCCCTTATTTCATCTGAGCAAGGATTTTCTTTGTCACTTCTGCAACGATTGCTTCAACGCTAGGTTCGTCAGCTTTTGCTGATCCACAGTTGCAGCCTTCTGCTGAGTGGCATCCACCGCCGCATTTTCCGCCTAATTCAGCGCAGATATTTGCAGGATGTTTTCCAGGAAGACCCATCTGTCTTCTGATTTCATATAATTTAGCGATCTGCTCTTTGTCAAATTCCTTTGGTCCGCCAAGCATTTTGGATTTGTATAATAATTCTGCATAGAATTCAACAGATTCCATTTTGTGGTAAGCTGCTAACAGATCTGTGCTCCATGTTAATGCTCCGTGGCTTTCCAGTAATACTGCATCATAATATGGTAAGTATTTTTCTACGTTATCCGGAATTTCAACTGTAGAAGGTGTACCGTATTCAGCGATCGGAACGCATCCTAAAGCGATAACTGCTTCTGGCATGATCGGCTGTGTTAAAGGAATTCCTGCGATTGCAAAGCTTGTTGCAAATGTAGGATGAGCATGTACTACTGCTCCAACATCCGGTCTTTTTTCGTAAACTCTCATATGCATTTTGATTTCAGATGAAGGTTTGAAGTTTCCGTTTGCCTGAAGAACATTTCCTTTTGCATCTACTTTACAGATAAATTCTGGAGTCATGAATCCTTTGGAAACACCTGTTGGTGTACATAAGAACTCGTTATCACTAATCTTTACTGAAATGTTACCGTCGTTTGCAGCAACCATATTTCTGTCGTAAATTCTCTTACCGATCTCACAAATTTGTTTTTTGATTTCATATTCATTAGCCATGAAAAAAATCCTCCTTACATGTTTGTTTGTGTTGTTTTATTTTTGGTTTAATTTATTTTAACACGAATGCCACTAAAAATCAACATCTTTCTCAAGAATTTTTAGAACAAAAAAAACCCTGTAAAATACAGGGTTTCAGAGGAATTAACAGATTTTGGGGACAGGGTTTTCTTCACTCCACACAATACCACGCAATCCCAAATTCAAAGATTTGATAAAAATTTATCATTGTATCATACCGTGCTTATAGAATACATATTGGTTTCTGCCCCGGCGTTTTGCTTCGTATAAAGCAAGATCTGCTTTTTTGTATAATCCGTCAAAATCTATTCCATCTTTGGGATACACGGCAATCCCCAGACTGCCGGTAATATTATAGGCGCTGCCCGTAGAAAATGCCAGTTTCTTCAGTAGGAAATCCAGACGTTCCTGTAATACATTTTCATCCGGCACATCTTTTAAGAATGCGATAAATTCATCCCCTCCCAAACGCCCCAGAATGTCATCCGCACGCAGGGATTCCTTTAACTTGCTGGTTATCACTGACAGAACCCAGTCTCCAAACTGATGTCCTTTGTTGTCGTTTAATTCTTTAAAATGATCAATATCGATCATGATAAAGATATGTCTGCTGTTTGGCTGGCTTTTATCCAATACATCCGTGACCTGGTCAATGATCGCCCGCCTGTTGAGCACCCCGGTCAGCGGATCCCTTCTTGAACGCTCATGCAGTTCCAGGGCTTTGCGTTTTTCTTTGTCAATATCCGTTATCAGTATAAACGCTTTGATGTGATCCGAATAGGGGTCGGGCAGCATCTGAAGGGATGCCATAACCCAGTATACATTTCCATCCTTTGCATAACGCTGGCATTCCATTTTCATTTCCCGCTTCCCGTTGTGGAACTGGCGGATCATTTCACTCCTGCAGAATAACTCTACATAACCCTGCCTGTCCTCCGGCACGATCAGGTTATCCACTACATATTCTAATGTTTTGTCATAAGATTCCACCGCTTCTTCCGGCAGCATATTATTGGAATCTGTCCGGACACTCTCCAGTATATTTTTCGTAATATCGCATTCATAATAAGCCACTGCCTTTTCCTGCTGGGACTGATTGAACTGACTCCACTTTTCAAATGCAATTTCTTTTTCCCGCTGTTCACTGATATCCTCAAAGGACACGATTGCATGCAGCGGCAGCCCGTCTCTGTTAAACACCATGGAAAAGGAACATTCATACCAGGTATACGCCCCGGTCTTATTTCGAAAATGTAAAATTGCCGTTCCTTTCGGCTGTCCTTCCAGCATACGGTCATAAAAAGTAATGAATTCTGATCTGCTCTCTTTTGCAGGATAGGTATCTGCAATACTCTCAGGCAGATTTTCCACTTTGACCGGAAGTCCCAGTTCCTGAGCCGTATCCTCTGATAACACGGCGGTTCGTGTAATCGGGTAAAACCGGAAAGCAAAACGCCTGGCATGTCCAAGGAGCAGAACTTTCTCTTTTTCTCCCATTTTAAGGAGCTCAATCGCTTCCATCCGTTTACTGATATCCAAAACGATGCAGTTTAGACAGTTTTCATCGTCAGGATCCGCCATACACTTTATCAGATTCCAGAGAACGCTTCCGGTTCTATGTAATGCTTTTACTTCTATATCTATATAATCTAAACACTTATTCTTAAATCTGTCTATTTTCTCTTTTGCCTGCGGCCAGTCAGCCGGATATATGATATCACTCATTGCAGTGAATCCTGCAGATTCTGCTTCATGGGGTACGTACCCATAACTCTGGTAAAAGAAGTCATTCGCACTCACAATCGTCAGAACGTCATCATTTCTAATTTTGCAGAAACCACATGGAAGATTGTCAACTTTTGTGACATACTCCTCCCCATTTTCCCGCATATCTGATCTCCTCCTGTCAATGGAATTAAATTTCCATCAATTTTGATTTTCATTATAGAACATTTTATCAACAAATACAACTCAATAAACAGGCTGAATTTCTTATTATTTTTTTAGCTTTGTCTGAAATTGTCATTTTGTATGGTATTATCGATTTTACCCTGTGATTTCTAAGGAAAATCGCGCAAAATAAGTCATGTATCCTCGAAAAAAGCAGAATGATTTTTTTAAATATATTTCCCCTTGCATTTTTCCAATTTTCGGTTACAATAGAAGGGACTATGCAATATGATTTTTATATAGAAAGATAAAAAGAGGTTCGAGAACATGATAAGTGCAAATAATGTAACACTTCGAATTGGTAAAAAAGCGTTGTTTGAAGATGTAAACATTAAATTTACAGAAGGAAACTGCTATGGTTTAATCGGTGCCAATGGTGCGGGTAAATCTACATTCTTAAAAATTTTATCCGGACAGTTAGATACAACCCAGGGTGATATTGTCATTACACCGGGACAGCGTCTCTCTTTCTTACAGCAGGATCATTTTAAATATGATGAGTATTCTGTACTTGATACCGTCATTATGGGAAATAAGAGACTGTATGCGATTATGAAAGAAAAAGAAGCCATCTATGCAAAAGAAGATTTTACGGAAGAAGATGGTATCCGGGCAAGTGAGCTGGAAGGCGAATTTGCAGAAATGAACGGCTGGGAATCAGAATCAGATGCCGCCCAGTTATTAAACGGACTTGGCATTGAAACGGATCTTCACTACGCAATCATGAAAGATCTTAAGGGCAGTGAAAAAGTGAAGGTACTTCTTGCCCAGGCGTTATTCGGCAATCCCGACATTCTTCTTCTGGATGAGCCTACTAACCATTTGGATCTGGATGCTATTGAGTGGCTGGAAGAATTCCTGATCAACTTTGACAATACGGTTATCGTGGTATCCCATGACCGTTATTTCCTGAATAAAGTATGTACCCATACTGCTGATATCGACTATGGCAAGATTCAGCTTTACGCCGGAAATTACGATTTCTGGTATGAATCCAGCCAGCTGCTGATCAAACAGATGAAAGAAGCAAACAAGAAGAAAGAGGACAAGATCAAAGAATTACAGGATTTTATCTCCCGCTTCAGTGCAAATGCTTCCAAATCCAAACAGGCTACTTCCAGAAAACGTGCTTTGGAAAAAATCGAACTGGATGCGATCCGTCCTTCCAGCCGTAAATATCCATATATTGATTTCCGCCCAAGCCGTGAGATCGGAAATGAAGTTCTGACCGTAGAAGGTCTTTCCAAGACCATCGATGGTGTGAAAATCCTGGACAACCTGTCCTTTACATTAAATCATGACGATAAAGTTGCGCTGGTAGGCGGAAACGAACTGGCAAAAACGGTTCTTTTCAAAATTTTATTGGGTGAAATGGAACCGGACTCCGGATCTTACAAATGGGGGATTACCACTTCCCAGGCTTATTTTCCAAAAGACAGTACCAAAGAATTTGACAATGACTACATTATCGTAGACTGGTTAACCCAATACTCTGAAATCAAAGATGCTACTTACGTGCGCGGTTTCCTTGGACGTATGCTTTTTGCAGGTGATGACGGAGTGAAAAAAGTCAAGGTATTATCCGGTGGTGAAAAAGTGCGCTGCCTCTTATCTAAAATGATGATCTCCGGTGCAAACGTTTTGATCCTGGACGAGCCAACCAACCATCTGGATATGGAATCCATTACCGCGTTGAATAACGGTCTGATTAAATTCCCGGGAGCGATCATGTTTGCATCCCATGACCACCAGATCGTTCAGACTACCGCTAACCGAATCATGGAAATCATGCCGGGCGGTGCCCTGATCGATAAAATCACTACTTATGACGAATATCTTGCAAGTGATGAAATGGCTAGAAAACGTCAGGTATACTCAACAGAAGGCGATTTAGACGATAATTAAAATCATGCATTAAAAAAGAGACTGAGCGAAATCAGTCTCTTTTTCTGCCATCTGCCAGTTTCTCTGAGCATTTGTATGCGGCCTTTTCTAAATCGTTGATTACTGTTTTACTGTACTTCCTGTTTTGTGCATTTAATCATCTTTGTACTTTCGCATTCTGCATCACAATGTTTACCTCTGCTTCCATCTCTGTCATCGGTTCTGACTCCTTAGCCGTCTTCATCTGTGTACAGGCTGTGGCGTTGCACAATACCATTAACAAGAAACCCATTATTGCTATTTTCTTCTTCATCTTCATCCCTCCAGAAAATTACAAACAAGTTTACATGTTCATCTCCAAATATTATAAGCAGCAAATGGAAAATCTGTCTGTAGGTTCAGGTAAAGAATTTGTAAAATTTGAAACTGCACAGCTGGTCTGTCTATATTTTAATTGTATGTATAATTTAAAGATATGTCAAGTATTATGAGAAATTTCTAAATTGGATGAGGCGCTGATTAGGACACTTTGTGTATGATAAGTAGTGTACCGGAAAGAAAAGGGCAAACGGCATCCATTTGTCCTTTTCCAATTCCCGTCACTTAATGCACAGGAAATTTGTCAAATTCCGGATTCGTAAAATAATAATTATTGGAATCCATCTTTTCTTTTGTTTTCTCAAGTGCCTCTCCAAACCGCTGGAAGTGCACGACTTCTCTTGCTCTTAAAAACTGAATTGGTTCTCTGATCTCGGGATTTTGAACCAGCCTCAAAATGTTATCATAGGTGGTTCTGGCTTTTTGTTCGGCAGCCAAATCTTCAAACAGGTCTGTGATAGCATCTCCTTTTGACTGGAACTCACAGGCATTAAAAGGAACTCCCCCTGCTGCCTGGGGCCAGAGTGCAGTGGTATGGTCAATATAATAAGCATCAAACCCGGCTGTTTTTGCTTCATCCACTGTAAGATTTTTTGTCAGCTGGTAAATCATGGAACATATTATTTCCAGATGTGCCAATTCTTCCGTTCCAATATCGGTTAATAATCCCGCAACCTCTTTGTCAGGCATAGTATAACGCTGGGACAGATACCGCATAGATGCTGCCAATTCTCCGTCCGGACCGCCAAACTGGCTGATTATCAATTGCGCTGTTTTGGGGCAGGTCTGGGTTATTTTTACCGGAAACTGTAATCTTTTTTCATAAGTCCACATTACACAAGCCCCCCTTCCCAAGGTGTTCTTCCATCTACCCAGGTAAAATGACGTTGTCCGTCATAAGAACACTCAGAATTTGCTTCATGAATCCCTTCTGCCTTTACACAGTCGATGGTAAGAGGTTCAAATTTAGATTCAAACTCTTCCATCAGAGCTTTCCTTTTTCCAAGGTACTGTCCAAACAGATCCAGTGCCTGGGTATCCGTTGGATGGGTATCCAGGTATAGAGTTAAATCATTGACACAGAAACTAACTGCATCTAATTCATTCAACAAGGCATTCCTATCTTCCATTATCGGCACCTCCTGCATAAAAAGGCAGATCCAGATCCGGGAATATGGTTCCACGCTTCAGAGCCTCTTGTGGTTCATACACTGCTCCAAACGTCTGCTTTGGTACGGTTGCCATTGCCAGAATACAAGTACAGCTTTGTGAAAAGCAAGCAGATTTTCCTTCCTGACTGCAAGAACATTCCATAACATCATTCTCCTTTCAGATTTCTGTTGATGACTAAAATTTCGTCATCATTTTTATTATGTCTGAAATTGTCGTTTTTACCACAGGGATTTCTTGCAGATATGTCATAAAATTCAAAAAAGCAAAGACGCTGTCGTCTCTGCTTTCTAATTTTTTTGATTTTTATATTACCTGTTTTTATATTTAGATTTTATTTTTTGCTTATATTTCTATGCGATTGCATAATTACGTGCTATTTGACCAACTCTTATATTCAACAGCTGCACGATTGACACGACAACCTGCTGGCAAAGAGAAATAATGTATTTCACATCCTCTTCTACGGAACGCTTGAATTTCAGATATTCCCGATGTGAAGTTTCAATAAAATGGAACAGAGCTTCTGCGGTCTTGAAAGTTTTCATCTCTTTCTGCTGTCTCAATGCTTCTCCACTTTTGATATACTCTTTTAAATATTTTTTCAAATGTTTTTCATAAATACAATGATCTTTTAAATTTCCATCATAAGTATCATTATGGGGAAACGTAAAATAGTCAGCTACATAATGGATCACTTCTCCAATACGCCTCCAGTATACCCGTTCATTTCTTCCAAATATATCACAATCCTCCGTAAGATTACGGATATCCTCACGTACCTGATCAAATGTTCCAAAAAACTCATGTTTCTTAGTCAAAAAAGAAGGCTTACAGTCTGGAAGTATACTTCCCAGATAAAATGCTTTCTTATGGTTATCAAGCTCCTGGGTGTTCAGATTATTAACAATATATCTCGCTACCGAGATATGAGATTTTTTTCTCAATGGATTTGGCCTCCTGGCTTTTGCTTAACCTTTTTTGCTACCTTTTTCATTGTAGCCTTTTCAAAGTAAAAAAGCAAGTTAAAATTGTGTAAAAACCATAACACATTTTAACAATCTTGTTAGAATATTCTTATGCACTATCTACAAGCTGAATATATCTATAAAAACAATTAGATAAATCTCGGTTCCTTTTTTTGTTATATTTGGAAGATTTCAACAGTAGCATTTTCATAAATGGTAATATGTTCTAAAAAATTTAAAAAAGTCTGGATACTAATTTCAGGAAACACCTGTTATTCAGATCCAGACTCTTCTATCTTAAGTTTTAAACAGTTGCTATATCGATTAATGTAAGCTTTTCGATATCAGTATTTTCAAGGCTGGTAATCAACGCTTCTGCCGTGTCCAGAGAAGTCAGGACATTTACGCCGGTTTCAATGGCATTACGGCGGATCAGGAAACCATCCTTTGCACGTTCCACCCCTGGTGATGGTGTATCGATAACCAGATCGATTTCATGTCCCAGTATTAAATCCATTAAGTTTGGTGATTCCTGCTCAATTTTATTGATACGGATTGCATGAACGCCATTTTCATTTAATTTCTTTGCAGTACTTCTGGTTGCGTATATTTTATAACCGATTGCTTCAAATCTTCTTCCAATCTCTACTGCATCTTCTTTGTCTGCATCCTTCACAGTCATAATCATATTTTTATATTTCGGAAGGTTTATGCCCGCCCCCAAAAATGCTTTGTAAAGTGCTTCATCAAAGGTTTTTGCAATACCCAGACATTCCCCTGTGGATTTCATTTCCGGTCCAAGGCTGATATCGGCACCGCGGATTTTTTCAAAAGAGAATACCGGCATCTTGATTGCAATATAGTCAGCTTCCGGCTGTAATCCGGCTTTATAGCCCAGATCTTTTATCTTAGCGCCTAAGATTACTTTTGTCGCAAGCGGAACAATTGGAATTCCGGTAACCTTGCTGATATATGGCACGGTTCGGCTGGAACGGGGATTTACCTCAATTACATATACCTCTTCCTGACAAACAATAAACTGAATATTTATCAATCCGATTACATGCAGTGACTGTGCCAGCTTTTTCGTATAATCTTCGATCTTAGCCTTAACATTTTCACCCAGGCTCTGTGCCGGATATACAGAAATACTGTCACCGGAATGAATACCTGCCCGCTCGATATGCTCCATGATTCCCGGGATTAAGATATCATCTCCGTCACATACCGCATCGACTTCTATTTCTTTACCAACCAGGTATTTATCCACCAGAATCGGATGTTCCTGAGCGATACGGTTGATGATACCGATAAATTCATCTACATCTTCGTCATTAATTGCGATCTGCATTCCCTGTCCGCCCAATACGTAAGAAGGTCTTACCAGTACGGGATACCCCAGATCATTTGCCGCTTTCTTCGCTTCTTCTGCTGTGTATACCGTATGACCTGCCGGTCTTGGAATCTGGCATTCTTCCAGAATTTTGTCAAACAGTTCCCGGTCTTCAGCCGCATCCACATTTTCAGCGGAAGTACCCAGGATCGGTACACCCATTTTCATCAGCGCTTCCGTAAGCTTAATGGCAGTCTGTCCGCCAAACTGTACCACCGCTCCGTCCGGCTTTTCAAAACGCACGATATTTTCCACATCTTCCGGTGTCAGCGGTTCAAAATAGAGTTTATCTGCAATATCAAAATCGGTACTTACCGTTTCCGGATTATTATTTACAATAATGGTCTCATAGCCTTCTTTTGAAAATGCCCAGGTACAATGTACAGAGCAGAAGTCGAATTCAATTCCCTGTCCGATTCTTATAGGTCCGGATCCTAATACCAGAACCTTTTTACGGTCGTTGGTTTCAATTGCTTCATTTTCACTGCCGAATACAGAGTAGTAATATGGCGTGCTTGCTGCAAATTCTGCTGCACAGGTATCTACCATCTTATATGCCGCAACAATTCCGTTTTCGTAACGCAGGTCACGGATTTCTTTCTCTGTCTTTCCCGTCAGCGCTGCAATTACATTATCCGGGAATTCGATTCGTTTTGCTTCTTCCAGTAATTCTGTTGTTAATTCCTGGCTCTTAAGCGCCTGCTCCATTTCCACCAAGATAGCAAGCTTATCGATAAACCAGATATCAATCTTGGTGATATCATGAATGACTTCATAGGAAATTCCCTGGCGGATTGCTTCTGCAATTACCCAGATTCTCCTGTCGTCGATTTTCCCAAGCTGCTTCAACAGGTCATCCCCATGAAGATTTGAGAAATCATATGACATCAAGCTGTCCACGTGCTGTTCCAGGGAGCGGATCGCTTTCATAAGCGCACCTTCAAAATTATTGCAGATGCTCATAACTTCTCCCGTTGCTTTCATTTGTGTGGTAAGGGTTCTCTTCGCACTGATGAATTTATCAAACGGAAGTCTTGGGATTTTAACTACACAATAGTCCAGCATAGGTTCAAAGCTGGCATATGTTTTTCCAGTTATGGCATTCTTTATTTCATCCAGCGTGTATCCCAGCGCGATTTTAGCTGCAACTTTCGCAATTGGATATCCGGTTGCTTTGGATGCCAGAGCTGAAGAACGGCTAACTCGTGGATTAACCTCAATTACACAGTATTCAAAGCTGGTTGGATGTAATGCATACTGAACGTTACAGCCTCCGGTGATCTCCAGTTCACTGATAATATTCAGGGCAGAGGTACGGAGCATCTGGTATTCCTTATCACCCAGTGTCTGTGACGGCGCTACTACGATACTGTCTCCGGTGTGTACGCCTACCGGATCTAAATTTTCCATATTACAAACGGTAATAACGTTTCCTGCGCTGTCACGCATTACTTCATATTCAATTTCTTTCCATCCGGAGATACAGCGTTCTACCAATACCTGTCCTACACGGCTCAAACGCAGACCATTTCCCAGAATCTCAACCAGTTCCTCGACATTTGCGGCAATACCGCCGCCGCTGCCGCCCAGGGTATAAGCCGGTCTTAAAACGATGGGATAACCAATGGTGCTTGCAAACGCAATACCGTCTTCAATATTTTCCACAACCATGGAAGCTGCAACCGGCTCTCCGATTTTTTCCATCGTGCTCTTAAACTCCAGGCGGTCTTCTGCCTTTTTAATCGTCATGGAGGTGGTACCGATTAATTTTACATTGTTCTTATCAAAGAAGCCTTCCTCGTCCAGTTCCATTGCCAGATTCAGACCTGCCTGTCCGCCAAGGGTCGGCAGCACGCTGTCCGGTCTTTCTTTTAAAATCAATTGTTTCACAACTTCTGTTGTAAGAGGTTCAATATAGACTTTATCGGCAATCTGCTTATCTGTCATAATCGTTGCCGGATTGGAATTCAGCAGTACAACTTCCAGGCCTTCTTCTTTCAGAGAGCGGCATGCCTGTGTACCTGCATAATCAAATTCTGCAGCCTGTCCGATAATAATCGGACCGGATCCAATAACTAATACTTTTTTAATTTCAGAATTCTTTGGCATTATTTTGTCTCCTCCATCATTTTCATAAACCGGTCAAATAAGTATCCTGAATCTAACGGTCCCGGACAAGCCTCCGGATGGAACTGTACGGTAAAGATATTCTTACCTGTGTATGCCAGTCCTTCATTTGTTTCATCGTTTACATTTACAAATGCAGGTACCGCAACAGCCGGATCCAAATTGTCTGTATCTACCACGTAACCATGATTCTGTGAAGAAATGTATACTCTTCCTGTTGCCAGATCTTTCACGGGATGATTTCCGCCGCGATGTCCGTATTTCATTTTATGGGTATCTGCACCGGTAGCCAGTGCCATTAACTGATGTCCAAGGCAGATGGCAAAAATCGGAATCTCAGAGTGGTATAACTTCTTGATTTCTTCTATAATGGAGGTACACTCTTTGGGATCTCCAGGTCCGTTGGAAAGCATAATGCCATCCGGATTAGATGCCATGATTTCACTTGCTGGAGTCAGTGCCGGATATACGGTCACTTCACATCCCAGCTGATTCAAAGAACGTGCTATATTTCTTTTCGCTCCTAAGTCTAACAGGGCAACCTTCGGGCCATTCCCTTCCAGGACATATTTTTCCCTGCAGGAAACTTTTTCTACAACTTTTCCTGTAGTGTATGCTTTTAATCTGGGGATGATCTCTTCTATATGATAATGCTCATTCGTGGTTATCATACCGTTCATGGTACCTTTTTCACGAAGGATCTTCGTAAGCGCTCTGGTATCAATTCCTGCAATTCCCGGTATATCATGCTTTTTCAGAAATTCCTGAATGGTTCCTTCGCTTCTGAAGTTGCTTGGAATCCTGGATAACTCACGCACAATGTATCCGTCCGGCCATGGCCTTGCAGATTCCATATCCTCATGGCAGATACCATAGTTGCCAATCAGCGGGTAAGTCATTACCACTGCCTGTCCGGCATAAGAGGGATCTGTCAGAACCTCCAGATATCCTGTCATGGATGTATTAAATACGATCTCACTGATCATTTCCTTTTCGGCGCCGATACTGGTTCCGGTAAATACAGTTCCATCTTCTAATATTAGAAAAGCTTTCATATGCCACCTTGCCCTTTCTTTTTCTTTTAATTATAGTAACCATTTTGTGCGAAAAATACTTTCGTTCATTACTATTCACGGCCGGAGAGGCCACTCATAGTAACGATTCGGAGCGATATTTAAAGTTTTGCTACGCAAAAATCGCCCCTCACTCCTGAATCATGTTCTCACGGAATGCGCAGTTCAGCGCATTCCTGGCTGTGAATAGTAACTTTCGTTCCTATCTTCGCGCAAAAAAAAAGAGAACGCCACTAAAATCTCAGGCTCCTATAGCCGCAAAATTTTGCCATGCGCTCCCCCTCGAGTCAAACTTGGAAGTCTAAATCCAAATTCAGGCTTCTTTGTATCACCACACTATAGGTTCTCAAATTGTTAAGATTCTACCATATCTCCCGACACATTTCAACCTTTTTTTCAATAAATTTTTGGAAATATTTTTTGATTCATAATTTAGTATTGCAGCTTCCAAGCTCTAAACCGCTATTTATACTGGATTGGTATGATTTTCTTGTCAGAATCAATAAAATTTTCACTTCAAAAAAAGTCCCTGTAATAAAAACCAGACAGGCGGCACAAGCAGAGCCGGCAGCATATTCAGTGCTTTACAATCTTTTATTTTTAAAATGGAAAGTCCCGAACTGGCAATAAGAAACCCTCCCACTATGGAGATCTCCGTCAAAAGTTCCGGCGTTAAAAATCCAGACAGTAGTCCTGCCCCCAGATAAATACTTCCCTGCCATACAAACAATACCCCTGCGGTAATTGCCATCCCGATTCCATATGTGGAAGCAAGTACCATAGAAGTCACAAAATCCAGCGCAGCATTGGTGAATAAGTAAGTATTATCTCCATGGAGTGCACTTTCCATCGGGCCCAGTATGGATAAGGTACCAATACAGAATAATAAAATTCCGGTAGCCAGCCCCTGCCCCAGATTGCTGCTGGAAAATTTATTCGTTAACCGCGCAAACCTTCCATCAATATCCAGCATTGTACCGAGCAGGCTGCCAATTGCCAGACTGATAATAAACAATACCGGGAACTGGCTCTTTGGCATATTCTGAACAATTGCATTAATGCCAAGCCCTGCTGCAGCCAGACCCATGGCGTTAAACAGAGCTCCCTGATATTCTTCTTTAATTCCCTTCTTTAACAGGCTTCCGATTACGCAGCCTGCCAGAATTGTACCTGTATTTACAATCGTTCCAATCATAATAAATTTTCTCCTTCTGCACCCAGTAATCCATCCTGACAAAAACCAGACTGACAGTGCTGAATCGTTTCTGGCAGGATGGACTACTAGTATCATTGATGGTGGACTAGGTTTTACAAAAATATAAACCCTCCAGCAGATAGAGGGTCAAGAGATTTGTATCTGTGAAATTTACAAACTTTTAAATGGAATCTGTAATTCCGTTACATACCTGGATGAATCATTTGTCATTCCGGCATCAATCAGGGTTATTTCCACGGAATCTCCATCCGGTTCATATCCACGCTGCTCCATATAGGAGAGTAATTCCAGATAATAACTTTTGGCTTCCTCATGGGTTCCCTGATACCTTATGGTTACATAGTCCGATTCTTTTAAAAATATGGTGTCTCCCCTGTAATCATCCTCTTGTTCCAGCAGTACAAAAATCCCGGAAAACTTTTCAAATCTGCGCATTAACAAATCTTTCCTGGAAACGGACACACCCACTTTGCCAAGAAACATCACTGCATTTAATTTATTATGACGCTCCAGTTCACGGATTGGATATTCCAGGTCCCCTCCTACCGGGATCTCTTTTCTGAGATATGCGGCTTTTCTCAGGGAAATCTGCTTCTCTATAATCCGGTCATACACAGTTTCCACTGCATCCTGGATCTGCGTCAGTCTTCTCTGAAGCTTTTTTTCCACCAGTTCCAGTTCTCTTTTCCGGGCTGCAATCTCTTCCTGCTGCCCCCTTAATATGGTAACCATCTGGTCAATGTCCTTATTTCCAAAGAAATCGGCGATTTTCTCAATGGGCATGTTAAGTGCCCGGAGATATTTTATCGTATTCAGACGTTCAAACTGTCTGGTTGAATAATAGCGGTATCCGGTTACGGGATCAGTCCGTTCCGGCTTTAGCAATCCGATTCCATCGTAATACCGCAAAGTGCGTATATTAACATCAAATAATTTTGCAACTTCTCCGATTGTAAATAATTCTTTCATAAATGCTGTCTCTGCCTGTATAATTCTTTCAGATCTTCTATTGCCATTCCCATGTCTAATATGTGAAATCCAAAATAAATTTCATTCATAATCTGCGCGTCTGCCTGGTCAAAAATATCACGGCTTTTTTCTCCCGTCATATAATGCCAGCACCGGTATAGATAGCCGCTCCAATACATCACTTCATTGGTATACTTATTGCCGGCACCTTTCAGGCCTCCGGCTTCCTGTCCCAATAATTCCAGCAGGTAGGCTTCCCCCGCCCATTGAAGTCTGTCATAGTCCTCATCCAGCCCTGCTGCCACACTGCTCTTCATAAATACTTTTATAAAATCAGGGCTGTCATATCCCATTTTCAGGGAAAGTTCAAATAACCGCCCCTGTATATTGCAGAGCTGTCGTTCCGGCAGGCTTAAGTTTTTCATCATATACGGCCGCCCCCATTCAGTATTTCATCAAAATAGCGGCCCTCCCTGCGGTGTTTTCTGCAAATTTCTTCTGCCCTGCTAATTTCACCTGCACGGTTAGCTTCACACATTTTCCTGGAATAAGCCCTTTCTTTTTCTCCTATGGGCAGATTTTCTATAATGCGAATCTGCTTACATGCCCGTTCACTGACCGCCGCATACTGTTTGTCAGCTTTCAGCGCACTGAGACTGTTCATCAACGCTGCATCCGTAATTTCACAGGAAAAAAAGCGTTCCAGAACAACAAACATGCGGTCACTCACCACATAACCGCTTATCATATCACAGTCTTTCGCAATATTTTTAAACTTTTCGTAGTAAGGAGTTCCTTTCATTTCTTCCATTCTGCCCCTGTTCAACGCTATGAGCATCGCCCAGTCAATACTAACCTCTAAATTCAATATCTTTAACCCGGTCAGGTCCACTTTTACCGTATACATCCTGGCCTCGGGGAAATTGCAGATAAGAGACATTGGCTGACTTTGATTTGTTCCCATATAAAAGCCCTTGCCAAAATCACAAAACTCACTGCTGATTGGACGTATTGCTCCCTGGATTCCTCTTTTTGAACCATGATACAGCATCAGGCTTTTTTCAGAAGTAATTACCACCGCATCCTTTTGCAGTTCCTCAAAATCAATATGATTATCACGGCAGATCATACGAAGGCTGTTAATCGCCACTGCTGTTGGCTCACAATGACCATTTTCCCATCGATTCACCGTGGCAAAGCTGACACCCAGTACTTTTGCGAGCTGAGTCTGGCTAAGCCCGGCACGCTTACGAATTTCCTTTACCATCTCAGAACTTTTCATATCCGCCCTCCACCCGGGAGCGTGCCTGAATGTTTCAAACACCCTCTGATAAATTTCTACCAATATCATACCATGGTCGTTTTTTGATTACAAGTCGATGTGTGCCTAATATAGCAAATATTTACAAAAAACTTGTACATTTCATGGATATTTTATCTCAGAATGCAAAAACTAATGGAAAAACAAAAGTACAGGTTGTAATATATGTGGAAAGGAACTGCCAAAAACGACACAGCCTGTGAAAGCGGCAGAATCATTTTATGATATGGTGACAAAACATGATCAACAATGAAGAACTTCCAATTGGATTTACAATGGAAATGGCGATGCACTCCGATGTATTAAATCGATTTGCAGGCCTGTCAAAGCAAGAACAGCAGAAAATAATCAACGGTGCAAAAAGCATTAACAGCCACGATGCAATGCGCAGCTATGTAGAGAATATTTTTAACAATGGTATGCAATAAATAAATGTATAAAAAAGTTCCGGTAAACAGCAAACTCCATACCTGCTGTTACCGGAACTCCTCTCTTATAAAACACTTTCTTCCGGTTTTCTATCGGGATAAACCGTTTTCATCTTTTTCATTATCATAAAATAAGCTATGATCAGCGGTATGGCGGCTCCCATCCAGGCTAGAGGATTGGACCAGCATGCGCCTGCAAATCCCAGAACTCCCGATAGAAAAATTGCTGCAAAACAGCGCATAACCAGTTCCATTACCCCTGCCAGCGTTGGCACAAAGCTCTTGCCAAGCCCCTGCAGGGTAAACCGGAAAACGAAAAGCAGTGCCAGCACAAAATACAGGCTTCCGTTAATCCTCAGGTATACCTGTGCCAGATTCAGTACTTCCGGCTGCCCCGGACCCACAAAGATTCCCGCAAGCTGGTAGCCGGCAAAGATATTCACAAGCCCCATCACGATACTGAATCCCACGGATATCAATGCACACTGGAATACTCCTTTGCGGATACGGTCTATTCTTCCTGCTCCCATATTCTGGGCTGCATAAGTACCCATCGTAGTTCCAAATGAATTCATCGGCTGGGTGGCAATACTGTCAATCTTCTGTGCCGCCGTGTATGCCGCAACAGACACCGCACCAAGTCCATTCAATGCATATTGCAGGATTACTGCACCAATTGCGATTATGGACATCTGAAATGCCATAGGAAGGGCAATTTTCAGATGGAGTGCAACCTCCCAGGAAGTCACATGAAAGTCTTCCTTTTTCGGAATGAGAAATTTCAGGCGCTTCATCATATACCACAGGCATAATAAGCCGGACACCAGCTGTGCCAGAATGGTTGCCCATGCTGCACCTGCAACTCCCATTTTAAAATACAGAATCAATACAAAGTCCAGAATAATATTCAGTATACATGCAATGATCAAAAACAGCAGAGGCGTCTTACTGTCACCAACTGCCCTGATAATATTCGACAACATATTAAACAGCATACATGCCGCCGTACCGGCAAAAATAATAACCAGATAGCTCCATGCATCATCAATAATCTCCGGCGGTGTCTGCATCAGTTCCAGAATCGGTCTGGTCAAAGGTACTGCGATTACGGTCAGTAAGATCGTAACTGCAAGACTGACCATCACACCAACTGCAATACTGCGGCGAACTCCATTTTCATCGGAAGCACCGAACCTCTGAGATGTTACGATGGACAAGCCTGCGGTAAGACCCATTGCAAAGCCCAGTATCAGGAAGGTAATGCTTCCCGTACACCCCACTGCTGCAAGTGCCTCGACACCAATCGTTCTGCCTACAATTAAAGTATCCGCCATGCTGTAAAACTGTTGAAATATATTTCCAATCAGCAGCGGAATTGTAAAGAACAGGATCAATTTTGCCGGTTGCCCGGTTGTCATATTTTTTGTCATAGTTGCTTCCCCCTTTTTTATTTTAAACAAACACGGTCTATTATAGTATCTGGCTGAAAAATTAAAATGTAATTTCTTGTACAGTTCATGTAGTATTTTGCATTCTGCCTTGCATCCCCTCCAAAACCGTGTATAATAAAATTATAAAAGACCCGGAGTGATGACACATGTGCAATCAAAACTACGATATTACATACGAAGATTTAAATCCCACATTCTTATACTTCTGTACCCTGAAGCGGAATGAAGAAGAGACCAATTACCACTGTCACGATTTTATCGAATTCTCCATCATTCTGAAAGGAGAAGGTGCACACGTGATTGACGGCGAAGTTTGTCCCGTAAAAGAAGGGGATTTCGTAATTTACAATCCCGGTACCTATCACAGAAGCCTTGTGACTTCTGCGGATAACTGCGCCCTGGAGTGTTTTCTATCCTTTTCCGATGTGCATTTCAAGAACCTTCCGAAGGGTCAGATGCCTCTGATAAGCGGTGAAAACATCATTGCCATGGATGCGATCATTAAACAGGAAATCTTTAAAATCTGTTCTGCAATGGAAAAAGAATACCAGTCCTGGAAGCCTGGACGGTACTTTATGCTGAAATCTTATCTGATACAGATTATTCTATTGATCATTCGGGAACAGCAGGACTCTCAGAAAGTTCCAAACGGCTGTATCTTTGAATCTCCCAGCCGTAAATATGTAGTTAAAAAAATTATTCATTATTTCAGCCAGCACTATTCCGAAAAAATATCTCTGGATCAGATCGCCCAGAACATGTATCTGAGTACTTTTTACATTTCCCGTATTTTCAAAAGTGAAACCGGTGAATCTCCCATTAACTATCTCATTAATTTAAGGATGGAAAAAGCCCGGGACTTAATAGAAAAGGAAGAAGCTATCAGCGTACAGAATGTTGCCGCCTGTGTGGGATATGATGATGTATACCACTTCAGTAAATTATTTAAAAAGCATTATGGGGTTGCACCTTCTAAATATCGTGTGGGCAGCAGACAGGAATAAGCTATGGGGTTGAGGTGAAGAAATGGCATATACCGAACTGATCAAAAACTTTGAACGTATACGGGATTATATGAGAGAATTCTACGTCTATGGTTTTAAAAGCAGAGAAGAATTCGAAAAGAAAAGCAGCCGCTCATACGACAATGAACGGCGCAGAATTGAAAGCTATCTTGGGGATTATATGGACTTTCGAATGACTCACGGAGGAAAAAATGTATTCCTTTCAATCGACAGCAGAACCTGTGTACATAATCCCCTTTATAAGGCATGGAAAGCAAAAAGCTTTACCAACGGCGATATTACGCTGCACTTTATTTTATTTGATATCTTATATAAACCGGAAATTTCTTATACACTAAAAGAATTAACGGAAATCATTGATACAGCATATCTCTCTCATTTCCAGTGTCCCATACTTTTTGATGAATCTACCGTTCGCAAAAAGCTAAAGGAATATATGGAACTGGGGTTAGTGACAGGGGTAAAGCAAGGCAGGCAGATTGCTTACAGCAGAATAGGGACCCCGAATCTTTCTTCCTGGAAGGATGCATTGAACTATTTCTCAGAAGCCGGACTTTGCGGCGTAATTGGCAGCTTTCTGCTGGACCAGACCGGCTGTGAAGAGGAAACTTACTCTTTTAAACATCATTACATTACCCACGCTCTGGAAAGTGAGGTTCTCTGTCAGCTTCTTCATGGAATATCACAGAGACGCTGCGTAACCATTACGAATATTGCAAACAAATCTGATCACATAAATTTCTGGGACCTGGTACCTCTTAAAATATTTGTAAGTGTCCAAAACGGAAGGCGCTATCTCATGGGCTATAGCCTGAAATACCGCAGGATTAATTCCTACCGTCTTGATTATATAACCGATGTAAAACCAGGGGATATTGCAGAAAATTTTAATCAGCTGCGGGACAAACTGGAAACCATGCAACCATACATGTGGGGTATTTCATGCAGCCGGTGTTCCACGCTGGAGCATGTGGAATTCACCATTTCTGTCGGAAACGGGGAAGAACATATTCTACAGCGTCTGGAACGGGAAAAGCGCTGCGGAACGATTCAGCGGGTCGACCGGAATACTTGCCGTTTTACAGCCGATGTATACGATACCAGTGAAATGATTCCGTGGATTCGAACATTTATATGCCGGATCACTTCTTTGAACTTTTCAAACAGAACCATTGAAAACCAGTTTAAGAAGGATATCCTGGACATGTATGCATTGTATGATACTGAGGGTGGTAAGCAAACGGAATCTAACGTTTAACATGCCAGGGTGTATTTGAAAGTTTGTGAAAAAACAGGAGGATAAACATGGTATTATTTCATGAAATTTACAGCTGCTACTATCATACAGTATCCAAAATCTTATCTGCATCCGTAAAAGGCAGCCTGACTGAAAGTGAAATGCTAACGATCATAAAAGAAAACGCTTTTGCCGAAAGTCATCTAACCATTATACCAGCACTGAAAAATGAAAACTGGCAGTTATTAGATGAAAAACTGCAAACACCGCTGGTTCACCAACCATCCACTGGGCTTACCACACTGCAAAAACGATGGTTAAAAGCAATCAGCCTGGATCCCAGAATCAGACTGTTTCCGGTTGATTTTACAATTTCAGAAGATGTGGAACCATTGTTTACACCGGAGGATTATGTTGTATTTGACAACTACAATGATGGGGATGACTATGAGAACGAACATTATATTCAAATATTCCATACCCTGCAAAATGCCATACACACCAATAAAAAAGTACTTATTCAGTATAGCAGCCGGAAAAACAACCAGAGAACCATTGCTTGTACACCATATCAATTTGAATATTCGGAAAAAGATGATAAATTCCGTATTCGGATTTTAGGATGCCGCTATGCCGATATTCTCAATGTCAGTCGTATCCAGGAATGTGGCATCCTGGATGAAGCAGGTGTCCGTGCCAGAAAAACCAGGAACATAATTTCTGATTATCTGATTATGGAACTTTTAGACGAAAGAAATGCTCTGGAACGTGTTATGCTTCATTTCGCACACTTTGAAAAAGAAGCCCAGCGCATCTCGGAACAGAAATACCGTATAAAGATATATTATGAGCGGGATGATGAAACAGAAATGCTTATCCGGGTATTGTCATTTGGACCATTTGTAAAAGTGACGGAACCGGAGCATTTTGTGGATCTGATAAAAAAAAGACTGTTAATGCAAAAAAGTTGTGGACTTAAATAAGAGTTCGCAACTTTTTTTCCGTGATAAATACATAATTTTCCATTAGACTATTGTTGCAGGGTTGCTTCAGTTGTGTGTCAGATCTCACTGCGGTGCGCCAGGATCTTCCAAAGCGTATGCCAGAGCAATGTTGCGACAACCGCAGGTTCGAATCCTGCCCGGGTTATTCACCTGGCCAAGTGGTTTTGGTGTGCTTAACAGGCACAATCTGCTGTGCTCATCACACAGAATTTAACAATTAACTATATACAGACATCCGCCCAGGCAGAAACCGGAGCATGTGATTGCATCGTTACCGGCAAAGCCTGCATGTATCAAATGCCTTGCCTGAAAAAGGATATCGTTTCACATAGGCATCTGTGCAGAAGCGTGCTTTTTATGGCACGTACTTCCCCCAATGTCAGCGTCAGACTTAATTTTTCAGCCGCATTTTATACATTGGATGTCTGTATCTCAACAAATCACCAGGAGGTGTATCTATGCGTACTATTATTCAGGAAAATCAAAGAGGCCTGCTCTTTAAAAACGGAAAGTTTGTAAAATTACTGGAAGCCGGAAAATATTTCACGTTCGGCAATCAAAACATTGAAATTGTTTCCCTTGACGGACCGCTTGCTTCTGACTCCTGTTCACCGGAAGTTCTGCTTCTGAATGAAAAGGTTGCAAAACAAACAGACACAGTAGATGTGGCTGATGAAGAGCTTGCACTCCATTTTATAAACGGAAAATTTGAAGAAATACTCAGAAGAGGTAAATATACATTCTGGTCCGTAATTCAAAAACATGATTTCATAAAAACCAGCATCCAGACACCGGAGATTGCTGACGATATCCCACAATATATCTTCAGTCAAGTCCCTACATACCTTTATACCAGAATTGAGGTAAAAGAATATCAGAAAGCCCTTCTCTATTTTGACCAAAAGCTGGTAAAGCTCCTTGATGCAGGAACTTACTATTACTGGAAATGCAGTACAAAGATTGATTACAGTCTGGTTGATACCCGTCTTTCCCAAATGGATATAAACGGACAGGAAATACTCTCCCAGGACAAAGTTGCCCTGCGCATTAACTTTGTATGTACTTATAAAATTACGGATTACATAAAAATATTTACAGAAATCGACAATTATGAGGAACAAATGCATGTTGCAGCACAGTTTGCCCTGCGGGATTATATCAGTAAATACCGAATTGATGAAATCCTGGAAAACAAAGAGCAGATTTCTGTCTACGTTTTTGAAAAGCTGAAAGAAAAGTCCAAAGAACTGTACATCGAAATTACAGATGCAGGAGTCAAAGATATTATTCTCCCGGGTGAAATCCGCGATATTATGAATACGGTGTTAATTGCCGAAAAACGTGCACAGGCAAACGTGATTACCCGCAGAGAAGAAGTCGCCTCAACACGGTCACTGCTGAATACCGCCAGACTAATGGATGAAAATACAACGCTCTATAAGCTGAAAGAGCTTGAGTATCTGGAAAAAATATGTGAGAACGTAGGTAATATTTCGGTTAACGGAAGCAGCGGCCTGCTCACACAACTATCCGCTATCTTACATGGCGGAGAGGCATCCTGATATTTAAGTCAGTTACTTTGTTCATATAAAAGTTAGAGCGTGTTTGAAAATCTATTCCACCATCTGCCAGGAAGCAATTTTAACACGCTCTGGCTTACAATCACAGAAAGGAAAAATATGATTACAATTAATGGAACCTATACTACCGCTAAGATATTTTCAGATGACCTTGAAATAAGTGCCCGGAATCAGATTGAAGAATTATGTAATCAGGAGTTTGTCTCCGGCTGTCAGATCCGCATTATGCCCGACGTTCATGCCGGAGCCGGATGTGTCATTGGTTTTACGGCTGATCTTGGTCAAATGGTAATCCCTAATATCGTGGGTGTGGATATCGGCTGCGGAATGCTAACGGTAGAACTTGGAAAAGCCGAGATCAATTTCGAAAAACTTGATCGGATAATAAAGCAGTATATTCCCAGTGGGAAGCATGTTCATGAAGGTAGAATCGCACGGTTTCCGGAGCTTCTAAATCTGGAATGCTACCGTGGATTAAAAGACACAAAAAGGCTGGAAAGAAGTATCGGAACTTTAGGCGGCGGAAACCATTTTATAGAAATTGACGCTGCTGACGATGGCAGCAGATACCTGGTTATCCACACCGGAAGCCGAAACCTGGGTAAGCAGACAGCAGATTATTACCAGGAAATGGCGTATGATCTGCTCCGGGGCAAAGATAAAGTATTAGAAAGGCAAAACCAGATTATCCAGGAATATAAAGCAGCCGGTAAACGAAATGAAATCCAAAACGCAATAAAAGAACTTAAAAGCAGCTTCAAATGGAACGTAATCAGCACCCCCAAAGGCCTCTGCTATCTCACAGGAGAATACCGGGACATGTATCTTGCTGATATGAAAATCTGCCAGAAATTTGCCTCATTTAACCGCATTACCATCGCACAAATAATACTGGATCAACTCTTAGGCATGACACTAAACGATTTTCCATTCTTCGAAACCATACACAACTATATCGACCTGGACAACAATATCGTGCGAAAAGGAGCGGTATCGGCCAAAGCCGGAGAAAAGCTCTTAATTCCTATCAATATGCGTGACGGAAGTTTAGTCTGCATGGGAAAAGGAAATGAAGACTGGAATTTTTCCGCCCCTCACGGTGCCGGCAGATTATTCAGCCGGTCTGATGCGAAAGCAAAGTTTACCCTGGCTGAATTTGAATCATCTATGGAAGGCGTTTTTACAACCTCTGTGGGTACTTCCACTCTGGATGAATGCCCAATGGCATATAAGAATATGGATCATATTGTCCGCAATATCGCTCCAACTGCAGATATCATTCAAATAATACGTCCTGTTTATAACTTTAAGGCAGGTTAATTTCTACCGGACCGGACCTGACCTACATTAACCCCCATCAGAACAGGAGGCGCAGCCTATTACGCCACGCCTCCTGCTATTTTCATTATACGAATTTTCTTTTTATTTTCTTTAATTTTTTTATTTACCTTCTCTTCCCTTTTATTTTTCTTTGACAATTTCTATTTCTGATGCAATCAACACATCATCTTTTAGTTCTCCCTTAACAATCAGCAGTGCATCCAACTCAAGATCAGAACTGCTCCCTTCTACAGGGGCACTGGATTGTCCATCCTCGCTTGTCGTACTTACTAAAAATTTGGTATTATCTGTGTACTCCAACTCCAAATTTTTCATATTACTAGTATTTCCCCCTCCCGAAAAAAAACCATCTGCATTTGTTGTTGCACCCAATCCGTCAATCGTAATTTTATATCCGTCCATGGATGCAATAGTCCCTCTTATTTCTGAGCCGGATGCGCTGCTTTTCTGGCTTTTTTCAAGTTCTACACTCCCCTCAGTTGCCACATATGGTTCGTTGGAACTTGATCCCATGGCTTGCTTTGTGCTTGACTTTTCTGCCGATTCAACTGCTCCTCCTGTCCCTTCTGGTCCATCTGAATTTTCACCTGCTTCGTTTTCCTCTCCTGGGGCATCTGTATTTTCACCTGCTCTACTTGTCTCACCTGGTGCTCCTGTTGTCTCATTTGCTCCACTTGTCTCTCCTGCCGATTCTGCGCCATTGCATCCAGCCAGCGCCAAACCCAGTGTCAGTATACCAATTGCAATAAATTTGTTTTTTCTCATACTATCTCCTTTGCCTGATTACAATTTTTATTAGTTACGTCTTCCTAAAAACAATAACAATCGAATCTCTAAAATATCTCTAAAATGTCTCCAATGAAAGGGAAAAAGACCGAAAATCTAACATTTCATGATATCTCTGAAACCATTACTTTTTGTGTATGTAGCCGAAATGAAAATAGAAAAAGCGTGTTTGATAAGAAATTGTTACACTCTTATCAAACACGCTTCCACTATTTACATTTGGTGTAAATTATTACGGATTCAATTCAGCTATCCTGGTAACCCCAACAAAAATCTCCTGAATCTTATACCAGGTTCTATAATCCACGATTCCGGTTTCCGGCAGTCCGAAAACGTCCTGGAACACCCTTACCGCATTCTGCGTACCTTCTCCATAAATGCCATCTACAGCAATCTTTGGAATCAGCGGATAAGCATTGGAAATTGCATTTATCTGTTCCTGAATCTGCCTTACTTTATCGCCGCTGGCTCCGATATCCAGGCTGTAACCCGGCCAGGATGATGGAACTCCCGCGATTTCTTCCGCACTGTTAATATACATACTCTCACCATAGTAATGGCGCAGAATTTCAATGGGCGTATATCCCTGGTCTCCAAGTGTCTTGGATCCCCACTGCGTCATCCTAATTGAAAGAACGTACACAACGAGTATTCTACTCTAATTAGGAAAAATCCACGGATTTTCTGTACTATATTCCTCTACGATCTCCATACAGATTTATCCGATTGCCTCATAATTACTACTATAATCTGTTCTGCATAAAAATGAAAGCCCCAGAATTAAATTTTCAGGGCTATACTTTAAGACACTGTATCCATTTTATTATTTCTAATTCATCAAACTGGTTGATCTTGAAATGAAGAGCATTGAATGCGGGTTACTCTGACTTCCTTTGAGGGATTCATAGGCACCAGATCCACTTTGTCCCGGATATATAGCATATATCCCCTTTTACACAGGGACTTTAAAATGTCATAAAACTATTTATACCGGATCCCCTGGTCCTGGTTTACCCCCATTGCTAATTCCATTATCCTTTTTACCGTATCATGTTCCATATCATTCCAATCCATAAAATTACAAAAAAAAATCCCTTGCAAATCATTAATTTTGCAAGGTTTTATTTTTACCAATTATTATTTATTATTATTAATTTTACTACTTAAAAATTCTATATATCTTTTTAAAGCATATTTATCAGATTTACTGAGGTATCCGGGCACAATTATTTTGTCTACATCCGTTAAGCCAAATAAATAGTCAAACGATACACTATATAAATTTGCCAGCTCTATAATTGTCTCTATGTCTGGATCGGTTCTCCCAGTTTCATAACAACTTATAGTAGAAACTGTTACATTTAATTTTTCTGCCACATCCTTCTGAGTCCACTGCCTTTCATTACGCAGGTCCCGAAGGCGTTCATAAAATGTTTCTTTGTTAATTTCCACGTGCATTCTCCTACCATCTGTTTGGGGACATTATAGCAAATATTCTCAGAATTTCTCGTATTTATTAATAAATACGAAAATACTCATTGAAAATTATTAATTTTTAATATATACTTATTAAACATAATTTATACATATATATCCCTTTATATTAATAAACGATGATTCTACTCAAATAAAACAAGAAAATCGGGGAAATACAAGATGCCAGAATATATCCCAGAAAAAGAAAGAAAATTCATCAATAATTTGTATATTAGATTTTATCCTATCCTACGTAATCAAGTTATTAAGATAACAAATAACCAATCTATGGTAGATGATTTAATTCAAGATGCATTCATACGGCTTATAAAACACGTTGATACCCTATTACTATTAGAAGAATCAGCGCTTGCTACATATCTATATGCTACTATTACATCCGTTTCACTGGATTATATAAGAAAAAACTCAAGATTTTGCGAAACATCTTATGACGAGATCATGGCGGATGCATTTATAACAGATCATTTTCTCATTTCATCCGTTGAAGAAAGTTTAATATATAAAGAGAATAGAGAAGAATTATCAGTTGCAATCTCAAAACTTCCTAAAAGAGATCAGCTTTTATTACAAGGTAAATATTTTATGGAATATAGTTTAAGAGAACTTGCTACCTATACAGATATTCCATATGCTAATGTCGCAAGTTGTCTTACCAGAGCCAAACGCAAACTATTAAAAATTATCCGGAAGGAAAAAGGCAATGAAGAAAAATAATAACCATGAGGATTTATTGATTGATCGTATGGTATATGGTAAAGCGTTATCTGATGGTAAAAAAATATTGCAGCTCAATGATGCGCTTAGGACAGATAGCGAATATACCCCTAATGCAGAACAGAGTCATAAATTTGATGCATTTATAGTAAGGGAATTAAAACACAAAAAAGTAAAAAGATATATTTACACAATAAAACACTTCACTGCAGCCATTTTAATATTGTGTACGGCCGCACTTTTAGTCTCTCTAACTTCACAGGCAGTCCGTAATAAGTTTTTAAATACCATGATGAATTTTTCTGATAAATATACCGAGATCCAATTGAGCGAAACACATAAGGATATTGATTTAACCGAATATTATTTACCAAAATATATACCAGTCGGATTTACGCTAAATAATACCATCCAAAATGATGCCGAAAAAATTTTGATATATAATTCAATAGATTCTCAAATTACCTTAAAGCAGTACAATTCAAACGTTGTCGTTAACCTGGATACTGAAAATGCAGAAGTTTCAGAAGTATCTATTAATAAGCAATATGGTATGTTGATATTGAAAGGCGGTTTTCGTACTCTGACCTGGACTGATAAATTAAGAGATAAAATTTTTATAATAATCACAGATGATAATACTTCTGGAAAGGAGCTGAAGAAAATTGCGGAGAGCATAGAATAGAAGTATTTCATATAAAATTAAGGAGAGAAATTTAAAATGAAGAAAAAACTTTTTATGCCAGCAACCATTATATTAGCACTTCTTATTAATCTTGGTGCTTATGCTGCAGAAATGTCATCCCCCAGATACATAAACATCTCACAGCTTGCAACAGCGATACAGATTAATTCTTCTGGGAAAGCGACTTGTAGCGGATCATACGTATTATACAAGAATCATAATGCTACAATTCAAATTGAATTGCAACGTAGTCAAGACAAAAAATCCTGGATATCTGAAACATCCTGGTCCCGAGATTTCTCAGCTACAACACTTGGATCTATAGAAAGGAACTACTACATATCTTCCGGATACTACTATAGAGTTGTAACAACATTAAAGGTTAAAAGTGGTAATACTATTGTAGAAACAGCAACCGGCACCAGCCAAACCCAGAATTATTAAAGGAGTGTAACATGGGATTAAATGATGAACAAAAGGAATTAGCCATATATTTAAGCCTGTATGCATCCGATCGACAAGAAAACGCTTTAAAAAATAAATTAATTATGACATTAGATATATTAGCAATTATAATTACGCAGTTGGATGAATTAACTTTTTATGCTCTTCGGGATAAATTATTTGTTAAGTATGCTTATCTTATAGAAGAAATGGAGAAAAGTGCTAATAGTGTACCAGATTCTATATTCGAAGAGATAGATTAAAAAATCCCGGTTTGAATTTTGGGTTAGCATTGATTGTCTTTGTTCTTTGCACCTGCATATAGAATATACAACTATGGATTATTATCATCACTTATTTATACTGATACTAACAGGGAGGTTTGAGAATGAAATTAGGAATACAATATTTTAAAGAAAAGTATCGGTTTACATCTCACAATACTGAATACTTTAGAAACCTATTAAAAAAACAGGATTTGTCAGAAAGTGAATTTAAAAAATTATTTATAAGAATGACACAGCTGGATTGTAAGCAGATGCAATTGCAGTTGGTAAAAAATAATCAATGTTTAGTCAATCAAATACTAATTAAATCTTAAAAATCAAGTAGGAGGGAGTGATTAACTCCCGTCCTCTTACACCACCGTGCGTACCGTTCGGTACACGGCGGTTTCAACAGTTGTCGTGCATAGACTGATATGCTGTGGCTAAATCATAAAAGCCACTGTTTATCAGTCTTTCTTTTGTCATTGCCATATTTACCGCTACCGTTTGCGTGGTAAACCAATAGCCTCTCCGGCTGTTTCCTGCCTGCCATGCCAAATCTTTCGGCACTCCCATTTTCAGCAGGTTCTTCACCTTCGTTTTCGGTTTCTTCCATTGTTTCCATATACACATTCGGATTCTGTGATATAGCCATTTGTTGAGTTCCTCTATTCGGTTTTTCATATCTGCAATTCCATAATAATTCAGCCAGCCCCGCATATACACCTTTATCTTTTCTAACGAAGGGCGTATGCTCTGAACAGACCTTCGGGAACTAAGTTCTTTCAGTTTTGACTTCATTTTCTTCCATGACTTACCATGAACTCGGACGTAGATGCCCTTTCCGTTCTTTCCCAATGTAAAGCCAAGAAACTTAAAATTTCGGATCGCAAATACACTTACTACACGGCTTTTCTTCTGGTTCACTTGCAGTTTCAGCGTCCCTTCCAGATACTTCGTGCTTGTTTCCAGAAGTCTCTTTGCGGCTCTGTCACTTTTGGCTAACAATACTATATCATCTGCATAACGCATAAAAGCCACTCCTCGTTTCTCATACTCCTGGTCGAACTCGTTCAGATAGACATTCGCCAGCAACGGTGAAATATTTCCTCCCTGCGGCGAACCTTCCTCTGTCTCCATGACTACACCGTTTTCCATGACACCGCTCTTTAGGTATCTCTTTATCCATTGGATAACCCTTTCATCCTTTACATCCCTGCGCAGGATATTTAAAAGCAGTTCATGGTTCAGAGTATCAAAGTATTTCGACAAGTCCAATACAACTGCATGCGTGTATCCCTGTTCTGCATACTCTTTTACCTTTAAAACGGCATCCTTTGCGCTTCTTCCCGGACGGTACCCATAACTATTCTCCGAGAACAGCGGCTCATAGATTGGCATGAGCTGCTGCCCTATGGCTTGCTGGAATATACGGTCTTTTACTGTTGGGATGCCAAGCTTTCGCACCCCTCCCTCTGGCTTGGGAATCTCTACTCGTCTTACTGGATCGGGGCTGTATTTTCCCCTTTTGATTCTCTCTATCAGTTCCTTTCGATTTTCCCTTAGGTAGTCACCTGCCTCCTCTACGGTCATTCCGTCGATTCCCGGCGCTCCCTTATTTGCCTTTACTCTCTTAAAAGCTCTGTTCAGGTTGTCCTTATGCAGTATCTTCTCCAAGAGTTCCGGCTGTGCACTGTCTCTTTCCTTCCATATCCGACGGAAAGAACGGTGCGCTCTCACATACCCTTCACGTTCCGCGCTATCTCTTTGTGAGCAGCTATCTTTGTTTTCTGTACCCAATGTTCTTTCCCCCTTTCCCGGTTGTACTAAAGACTCCTGTTGATTCGGCCCTTCATCTCTCGACTACTACGACCTCGGCTGACTTCTGTACGTTCAGCAATACCTCACGATAATGGTTATCCCTTCCGGGACATTCCGCACAGACCTCCCCGGGTACCACACGTTTCTTTCTCTCCATCCATCTGCCACATTTACCATACATGATTCCGTGTAGTTATCGGGCTTCAGCTTGGATTGCAGTCTTACCCTCATGCATAGCCTGATGTGATTTCTGTTCGTCAGACCAGAGATTTGCCCGTGGGTTAGTATGTTCCCCACATCCAGCTTCCTTCAGATTCCACCTCACGATGGACACCCTTGCTTTCGGCTATATCCTTCCCACTACCGGGCGGATTCCGGACTTGCACCGGTTAGAAACGTGCGCCGCCGGGCGCACAATTAAACAAGAGGTAGGTACGAAGTGTGCCTACCTCTTGTTTAGACAAATTTAACTATCTTCTGTTATTTCTTCCGGTACAATATCTGCTCTAATTCCTTTAAATACAGGTTGTCGCATTGAATTTTTAGTGTTTGGCATGTATTCCACAGTACATACCTGGTGTGCTACCCATATGGCATTTTCATTTCCTTTGGGCAGTATAGAAAAAGGATTTATGCCGGTTGGAACCAGTGTCTTTATAACCCCGGCGGAAACTCCCACGGTTATGTGCCCTTTATATAGAAGTCTTCCGTTCCGATATCTTCCAAGCACTAGGCTGTATATATTTTTACCTTTATAAATATACCCGGTAACTATATACTCTTCATCCGCCATCCGTTTGAACTTTATCCAATCTTTTGAGCGTTTGCCCATAAAGTAAAGGCTGTCTGCTCTTTTAGCAACAACACCTTCCAACTCCCGCTGATCCGCTACGTTATATAGGCCAATTCCGTTCTCTGGGATGTACCTGGAAATAGCAAACCTAGCCGTTTCAGCGCCAAATGATTTCTTTAAGAATTCTTTCCTTTCCAGCAAAGGTGTAAGTGCTATCTCTTTGCCTTCATAATAAAGACAATCGTAAGCAACAAAAGATGCCGGGTATCGGTTCGCTGCCATTTGTATTTTAAATGGATCCGAAAGTAACGTTCTTCTCTGTAACTCATAGAAATCCGGTACGCCATTTTTCATTACTACGAGTTCACCATCTAAGACACATCTATCTGTGACAAGTTTAAATATGTCCTTTAACTCCGGGAACCTCTGCAGTAACTTAAGATTTCTCTTATTCCTTAAATCCACGCTTTTACGGTCCAAATACGCAATGCACCGACAACCATCTAACTTTAACTCATATATCCATTTTGGGTTGTTAAATGGCTCCTTCATTTCAGCAATTAGCATCGGATCCACCTTGCGCTCGTTGAAGATATCCATTTAAGCCATTCCCCTGGTTAGTTCTATGCTCTTCTCCAGTGCATCCATAAGATTAACTATATTGTTTCCTTCCGGTCCCTGATCTGCGGTAACAATCTCCTGTCCCTGGATCTTTTGCATAATTGCATCCCGCAGCCTTTCCTGATACTCGTCATGGAATTCAGCAGCAACAAAAGGTTTTGTCATGTTTTCGATTAATAACTTTGCCATATCCAGTTCGTTCTTGTCCATTTGTATTTTAGGTAACTGTTTAGGAACGGCCGCTATTTCATCGTAATAATAAAGCGTTTTAACAATCATGCCCTCTTTTGTGGGGTAAAGCACCAAAAGTTTTTCTTTAGTTCCAATTACAGACTTCGCAATAGCTACCTTTTTCTGACCCAGTAATGCCTGACGTAATAACTCATAAGCTTTTTCTGCGCCGGTATCTGGAATTGCATAATAATCTTTTTCGTAATAAATCATATCAACTTCACTTATTTTCGCAAATTGTATAATATGAATAGTTTTATCTTTTTTCGTCTTGATTTTCTCCAAATCTTCGTCCGTCATGATGACGTACCTGTCTTTTTCGTATTCATAACCCTTGACGATGTCCGCCGTGGTTACTTCCTTTCCGCAGTGACTGCAGTATTTTTTATACTTAATCCTTGCCTTGCTCTCTTTATCAAGCTGGTTAAAATGAATATCATTGTCTACGGTTGATTTATACATTCCTACCGGAATTAATACCAGCCCCATTGATATACTACCTTTGTGTGCTACTGCCATAAAAACACCTCTTTTTATTTTTTAGCTTTAGCAACTGTAAAGAAATTTATGTATAAATAGCTTGCATTTTTTACTTTCAAATATTATACTATTAGTGTATTAACAACTATTGTTAATATATATGACTCATAGCCCGGAATCCATATCCGGGCTATACCCTTTTATATGAAATCATTAGCCCAGAGGAAATTACCAGAACTTTTTGTCCTGAAGTTGAAAAATAGCCCGGGAATTAAATTCTAGGGCTATTCTTTACGGTACTGTATCCATATGTATGATCTCCAGCTCTCCACGCTGGTTGATCTTGGATACAAATAACATAGATTGTGGGACGAATTGACTTTCTTTATCCCGCGGATCCATCGGAACCAGCTCCCCGTTGTCTCTTACGTACAGCATGGGGTACCCTCTCTTGCACAGGGACTTTAAAATATCGTAAAACATCTTATACCTGATGCCCTGGTCACGATCCACTCCGAACGTCTGTCTGTTCCGGCTTTGTATGTATGGCTTTTTTGCATTTAATCCTATGCCCAACGGCGCGCCGGCATTCGGATCCTGGTAATACCTTTTATCGGACGTAATAGATTTGTTATACAAGTAGTCCATTCCGGCATTCCGGTATTCCTCCAGCGTTCCCTGGAAGAAAACCTTTACCATATCTGCTTTTTTCCCATTGCCAAAATTAAATACATTCTGTGCGATCCACTCCGGGATCCACATTCTATCTTCTGGTATATTAAATTTGGAATAGTATTTTTCTATATCTTCGATCTTTAATTTAGAAAAATCTCTGATAAAGAAAGATAGATAATTATTGCTGGTTATTAGTTTGCTGGCTATAACCTTGTTTATGGATATTACCTGCGAGTAATAGTCCCAGGCAGCGTATTTGCTATTATATTCGAAGCGTTCCCGGCTTACTTCTTTAAAGCATCCGGCGCTGTCCACCAGGATGTATCTAGCAGGGCTTATCCTGTGGCAGCTTAAGGCCACATACTCCAGGTTGTTTCCTATTATATTTAATGCGGCTTCTACCATTTGCGGTCCTCCTTAGAGTAAATCTATACCAGTTATTTTAATTACGATATCCAGAGGGTTTTCATTTTCCTCTATTATATCAAATTCGTAATTAATCCATACAGGCACGTTCGAGTTGCCGTCCATCCCATAATCTGTTAATTTTATCGAATAACTTTCTTCGGGTACTTCCCCGTTTCCGTCCCATAAATCATTCATTGTTACTTCTTCCCCCACCTCTAATTCTGGCAGGTATCCTTTATATACGTCTGTTTGCAATTCTTTCGCTCTTGCTACGGTTTTATTCATTCCCTCGTCCTCCTTATTTTGTTTATGAGTAAAGCCCCGGAAGAAATTTCCAGGGCTTTAAAATTGCTACTATTAATTTAAAATTGTTTCAATACGCTTCACGTTACTATTAATTATTAGCTACCTGTAACACCTTTTAAACACAACTTATATTGGTATTAAGATAATTTTATTATATAGTACGTGAACAATATTGTCAATTTTTTTTTATAGTTTTCAATCGTTTTTTAATCCTGTATTTTTTCCAATATCCTATTTTTTCTTTTCTGAGGATTGACTTTTTTTGTGATTGCTTATAGCTCTCCGGATTTTCTGTTTTCCATTTTTCCCAATTCATACGCCACTTTTCCCGCCTGCATTCCTCTGAACAAGTGTTTTTACAGTGGTTTATTGTGGTGTCTACAAAATCTTTGCCACAAATACAGCATGTTTTTGTAATATTCGATTTCTTTTCCTTTACTTTTTGGCACTTCTTTACTTTATTGAGCGCTGAACTGCGTCTGCATTCGTCAGAACAATATTTGACACGGTTGTCATTGGTCTGAAATTTGCTTCCACATTCTAGGCAGACTTTTACTTTTTCCACATCCATTTATTTACCTCCCATAATTCTAATTTAGTATACGTTTTTATTAAACCATTGTCAATAAATGGCATCTTATAAGTTGCTCTTGTCCTGGCGGGAAAACCGGGACGGGTATTATTCAGTTATATTTTATTGTATAATTATATACTTTGTAGCTTTCTTCCTAATGTTTCAATTTCTTCTCTAAGTTTTTTCCTTATTTCCTCCTTTCTCTGTTCTTCCAATCTGTTATATTCTGCGTCCCGCTCCTTTTCCGTTTCGAATAGAAAATTTTCTTCTATTTCTTCGTAGAAGCCCGTTATTCTATATATTATTTTATCCGGTTCTTCTTGTCCATAACAATATATAAAATTACTAGCGTTTATTTCTTTTATGTATCCTTCCATTTTTTCATATCCCGCTTCATACTCACGGTAAATTCCAAAAGCCTTATCTCCTATTTGGAATTTAGGTTCTTTTAGCCCTCTTTCTTTAAGAACGTTTTCTTTTACTTTACTCATATTTTACCTTCTTTCTGCCGCTCCTGGCGGCTATAAATTTTATAGTGTTGCAACGTCTTACGTATTAATACTTTGATAATGGGTTTTTAATACATCATGTATATATCCCAACGGCTCATTTCCTTGAAGTAATCGCTCTAATATTGCAAGAAGCGAAGAATCCTCCATGTTGCATTTTAATAACTCTTTCGCGAGATATACGTTTGTTTCTGCCCGTATATCATACCGCATTGCACTCTCCCCATACCTTACCAGTATTTTATTTATGCGTTCAATGCTATCCTTCATAATTCATTCTTTCTCCCGGTGATTCCCGACCGGGTACGGGTCGCTTAAATATTTATTTTTTGGAATAGCATAAAGAATCTACTGTAAATAATTCCTTATGCCTGTAGCGTAAGTATTGGTAATGCTTGCGCTTAAATAATTTTGTTTTTATGTGATCCAAATTTTCTAAAAACTGATATCTTTCACAATGGATTTCCTCTTCTTTTATAAAAAAGTTTATTAAATCGAGAAGATCTCCGGAAAAGATATCATTAATCCCATCATTTAATTTATTTGCACACGAAATATGCAAATTATAAGCAGTTTTTTGTTTTGGCTTATAACTGGCTGCCCAATCGTGTGATACTTTGGAATAACAGAGTGTTATATTCCTAGCACCTGACATTCCCTCGTGATATTTAAAGAAAATGGGGTATTTTCTCTTATACTCTTTACATGCCCATATTAGTTCCTGACGGACATCCTTATCTGTTAGTAAAAAATTCAAAACTGCCTTAATATTCGGGGCGGCTCCCCCGACAGTTTCAAATTGAATTTCATGATAAAAATGGTCTATTTTTATCAACATAAAAGAGTATCTGTGATCACAATAATCTGTGCTATCAAATTTCACTTTTTTTACAACTACTTCTCTCATACTTTACCTTCTTTCTCCCGGTTTTTCCTCCGTGTGCGTGTTATATTTATTAGTCTCTGTCCTCTATGACTCTCCATTTCTTTACATGTGTTTTTTGTCCCAACGGTGTAGATATATCCGCAAATTCATCACCGTATAATGTGAAATACCTTTTTATAAAACAAGGCTTATATCCATAACTTGTAAGATATGATCCTGTTTTATTTACTATAGTTTCACTTATTTGCATAATTCCTTCTTTCTCCCGGTATTCCCGACCGGGTTCGGGTGGCACTAGATTTAATATTCAGTTGCTATTTTTTTATATGTATCCAATAAATTTCTAAGAAACTCATTGTATTGCGCATCTTCTTTATTGAATACTGCTCCGGTATCCCATAAAAAATCATTGCTTTCGTCAAACAGTTTTTGTAGAATGCGGCATTTTTTGCACGCTTCCAATCTATTACTTTCCATTGCTTCCCAATCGTCATCAAATTCGCCTGGGTACTTAAGGCTGAACATGACATCTAACTGGAAATTTTCCGGTTCGTCTTTTTCCACTTTCCAGGAAAATTTTAATGCTTTCGCAAATGTATATTTTGTAAATTTTTTGATCTCCCATGCTCTTTTCATTACTCTGCTTCTCATACTCCCCTGCTTTCTCCCGCCGCTCCCCGGCGAGTGGTTGATCTATTTGCAAAATCTTATATGATGTATCTCTGTGTTATTTCCTGAAATGCTGTATTTTTGTTCTATCTCTATGTTTCTAGGTTTCCTTATAACATTGTTGCAATTATCCAGGAAACACTTAAAAACGCTTCTTGTTCCTTCTAACTCTATATAATAACCACACCGGTAAAGCTTTACGGTCCCTGACCATCCGGTATCTGATGTTAAATAGCACGTTCTGTCTAACATTTTTTTGAATTGTTCTTCTTTTTCGCACATTGCTATTTCTATGATTTCCCCAATATTCCTTTCTTCCTGTGTTTTTAAATTTCTATTAACAACTAACTGCAACATATTTTTTCCCCCATGCTTTCTCCGGCCGGTGGTTAATTTATTTCCAAATGTTTTCCTGTGCGTATTTGATTACATCTTCCATACTCCAGATTGCAACAGCTTCGTCAAAATCGGCTACGTATTCGCCGTCATGACCGGTAACGTATGTGTCGTTTCCGTTGAAGATCATGAGAACATCGTTTTTGCCAAATTGTTCTGTAAAGCTTAAGATCTCTTCGAACGTTGTCATGCAGCTTTTTCCAGGAAGAACTGCTTCGTCTTCTTCCATTCCCTCTTCTTCTGCACATTCTCTGGCTTGTTCGGCTGAACTGTATATCATTCCCCAACTCTGGGTATATTCACCTTCGATTGTGTGAGCTGGGTTTTGAAATCTGTAAAACATGTGTCTGTCGTTATCGAATTTTTCTATTGCTTTTCTATTTGGTGTTCCGTTTACTTTATACATTTGGTTCCCTCCGTTTGTTGTTTGCTGTTCTTTAACTGTCTTTATTATACATTAAATACGGTGTAATGTATATTGACAAATACACTAAATTTAATGTATTTTATTGTGCATTTTTACATTATTTATAATGTGTATTATGTTCAAAAGGAGGAAATCACCAATCCTGAATTTGAAAAATAGCTCCGTAATTAAATTCCAAGGCTATTTTTACGGTACTGTATCTATGTGTATGATCTTTTCTTTTAATATTAATAATGTTTCAATACATCAAATGTTGCTATTAATCGCTGAAACAACAAACTTGAATTAGCCTGTATTTCAAAATATCCTATATTACTATTAATAACTGTTTGGGTTTTGAACATCCTACCCCAAATCGCCAACCCCATGTAAAACAATACTGGTAACCCTAACTAATGTGTGTATTAAATCGGTGTCTTTTTGAAAAATTTCAAAACTAATAACAAAATCATCATCCAATAAAACCGCTCCATATTCTAATAATCCTTCCCCATCTCCTACTCCAGTCCATAATTGCCCAAAATAATATACCCCAGAAACTTTTATCTCCTGTCCATTTTCTCTTATATAACTATGTGTTGGCATATTCATTTTTTATTTCCTGCCTTTCTTATTTGTATTATTAAATTTTCCAATATTTCCATTTTATCTCCTTCTCCCACCGCTCCCCGGTGGGTAGGTATGTAATAGTTACATGAAATATTCTTTTGTCATCCGATCCAATATCCTATATTCCCTATATCCGAAATGCCTTGTGACCTTTTTACATTCTTCTATCGTTTCGCAATATTTATATGCTTTAAATGACCATTTACCTTTTTTGTAATTGAAATCATTTACCTGGATGCAATATCTATTCGTTTTCTTTTCTTTTACGATATCCTCTTTTTTTACGATGCAATATTCATCTTTGAAAATTCCTTCTTCCATTTGAACCTCAATTGCATGATCCGAGTAGTTAGGATCTATTACTTTTACCGATACTACTTTATTATCCACCTTTGCTTTTATTGACATATTTGCTTTTACTTTCATACTCCCTGCTTTCCCCCGCCGCATCCCGGTGGGTGGTATATCTAATTAAATTATATTGGTAATTTTTACAAGCGTTTGTAAAAGATCTTCGTTTTCTTCTACGGTATTGAACCATAGAACATATTCCGCTTCTTTTGCGGAATCCCATATTGCAATTGTTCCGGATTCAAGCAAGTCTTCGCCGTCCCCGTCACTGTTCCAGATCTGTCCAAAATAATATGTATTCCCTACTTTTATTTCTTCTTCGTTTCCTAATACATAAGATAATGTGTTAATCATAATTTCCTCTTTTCTCCCGGTTTTCCGGATTTCTGTTTTGTTGTTTGCTGTTTTGTAACTATCTTTATTGTACTATATCTAGTACGTTTTTACAATAGTTATATTGCTAGAACTAGTACGTTTTTTTGTGTATATTGCTAGTTCTAGTACTAAATTTATGCATATTGTACTAGTTCACGCACTGTTTTTACAAAACTATTAGTACTATTTCTAGTACTTTTAAACTGGTATTATATATGTAAATATGCTATACTTAACAACAATAAACATTGAAAGAAGGTATGAACATGGCAGTTCACGGGGAAAGATCTACTAAAATCAGATTTAACAAGTTACAAGACTTATTAGAGGATCATGGTAAAAAGTGGCAATTCTTAAGGGACAGCGGTATAAGTCCCGGAATAATAAATAAGATGAGAACCGGAAAAGGTGACGTTTCCACAGCCACGATAGAGAGAATTTGCGAACTTCTTAGTTGTCAACCTGGTGACATTATGGAATATATCCAAGAAAAAGACATAAAAAATACCCCCGAGGAGTAATTCCCCATGGGTATTTTTATGCCTTTTCTATATACTGCACATAAATAAATCCGCTGTATTTCTTATCCACTAGATTCAAACTCCCTTAAGGTGTGGATCACTGCAATATCGGCGTAATTTGTTCCCTGCCCTTTGCGGACGTTTACTGTGCACAACCCTCATACGGTATCTTCTGTGCCTTTCATAATTTTGTCCACTCCTGCCGCCTTTAAGCTGCTCATAAGGGTATCGTTTTATATAAAAAGCCCCAGATAAAATATCCAGGGCTTTTTGTTACTACTATTAATTTAAGACAGTATGCGTTCGTTTTTCCTTGCTGCTATAGAAGAAAATTTCAAAATGATATGAATTGAAAGGATTGGTTTTTTTATGTAGGAACTTAATGGAATTGTATATGCTGGCTCCAACACGCCAATGATTAAAGTTGTTGTTGTTAAACCGTTACCAGATTACAAGTTAGCTCTTTCTTTCTCGGACGGTGTATCTAAAGTATACGATGTAACCCCCCTGCTAGACCTTCCTGTATTCCAGATCCTCAAAGATATTAATATTTTTAATCAGGTTTATATTGATTTTGATACCGTTACATGGCTTGACGGTGAGATTGATATTGCGCCTGAAACATTATACAAAGATGGTACAGACTACGAACAGTCTATTATGTCTTAAATATTAGCGCTCGGGCTTAGAAATCTACCAAATATTCCTGTTCTTAAAAAATAAAATTATGGCAAGAAATAGCAAAGGAGCGTCAAGTCTGTATTCATTACAGATTTAACGGTCCTATTAGGATATCAGAAATCTCACATTACCTAAATATCAGAAAGAACCGTAAATCCTCCCTTTAGGGGTTTTGGTCCGTAAATACTTGCCGACTAATATTATCCAGCCAACTGGCTTACACGGTTCTTTTATATAGTATGTAATTTTCCGTTCTATTCTATCTAGTAAAGATCTCCTATTAAATTTTATTCTTATGATTTCTTCTCTCATTATGCCGTCAATCCATGAATCAGGCACTTTTCCACCCGTTCTTCTCGGGTTGCTGTTTTGTAACTGTCTTTTTTACATTATTAATAATGTACAATATGCACAATAAAATACATTAATTTCAGTGTATTTGCCAATGTACATTACATCATATTTAATGTATAATAAAGACAGTTACAAAACACCAAACAACAATCTATAGGAGGGAACAATTAATGAATGATATGCAATTTGCAAAATATTCAAGTGATATAAGAGAGATATTAGAAATAGTGGATGAAGAGGGATTAACGAACTTAGTAAGGAACGTTGTTAAATATGTTTGCGTAGAAAACCGGAATGATACAAATTGGCTAGCGCATGAGTTATTAATGGATGTAATTCCCAATGATGACATTATAGAGTTATTTGACGTATAATAAGCAGTAGAAGACATAACCCTGGAAATGCCAATAGAACTTGTTTCTGGAGATTGACCTGAATTCTACTATTTGACCACGAGAGTAATTATCTTGTAAACATGCCCCTTTTTTGGTAAAATAAAAAAAGGGGCATGTTTACAATTTATTTACTCATGCTGGTAATGATATAAAAAGGAAGGTGATATTTTGGATGTTAGTTTATAAGAGAGATGTGCTAGAATTGCTAAAAGAAGCTGGGTACACAACCACAAGATTGAGACGGGAAAAGCTTCTAGGCGAGAACGCAATACAATATATTCGGGAAAAGAAGCCAATAGGCGCGAAAGCCCTCGACAAAGTCTGTGAGTTGCTGAATTGCCAACCCGGCGAGTTGCTGGAGTATGTGCCGAATAGTGAACAAAAAAAAGAATAAGAGAGTAATCCCCAAAGTTGTTAGTCCGTAAATACATGCCGACTAATATTATCTGGCCAACTGGATTACATGGTTCTTTTAGTCCCGGTGCATTACAGGCAAATTAATCCTCCCCATCACTTGGGTAAGGGTGATGGATTATCTAAAGAAGAACGGGTAGTCACCCTGGAATATAAAAACAAAAGGATTATTATTAAGAAAGCTGAACCAGAAAACAATAGCAGTACTTTATTTAAACAAGGGAGATAGCTATGAAAAAAAGAATTATTTCTATATTATTATCGTCTACACTTATATTATCAATGCTCGCATCTAATATCGCTTATGCAGCTCCTGATAATAAAACAAACACAGTTTCTGGATATATTGAAACAGAAGCACTGACAGAATATATTTATGAAACCGAATTTCCAGAAGATTTTTCAGAAATGGTATCAGAAGGTTTTCAGGAAACAGAAGCATCCACTTCGGAAACTGCTCTCGTTGAAAAAGAACCAGAAACTGAAACTCAATCAGCATTAAACGAAGAGACAGAGGAAAACACCAATAACTCCTCTGCTTCCATTAAGTCTTCAGCAGAATTGGAAAGTACTGCTCAAGTAGGGGATGTTTTTTCTGATCGATTTGGCAAATATCAAGTGTTGACTGTTGGTGACACTCCAACTGCAGCAATTATAGATGATCCTTACGTTGACGTATTTGGCAATTTCTCACATGGGGATCCAAATAAACCCTGGACTGCAGAGTATAAAAATGCAGAATATTCTATTACAGAAATTCATTGTGAAATTCTTGGTTCTGGGACCGCAAAAATCCCTGAAGGCATAACTTATATATCTAATGGTGCATTTTCCAAATGTGCTATTAAAAATATAGAAATCCCTGCCTCATTGGAGCACTTTGATGAGGACCATACCCTCCATAATCTTGAAAGTATAACTGTCGCTGAGGATAACCAGCATTACAAGGTGGTAGACGGCGCACTTTTAACCAAGGATGGTACCAAATTGATCCTTTATCCAGCCATGCTCCCTGGGGATAGCTACACTTCGCCGGATTCAGTTCTTAATGTCGAAGAAGGTGCTTTTTATAACAATGCTTATTTAAAGACCATTATCTTGACAAAAGTGGAACGTATAAAAGATTACGCATTTTATAAAATGCATAATATCGAAACACTTAAATACCCAAAAACACTTATAGACCTCAGTACAAAATATGTTACATTTAATTGTTTTACCCTCAAACATATCTTTGTAGAAAAGGGTAATCCGATACTATATGATGAAGATGGTATTTTGTTTTATAAAAGTGGACGTGAATATATGTTAGTAGTATATCCTGCTTCATATCCTTTAAATGTATATACAATCCCATATGGTGTAAAAACCATTTGTAATTTTACCTTTAATGGAATAACGCAAACAGAGAGAATAGATATTCCGGCTTCCGTAAATACAATTTATTCTTATGCTTTTAGTGAAACGCAGCTACCTATTGAATTTGTCTTACATTTTTCCTCAGAACGGGAACTTTTCCAAAGTGCTTTTGATGAGCTTGCCCGTGGAAGTAAACTATATGTAGCAAATGAAGAAATAAAAAATGGTTTTCGCAAAGATTTCTTAACCACTCGTATTGACGAAACTGGTGGTACCAAAATTGACACGGAAACTCCCGTTATCGTTGATTATGAAAAAGCAGTGTCCCGCATTGAAAACTGGTATGTTCATGATGGAAAAAAATATTATTATGATCGCGAAGGGAATTTAGCAGAGGGACTACATGAAATTAGTGGATCCACTTACTTTTTTGGAAAAAACCATGAAATGCAGACCGGCTTTCAGGATGCTGATGGCAAGACGTATTATTTTTCTCCGGAAAACGGGCAAAGGCTGCTTCGTACCGGTATAGTCCCGATAGAGGATAAAAAATATTATATTAATTCTGATTATTGTATTTATAAAGAACCAGAATTAAATTTTGACAATCGGATCTACTACTTGGATACAAATACAGGTGAAATTATTTGTGACAGTCTTAGTCATTCCTATGGTCCATGGGAGGAAACGGTTGCGGCTACCTGTACGGATGATGGCTCACATTCCCATACCTGCATCAAATGCAGCCGTACCGAAACACTGGCTGTTCCAAAATTGCAGCATCAGTTTGGAGATTGGAAAATAACAGCTTCGCCCACCTGTGTTTCATCCGGCAAAAAAATCCACACCTGCAGTCTCTGCCAGATGAGCGAAGAGCAGACTATTCCAGCCTCTCATGTTCCTGGTAATTGGACCATAACCAAGCAGCCCACCTGCCGTTCAAACGGCACCAAAACGTTGAAATGTACCATATGTGGAGAAAGCTTGCAAACTGCTAGTATCCAACAGACAGCACACAAATACGGAAACTGGAAAATACAGCGGCAGTCTACTTATGACCGCCATGGCAGCAAGGAACGAACCTGCAGTCTTTGCGGCACAACAGATCAGGCTGTTATTCCGAGGCTTTTGCGTGCGGATATTTCCAAAGTTTCCGTATCCGCTGTCAAACAGAAAATCTACAATGCAAAATCACAACGACCTTCCGTCAGACTTAAGATAAACGGCCAGACCCTTAAAAAGAATGTAGACTACTCGATTTCATATTTCAATAATAAAAATCCAGGCAAGGCAACAATTCGCTTAACCGGGAAGGGCGCTTTTTATGGAACAAAAAAAGTGTATTTTTACATTGCACCCAAAGCTCCGGGAATCCGCCGTGTAGATAGCAAGAAAAAAGCTTTTTCCATACAGATAAAAAAAGCTTCCAGATCCACTGGGTCACAGCTCTTTTATTCAACGCACAAAAGCTTTAAAAATGGTAAATATCAAAGCTTTAGTGGCAGCTCTAAAACAATTGGTAAGTTGAAATCCAAGAAAACTTACTATGTAAAGGTCCGTTCCTATAAAAAAGTGGGCAGTAAAAAAATATATGGCTCTTATGGCAGTGTTCAAAAAGTTAAAATAAATTAGGCTGCCTTATCAGAAAATGCCCCTCACACCCTAATTAACCGGTGTGAGGGGCATTTCTCTATTTATTCATATACTGCTCTTTTATTATCTTGATAGCATGCTCAAAATCTTCCTTACTCTTTAGACCCTTCATGAGTTCTTTAATCTCTAGCACCTGCTCATGAGTGTACGTATACGTTTCCGTTGGCGTCTTATTTTCCAGGATTCTTCGAAGTTCTTCTTTATCCCATTTTGAGTGTTCATCCAATGTATCCAGGTATTGCAATGATATAAATCTAACATATTCAATCTCTTCTGTCGTTAACTCTGCAGGTTCTACAGATGTTAGTTTCATTGTTTTCTGCGTTTCTTTGCCAAATCGATCCGTCACGGAATAAGTAACGAAATATTCCCCGATGTCATGTATATCACTTGGATGTATAATATTATTAGAAGAGTCTTGTATGGAAACAATTTTGATTTTATCCTGGATATTAATAATATTTCCATCTATATCAGTAAGACCTTGATATTTTGCCTCGTCATCTTCTATATCATTGGCTTTAGCATATTTTAGCAAATCACTTTCCGTTAGAGGACTCATCCGTAGTTCTTCCGTTGTTAGTACCAGATTTTCAGGTACTTTTAAGGTTGGATAATTGTTATACAATACCCTTACATCACTTACTTTTTTGGTAATATTATTGGCACTATCTTCTACCTGGAATGTAAGCTTGTGATTTACCTCTTCGTCCAGAACCATACCTTTTTTATCATATGTGTCCAAAATATATTCTACAGGCATATCCTTATCATACATAATTTTGTTCGGTGTTGGTTTATATCCATTTTGTATTGGTAGATACTCAATCCCAACAATTTTTACATTTTTGTCAAGAAGATGTGGTTTGTTTTTTTCACCGGTTTGAGTAATACCATCCTCTTTATCTGTTGCCCCAAGTTTAGAGAAATATATTTCTCCCATTAATTGCTCCTTTGTAACTGTTTCTCCTTCATAAAACTCTAGTACTGTAGTATCAATAGTAGGAGCCTCGTCCCATATAGCATTTAAATCTACCTGATAATCATAGTCGACATCGTTTATCGCTCTCGATACAGGTACCCCATATTTTTCTACTAAAGACGATACAGACAAGCTTTGTTGAGAAGCTTGATTTAAGGGATGCGTATTTTGTTTTGGATTATTCATTTCCTTTAAATTATCTTGGAATGCAGCCGAAGGTATAACGATCTGGCCCGGAATAAATTTTGCTTGCTTAGGGTATTTCTCCGCTTCCGGATCCCATCCGGCATACGAATGTTTGTCATACGAAAATTCATTTTCACGGATGGTATAGTCTGCTTCTAAGGGGACCACATCCCCCTCCATATTTCCCGATCCACCATTTGGCAGATAGTTAATTAATACTTTCTTCCCATCCAATAATACCTGATATGGGTAGGCAGCATCTACACCTGCCTGGTCATCTATCAAGATCCCTTTTTCTTCTGCATATTCTCCCGTCCGCTCCTCCAACGTATATAATTTGGTTTGCTCTGAAGTATTAAATTTATAATTAGCCAGTATCCTCCCCTTAAAGGTGTCCTCTTCTGCCATGGATGTTATGAATTTGGAAGTACACTTGCCTTCCACTGTTATAAAGTGATCTGGGGTAATGAAAATATCCTGTGATACATTTGGCGCACCTTTTACATTTAAAATACCATTTTGATAGATACTATTCCCCATCTCAGTAGATCCTGTAAATCCATTTGGAAAGAATTTAGCAGTAATACCTTGACCATTATTGGTTATATTTCCACTGTATAGATTGAATGTTCCGGTGTTCTCCATACCTCTCTTCGTATTTTCTGTCAGGGTACCACCACTTAACGTTGCGGTTCCATCATTTTTTAATCCTGTTTTGGCAAGCCAAATCTGATTATCTTTACCCATCGTCATTGTTCCTGAGCTTCCATTATAAATTCCAACATCTGAATTACCAAATAACGTACAATTCGCTCCGTCAGACATATTCATTTTTCCCTGGTTATTTATTCCATAAGTAGCCCCACTGTATATACGGGACATACCTCTAATATTTAACCGATCTGCATTGTAAATCGCACCGATTGAATTTTGTTTTGATTCCGCCTGTGCCTGAGAAAGCCCATCCCAAGCATTCTGAAATTTCTCAAATCCGATTAAAACCCACCCGTTACTGGTGGATGATACATTTTCCAAATTTACAGTACCTAATGCGTTCACAATACCATACCCATTGTTTCCATAAATTCTGCCGCCGGTAATGGTAAAGGATGCACCAGCATTTCCAAGCCTGATGCCGCCACCAATATTGCCAGCTTTACATTTGTTGCTATGGATAGTGCCTCCAGTCATCCGGATCGCACCGTCATTGTTGATGCCGCCATCATTAGGAGCTGTATTTCCATAGATAGAGGCTTCATTTAGATTCACTGAATTCCCGGACAATACCTGTATTCCTCCGCCAAAGGAGGTTGCCGTATTATTTGCTACGGATCCGGAGTACATGGTATTATTCTTTCCTGCAAAAACAATACCACCTCCAGTAACTGCAGAGTTGTTGCTAATACTATTACTCTCCAATTCTACACTGGCATTATAATATATCCCGCCACCATTTCCACCGGTTACAACATTTCCACTAATTGTTGTATTTACAAGGATAAGTGTCTTTGTATCGTGAGTATCGGTATAGATCCCTCCACCATTTCCAGATGTAACCTTATTATTTTTAATACTGCCGCCGGTGATGGTTAATTCATTATTTCTTCCACTAAAAATTCCGCCACCACCATTTACCGCTGTATTTCCATTAACACCGCCACCTGACATAATAAAGGTTGCATCATTCCTAATCCCACCGCCGAATCTTCCGGATATATTATTCTTAATTTCTCCCCCCAACAGCCGGAATGTCCCATTATTCTGCACTCCCCCGGCGCCTGATGAAGTATTGCTGCGGATATATCCTGCAGACATATTAAAGGTTCCCAGGTTGTAAACACCGGCGCCAGTTCCATAATTGGTATTATCAAAGATATCCGCATTTTTCATTTCTATAATTCCAGTATTGGTGTTATATACACCATAACTAGAACACGCATGAATGGAACCACCATTTAAATTAAGATTTTTGCTGTTATAAATCCCAACGTTAGAATTTGTAATAACAGCTTTTTCTATGGTCATATAACCAGAATTTTCTATGGTTCTTGTTGATTTGCCAGAAAAAACCGGGATATTACTTGTTGTCTTAATTGTACAATTACCAGCATTATTAATATTATAATTTGTTGTACTGGCTAAACAAATCCAACCATTAGCGTTTCCTATAACAGATAAGTCTCCATTATTACTATTATAGATATTGCCCTGACCATTATTGCTCGGTGTAAAAGTAGTAGTGTTGGTCCATGAAGAATACCCCATACCTGCATCTTCTTTTAACTCCACGCTTCCTGCATCATTATGAATTCCATAGCCACCGGCATTTCCATATATCATGCCACCTTTTATGGTAATTTTGGGATAATATACACCATGCTGTTCTATTCCAGAACCTTTGTTTGAAGTATTGCCATATATTTTACCATTGGTAATCGTTAATGTCGTGTTGACACCCTGGGTGCCCCCGTCATTACATATTCCACCGCCGCTATTAGCGGTAGCTTTATTTCCGCCAATTTCGCTGCCTGTAATAGATAAAGTATCTTTATTCATGATGCCGCCTCCATAGGTAGCCGCAATATTATTTAAAATTCTTGCACCTACTATGGTTAATTTATTATTATTATAAATTCCTCCACCACTCGCCGATGTTGTATTCCCGGCTATAGATACATAACCATCTATTTTTAACGTTCCATCATTATAAATACCTCCACCATAATTACCCTTATTTGAATTGATTCTTATGGAGTCTATATCTTTACCATTCCCATTAATAATACAAGTTTGCCCTGTACTATTATAAATACCTCCACCCTTTTCACCGCTACCGTTATTTATAATTTCTACACGGTTGTTCGCACCATAATCCATTGCTGATATTTCTATATATCCATTATTTTGAATTCCTCTGACAGTACAGTTTTGAATTAGGGTACCTTTTGTTGAGTTTGCAGTATTGTCTATAGTGCATTTATTCTTTTTAGTATTTTCATTTAATATCCCTATCTTGCATCCATCGATCATAACCCCCCAAATATCTGTAAATCCAGTAGATGTATTTCGAATACCATATGCTGCATTTCCCCATATTTTAGGTCTGTCACCATTTGATGAAGTGGTTATACTCATTGAACCTTCATTGTGTATGGCTGCATTTCCAGTATGAAAAAATCTACCAGATGTTTCGATCCAAAGAGCGCTATTATTTGATACGTATAATCCATACGTTGAATTGGAAGCCGTTTTAAATGTACTAACATTGGTATAGGAAGACAAGCCCACATACACAGAACTTATTTCTACCAGGGAATTATTAATCTGAATTCCAATGTTGTTATTATAAATAAACCCACCCTTAAAAGTAGCATATGCATCCTCTTTATTGCCGCCGTTTGCACCGTTTCCATGATTAACACCTACACCTATATTGCAATTATATATACTTCCACCAGAAACTGTAATTGTTCCTCCATTGGAATGCACTCCCTGGCCATATTGCTCTTTTCTATTAGTGGATGCACAGTATATTAGTCCGTTTTTTATAAGTATTGTCCCATAAGAACCTATGCCAAAAGTCTGAGTTCCTCCGTTTACTGCTGTTACTCCAGAAGAATTCATGATAGTACCACCATCGAGGCAGATCGTGGTATTCGGATCTCCATATACCGTATGATACCGGCTATTACGCACTAACACATTTGCGTTTATATTGACCCGGGCAGAACCCTGGACAATTATATTGCTGGAATTTATGCTCTTACCGGTCCCTTTTGCTGAACCTCCAATATGTAACTTATTTGCTACTGAAGATCCACTTGACGTATGGTTCCCAGTTGCTGCAAAAGTTACCTTGCTATTGCCATTAACAATAAAGGCGGAAACATTATCGCCATTAGCAGGTGTTATAGTTCGATTACCACCTGATGCTCTGATAGTAATCGTTTTATTAGTAATTACAACATTTTTAATTGTCATATTTTTAGTAATATTGATTACATCACCATTACCAGACTGTTTAATTGCTGTTTCCAGCTCAGCTTGGGTTGAAGCATTTCTCGTTGTAGCTGCATAAGGCGAAACCGCATTTTTTAAACCAATTTTTTTATCTATAATGGATACTTTAAATTTTATATTTGCTTTCGGATGATTCTTTTTGATGATACTATTAAAATAAGATTCAAGATTTTTGTACTTCTCTCCTGAATTATTTCTGCGCTCTTCTAAAATCTCCTGTATTTCAGAGTCTTGTAATTCTTCTGTCAGCTGGAGAGCAGTGAAGTATAACCCTCCAACATAGTTCCGGCCACCGCTGGAATCCGTTTTACTGTACGAATTTATTTCCAGCTTTACATAGCGTGAATACTGGAAAAAGGCATTATCACTTATCCTGGTTCCTTTTTGTTCCGCATTTTTTTCCCTGATCTTGAAACAGTTGTAAAATGCATAACCTTCAATTTTCTTCAAGGACTCCGGAAAACTTTTAATCTCAAGATTGACATCCTTGTTAAATGCCCCCTCTTTTATAATTTCAAGGTTCCTGGGCAATTTTACTTCTGAAAGACAGTAATTCTCAGCAAAAGCATATTTCCCAATAATTTTTAATGAATCAGGCAGCTGCAACGTCTCTGCATTTAAACAATTACGAAATGTAAAATTACCGATACCAGTAATACCCTCTTGAATTATAATGGATTCAATTTCCGTTTTTATGTCGTCAAGTGGATTTTCTGAATCCATAGTTAGATCGGGAAGTTCCCCTTTGCCGGTAACTGTAAGTACTCCATCTACATATTGACCCTCTATATCTTTTGAAAATCGAATAATTTCAACTCTCTGATCCCCGGTATCCGTATCCGTTTCTGTTTCTGTTGCCGATACAGATTCCGTAATCTTTTCCTGCTCTGTGATTATTTCACTCTCCGGATCAGACGTTGGCTCTGTTTGTGGTTCATTCGGCATTTCTAAAATTTCGAGTTTGTAACTTATTTTAATTCCATATTGCTCAAGTTCAATGAGGTAATCAAAATAATCATTTATTATTTTAAATGTTTGATTATACTCTAAGCCCAGCTGAACTAAAATGTTGTCCAAATTTTCACTATCCATTTTTAATGACAGTTCTGCGGCCGCTTTGTAAATGTTTCCAAACAATGCCGGTTTCCCATCTGCTAATAGATATGTATCATCTGGATTAAAAATTACATGGTGTTTGCTTAAGTAGAATGCATTGGATCCAATGTTTGTATCTTTACCCGGTAAAACCATATTTGCGTAACAGTTATAAAAAGCACCTTCCCCCACTACTTTTAGACTTTCCGGAAATCTTGTTACATTGAGATTAATGTCATTATAAAATGCACGGGTTCCTATCTCTGCAATGTTTCCCGGCAGAGTTACTTCTCTAAGACTTACGTTATAAGCAAAAGAATGATTTCCTATGGTGACAAGCGATTCCGGCAGTTCAATCCTCTCTACATTAATACAGCCTGCGAATGCATGATTCCCTATACCAGTAATGCCGTCCCCGATCTGGATTGATGTGATCTCTTCCTTATATTCCTCCAGTGGAGTTGCGCCCTCTTCATAATCAGGTATTTTGCCAGTTCCTGCGATCAGAAGTTTTCCATCATTTAGTTTCCCCTGGAGTTCCTCTGTAAAAGTAATCACATTCGTTTGTTCTGTTGTCTCAGTTTCACTTTCTTCTGCATGGGTTTCTGGCGCTTCTGTTTGAAATATCTTCTCCGTATTTATTTTATCTGTTTCTTTTTTCTTCTGCTTGTACTCTGTACTAAGAGAATCTTCACTATTCGAATGTTCAGTAATTCCAGACGTTTCTGATGTAGATTCTATCTCAGTGCTCTTTTCTGTTGTGATAATATCTGATACTGCATAAGCAGTATTCGGCATTACCATAGGTATTACAAGAGATAAAACTAAAATATTGGCAACTATTTTTCTATTCATAGGCTCCTCCTAATTACACACTGCTTTAAAAGTTAAATTCCGAGTTACAATTATTTTACTAAAATTCCCATCCCACTCAGCATTATCAACTAGCTCCCAGCGTATCAGATTTGCAGGACCAGGACTAGGAGCAGTCAATCGTCCTTCATTATAAACCTGTATCTGTCGAAATAGCGTTCCATCTTTATTTAAGAATCTAACCTCGTAAAATCTATCATTTGGATCATTGTACTGCTCATATATGACAGTTTTTCGGATTTCTATAATACCTTCTTTTCCAGTAAAATACGTAAATTTTTCAATCGCTTGTATATCTAGGCAGCCATTCACAAAATCAATATTTAATATTTTTATCTCGATATCGGAATCACTGGAAAGCTGAGTTAATAGATTTCCAGTTAGATCGGCTGCAAGTTCATCTTTATTTGCTACGGTATATGATTTTTCTAAATATATCACTTCCATTGTCTGCTCTATTGCATTTGTTAAGCTTTTATCCAACTCTGACTTTCTTATATTACGACCAGACACCGTAAATATTGTTAAACCCACTAAAACTAAAATTAATATGGATATAAATGCTGTAACTCCATCTTTCAAAAATCATCCCCCCTATCTCGCATATCCTCGAATGCTGTGTTGTTCACCTGTAATGTTTAAAATACCGATATCATATGTGTAATTTAATATTACTTCTGCTACTTTTTTATGATTTTCAATTTCTTCAGGGATTATAGGCTCTAATGTATATCCCTTATTTGCTGCATCCTGATATAAGCTCTCTATGACTTCCGAATTAAAGTTACTGGCCTCCACTTCGTTTATGACAGATGCATGGTAATCTCTAGCATTCGCTGTATTAATTGAAGCAGTAATATATCCGGTCCCGGCAAGCGCGAGTAATGCAAACACTATGATGATAAGAAAGAATTCTATTGTTCCTTTCATAATTTCTCTCCTCTCTAAAATGATAATGCCTGCAGAATAGCAAGCAAAACTCTAACAAGGCATAAGCCTATTAATATTATAGCAATTGTTTGTCCGTATTCTTCGAACATTTCCTTCATACACCCACCTCTAATCCTTTTGGCCAAGATAAATGATATTTGTATCTTCATCAGACAATGCTTCATTTACCATTTGTTTCACCGTAAATTCATTTAAAATTGTAGAGTTATAAACTTTTAATGAAATACCGTTTGTCTGACTTGCCACTTTGTAAAAGCAATTGTTATATTCGGATGGATATGCGTTTATCACAAGATTTCCACGTAACATTACACAACCATAAAAGGCTTCACTCATACGATCTACCGTAGACGGTATAGCTGACATAGTCTTTATCTTTGTACAACCTTTATAAATACCGCTTATATTGGTTACACCTACTGGTATATATCCACTTTTCAATAGAGTACAATTTTCAAACGTACTGGACATGTTTTTTATTCCATTTTCCAAAAAAAACTCCGGTACTTTTTCCAATTTTATAAAATCCTTAAACCAATTTGACAGATCTTCCGTTATTACATTAGAATCAAATATACACTCTGTAATTGAAGTATTATATCCGTCCCTTGTCCATGGAGGCCTTCCATATTGGTAAGACATTGTTTTTCCATTACCTGTAATATACAATATCGTTTTTTTAATTCCATTTTCTTCATATGTAAATATCTTTGCAGCTACACTGCCAGGATTTACCCCTATGTCCCATTCCATTTCATATTTTGCTGCATCATTTATATCATCATTTGTATTATTTATAATAATTGCAAACTTTTTATCCGCATATATGCCTTTACTATCCTCCACATAAAAACGGTACTTTTGTTCCTCCATCGTATACGCTTTAATCTGAAAATCTGCATTTACTTTCCTGCCATCTTCTTGATAATACTCTACCTTGTCTTTTAAGTCGTTTCCATCCGCGTCTTTTACTTCAAGGATCAGCTCTTTTATCTCTATGCTATCTCCCAGCTGTAGCTGTGGGTCCCGGAAGACAAACTTGGGTTTAGCTCTGCTTGCAAGATTTGTTAAATGGTTTTTCGTAGCTTCATTACGAACATCTGGATTAGCTGGTTTTAAATTATCGATCATGTCCATAAATGCTCCGCTAAAAAAGAGGATCGTAAAGCATAAAAGCCCAATCACAGATATTATGAGTATTTTTCCATGTTCTTCTATAAAGGTTTTCAATTTTAATACCTCCTATCCTAAAGTTGATCTTGAGAAGACTCTGGCTAACACTTCTAAGAATCCATTCGACTTTAATCCACTGAACAAAAATAGCAAAACAACTATTCCTACAAGGACTGCTATTATCAAATATCCATATTCTTCCATTATACCTTTCACGCATATCCCCCTATCTTTACATTTTTTTACATATTCTGTGTCATATTGAGGAGTGATATTAAGAAGACTCCTAAATCAACCATCATTTTGATAGACCCTGTAACCATCGGTATTAGCGTAAACAGTCCAATACCAGCTATACTATCTTCATTAGACATTCTTTCTGATTTATCTAGTAAACGGTTATTTCGTTCAACTAAAAACATTATTTGTTCTTCTGCATCTTTAACCCCGGTTTCTGACATGGAATAAAGCATTCTTAATGCCGACTGTACATCAGGGAGGTCAAATTCTGGCATAAACGAAATATATGGTTTAATATCCGCTGGATTTTTTTCAATATTATCTACTAATTTTGATAAATCTTTTTGTAAAACAAAAGGAGCTTTTTCAACAGATTTTGTTAACGATACTTGCGGATTATCTGTCTGCAGCAATAAGGAAAGTTCCATAATCCAAATGGGAAAAGCTTTATCTATTTCACGTAGTATTCTTTTTTTCGATGTCTTTAATTTTAATGAGGGCTGCATGAAAGAAAACAAGACTACGATTCCTCCTATCACAATCACTGGCATAGATATCAGCATTATTCCAATGGCGCATATAATACCTCCAATCGCAACTTTTATTAGTGATTTTTTTCTCTCTTTCTTTGCATCCCAGTTCACCACCGTATTATAGTGTCTTTCTATTTCATTTGTATTTTCATATAAATCATTTAGCCAATCTGCTCCCAATTTTTTTTGTGCGAAGTAATAAATCGCAATGTTGCTGATTATCAAAGTAGTAGTTGCAAATTGGGAAAGAGCATTCTGCAAAGTATTAAAATCCTTTGGTAACATCAACATTGTTAATCCACAAATCAAAAATGATAATGCCAATGAAATAATAATCTTTACTTTAAGATTCTTTCTTTCTGCCTCTAACTCATATACTCGTTCAATCCACAGACGTCGATCTTCCAGAAGTATATCAATTGCTTTATTGAAGTCTCCTCCAACATCCTCAACTTTAATTAAAAAATCATGTATCTGCTTCATTCTACGGCATCCGTAATGTTCTTCCATTTCTTTAAAAGCATTATGATAAATATCCGTTCCTTCTTCTATGGGCTTAGTTTGAATATTGTTCATCGTCTGCAAAATCATTTCATTCATTTTGCCTTCCGGAAAGACTGCTAATGTGTCTTCCTGGGAGTTTAATATTTTGGGGACTTTACGAAATGAATACAGAAGCTGTTCCAGATAGCTGGTTACATCCAGAAACCGCTTTTGTTCGTACATGTTTTTATAGGTATTGAGGATAATAAAAGGCGATATAAATAAAGAAAACAACACTATGACCAATACGTATGGTAATTGAAGCCCATAAAGCAACGATACTAGAATAACTGCTATAAATGCCAGAATATAAAACTTCCAAAATCCCATAAGCGAAAAATGATAACCATACCGGTTTACTTCTTTTACCAGATTCTTGGGATTCAAATACATGAACATGCTCTGTTTTTTGGATTTTCTTTTTTCTATCTCTGTTGCATTCTTCTTATTTCCTTCTTTTTTTTCTAATCCCATTTTTCATATCCCCCTCGCAAGAATGGATTTTCTATATTTCGTCTAAGAAATTTTCTTGATATATTTGCCGGAAGTTTCTGATTGATTATTTTACCGTCCTGGACAAGCATAACAATGTTATTTCCTCCATCCTGCTTATCCCTGTCAAATACACATATTTGATCGATATATCTACGAATTACCCCCATATGATTGACTTTTTTATTCAACAAAATTCCTATGTCTACAAAAGAATAAATATCGTTTTCTCTTCGTGAAGCAGCAAAAGCATCCTGCATCATGTTTTGTATCCGATCTGGAATATTTCTCACATCGTCTGTATGTAGAGTCGTTAGGCAGTGAGTTCCCACACTTAACGCTTCTAGCAGATAATTAACTTCCACCGATCTTGCTTCAGAAAGCATAATCCATTCCGGATATTGTCGCACACACGTTTTAATTGCTTTGGTATAATTAAAGAATTTCTCATTGACTTTCATCTCTACACAATCTTTTTGTGGATTAATATCCGAATAGTGGATCTCCAGATTATCCTCTACCGTAATAACTCTTTCATTGTCTGGTATAAATTTTGTTAAGTATTTAAGTAGTTCCGTCTTTCCAGATCCCGGCAATCCACACATAATAAAATTTAAATGTGCCTTTACTGCATTTTCCAGGAACACCAAAATCTCTTCTGTACAATAATTTGTGTCCTTCATTAATTTTTCATCTAACCGGCGGATCGGTTCTGTTTTTCGAATGGAAATTGACCGCCCTGTATTTGTTACACTTTCATGTAAAATTGATATCCGCAGCGTATTCGTTTCTGCCTCTAATAGATTGTCATTCTTATTAAAATTAGCGCTGACAGCATTAGCCAGGCGGGCACTAAATTGGTTTATAAAATCTGCCGTAACCTCTATATCCGCTTTGTAGCGCCCCTTTTCCAAATGGTCTATCCAAGTGTCTCTGCCATTATAATTAATGTCCGTTACAAACTTATCCTTTACATATTCTAAAAAAGGACCGTAATTCTCATCCTTAAATAACCAAATATTATTTTCTTCCATTATGTTCCTCCCTACTATAGTTAAAGCCCCCATATGAGTCACATTGGAGGCTTTAAAATTTGAATTATTTACACTGATTAAAAAAATTTGGCAAATGTTTATGTTTAATTATTTTGTTCTAACTGCCTAAGCTGCAGAAAGTTGTAATTTCTATGTTCATCCCAAAAGATGATTGATTTCTCGAACGCTTACCATGGCACGGTAATTGTTGGCGGGCTAGTAATCCCAGATTCTGTAATGAAATTTGTTACTGTAGCTACAATCGCATTTCCCAAATATTGTCCTAATGGTGTTGCAAGCAAAACCAGGAGTAAGATAATAATTACTGATACAATAATTAGTCCATATTCGCCAATAAACTCTTTCATGTTATTCCTCCCTTCCATATTTTTATCTTTATTTACGCTGCCCGATAATATATCTTGGCTGCTTATATATATATTAAACCTCAATACATAAAAAAAACAGGTTACTTTTGGTTACTTTTGGTTACTTAAAAAACAGCTTTTGCAAAAGTTTTATATGCAATCAATCACAATTTTAACCCCGGTTTTTTCTTAATTATTATGTTTTCTTCGTTTTCATCTAATTGACTATCACATAACGAAGTGTCCTTTTTATCCATGTCCATTAAAGCATTAAGTTTACACAGCCTTGCCATTTTTTCCTTTAAGATATCTTCCTGAGCAAAAGGTTTTTTGACTTCCAATTTGGCATTCGATAGCTGCCTCTCTACGTTGCTTAACTTTTGCTCTATATCAAACTGTCTACTGCACATCGCTTCCAGTGTATTGTTTAATCTCTGTATATTTCCCAATGCATCTGTACCGATTTCCGTCTCATGGGTCAGCTGCCCTTTTAGTTTTACTGTAAAACGATTGAAAATAGTATCAAAGATAACACTCATCTTAAAACCTTGATATTCCCCTATCGTAACGGCAATCCCTGCTGTCTTCATTTCCTGGCACATGGAAATCATGGCGGATCCGGCTTCCTTTTTATCTGTATAACATCGATTGCCTATCGTCATAGAGAAAATATCTGTATCAAGCGGTTTATTCTGTTGATAAATTTTAACATCCTCCTGATACCCGGCAATCCGTTCTTTCATAGCTGCAATCTCCTGTGGGTAATGTTTTATAATATTATCCTCCAGACTGTATATCTGACTGATATGGTTTGCTTTTAAGAGTTTTAGCTTTGAAACCTGTATATCTAAATCCATTTTCTCCTTAATATAGGGATTTCCTGTAGCCAAAGCTTTCACCTCAGCATAAGTCAAAGCAGCTTCATCAATGTCTTCACAGGAACGCACTGGCGATTTGCTGGTCATAATCTGCCCGATGAATTTTTGTTTATTCTCAATGAGCTGCCAGGAATAACTGTCGAAGGTTCCTTCTGTCACATAACGAAAAATCTTGACCTTTGGGTTAGTATTCCCCTGCCTCAAAATTCTGCCCTCCTGCTGTTCAATGTCAGAGGGACGCCAGGGAACATCTAAATGATGAAGGGCTATCAATTTATCTTGGACATTCGTTCCAGCTCCCATCTTCTGGGTTGAACCTAATAAAAAGCGAACCTGTCCGCTTCTCACTTTTGCAAACAGCTCCGCTTTTCTTATTTCCGTATTTGCATCATGGATAAAAGCAATCTCTTGTACTGGAACCCCCTTTTCTATTAGTTTTCTCCGAACATCAACATACACATTTTCGAAAATATCTGCATCTAAGATTTTGTTATCTACTTCTACTTTAGTTTTGCCTTTAGGAGTGGATAAATCACAAAAAATAAGCTGTGTTGATCTCTGCTCCTTTGTTTCTTCCCATATTTTGTAAGCATTCCTCACGCAGGCTGTCGACTTGGATTTTTCTTCATCTGGTAAAATATCGTTAATTAATCTCTGATCAAGAGCCAGTTTTCTACCATCATTAGTTATTTTCAGCATATTGTCAATATTAGGTTCCACCCGTCTGTCACGTACCTTCTCAGCACGATCTGCAAGAGAAGCTACCATATCCTTCTGGTAGTCGCTTGGCTTCAATACTACATTGATATACTCCGCTTTTGGTATTGGTAGCTTTAACATATCTGATGTCTGAATATCTGCACACTCTTTAAATAGGGAAATCAGCTCTGGCAGATTGAAAAACTTGGCAAATCTGGTCTTTGCTCTGTAACCGGTTCCTTCTGGTGCAAGCTCTATTGTAGTCTGAGTTTCACCGAAAGAAGCCGCCCAACTGTCAAATTGACCTAGCCCCATACGCTGCAGCGTATTATACTGAAGGTACCGCATATTGGTGTAAAGCTCTGTCATGCTATTACTGATTGGTGTGCCGGTTGCAAATGTGATACCCTTTCCACCTGTAACTTCATCTAAATATTGACATTTAGCAAACATATCTGAAGATTTTTGTGCTTCGGTTTGTGCGATACCTGCTACATTCCTCATTTTAGTATACAAAAACAAATTCTTATAATTGTGACTCTCATCTACAAACAGCCGATCCACGCCTAACTGCTCAAAAGTAACTACATTATCCTTTCTGATGTCATCATTCAGCCGGCTAAGTTTAGTACACAAGGCTTTTTTCGTCTTTTCCATTTGTTTAATAGTATATCGTTCCCCTTTTTCCGCCTTGGTTACTTCAATTGCCATCTGTATTTCTTCAATCTGTCGCTCAATCATAGCAGTTTGGCGTTCTCTGGACAAAGGAATCTTTTCAAACTGGGTATGCCCAATAATGACCGCGTCAAAATCGCCCGTGGCAATCCGGGAGCAGAATTTCTTTCGGTTTGCCGGTTCAAAATCCTTTTTTGTTGCCGCCAGTATATTTGCCCCCGGATACAACCGGAGAAAATCGCTCGCCCACTGCTCTGTTATATGGTTAGGAACCACAAATAAACTTTTCTGGCACAATTTCAGTCGTTTGCTCTCCATTGCGGCGGCAATCATTTCATAAGTTTTTCCTGCTCCCACACAATTAGCTAACAGAGTGTTATTTCCATACAGCATATGGGCATCCGCATTTTTCTGGTAAGGCTTTAAGATAATATCTGGAGTCATACCTGGAAACTGCAAATGGCTACCATCATATTCTCTTGGTCTTGTGGAATTAAACATCTCATTATATTTCTTACACAATACTTTCCTTCTCTCGGGTTCTTGAAAAACCCAGTCCTTAAAGGCTTCCCGGATTGTCTCTTGTTTCTGGCTCGCCAGCATGGTTTCTTTTTTGTTTAGAACACGTTTTTCCTTTCCCTCCTCAATAACCACATCGAAAATACGGGTATCGCGTAAATTTAAAGAATCTTCTAAAATCCGGTAGGCGTTAGCTCTACAGGTTCCATAAGTCATATTTACAAGGGCATTTCCGCGGTCTGAATTCTTACCTTTTACGTTCCACTGACCGGTCACATCGGAATAGTGAATCCCAACAATGTTACGTTCAAACAAATATTTTGGTGTTTGAAAGGTGTCTCTCATAAAATCCTCTATGTACTTTGTATCTATCCATGTGGCACCAATTCGCACCTCTATCTCAGACGCATCCAATTCCTTTAGCTGTACCTTTTCCAGTGAATCTACATTAACGGCGTATTTTAAATGGTTTTCTGCAAAGGTTTTTGCAATTTTCAGTTTTTCACGCACGTTTCCGCTCAAGTATTCGTCAGCAGTTTCCCAGCGATCCGTTACCGGATTGGAGAAAATTATCCCAGTTAATTCTTTTGTTACTTCTTCTTCGCTCCTTCCCGTAAGTTCTGCCATATATGTTACATCTACTTTTGCTTTCTCAGATAGTGAAACCGCCAGGGCTTCACTGGCCGTATCCACACTGGTTACCACTTCTTGTTTCTTTATAGTGCGTTTGGTAAACATATCCGCTTTGCCTTTGAAATTGCCTTCATCATCCAACAATTCCAAAGAGCAAAGCAGACAGTAACTGGAATCTTCATTAAACGCCCTCTTGTTGGTTCTGGAATTAATCAGCCCGAACTTTTTGGAGAAGGCATCATAAAGCTCATTCAGCTCTGTCTGCTTATTTTGAATCATGTTTTCCGGGTACTCGTCTAACTGGAATGCAATCAGCTCCTGGGTGCAGTTTCGTATTCCTGCCAGTTCCTTGACACGCTGCTCCATCGTATCGGATAACCGGACTGGCTTCATCATGGAATTTTCCCGGTAATATACCCGGTCATCGACAACCGTATAACTGTAATTCTTTACTGCCGGATCGGCTGGAATACTCTTTTCTTCCAGTCCTTCATCCAGCTCCTCAAATTCCATTTGCTCTATACGGCCCTCAATCCGGCTAACCGCCTTTTGGAGCTGCTCTGTAAGAGGAATGGATAAATCTGGTATACAGGCGGCTTCCATACCATAAGGTCCGGACACCATTTCCATTTTTCCCAGAATCATCTCCGGGTGTTCCACAAAATAGTCATTCATGGCAATACCATCACCGTTCTGTGCTAAATACACCCAGTCTGGCTCCAAATCAATCACCCGGTCACGCTTCTTAAAAAACAGGATATCCGAAGTGACTTCCGTTCCCGCATTATCTTTAAACGCATTATTCGGTAATCTGACTGCTCCTAAAAGCTCTGCCCGCTGTGCAAGGTATTTACGGACTGTTGGACTTTGCTTATCCATGGTTCCTTTTGAGGTTACAAATGCCACAATGCCGCCCGATCTGACCTTATCCAGGGTCTTTGCAAAGAAATAATCATGGATTAGGAAATTCTGCTTATCATAGATCCGATCTGCCACCTTGTACTGTCCAAAAGGAACATTACCTACGGCAACATCAAAAAAATCATTGGGATACTCTGTCTGCTCAAATCCTGTGATTTTAATATCCGCATTTGGATAAAGCTGCTTTGCAATACGCCCGGTGATTCCGTCAAGTTCCACTCCGTAAAGCCTGCTGTCTTTCATTTTCTCCGGCAGCATACCGAAAAATTTTCCGGTTCCCATTGCTGGCTCTAAAATGTTTCCTTTTTCAAATCCCATTTGTCCAATCGCATCATAAATGCTCTGAATAATAACTGGACTGGTATAATGGGCATTTAATGTGCTGCTTCTTGCAGAAGCATATTCATCCGGTGATAGCAAGTTCTTTAACTCCTGATATTCATTGTGCCAGTTTGCCTTATTTACATCAAAAGCATCTGCAAGACCACCCCATCCTACATATTTTGCTAAAATCTTCTGCTCTTCTGGCGTAGCTATGCGATGTTCTCCTTCAATCTTTTCTAAGATATGTATTGCTTCTACATTCTGGCGGAACTTTTCTTTTGGTGAAAAAGGCTTTCCCACTTCGGATGTATGAGATGCTTCTGCTAAAATACGGTAATTGACAGCTCCACTTTTATCAATCCTCGGTAGTGACTGCAATTTTGTATCTACTACATCACATATTTTTTCCTGGATTAGATTGTTTTCTAAATCTGTTTTACCTGCTGTCTCTTCATTAACAATTCCATACTTTTCCTGTAATTCTCTGTTTTTATCCGTATCTATATCAGAAAAACTATCATCTGTCTTTTTATTCTCCTGTTTTTTCTGTTCCAGCTTTTTCTGCGCCCGACGAAATGCTATTTCTGCCTGCTCCACCTTGTACTTTTCTATATACTCTTCCTTGCCCTCGCCTGTCAGATAGCAGTCATTCTTGACCAGTTCCCGGATCCGCTTCTCTACAACATTCCATGATAACAATATTTTTGTGTATGGATTCCCAATATTTCCTTTCTTGAGTTCAATCCCTTTTGCATCGTGATCCTCATAACTGCTATCAGAACCAATAAGGGCATTAGTACTCCCACCTATACCATACTCGTGCTTTAGAAAATCAATATTTTCCTTTTGGGAATGGTTCTCCAGAAAATATTCATAAATTCGAAATTTACCATTTTGAGTATTGCTTCCATCTCTAAATTTGGCATCTATCTCATCCTGTGTTATAAAATCTTCCTGTAAGACCTCTACTGTATTCGCTTGAGGGAACTTCCTATAATCTGCTTTTAAATTGTCCAGTTCCCCACGTAGCTCATATATGGATACAACAGAACGTAAACTTAGCTTCTTTTCTCCGCTTTCAATCTGTTCCAGGGCATTGTCCATATGTCTGGTAATGGTATCAATTCCATTATTATCAGCAAGCATATTTATAAGGTGGGCATGACTATCAGGAAAATTCCCATTTTTAATATTCAGATCCGCTGGTGACTCTCCGATTCCATCGCGGAAAAAGAAATACAAATGGTTAGCAATCCAGCTACGCTCGCTTTCATCTATCAAATAAGCTTCACTGGCACTCATATAACTTCCCCGCTCCACCATAGAACGAACACGCTTTTCTATTTCTTCCCAATCCATAAAAAGCAGAGGGTTTTTAAGGACTGATTTCCCATGTCCCAGCCTCATTCCTTCTTCATCAAACCATGTTGATACTGGCTCTCCGTTAAAAATAAACCCTTTTCCCGTGGTTTGGTAATTTTCTTTTAGAAATCCTTTCATTTCATCCTGCGTCTTACCCTGCTGATACTTTGCATAAATTCGTTTCCGGCTGTTAGCATGCCCGCTTCCAGTACGGAGTATATCGTCTATCTGTTCATTTTGAATTGTAAAAGCTTCAGGCATAACATGCTTCATGCCTGCCTCTAATGCTGCTATATTTCCGAATTGTTCTTCCATGCTTGGAAACAGACTCATTTGCCGATACATTGGTCCTTCCAAATTATCAAAAGAAAGACCGGGCAGTTTATCACTGCCCGGCTCAATTATTTCTGTATTTAGCTGTAAATCAGTTCCTCCAGCACGATCTCCTCCGCTGCCTTTCGTATGTTGTTCATTTTCTGCACCCAGAGCATCTGATTGGCGGCTTTGAGTTCCTCGGTCACTCCATCTGCTATCTGCATCTGGCTGAGAAGCAGCTCCATCCGCTCCTCTGCCTGATCCTGGATCTGTAATAGGTGACTCTTTAACTTCCCTCGCAACAGCATTCCTGAGTACACCCCGCTCCGGTTTTCCTTCAGATACTTCTCCCGCATTTTTCCATATTTTCTTATCTCGCCCTCCGATTCCTTGTCTCTCGTAAGCTGCGGAATCAGATAATCTCCATTCTTTTCGTATGTCAGGTTCATTTCCATCCTCCTTTTTTTCCGGTTCATTATTTGTTGTTACCTGTGGCTCTTTGCTTTTGCGCTTTAAAGCATTATAGTACACATTTGTAGCATTTGCAAGTTCTTTTTCTGGATTTTTTATCCGGTCACTTTCCGTTTCTGACAAAGCCTTATCATAGGCTTTGACTGCCTTCCCTATTACCATAAGGACAGGCTTTGACAGATCTGTTACAGCACCTCCGATAACAGAAAGTGTTTCCACAGAATTAAAATCATGAATATAGTCAAAGTTAAAATCCTCCTGGTACAGTTCCATATCTGTACCGCAGCGTGAAATCAGTGTATAGGCAATACTGGATGCCAAAGTTTCCCGTATTCGGATTCCCATATTCTGCAGATCTAACTCTTCCAGAGAACTGCCCTCTGCCACATACTCCATATCGGAAACAAGTTCCTCATAACAATCCTCTGCAATCCGATTGGCAATCTCAATTAAACGTGCCTCAAAGGTCTGCTCTGTGTCTGTGCTGCCATACGTCTTTTCAAGCTGTTTTATGACAGATTCCTTATGCTGCTCTCCCAGTTCCCATAAATTAGGGAAGCGCCCGATTCTGATTGCCTTATGTACATCGGAAATGTCAAAGACATATTTCAGTCCGGTATAACTGCCCTCATCAAGCAGGGCAATCCCTTTCGCTCCTTTATTTACCCAGCAGTGCATATTATTATTCCATATTTCTATAGAAGCGCAGGCTGTGGCATCAGGCCTTTGTGCATGAATTAGAAGCTGTTCCTGGAAAGGATATTTGTACAGCCTGGAAGCCATATTCAGGTAGTATTTCCAACTGTCTTTATTACGCGTCACTTCTTTTGCGGTAGCTTCTGCCAAGGCAGAAATTACATTGTCTTTTCTCATTTAAAACCTCCGTTGAAATATTATCGAGTTTTACTTTTTTCTTTTCGTATTTCCTTTACTTCACTGATTTTATTTTCCTTGATCTGCACGTTATATTCTTCCAATACTTTGTTTGCAATAGTCGTTCTTATCTCCTTGTCATCCGGGTATACTAAGTCATTCCATTTCCCCTGCTCATTCATATATTGCGGCATTGATACAAATAAGCTATTCTTACCCTCCATAATTCGGATATTTTTTACTACGGTATTGCCCACTGTTATCTGTGCAAGACCACGGAGATGATCTTCTCTTCCATCGTAAACAGACACTTTAACTTCTAATCTGTTTTGTGCACTTAATTTTTTATCTAAACGCATAACACATTCACGGTATGCTTCCTGCACCGCTTTGGAAAGAGCTTCCCTTGCTTCATTTGTTTTTAAATACACCACATCCTTATAAATCTCTTTCCCATCCGTATCTTTTGTTTTATACCTGGGCATTGATACAAATGCACCATTGCTTCCGTTTATGATCTTTACGCCCCTGATTACCATATTGTCATCTATACGGGCTGTACATATTGCCCAGATTTTGTTAGATGTTTCACCAGAAGTATTACATAATTTAAAATTTTCAATTACAACTGTACTTTTTTTCTCTTCAATTTTTCTTTCCATCTCAATTTGATCTATAAATTGTTTAATATCAAATTCCAAAGGTGCTTTCTGAGTATCATTCATAATTATTCTCCTCTCTATACTGCATTCTTCTTTAACTTTTCTGTCATTTTACGTATTTCTTCCATTTGCTCCACTGAATAACAAGGATTTAAGTATCTCTTTATATCCTTTTCTTCTAACCCATTTTCAATTCCCCGCACAACTTGTCTTATTTGATCTCCTGTCAATATATCATTGAGTATCAAATCTACAATGGAAAGCTTTTCAATGACTTTAAGTCTTGCTTCTAACTCTTTGTTGCTCTCACTTTCTTCTAATTCCGTGATTTTCCCCTGTACTTCCGGCTCTTGCATTATTTCCTTTATTTCATCAAGTGATAGATTATTTTCTTCCTCTTTAAAGTCATATTCTAAAAAAGAGATTAGATCTAAAGGATATATTTTTACATCTTCCCTTGACATACTCTCTTTCTTGAAGTACTCCAGGCTATTTTCATTTATCAGCTCCATGCCTTCCTCCTCTCTATCTTCTCTTTTAGTCAATGTATGTTGATAGGGGCCTAATTCGTTACAATGTTTAAAAGTTGCTGTTTCGAAAGTTTTATACTTAAAATCATAAATAGGATCCTGTCCCCGGATAAATGCTATGCATTTTTCATTTGGCATCTTCCGAACTTCATCTGATGTCATTAGCTCACGCCCAAGTACATCATAATTTTTACTGGAACTGCCGCTTTTCCCCTTAGATTCTCCTGTTGTCCTTTTGTCAATCGTCCATTTGCCCAGCATTTCTGAGACATATTTATGAGTTGATTGCTCCATACCTCCCAAATACACCAGAGCGTCACAATTTCCTGTAATCGTTTCCCAGGTTTTTTCGAATAAAGCTTTGATTTGAGCCAAATTTTGTATAATAATGCTGCAGTAAATTTCCCTGGAACGCATAGTTGACAGGAGGCTGCAAAAATCATCCGGTAAAGCCACGTTTGCAAATTCATCCATCCAGAAACACACTGGTATTGGAAGACGTCCTCCAAAATTAAAATCAGCCTGATAATACAATTCCTGGAAAATTTGTGTATAAAGCATCCCAACAACAAAATTATAGGTTTTATCCGAATCCGGTATTACACAAAATAATGCTGTTTTCGTTTGTTGATCTCCATTTCTGCCGATCCCCAAAAATGGTATATCCATATCATCATCAGATAACAGTTCCATTAGTTGTTCGTTTTCAAAAACTGCCAGACGGGCATGCGCAGTTATCAATATGCTTCGAATCGTATCTGCCGCTCCAGTTACCACTTTTTCATACTGTATCCTCGCAGGATGATTTTCTGGTAAGGCAAACATTATTTCATGCAATTCTGACTCTTCATCATCTTCACATACTTTCTCTTTCCGTAATAAATCTAAAACTCCTTGGAAATTTCTATTCTCCGGAGGATATTCGTAGTAAACATAAAAAAAAGCTGCCTGCAAAAACATGCATTCAGCTTTTTCCCAAAATGAATCTTTCGAGCTTTGACCTTTTGGAGTTGTATTCGCTATTAAATTTGTAATCAGTCTGGTAACATCAGCATCCTTCCTTATATATTGAAAAGGATTATAGTGATCAGAGTGAGCCATATCAATCAGATTCAAAACTTTAACAATATATCCCTGTTCCTTTAAAAATTTTCCGTTTGCTCGCAGCAATTCACCTTTTGGATCGGTATAAATATAGGTGCTATTGCATTGATGCATATTTGGGGTAACTTCGTACATCGACTTCCCTGTTCCAGCACCTCCGATAATAATCAGATTATTATTGATACGTGTCTTTCGGGTATCCAGACTCATTTTAAAATTCTGCGTTAAAATCCTGTTTTTGCTTTCTTCCTCATCTTTAAATTTTTCATTAAGCTTTTTTATATCTGCCCATCTTGCCGTACCAAACTCTTTACCTGGCATAAAATTTCTAAGTGTAGTATAGTAGTATAGAAATGCCAGGATACATATCAGTGATGCGATAAACATACACACTGGTGTCCTGGCATTATAATAGTTATGAAATGGTCTGGTGAAAATATAATTTAGATCATCTGTCAAGGTTGCCCACTGGATCTGGTCTGTATTTTGAAACAAACCACTGATTAAATAACCTGCATAGAGAGAGAGCAGAAGCACAAATGTCCAGAAAGGAACATATAGTTTTTTCTTTTTTTGCATCATTTAATTACCTGCTTTCTTAAATGATCAGGCTTAACTGCTTTTTTTATGGTATTGTTCTTCAACGTTTTATCTTTTTGCAGTTTTTCTTTATGGATGTTCGTATCTCTTTTGACCGGATCGTAATTATGCTGCAAATCACGTCCTGATATTTTCTTTTGCAATTGACCACTTTTATCAAATAACTGATATTCCTCATTAACATCAAGGAATGTCTTTATGGTTTTTCCATTATCGATAATCTGTGATTTATTTTTATGTATTTCTATATAGCTGTTCCGATAGGGTATTTTTGTTATAAAACTCTTCTCTGTTTCTTTTATAACTAACTTTTTGTTAACTGTTATGGGCTTAATGCCATCATCCAGCCTAAAATCATTCATTTTGCAGTCTTTTTGAAATTCTTTTAATCCCATTTCTTGCTGCTCTATTATTTTCAGTTGTTTTTTATATGCATCTTTTACATATTGAAAACTTTCTGTGTCACCGTTTTTTAAATCGGGATGATAGGTTTTTACTAATTGTTTATACCTTTCTTTTAAACTTTCTCCATTCAGGCACCCCGCAAAAGGATTGAAACCCGGTTCACTCGTATTCTTCCGCTGGAAATTATTTTTCTGATACCTTTTCATCTCCTGCTGAATGATTTGATTTTTTTTTTGATCCTCCATTTTAATATTGCTAATTGCATCCTGGGTTAAATTTTTTTCACCCTCCGGTGTGGCATTTTCTATATAATCATCAAAATTAGTTTCCATAGCTTTTTTTCCACCTGGAAACTTATATCCTTCCAAAAAAGAACGTAATTTCTCCGCATCTACTGGATTATAGGCTATTTCCATGTAACCATCTCCTATATTCAGATCCGGCATTTCTGTAAATGCAATTTTACGTACTTTCAAGGCTTTAAAAAAGCGTTTTAATTCTTCTGGATTTTGCCCTTCTTCCAATGGTATTTTATAGAGTCCGTAGTTTCCTCCCGTCAGCTTCTCCATATCTTTTAGAGAAAAATCACTGTGTTTCCCTTTGGAAGCGTAGTGGCATTTAAGGCGGTGCTGCATTTTCTTTGCAGATCCCCATTTCGCAACTTTTGCCGAGCCTTTTCCTACCATAACCGACACTTTCTTACCAGCTTTCAAAGTTCCAATTCCACCTCTTAATAGATAGGCGGCACCTCTACCACTTAATTCTATGATCTGTATGACTTCTTGCGTTTCGTTTCCTTGCATGATATGCTCCTCTCAATTTTTGAATTTATCTAACCGGAGAATCCTTTTTAAAAGTACTTTTCGTAAAATCTTCTTTTACATGAATATTGGCTTTTAATTCTGAGGATTTGTCCTCATTACCATTTAAATGCCTGTCTACGATTCTTTCTACTTGCCATCCTGTATATGCAGCATCATTTACCAAAGCGGCTGGAATATTGTTTTCCATTGCCTTGTCTATATGCCGAAGGCTTAATACATCTGCATGATAATAGCCATATTCATATATTTGTTTTTCTTCATATCCCTTTTCTTTTAGTGCTTCCACATGCTTTTCTCTGTAAGCCTCCTCATATTGATGAAAAAGCTCCATAAGACCCTTATCCCCTATTATCTGTTTTTGTTCCTTATTTTCAGCTTCCACTTCATTGGCACACATCGTTAACCTTGCTTTAATCTCTGTCAGAATATCTGTTGTGTTCATATAATCCTCCTATTCCATGTCATCACTCAGAAAAATATCATCCTCCGTGTAATAATCCATCGGTTCTTCATTATTAGAAATTGCCTCACCCACATTTTGATCCACTACGTTTTTATCCTGATTCCGCTTTAGAGGCTTTTCTTCACCATCCTGCTTCTGATTATTTATAGTTTCGATAAGCTTTCGGAGTTCTTTCATCTTCTCTGCATTTATTTCTTTCTTTGCATATTTACCTATCTCCTCCAAAGATAAACCCGCATTATAACCTGCCGTAACTTCACGCATCTGTTCAGCTGTAAAATCAGAATCGCACAAAATATCCAGAATCGTCTTCTCCTTTTGAGATTTCTTTTTAAGCAGCCTGCCTAAAATAGTCTTAAATTGATTTGAATCTGAATGATTTTTTATTTTCTTAGCTTTATGATGTGACATCCTGGATGCTCTTTCTCCATTAGTTTCCTGAAGAGAAGTCATATTTTTATTAATATTCGCATTTCTTAAGAGTTCTTTTTCCCGGTTTGCTTCCTCCAATTGCTTTTGCATCAATTTTATTTCATTCCTGTTTCCATTTTCTACCGTATCTCTTAAAAACTCACCCATTATACGATTTTCCTGCATTTGATTTTCAATTTGCGCTGCAAGCAGCTTTAATGATTCAATTGCGATACTTGTGTCGTTTGCCGGATGCTGTAGCTCCTGAAGCAGCTCTTTTTTCCTCTGTTCCATTATTTCAATAGGCAGGGCAGGATCACCCAGCGCTTCTTTAATAGCATCCTGATGAAGTCCCTCCTCTAAGGCAATGCGCAAAATATCACGCTGTTTTGGGGTATATTTTTCAGGAAGCATATAGAAGTCAATCTGTGCTTCATTAAGGCCTCCCATAAATCCCAACCACACAATTGCCATAAGGGAATTATTATGAATCTTGTTTTTGGTAAGATATTGCTCTACCATACTGTTTTTATCATTTTCCATACTTATTAACTCCTCTTACATTATTCTGTTTCTCTTCCTGCTTCCTATTTTTCTCTTTAATAATTGGTTTCCTCTTAGCTGTATCCATATTTCTATTCAGTATTGCTTCCATCTTTTTTATCTCTTTGTAATTTTCTTTCTTATGCTCCCTTATTTCTTTAAGCTCCTCTTTGTATGTTTCGTAATCTGTTTTAAGCTCCGAAAGATTATAATTAATTTCAATTTTTTTCAATTGTTCTTTTAGATCCAGCTGTTTTTCCGGCATATGAGTATTGGCTAATTGTGACTGAATCAGGAGATATGCCTCCCAAACCGGAAAATCCTTTCTCTTTAGTCTGTACTTATAGAAAATATCTTTCCTTTTGTGATCAAAGTACTCATTATCATTTTTTAAAGAAGAGATTCTTTGATTAACTTCTTCCTTTGTCGAAATTCCCTTTTTGTACATATATAGAAATTCTCTCTGCAGCTTTCTTATAGCGGTAATATCCCCCTTATATTTCCACCCATCCTTGTAATGCTGTGCTGCATCAGGGGTATATAATCTTCTTGCAGTATACATTTTTTTTATGTAAGCCCGCTGGTAATCACTCATCTGGTTCCACTGGGTTCGCTGTCTTGATAATTTGTAATACTTACTACCTTTTATCTTTGGCGAGCATTTGAAATACTGCAATTGTTTCGAATCTATCCATTCAAGACCACTTATCCGTTTCTTTAAATCTTCTATTGAATAATTTTTACCCAATCTGTAATTTCTTACTGCCCGATCTTTACCTGGAGGATGCAGGGATAGGTAATCACCGTATTTTTCGCTATCTCCTTCTCTTACGCTATAATGCATTTTCTCTTTTAAAAAGGTGATCATTTCTTCATAAGTGCCTACATGCTTAACAGCCTGGTCGATATCATTGCGGATGATATCATGCCAGTTTGGACTTCCTTTCTTTTCCTCTTCCCACTGCCCATAGTTCTTATTTAGTGACCCATCCATATCTTCAAATTTAATATAGGATATCCCATATTTTTGACATAACTCATTCACGGTCGGTTGTATGTATTTTAGCCAGTCACCTTTTTTATAGCGGTATTTATAGCCATATTCCCGGTCTATGCTGTTAAAAATAATATGGCTGTGTTTATGTGGTTTATCTTTGTGTGTGGCAAATACTACATCATACTGGTCTTTCAGGTATGCTTCCACAAACTCGCCCGTAATGTTAAATGCCAGCCCTGCACTTACTTCCCCTGGCGGAAAAGACAAAATAAAATGGTAGCCCTGCCTGCCCCACTTTTTTTCAAACCTTTCTTTTGTATCCATCATGGTCTTATAAGGATCGTTAATATCACAGTTCCCTCCTACCAGACCATCCGTTTTTTTCCGGTCCAGAATATAACGGATCGCATTTTTTAGGTGCCTGGCAGGATTACGACCTGATGTTTCTTTTATACTTAAAATTTTGGTAATCGCCATTTTAAATCATTTCCTTTCATCCTGGGCATAAAAAAAGACCCACAGCTATGAACTGTAAGTCTTTTTTATTCTCTCATTCTTCCATGAAGATTACCTGGATGTTTTCGTTTTTTTCTTCATGGTTTCCTTCTTTGTTTTTTCTATTTCTTTACTTTCTTTGAAATTATCCTGTAATAGATTCCCTGGATCTTTGCCAATAATATCATTTCGATGAATATATAAGCTTTTAGAATGCAGTATCCCCTCTATCTGTTTCTCAATTAATGCTTCCAAATGTTTTAAACGGTCATTTGGCAGATCATATTTACCATCTTTTTGAAATTTAAATCCCTTTAGATTTATTAGATCTGCTCTAATTTCCGGTGTTAGCATAGCATTTGCAGCCAGGTTAAAATCTGCACCAATTCTAGGACCCTTCATTTTTAGATATTCGCTTATATTTTCAAACTCTTCTTCTTCCGCATATGGAAGTAGCGCCTGATTGTGATCAAAAACAGGTGCCATACGTAAGATTTTTTGTGTATCATTATCTATTAATACACCATGGTTTCCGAGATGCCTGTCATCATTAATAATTAATGCATCTAATACAACCATTCTTCTGAAGTCATCCAAACAGCCAATGCTGTCGTAGAATTTGATCAAATCATCACTCTGAGGATGTGACCGAATCAGTTTATAAACCGGAATAAACCCTTCTTTTTCCGATGTAAAAAGCTGACACTTTGATACAATTTTGTTCCGATAGGTTGCCATCTTATATGCAACATTTTTTTTACAGATAATATTGGCAATCTGAGCTGCATAAAACTCACTGTAAGGTTCTTTACCGGCATTTCGTGCTCCGGTACTTCCACCTTTAACAAGATTTATATTATCTTCTTCTCTTATCCAACATTTAGCAAATGCTCCTTCTGTTGTAAATTCCGGAGAAGTTGTGGAAAATTGCTCTCCATATAATCCACCTTCAAATGCAATATGAGAGATTAATTCATTAAATGGATTTCTATACAGAGACACTTCATTCCAGCACTTATTGCTATCAACCGGTTTAACCCAAAAGGTATCATTCAAATTTAGAGCATATGATACTCGAATGTATCCTTCCAGATTGTCACATCCACATTCATGTAATAGTTTCTCTATATGTTTTCTGTGTTTCGGTGCTCTTCTATGCTCTAACCAATCCTGTATATTTACGAATCCTATTGGCTTATTCTCTTCAAAGTACTTTGTTTCCTCCAATATTACTTCTCCCAGCATTCCATACTTTGATTCAAATTGCAATATTGGAGTGTCTTTATTTAGTAAAAGAAATTGATTATCAATAAACATTTGAATTCCCCCTTCCCATAATTTCTTAATTGTTTCTATCATAGCACATCAGATTCCGTATTTCCAGAATAATTCTTTCTGGACTGCTATCTCTCATCCAAATGTAATATGGATTTCATATATTTTAAATTTTCTTCCATTATGCAGATTAACTGTTCATTGAACTTCAAAAGCTCTTTTTTCTCTTCCGACCGGAAGTATCCTGTATGGAACATTTTTGTTATCTGATTGATGTTCACCCCGATCTTATTCACTTCATGGATCAGATCACTTTGTAGATCCATGAAAGTGGTCTTGTATATGGGCAGGTCATTTAATGCTTTTGTCCTCATATAACAGGATATAGACAGATTACTTTCTTTCGACCTTAATTTAATCTGGTCATACTCTTTCTGGGAGACCCTGATAATCATAAGCTTTTCTTTTTTTCCCGTTTTACCCATATGGCACCTGCACTGTCTTTACCTGGATTTTTTTTGAAATGTCTTTTGGGACGCCTGCTTTGGCACTTTTTCAATCTGTTCTGGGCTGCCTATACCGTGTTTTTCCTTCCCCCCTGTATCATGGACCGTTAAAGAATTTTCGCTGTCCCTAGCAAGGGCTATTGGGGATTTATCGTAAAGCGGAGCTTTTTCTTCTTTCAGTTCCCCGAAAGATTTTATGCATTCTTTGCCCAGAAAACAGCTGTCATCTTTGAGTATTTCAGCTGACATTTGGCAATATTCACTGAAGGTCATTTTATTTTTTAAATTCTTATGGATTTCCATGGAACCTTTTTCATTTAAAAAATGTACTTTTGTGGATCCGCTATCTTTTCCTCCAAGTATAACCATATTGCCGGATTTATAAATATCAATCTTTTCCTTTTTTATATCCGACAGCTCCGGGATCTTTTCATATGCGGCGTCATAAAAAAGTAATGCAGTCTCCACCTCCTTCTTATTAAACCGCATGGTAACTTCTACAATAGCACCATAGGGGCATAACTTCTGAAGGCTGTCAAACACTATTTTGTTTTCCTGAAAATGTTTTTCTGCTTCCCGACCGTCTTTACAATCTGATACTGTTTTCTCTGTAAGCAATTCCCCATATAATTTATTATTTTCTTTCTCCATATTCTTCCCTTTCTGTATATGCTTTGTTTACGCACTTTTATCATGGTAAAACTGCCATGATAAGGCGATTAACATCTATTTTTTGCGACTGAACCTTGTAATGTAAATAATCACATTATTTTTCTGGTTATTATCATGGTACTTTCCACATTATAATGTAACTTTTTACATTAGTTTTAATTGGATTATCATGGCATTATTTACACTATAATGTAAATAATCACATTATTTTCCCTCTATTATCATGTTACTTTTCACACTATAATGCTGAAATTCACATCACTATCATGGTGTTTTTCACACTATAATGTAATAAAACCCATAAATCTTTAAAAAAAGTTCCCCCTGCGGGGCAAGATACGCATTTTGTATATACAAAACGCAGGCTTGTTAGGGGGAATCCCCTAAGACCCCTTGTCATTCATACAACGAGTTGTCCTATATTGACCATTACCGGCTTTCAATATGGCTGATATTCTTAATGCGTATGGTGATGGTTCCATCCTCATTTGTAATAAATTCGACTGCATTTTTATTATTATATTCTTCCATCGGTATCTTGATTTCTATTCCAGTATCAGTGATGAGATGCTGCTTTCCAAATTTTTTTGTGGTAATTGGATTTTGAAGAATAACCGGCTCTTTGGTAATATTATATTTCTCAATCTTTTCCTGCACTTCTTCTTTCAAGTCCTGTTTTTCCTTAAAGATCTTATCAATCACTGGCAAAATTTCTAAGCTGCCTTTTTCTTCCAGTTCCTGGTTAATGATATTCTTAGTCTCCATGCGAACTTCGAATTGTTCTGACTCATTGTAATATTTGTTCTGTACATTCTCAACCATCCTTGATATGATCTCTAGTTTTTTCTTGGCTGATATTGTTCCTTCACACTTAAGAAACAGAGAAGAAAAATAATTGGTTTTAATTCCATTTACATTGTATTTCTTCTCTATTAAAGAAATCGTAAAATCCTTCATATTAATAATAGCCGCTTCCGTGATTTTATGTGTCTCTCCCGGAAGAATTGCTTTCTGGTTAATAATATCGTTATTATTACCCTGTGACGATTCATTGGTCATATGGGTATATGCGGTTTTATAATTCATTTTCAGCAGTGCCATATATGGGTGTTGTTCTATCGTATATGTAACTACCATCAGATCAGCCGGTGGAATCTCTATATTTTCATTCATTATTGCATATAAAATCTTACCGATTTCCTGAGAAATCACTACGAAATCCTCCTCATCCCAGTCTTTTAAAAGTTTATATACTTTTGATTCTTCTTTAATAAAACTGCAGCTCTTGATATCATCTCCGGTTATGATACGCTTAATATGAGTTCTCAAAAAATCTTCCAGAGCTGAACCATGATCCAGCACTGCATCTGACAAAACCGGCATCTCAATGTTAGAATTTAAAATATGAATAATCGTATTTACAATCCTGATATCTTCTTTTTCCATCGCTTATTCCTTCCTTTCATTATTATTACACACTTAAATCAGTGTAAAATCCCTGGTATTCTTTAGGAACATTGGCTAATATCTTCTGCAGATAACACTGATATTCCAGATTGTATAATTTACCTGTTGTAATAAGTTTTTCTCTTACTGAATCTAAAATTGCGAATACCCCACTGTAATATTGCCTGAATGTATTGTAATTTGCATCTGGATAAATATTATATTTTACATCATAACTTGCATTAGAGAAATCTTTATCCTTACATTGATACTTTTCCATAATTTCTCCTGTTTCCATATCAGCTATTACCCAGGCAAGTGGCCTGCTAATCATGCCTGTATGAACGTCTTCTCTTGTGTAAAAGAATACGAAAACTGCTAAGTAATATTTGCCATATTCTTTATAAATAACTGGTTGGGAAGTACTATGAGCAACTTTCCCTACTGTAAACATGTTTTTATTAAGATTCAGGCTTATTGTTGCACTCCTAATCATTAGTGGTTCTCCTTCCTACGGAAGACCTTTAAAAAATTCCTTAAGTCCATCCAAAATCATTTACTTGTGCCCTTTCCCATACTTCTTTTTAGGGAAAATAAATTGGATATCTGCCTTTCCCTGGCTGATATCCAATTTTACGATCGCTGAAAATTTCTTTCCTTGTTTGCTGACCATATTTTCTAATTTTATTTTTCCCTTTTCAATTAGTTCCTTTGCTTTATCTGGTGAAACTGCTTCACTGCATATACTTCCTGGCAATGAAAAGGAACATCCGTTTTTACCCTCATGCTCCTCTTTATGATATCCAGTACAGGAATAGAAAACTCCATTTTTACCTTTTCTTTCAACTACAGGCTTCTTACATATCGGGCATTCTCCCACTACTATATTTTTTCTCTTCCTCAACTCCTCCGGTATAGGCGAAACTTCCTTCCCCTTTTTACGAAAAAAACAGTTTATTTCCTCTACCGCAATTTCTATAGCCTGGTCAACAGAGACTTCGTTCTTATACACCCGTTTTAAAAGCTTGGATAATTCTACTGTTTTTTCCTTGGACATATCAATTTCCAGTTCATGCATAACCTTAATTACATATTCCCCCAGCGGTTCTAATGAATATATATTATTTTTCAAGCTTATATACCCTGTTGTAACCGCATTATCAATAATTCCCGTTCGTGTTGCCTCAGTCCCAATTTCCACCCCTTCCAGCATTGACTGATACAATTGTTCATCATCTTGTCTAATTGATTTTCTTTCTTGCTGGAATGGATTTTTCATAAAATTGTTTAATGACTCCAAGTTATATTTTTTAGGCGGCGATGTTTGCTTTTCAATTGGCTGAAAATGAATATTTACTTGATCACCAATATGAAGCTTAGGCAACAGTTTATCACTTTTACTATTTTCTTCGTATATAAGCCATCCCTTATTTACAATAACTTCCCCTTTTAAACAGAACTGTTCTTTTCCTGCCATTATGATCATAGTTGTAATTTCTATTTCACATGGCAGAGAACAGAATACAGCGAGAAAACGCTTTAAGATACAATCGTAAACTTTACTCTCATCCTCCGATAATCCAGATGGTTCTTTTATGGTCGGAGTTAAAGCACTATGGGATTCTATTTTACTGTCATCAAAAACAGTTTTACTATCTTTTAGTTCAACAGAATATCCTGCCATACGAAGCTTTGTCAATATTTTATCTATTTTACCTTTTTCATTCTCAGCTAGATATTCCGTATTGGTTCTCGGATAAGTGACATATCCCTTCTCATATAGCGATTGAACCAGAGATAAACTTGTTTTCATGGGCATCTTATATTTTTTTCCCAGTTCTCCTTGTAATTTTGACAGAGAAAATAATTTTCCTGGCTTTTTGATTCCCTTTTTAACATCCAGAGATGTTACAATTGCCTTATTTTTATTTAATTCCAGGCAATATTTTTCAGCCGCTTCTTTGGTTTCAAAAGGCTGCTTTGTTGTGAGGGATATCTCTTCCCCATTTGTAAATTCTTTACTCTCCGGTAAGAAATATGTTTTCGGAACAAATTTTTGTATTTTTATTTCTCTTTCATAAATAGCCTGTACGATTGCCGAAAGTACCCGGCCAACTCTAAGGGGTGAATCTGCCTTACTCTTTAAAGATACATACCTTGTAAGGTTAATACCATACAGCCAGTCTATATAGGTACGGGCAAGCCCCTCCTCATATAGACTGTCATAGTTATGGTCTGGCTGTAGATTCTTCAATCCCTTACGAATTGTTTCTTCTGTTTGCTCCGGAAGCCATAGTCGCATGACTGGCTTTTTCTGTTTTAGCCCGTTTTGAATAATTAATCGAATGATTACTTCCCCTTCACGATCAGCATCACCACAATGGATAATACTGTCAATATCATTTCTATTCATTAGGGCGCACAGTGTATGAAATTGCACTTTAATTCCTTCATCTATTTCTTTTGTAATTGGATCTTTTTTTAGCCGGAACTCAAATTGGGGCGGGCAATACGGAATATTATCCAGTCGCCAGAGATCTCTTACATCATTTGTATATTCGCCCATATTTTTTAACTCAAAAAGGTGTCCAAAGCCATAAGACACTACATATTCTTTTCCTTCATAGTAACCATCTTTTCTTTGCATCTTGTCTGGTATGGCATTCACAACATTCTTTGCCAGGCTGGGCTTTTCGGCTATAATTAATTGTTTCAATTTTAATTTTTCCTTTCTGCATTCTCATATTTCAAAACACCTGCAATCTTACCAGATCAGACAAAATATTAAATACCTGCTCGGTATTTTGCATTAAATTACCTTCGTTGATCATCCGGAGATAAATTCCATCCAAAAAATTTACTTGCATCTGTAATTTAGAAATTCCTATTACAGAAAAACTTTCTTTATCTACATTGTATAGGGTCTGGTATATCATCTGTTTGATTGCAATCTCCTTGGCATTTGCAAATATGTTCTCACGGCTGCTGGAAGTCATCTTCAGGAAGAAACATTCAAATTCAAATTTTATCTTCTCCCTAAAATAAAGGTACTCCCGAGCCTCTTTATCCTCCCTTTTCGAAACCGTTATTGTTTTTATCATGGTTCTTCCTCTTTCTTTACTTCCGTTTCATCTGAATTTTTTACTGCTTTTTTTTCTGCCTTCCTTTTTATTTTTTCTGCCTGCTTTTGTGCTGCTTCTCTGGCTCTTGCTTCTGCCGCCTCTTTTGCCGCCTTGTCTGCTTCTGCATTATTCCGTTGTTCTTCTTCCTGCATTTTTCTTATGTCTGACTCTTTTAGATCAGTTTTTATTACTGAAAACGTAGCAAACTGAAAATTGTAGTTTCCTTCCAGAATAGCACCTGTATCTGTCTGTAAATAAAACACAACATCCATATTCTCGGCAGAGGATTTCTGGAATTTTAAACATTTTACATTTTGTGTTGCCTCTGGCAGCACTTTAACAATCTCCTGCTTCAATTCCTGTATCTGCTGATCACTCAAAAAGCTCTCCAGATTTTTTAGATTCATTTCAATAGCTTCCCTGGATTCTGTCTCTCTCACTGCTTCTGTTAATTCACTGGTTCTCTCTGACACATTTTCTGTTTCTTGCAGATCCGTCTCTTCTACAATATCCGATTCTGTCTGCCGAATATTCTCAGTTACCTGCATTTCACCCGGCTTTCTATTTATTCTTAATATAATAGACAGTGAAATACTTATAATCATTACTGTAATCGTTAATCCTAGGTATAAGATTGTTTTTTTATTCCCTTTCATGTCCTACCTCCTCATCTTGTCATGAAAATCCTGTATAACGGTAAAAAATCTGAAACGCTGTATAATAACTTATTCTTGGTCCATCAATCATGGAGCTGCCAGCACATAAATGTGAGGTACAATGCAAAAACATTTTTGTTCCATTTGAATCGGTTCCAGCATAGATTCCAACATGATTATTTCCACCGGAAGCGATCATATTAATTAGCCCTATATCCCCTGGAACAAGTTCGGATGCATCTATTTGTTTAAAATTTGAACTTGATACAAATGTTCCTGTAGTACTCCAATATGGCACATCAACAAATCCACATTTTTGATATGCCCATGCAACAAAAGAGGAACAATCTAAAGTCCTGGGCAGGTCAACACCAGATCTTGTATCCTCGCCATACATATCATATACCGTGTAACCAATTAAACTTGCTCCTTTTGCAATTACTGCACCTCTGCGCTCATCCATAGTTGGCCATTTAGCTGACAGCATGTTTAATTGTCCAACAGCTTCCTGATTTGCAATTCCTTCCGGTGAGTATCCGCCGGTAAAAATACAGTACTGCAACACATGGTCTACATAGTCTGGATCCCCATATTTATTCCAACCCATTTTAGCCGCCATCATATTGGAAAATAAAATGGCATTTTCCTTACTATAACCGCCATAATTTGTTAATGCCCATGTTGCATAACCAGAACCATAATTATAAGACTGTAATGCCAATTTTAACTTATCCATATCCGATGGAGTTGTACAGCCGGCTGTTTGTAAAGCATCTTTAAATGCCTGTACTCCACATTCAATACTGTACTCTGGATCTGTAATGGAATTAGGCGCGTGTGAATACTTTGTATTATAAGGGCATTCGCTCGACTGCATAACATCCAGATACCGCCCCCCTGATTCCTGCATCATAACCGCCATGATAATTTCCTGAAATTCAGAAATATCATATTTTTCACAATATTTTATTACCAGCGGCCGGTACTGTTCACACTCTGCCGAGACCTGTGCATGTCCTATGTATATTCCAGACGAAGAAGATGCTCCAAATATAAAAGACAATAATGCTACAATTAGCGATAGAAAAACGATAACAATACCAAACACCGCAAAAATTGGCAATAAAAAAGAAGCAACAGCTGCAACAATCTTTCCAATTATATGCAACAATGCTATCCCTGTTTTTGTTCCTGCATTTTTAGCTAATGAAAAACTTTTCATTTGTAGTTTTTCTATAAAAATACTTTTTATATAATGCTTGCGTTCTGCCTCTTCTCTTTCTTTTTGCTCTTTTTGGATCAGATGATCTAAATGTACACCCAGTATAGTTGCAATGTCCTTTGCCTTGCCAACATAATGATGTTTTTTTCTATCTTGTATTTGATCTCTTCCTAATATTCCTGCCGCCTTATCTGCATTTTTAATCTGTCTTTTTTCCGTTATATCTTCTCTATTAGTAATTTTCCGCTTTTTTTCTATATTGGCTTCCGCTGTCTGGAAAGAAATATGAAACTCTGTTAAATGTGGAGTGGAGATTTTTGGATGAAGCAATATTTTGTTTTCCAGTCTTACCTTTTTTCTTTTTAGGTGCCTAAATTCCATTAATTTTTGTTTCTTCTGAATATTATACTTTAGTGGCTTAGTAGACTGTTTATTGATTTCTTTTGTAACTGAAACAGGATTTCTGTTCTTTTGATTACTTGAATTCCGATTTTTTTTGTTTCGAAAATCCTCCTGCAAAAGATCCTTCTGAACAAGCTTAATATAATCTGCCTTTTGCTTACTGGAAAGGCCATCCCATTTTTTACGCTGTCTTTTATTTAACATTGCTACTGCTTTTTTTATATCACGTTTTCGGATCGTGGGTCCCTGTCTTGCCCTTGCCGGATGTTTCATCTATATTTCCCTCCTTTCCCAACTTTAATTTTCAATGTTCGAAACCTTTTATCTGGTCTGGTTTTTGCTCGCTTGTATAGGATTTCTTACCTTCACTTTTCTCCTCTGAGCTATCTTGCCTCGGTCAACTGCCGCATTCCTTTCTAAATGTTCTATACGAAAAAGTGCAGTATCTATTTTCTTATTGACATTTAAAAGGCAATTCTTTATATTATTTAACGGATTTTGCAGTCCTTTGGCAATCCTCCCATTTTCCTTTACAACTCGCTCCTGTTCTTTTCCTGCAAGTGCCCGGAAAATCCCTTTTGCATGGCTTCCCATTTCATGAAGCTCTTTGCTGGCTGCGTCTATTAAATTGATTGTTTTTTCTGCTTTATCCACTGCCCTATTTATACTTTTCGAAATATCCTCCAGCATTTTCTTTATGTTAAGCCCATCTACTATTTTATCAAGTGCCACTACCCCCATCTGTTTAAAATTTTCCTTAACAGCTGCAGCATTTTTGACAATATATTTTTTAACCATCTGTAGCTTGCCTTTTGCATCATTCATGTTTTCATTCATGACTTTTACCGCCTCTTCAACAGCTGTTTTTACGTGATTATTTTTTTCTGCTGGTTGCCCCATCATTTGTTTTAAATCCTGAATTTCTATCATCGCTTTACCAAGTTTTTGCTCCATAGCATCAACAGAGCAAATCAAATCGTAATAATCCTTAAATTTTATTACCATCTTCGTTTCTTTCATAAGCTCCAGTAATGCCTGCACATCCTCTTCATTTTGCAAAGTTGTATTTGTATCTGTCATCAATCCATCCTCCTTATTTTTGTGCAATAAAAAACACGGTGTTTTTTAAACATCGTGATCCGTTTTCATTCTTTCATAATATCGTTTGCTGCTCTTTCATGAAAATTCGTATTAAACATTTTATAAATTGGATTATCATCAGGCACTGTAATGTCAAATGTAACTATTTTATCTCCGAAACGCTGCAGTCCCGTTCCCGGATCCGAATTGGTAACATACTCTAACTGTGATTCTGAAACCTCTATTACATCCAGAATATCAGCCTGATCCAAAGAAGACTGATCAAGCAGTACTGTAAATTCGGAATTAGATATCATTGTTTTCGTTCTCTTATTTAATAGACAATCCATGATGTTCTGTGTAATTCCGGTACAAAATCCTCCTTGTTTACGTACTTCCTTCCAAAGTTTCTCTAAAGCACGCTGGCTATACTCGTCATTTAATAGCGTATGAAATTCATCCACATATACCCAGGTTGTACGGCCCTTTTTCTGATTGTAAGCAATTTTTGTTCTGATATTTTCGATCATAACCAGCATCGCCATTGCCCTTAAGCTGTCACCCAGATCACGCAGCCCATAAACAACAAAACGGTTATCAACTTCAACATTGCTTTGATGTGCAAACATGTTGAGTGATCCTTCGACAAAAGTCTCCAGGGCAGCGTAAAGATGCCTTGCTTCCATTAAAACTTCCGGATCTTGCTGTTCATACAGTTTCTTCCGAAAATCTGTCATGGTAGGGCTTTCCATATTTTTACTTTTACTTGCAAATATCTCCTGGTATATCTCCCTGACGCAGCGGTCTATTACTGCAACATGTGTAGCACTTAACGTTTCTGGTTTTAACGCCTGTTCACATATGCCAAACATAAATTCACTTTTATCTGCTATAAATGCCCCTGTATCTCGAATTTGCTTTCTCTGCGGCATCCATAATGGATTTACAAAATTATCTGTATTCGCTGACATATTAATAACCTGCCCATCAAAAAACTGGGCTATTTCAAAATATTCGTTTTGGGGATCTACTACTATGATATCTGCATCCATATACATAATATAAACTTGACCCATTTCAAATTTAACGAAAAAACTTTTTCCAGATCCCGGGACCCCAAAGACAAAACCATTTCCATTTTTTAGGCATCTGCGGTCTCCCCGAAGAATATTTTTTGATACCTGATTAATTCCATAATAGATTCCTTTTGCATGCTGAAGCTCCTGTACATTAAACGGCATGAAAATTCCAGTGCTTTCAGTAAAGAGTACCCGCATCGTATCTATTTTACGGACCGCTGTCGGCAGCGTGCTCAGCATGGCATCCATCTGCTTTCCTGTATGTATTTCAAATGTCATATTGTAACCGCTGGCAAAGTTTTTGATCGTATCTATATGACGATGCAGCACCTCCATGTTTTGAGCGGTTATCGTAACAGTAAGTCCTAAAAGGAACATCTTCTGGTCATTGCTCCTCATCTTGTCCATATATGTTTCCACTTCTTCTTTTTCCCTTCTTTTTTTATAGGAAACTTCCGAACTAAAAGCATTACGTTTATTGTGCGCATCCTGTTGCTTTTGAATTGCCCGCTCTATATTCATGTAAATCCCTTCTACAATCTTCCACGCGGCTGTAGATGGCACAGGTATAATGTCCAGTGCCGTGGTTGTGTTAAAGGGAACGCTTGTTAATTCTGTTAAAAACTTATCTTCCAGGTTCTGTGAAAATTTCTGTAAAAATAATGTGCAGCACTCCCGATTTTCCATTTCCAGATGGTCTTTTTCTTCCTTTATGTATATTCCACATACATCATTTCTCCAGTCCCTTCTTAGATTTAATGCCAAATCCCACCCAAAATCAAATTCATCTTCTTTGCCCAGTCTGTAAAAAGCATGTAAAGAACGAAGCCGTTCTTTTGCGTCCAGAGGAATCAACGTACTTCCTATTTTTCTATAATTGAGATATAAACTGGTTTCAACCATTTGAAAGTAGCTTTTTGCATTTTCATAATCCGGTTTTTCACAGGATAAAACAAGATATTTAACTTGTTCTATGCTGTTTTCCCCTTCATCCATCTTATCTAAGATTACATGATTATATTGCTCTATAAATAGATCATATTTATCCCCACGTTTTTTTAATAGCATTTCCCGTTTCATTCTTGAAATATTTCTATTTTGATTCGCAATAACAATTTTGAATGGAATATTTTGTGAATTTAGGATTCTGCACCATAAATCAAATATTTCTTCCTTTTCATCTTCATCTTTAATAGAAAAATTAACATCTGCAAAAACATATACCTTATCAAACAGGTGGTTTCCCTTTTTATTTTCCAGTTCAAAAATTCCATTTTCTGAAATACGGTAGGGTAGAATTTGCTGTGTTGGCCTCTGCTGTCTGTCCCAAAACTTCCACCAGGGTTTATGGTCTACCAGAATCAATTCATCTGTCATTTTTTTACACTGTTGGAATTTACTTTGTTTCATTCTCTATTTTCCTTTCACTTTCAACTTCTGGAAGAAATTCAGTTTCTATCGGGATATAGCCCACCAAGCCGTTATCCTGAAATAAACAATCTTTAATCTGCGATTTATATACATATGGCTGGGAATATCTAATCTCGAGCAGGCGCTTTATATAATTCGGCAGTGTCATTCCATTTTTACTTTTCCAAAATCCGGTAAGCCCCAGGGGAAATACAACCGGGATTGCCAAATAAATAGCTGCTATAAGCGGTATGCCGAGTAAATAATATGCTCCCCCTATGACAACTATCCCTGCTATCAACGCAGCTCCTCCATACATACATTCTCTTAAAGATAACCCTTTCCAAAAATCATCTTTATAATTTTCAATATCTTGATTTATCGGTTTATTCATATGAACCTCCTTTCATGGTCTATAACCCCAATGCCTTCTGCAAAGTAGCCTCTGCTCCTTTTACGGATCCAACAACTACAGTAATTTTTAGTACAATGTCCATTAATGCCAGGCATCCGCCTGCAAATCCTTCACCCGTTTCAAAGAAAACACTAGATGAAATAAAAGCACCTGAAATCATAAGTACGATTCCAATAATTACAATCTCAAACGTATATGCAAAAAAAGTTTTTATCCAGGCTGCCGCTGTATGATTTAATGCCCCTCCTCCAGCAAAACTAGAAAGTGCAACCGGCGCAATCGGGATAATCATATATAATTTCATAAATCTGCTTGTAACAGAAGTAATTAGTATGATTCCACATGCTGCGCAGAACAGCCAGAATATAAGCGCTACCAGGAATCCAACTAAATACAGATCACTAAAAGCCTCCGTTAGAGAATCTACATTTACAGACATTTCCATTTTCTGTGTCAATCCCACTAATGCAACCGCCGATTTAAAAAATGACTGCATTAAAGGCATTCCTCCAGTAATGACAGCACTAGTGAGTATTAGCCGAAAAAACATCTTCACTGTCTGTTCCATATTAAGGCTCTCCCGAATATTTAGATTGTCTCGGCAAAAGCCAATTGCAAAAAACAGTACCATTAAAGATGTTCCTACTATCAAGAAGAAGTCATATAAATTTGATATGGTATTCCATATATTGCTAAATTGTCCGCCCGTTGGAGAAACCCCCAGTAAGCTGTATGTTATGTTTGTGCAGCTGTTCCATAACTGTGCTGCCGCTTCAAATAAATCTGTCCCCGTCAGCATATCTTTCAGCCATTCAGGCATTATTTTTCACCCCTTTTCCTGTTATTTCACACAATTTCCATCCCATTTTAAAATCCCAACATGGATATAATAACGGTTACAGAGGCCATTAAAATTCCTCCAATTATCTTTTTTACCCCCGCCGTTTGTTGTGATGAATCCTGAGACTGAATTGAACTTGCAAATTCAAATATACCAAAAGCTAAAAGAATAATTCCAGCAGCCCCAATCACACCCAGCACAAATGTTTTTAAAGTATTGATCGGCGCCATTACGGTTGCCTGTGCACCGGCTGTTGCATATACACGCTGGTTAAAGTAAAGCATTGAAAAAGGGATAACCATAGCCACTTTGCCTGCTTCTTTTGATAATTTATTTAATGCTTTAACTAACTTCTTTTTTATTTCCTGTAATTCCATTAAAAATCTCCTCTCATAATTTAGTTCTTACTTCTAGACCACCTGTAGTAACTTTATCGACACAAAATCCCTCCTTTTCTATATAAATGGGCATAAAAAAAGAATCCTATTTCCCTCTACGGGTCGGATTCTTTTTTTGCCCACTTTCTTAATTCTAATATATCATGGAAAAACTTGTTGTAACAGGTTACTTTTGGTTACTTTTGGTTACCTGCATGGCAGACATTTACTGGCTACAAGTAAGCGGCATCCGGTAAACATTACTACAAAATTTTCAGTTTAATGAATCATTCTGCATAGCCTCGTTATATCGCTCTACTACCCATGCACCTAACTGTTCCGGTTCTCTTGTTGCCATACAAGCTAACATGTACTGAGGGTCAGCACAACTTCTACAATCCAAACAGCCACCTTCCCCTTTATATGGATAACAGGTGCACGATTCATCCATAATACAGTTATCCGCATACGCTAATGCAATAACTCCTTTGTCGGGTTTGCAATTTTTTTTATTCACTCCTAAATTTTAATTTTTTGGTTTCCATTCGTTACATTCCTGGCATATTTGCTTTGTGCTAATCTTGTACTTTTCGTAATGCGGACACCCTGAAACGACATCGATTATTTTTTGCCCTGTTGTCCCTGATGCATTTGCATATATACAGGTATGCGCTTTGGTATATTTACCTTTATACATCTTCCTACTCCTTCCTAAATTCTAATCAACTGGCGGCTCGGCATTATAAGCATAAGCCTTACATTCTATACATTTGTCCGCTATTTCATCTGGGAATCCATTGCATATTCCGTAGCAAAATTTCCTGTTGTCTTCCATCCCATATTCATGGGTTGAGATTTGAGCCCTTTTACAGTCTTCGTCCAACGGTTTCCCTCTAGTTGCGGCACGTCCTCTTAAATTTCTCATATTCTTCTCTCCTAAAGTCTAATTTACCTAAGTGACTGCTCTAACCGCCGCAACACACCAATTCTCGTACTGATATAGCATTATCTCGGTCTTTCACATAATTTTTTTATAGTCTCATATATCTCATATATAGTAGTGTCATTTTCAAATTTACTACCACTTATAGTACGCATTTCTTTTTTTGCTTCATTTATATCGTCAAAAATATGAAACTCATCAGCAAAAAACAATCTAAAGTTTTGATACTCAGCATCACTTTTAAATAACGATTTTGATGCTTTTAACATTTGTCTTTTACGTTTAACAGGTATACCGTGTGCCTTCAACCAATTATTGGGTACATATTTTTCTAAATCAATATTTGTAAAATGTCTCATTTTTCCCTCTATCGAATTTTAATTTTGTTAGTTATTCTAATGTGCTATCCTAAATAAAAATATTTTTTTATCCAATTCACCATTTATATATAGTGGTTCTCCCTTTCTTCCGCGAGTGATAAATAAACCATACTTTTCCGCTAAGGCCTCCATATCTTCTACTTTATGTTTATTTTTAATTTCATTTGGTAAGGTGTTTTGAAATAAATATATTTCGTCCCATATTTTTTCCCATTTATTTTCAATATCAAATACTTTTGTTTTATTATTTAACCTTCTCATATCGCTTTTTAGTTTTTTGTTTTCATATTCCAACATGCGTTAATTTGTTCATCCTCCTTTTAAATATTAAGTTCTAATTTAATCTCATAGCTTTTATTACATCTTCTATGCCAATTATGTTATTTACATCAATTCCACTATTTTTTAATCTTTGTAATGTAATATCATTGGATAATCCTTGGACTGTTGGAAGCTCCAGGAAAAGTTTTGAAATCTCCTCATTTCCACGCATTTTTGATGTAATAATATCTTTCCATTCCGTGTAAGCAATAGTAGAAATTGTTAATAATTTTAAGACACTTATTTCTTTATCATTCACACTTCCGTCCCCCTCTAAATTTTATTATTCCAACTCATTTGGTACTTGAATTTTACAATCTTCCCATTCGGCTCCACATCGTCCACAAACAATAAAATCTGGTTCATCTGGATATAGAACCCCTCTTGTGTAATCACAATATTTGCATTCCCAATGATAACCAGGTTTAATTTTGTCTTCCATGTTTATATCCTCCTTAAATTTCAGTGGTTTAATGGTGGAACCGGCTTCCCTTTTTCCACCCACTTTCGATATGGTTCATAGTTGTTAAAATCTGGGCACGATTTAATAATCTTTCTATTTCCTGCCCACCGTTGCATGTGCTGGCACGTTTTAAAATGTTGCAACTGTGACGTTGCATATTTTAGGTGCACTCCCGGCAACCAGCGTCCCCGGCTGTCTACAAACTTCTGCTTGTCATATATCATTACAAATGGCATAAACCCCATGTCTATAAGAGAATATACTCGATACAAATCCGCCGTAATCGAACTCCAATAATTTGTAAGTACATAAACTCCGATCTGGTTTGGATTCTTAATCGCACTATTTTTTATGTCCCTGAATTGTTGCAATAAATCCTCCCTGGGATCATCCCAGGCGAAATGATAGTCTTTTACTTTTATTTTTCTTACCATTTCTATAATCTCCGGTGTCATATATCTGGCATCCATTCCGCCGTTGAATTCCACTGTCGCTCCAGAATCAATTAACTGCTGTAGTAACTCTATCCGGCCTTTACATGCCAATATGTTTTGATCCAGTAACACTATATCCTTTTGACCTTGCCAAAACTCCGACAGATCTGCAACTTTTTGGCTTATACATCCATCTTTTTTAGGAGTGATGCAGAACCCATGATTGACACGCGGGCACCCTCTGGTCACTACCCCCAGGGCGAATTTGTATTGAGGATATAAAGAGTAATCCGGCATACAATGCTCAATCCTGTCATCCAGCTTATTTACAAGATCGTATCCACTGCCGCCTCTCTTAATCTCTTTCGATTTTGGCAACTCTGGCTCCCTTGATTCCGTAAATACCTTGCTTACATAAATTCTATCGTATTTCCTGTTAATATCGGCAAATTCTACATGATCCCCATGTACTTTATGGTGCCCTGATAATTTCATTAGTGCCAAATTCGGAAAATTATGGCTATCAACGTCTATTAATCCTATTTTCATACTTTTGAAAGGAGCCGATGCGCATCTTCCCGGGAAGCCCCGTCTCCTTTCTTCAACTAAATTTTAATTTTCCAACAACGGCAGCATTGCTGGCATCTGCCCCGTCTGGTATGCCGTCTCGATTTGCGGTGCAATCCACTTCCCCGCTGTCTGTCCATCTGGCAATACAATGTCATACAAAAACTCCCGTTCCACCGTACTGATACCAGCGTCCACCGCCTCCAGCTTGGCTTTGACAATTAAATACAGTGCCCTCCAACGGCTTCGGCAGGCTTGCTCATATGCAGTATGCGCCGCATCATCCGGCCGGCGTTGCCCTCGACCCGGAGTATACCAAAATTCTTTCGCTAACTTGTCTGGAAGAGGAAGCAGAAATCGAATCTGCCGCCCAGACATTGTAAATCCGATAATTGCCACATCAGCTTTGTATATTGTAAATCCGATAATTGCCACATCAGCTTTGTATCCGCTCACAAACTGATCTGCTCCGTGTGTTTGAACAAGCTCTTCTATATCGGCCTTCGTCCGTGCCACTGATACCGTAGTTTTTTCAGCATATGCCATCTTACACCTCTTTCTCTATCGAATTTGATATATAATTAATTTTGCAGGAAATTCAGTTGTGATTCCAATAACTTTACCGTCATTATCATAAATTGGCTTCTGGGCGATGAATTCAAAGTATTTCTGTTCTTTCGTGTAAGTGAAAATTATAACCTTTACTTTATCCATTAACTGTTCCATGGTATAGTCTTCCGCTGTATAACTTTTAATCAACCTTCTTTTCATGGTTTTAATCTCCTCTACTATGGTTATATACGTTCATGTGTATTGAAGTGTCCTTCCTCCCTAATTCATGCAATCTAGTTTTGAATCTAAGAATATGATTTTAGAAACATTTCTTGCCTTACAACTTTTACATTCCTTATAGAATGATTTCAGTTTACTGATCCAACAAAAGCAATTTTGCCTTTCTGAATCCTGCCCGCTTTCTCCAGGTTATTTCTCTCCAGAATTTTAATTTACTAAATCTTTATGTATAATACCTATGGCTTTGCGCAGCCCTGTCCGCTTATTCACCTCTGTCCCGGCACGCAACCCATATATACATAAAAACAATAATTGTTATGCGTATGACATAAAATATTCTGACAATAACATCTTTACAGTACCTGATCAAGCAATCTATAATAAGAATTGTATATCATTAATGATTATTACGGTAATTAATAATTAATGTAGTTATGAACCATACCCATTCCATACCTACAAAAATCCAAAACAAATCTTTAAAAGGTATCACATTTCCACCCCCTCACACAATCTCTAATTTTTCTCGCAAAGCGTAAATCCACCAAAATGATAATTTAATCTATCTTCATCAGTGGTTTTGTTGATTATTGAGGTGTTATGTTCTCCACAATACGGACAGATCGGTTTTGATATTCTCATTTTCTCCATACGTTCCACTGATACAATAAATTCAGAATTACAACGGGAACAAAGAATAAGAGCTATGTTTGCGTAATAAGTTTTCTCATTCATTTTTAACATACTATTTTCTCCAAATTTCAATACTGTTGACTGATTATTTTTATAAATTCCTCTTCACTTCTCTTTTTGATCTCTTCGCTAATACCTGGTATCTCATGTGTCCATACCGGGCGTTCCATAATTTCCTCTATATACTCATGAACATTTGAAAATGTATCACATAGTAACGTACCAGTGTGTGCAGATAAAGCCGCACCTTCTCGTTTAGTCATGATATACTACCATTCTAATTTTATCTATTAATGAACCACAAATGCCTAACTTTATTGCACTTCTCGCAGTAAAATTCATGACAACTCAAAGCAATACGAAATCTGGTTCCGTGAAATAATACAATTCTTTCTGCCATGCAAATGGATTCTGAGTAATGCGTTTTTAAACACTTGCTTTTTAGCACCCTGTACCTCCTTCTTTCCCCGCTAAATTTCAATCATTTGATACCGATTGTTTAGCTCTTCCCGTAGGTTTTAGTTTGAAATCCATAATAGCAATAATAGTATATCTCCTCCTTAATGCACACCAGAACATTATTATTGGTATTACACAAAAAAGTGAAGATATAATTTCCGCAAACTCAACTTCTGTAACAATTTTTTTCCCCAAAAAAGGTAGCCACCCATTTTGATAACAAATACATAATGTTACAGTAATGAAATAACAATTGGCAAAATACCGAAAAGTATCTGTTAATAGTAGCTTAAAATCTATCCGTTTTAGGACATTAGTCCAACCTTTAAATCTTTTAACCATACTTTAGTCCCTTCCTCGTGATATTCTAATCTGTTTTATAACATATATTGTTTTATATTTTTGATGCTCTGACACGTAGGATAATACCCATATTTTTTCATCCAATCACACACAGCAGACGTTAGCGTGTCACTCAGCTCTTCAAGTTCATTTTTCTTGTGCCAATCATAAGCACACCAATCTCCTCCAGCTTCACCGCACACATCCCCAGCTTGTTCTTGCATTCTATCAAGAATGTCCGTGCAATCCGCTTTTGGTGTATAAGGAACACATTCACCAATATAGACAATCATCTGGTGTTCGTCCGTCTCTGCCTCTTTCTTTGCTTCTTTTAAACATTCATCTATTGTTTCATGCTCATCGTTCCGCCATATTTCCTCGTCCTTGTTAAAATTCCATATATATCCCATCTTCGCACCTACTTTCAATTATTAAATACTAATTTTACCAATCAAGCTTTTGCCCACATTCTGAACAAAATTTAAAATCATCGTCTGTATCAACTGCGGATTTGCAACACGGACAATCACCTTTTTTGAATTGTTCCCTGATACTACCTGTAAACTTTACGCTCTTTACATTATTTGGCACTGTGGCAATCTGCTTATCAAGTGCTATATACGCCATTTTGAGTGCTTTTATCTGTAATACTGTAGGTTCGCCCTTATACATACTCTGTATTACCTCTTTTGCTTCTATCGCTATCATACCTACTCCTTTCTTCGGTTTTCTCGACGGATCCTCCTAAATTCTCTTTTTACCAACTAATAATGCAGTGCCCAGGCATTAATCCAAGTGCCGGCGCGTTACGAAGTACATATTTAACATTTCTGCGTATGCTATTACCAGTATAATATCCGTCCCATTCCAACAATATAAGGATATCACCAACCTGAACATTATCTTCATCTGCCCTAACTTCAAAATTTTTCTCCCTTGCTTTTACAGCTTTAAAATATTCTGGAAGTATTTTCTTCTTAACTACTTTCATTTGCTTCATTCCTCCATATTCCTATTCTAATAGTCGTCATATTGATCCGGCAAGTCTATCCACAAACAGCAGGTTTTACATTCTGGCAATCCTTTACCAACACATAGTGGATAAGGGTTACATTTCTCAGGTTCATAACACTTCGGTTTCTCGTATTTTTCGTTCATTTACCCCATTCCTTTCTGGGCTGAATATTAATAACTCTTATAAACTCCGCAACCATTTAATCCTTTATATAGCTTCTTCAGTGCGGAACCTAAGCCGTCATTAAGTCTCTCATCAACGCATTGTGCTGCCGCTTCATCTCCATCGCCCATCATGCTACACCATTCACTAGATGTATCCCGTAATGCGTCCATTTCTTTATCAGAAAAATATATCGTTCTTCCCATTACATTTCCTTTCTCGACTTACATCGTTATATTTCAATTTTATTGGTCATGCTTTCAAGAGATTATATTCTTCCCATTTTTTCACATCCAGCTCGTTCAGCCTTCTGTCCATGATGTCAAAATACTCTTTTGATATTTCAAATCCAATATAATTACGCTTACTTAATGCCGCCATTTTCATTGTTGTACCACTTCCCGCCATCGGATCCAACACAATATCACCTGGGTTGCTCCAAGATAAAATATGATCTAGTGCTAACTTTTCAGGGAATATTGCAGGATGTTCAAAAGCATATTTATCAGACGTGCTGTTATATAGCCCCACTTTATATTCCCATATGTTTTCTCTTGGTACTTTTTCCCTTACTTTATATAATTTTGCTGTACCAAAATTACCATTTGCATCTCGGTTAACTTTCTTTATACGTTGTGTCCTCTTGTCGTTGCATTCATTTCTTCTATCCCTAAGTATGATATTTGTAGTCTTTGGCTTCCCTTTGGAGAATACAAACATATATTCAAAAGCTTGCTGATATCTTTTTCCGGCATTAGGTGTCGGATTATGCTTTTTATATATCATGGTGTCATATAGTTTGAAGCCTAATTTTTTAAAATCTAATGCTTGATTGAAACTGGTACCTGTCTCGCTTCCATTTACTGTAGAATCATTGACAATCCAAACCACTATTCCTCCATCTTTAGTAACTCGATTTAGTTCTTTAGCAACAGGTAAAAATTCGAATTCATACCCTTTATATTTCCTAAGGCTATCGTATGGTGGGCTAGTAACAGTTAAATCCACATAGTTATTTGGTATCTCTCTTAATAGATCTACGCAATTTCCACACTTAATAAAATTTCCTTCCATCTTATCTCCTTTATATTTTAATTTCCTTGAAGTATGGACATTTAGCAATTCTGTCCAGCATAAAGTCGGTGACTATATCATTCACATCGTCTTTGATTATCTGACAATCTTCATCAGCATATAGTTCGTCCGTGACACAAGCACTTAATAGTCCTGCCGACTTTTCCTCTTCCTGATATCCAGCACAATTTTTGCAAATTTCTCTCATAACGCTTCCTCCGTTAAATTCTAATTTATTGAAGATGATAAGCTTTGTATACTACTAAATGCAGCCACAGAAATGATTTTAAACGTCTTCTATGTATGGTATGGTCAGAACAGCATTATTAATATTAATTATTTTAGACTTGTTATTAGTCGTATACATCGTTTTATAACGGAAAACGATTATCTCTTGGGATAAAGAAAATGTACTTTTTTCTTCCCCATAGCTCCGATGTTCTATTTCGAAGGTTATTTGATTATATTTTTCTTTTATCTCTAATATTTTGTCACCTGATAATAATATTTTAACCAACTTTACTCTATTTCTAAGTTGTTTGTATCTTTCAAACACATCTTTGCAAGTAAATGCTATTACAAATATTGGAATAGTAATCTTAAAGATATACATGTGTCCCATAATTTTAGCAAAAAGTATCATCAGTAAATTACTCACTACCAAAATAGAATAAATGTATAAGATTTTTTTTTATAATTTTTTAAGGTGGATTTTATTGCATTATAATCATATTGAATTATATATCCTTCAAAATTTGTACTTTCCAAATAAATTCTCCCTTCTTTTAATTTTAATACTCACCAATTTCTTTTAGAAAATTTTTTGCCGCATCTGGTAAAACCATGGAACTTTTATTATCTCCGCCTTCTTTATCAATTTCAGAGGCGATTTTATACTTTGTCGCTTTTTGAATTTCATCTTTGACTGCATTACGTACAATTTCTTCCATTCTGTCTAAATTCACTCCTAATTCAACACTTTCCCCAAAGGCTTCTATTGCTGCTAATATATAATCATTCACAGATTTATATTTTTCCCTGTCCCTCTTATGTATGCTGTCTGCTATTTTTCGGTGTAATGATTTATCTGCACTAAACCTTACTTCGGTACGATAATAATATTTACTCATTTTTCCCTGATCCCCTCCCTGCTTTTATTCACTAACGCGATAAATGCTTGTTTTTATCCTGTGGTTTAGTCCTATTTTTACAATCTAACTCTTTTCTTTCTGTCCAGTTACGTTCCAACTCATTTTCAAAAGCCAAAAGGAGGTCTTTACAAAAGCGGTCTCCCCCATACTTATCCGCAATTTCTTTAGCCTGTCCCATAATGAGTTTGTTCCAATCTTCCTCTGAACCTGTTGCCTGTTTCACAGAAAGATAAAATTTATTGTATACATCATTTGTAATATTTCTTATTTTTTCATGTTGTTCTTTTAATTTCTGTATGTCCTTGTCCATAATATCGCTACCTCCCTGTTTTCATTAAATTTTTACATATCACAGACCTCTGCATATAGCAAAACAAATATTTCCCTATACGAATCTTTAAATCTGTATATATCTCTCCATTACAGTTACCGATTTAACAGCTGTCTCTCCAGTTTCTCATAGTCGTACTCCCGCTGGTGAAAATTGTTGAATCGATTCGGCTGTGCCCGGGGTTCTTTGGTCTTTTCGACTAATGAACGCTGCACCGTCCGGTACAGCGCGGATATGAGATAATTATGTATGTTTTTTATTTCGGTATTCGCAATTGAACATAACACACGCTCGATCTCATCCCGGCCCAGTTTTTGAAACTGCTTTTGGATCTCCTCTGCAGATATTTTTTTCCCATCTATGTAGGCATACTGGCCCTGCCCAGACTCATAACGTGTCAGCAGTTTTATAGCTGTATCCAGATCGGTCTTGTCATTGTCTGCTAATAGGGTCTGGTATCCTACCCTCTGTTTGATTTTCTCCTCCGCCTCACCGGACTTTTCTGCAGGCCCTTCTGGAGGTGGTGGTGTTATATATATATTATTATTTTGTTTTTTTGTATTTGATATTTTAGTACTATTAATTATATTAGTATTTAATTGTGTCAGATTTCCCGTGGTCGGTTTTCCCGTGGTCGGATTATCCGTGAACGGGTTTTCCCTGTTCGGTTCCCATATAGTGGTATTCACCGTGATTGGGTTCTCCGTGCACGGATATTCCTCATACGGTTCAATCCCTCTATTTTCAAGTGGTTCTTCTTCCTCCATACCGACTGACACTGGCTTGCTTTTATCTTCCCGTCTATCTGTCACTGGTTTCAGTTCGTCTTCCATGCCTTTTTCTTGATCTAAAGACGCAGATTTATCCAGTGTCTGGACCGCCGTAAATTCTTCTGGAATGATAATATCTGGGCTTTCCCTTACGATATATTCTACCCCGCTTAATTTTCCCCAGGCATCCCGCATCTGTCTCCGAATCACATATCCTTCCTGGATCAGTTCCTTAAATGCTGTACGGATGCTGTCATACCCGTCCTTGCAGATTTTAGCCATCCCCCTGATACTGATATTCCAGTCATCCGGCAGGCTTAAAAGTTTGGATAATAAACCAACCGCTTTTAAAGATAAATTTATGTTCTGCAGATGATGATTGCTCATTACGGTGAAGTTCTTTTGTTTATATACTCTGAATATTTCTGCCATATGTTGATCCTTTCCTGACGCATACTCCGGGCGCAGGAGCTCTTTTATCAGCTCCCGCTGGGGTAAATCTACCTTTCTGTTTTAATTCCTGATCTCATGTTACCATTTTGCTGGACTATATCATAACCTCAATGTTTTTTAGCAGTTATACATGCTGCACCCGTTTATATGGTCGTGAGCGTACTATCCTGCTTTTTTTCCAGGTTTCTGCCCTCCAGTAACTATTTCTGTTCACTATTTTTTTTTCCTTTTTTGAAATAAGTATATAAAAAATATAGCAAGTGTCACTGATGATAAAAGACAGAATCCAAAAAGATAGCCTGGGAGAATAACATCCCATATCATATAAGAAAAAAACCTACTCCAAATCATTTCATTACCTCATTTCCAAGATTTATTGGCTATATTCCATTACGCTACATCCTGTACTTATTATGTATTAATATGTTATATGCTAAGAATAACATCCAATATTTCATCCACATTAAGTTTTTTATATACACCTACTATTTCAACATTTTTATCCTGCCTCATTTGTTTGTAATCAACTTGTAATGCACCTAACCCTATCGTCCAAGTATTTATCGTATTTTCATCCTTCCGCTTATACATAATTAGAAAATCTAATGGTTGACAATCCACTGTACCTGTTGTCATAACGTTTTCCTCCTTTAATTTCTTTCTAATAGTTTCACTATTGGACTACACATACCCTCTGGTAGTTCCATGTTCCTCCCAACAAGCTCCATCGTTGCCATACCGGTATATTTTCCCACTGAACGGGTTTTCCGCGATCAATAGGATAACTCCTTCTCGAAAGCCATTCTCTTTTGCTGTATGCAGTACTTCCTGGAACGTAATATTTAAGCACCTGTCACTTCTAAGTATTTTATGGATACACTTTTCTCCGAAAATAATTTTCAGATGATCTGCATATCCAATGCTGTTGTTTAGTTGAATTCCTGCCATTTTAAATCCTCCAACACTATTTTTTAAGCATTTGCTTTTCCTCAATGTAAACTGGAATTAACGTTTATAAAAACCACCTATTTAACCAATTGTAGGCGCATCCAATAAAGGCAAATCATTTGTCTCTCCACTTGCAAACTTACAAATAATTTAAGTCATTACTTACATTTATTTAAGTTTTTCAATGACTTTTTATCTAAGACCATTTTTATTGCATCAATATCTGGTGTTTCCAGCCCCATCTTGTCTTCGATCAATTGCTTTGTTATTTTATTTTTAGTGCAATAATTTATATATTTCCGTACTCCTTTTTTCACTTCTTTTATATCTTCTAATGAAAACACCGAGATTTCATTCCAAATCCAATAATGTGCATCTGAAGACATACGTTCAATTCTAAATCCATTCGTTAAAAACAATAAGATATCTTCATAACAATTACAAAGGTTACTTGACATTTCCTTCGCAAAAGTATTGTGATTTTGAAAAAATACAACCTCATCCCAAGATCTGTCTACAGCCATTGTATAAATTTCCAGACCTTCATTAATTGGCTTTGTAAGTACAAATATAAAACTGAAAGAATCTTTCCCTTCATTTTTCAAATACTTTTCACATTTTAGTAAAAATGAATCTATCTCTTTTTTGCTATCTTTATCCACAATTCGCCTCCACAAATTATTTAAAATGTCGTTGTTAATTATGCAAATTTGATCTGTCCAGTTTTTTCTTCTTTAAGCCTGTCCAGCCGGCAGATCGGCATTCTTTTTCCGGTACAGAGTTCGGGAAGATTTGCGCTAACTAATGCCGATGGGATTGGCGGAGATACCGCATTTCCGCATTTCCGGACCTGCTCTGCCCGCTTTATCTCCTTCCCGCCGCAATCCCGGTCTATAATATAATCCTTCGGGAACCCCATGCATCCATAAAGTTCATCTGGATCAAGCATCCTAAGACCTATATCAACAATCTGGTAATCTACTCCTTGAATCTGGACCAACCCAAACCGGTCAACCCCGGTGACAGTATCCAGCGGTTTGGAAATATCCTGCCCAGTTCCATTCCCATAATATTTGATAAGGAATGCCCTAACCTCCGCCATATGATTCACAGATGTAATTGTGTTCGCTGGTTTCAGAAGACTCGTACCTATCGATTGCCCCTTCTGTTGCATGATATATGCGGCACATAATGCACTGTGCTGCCCTCCTGCTGTTACAGTTTGAAGTGGATCAATCACTTCCTTCCCGGTATTATTACTATAAAATGTGCTGAGAAATGTACTGACCAGCCCATACCGATTTGAACCATCAAGTGTTAAAATAGGCTGAGATAAATTCTGGCCTCTCACGGCACCCTTGGCAGTTTCTGAATGGTACTGAATCAACGTAGGGGCCAATATTCCGGGCTGTTGCCCTTCCAGCTCTCCATTTTCTGTAGGTAGAATATATGGATTTACAATGCCGAAACCATGCTTTGATGTAATCGTGGGCATTGGATCTCTTATGTCCTGCGGTCGCCGCTCCCCTCCATGGTTTACTTGAATAATGAACGGTTCCTGATTCTCCAGAACAAACTTATGAAGCCCCTTGTAAATCCGTCTCATAGTGTTTTCTGCCAACGGGCGCACAGCCTTCGTTCCATATTCTTCCAGTATCTCTCCTTTTGTGGCAAAAATGGAAGGGCATGGCCTATTGAAATCAATCTGAGTATAAGCTCCCAGATACGGCTTGCACAGCCCCCGCTTAACATCATCACTTTCCACCGGTGCATGGGTCCTCTGTGGCCAGATGGTTTCCTGTCCATCACATCTGGCTATTAGGAAGAACCTTTTTCTCGTGGTTGGCACACCGTAATCTGCAGCCACCAGCTCCCGGTACTCAACTGTATATCCCAGATCTATAAACTGTTTTACAAACTGTTTAAAGGTAACGCCCTTCTTTGCCTTTATTGGTCTATGTCTGCGATTCAACGGACCCCAATCCTTGAATTCCTCTACATTTTCCAACATGATTACTCTGGGGCGGACAAGTCCAGCCCATCGCAGTGCCACCCAGGCAAGCCCACGGATCGTCTTGTCCTTCGGTTTCCCACCCTTGGCTTTGCTGAAATGTTTGCAGTCCGGTGAAAACCAGGCAAGCCCAACCGGATGTCCAGCACATACTTCCAACGGATTCACATCCCATACCGATTCGCAATAATGACGTGTTGATGGATGATTAGCCATATGCATCCTGATGGCTTCTGGGTCATGATTGATAGCCGCATATACACTGTATCCAGTTGCCATCTCAATCCCCGTACTGGCACCGCCCCCGCCAGCAAAATTGTCAATGATGATTTCCCACAGGCCATGAGCGCTTCCAGCCATGATACAAGCGCACACATATTGCATCTGCTGTATGTAATGCTGTTTATCAAATATTATTGGTGTCTTCATTTTTCAAAAGTTCCTTTACGATAACCTTTCTTTTTCACTTACATTGGATTATAATTTTCAATAATACTCCCCTCAGGAATATAAATTTTATAGTTTCTTTTGCCGGTTTCACTTTTATATATCACATAAGCTTCTTCCTGTATTTCTCTTGGTGGGAACCATTTCATTTTCTTCTCATCTTTCATGTTATATCTCATGGTTATTATTTCTTCTACACGATAATTGTCAGTAACCTCATATATTTTAGTATTTACTACCGGATATTTATTTTTCCGGTATCCCCCATCTTTATCCTGAAGCATTACAGAATAATAATCACTTGTTTCCATCGAAACATAAGCGAAAGGAAATATGGCACTGCCCTGCAGATTTTGTGATTGGGCAACCCCCATTGCTTTCAAGGTATAGGTTTCCACTATTTCTTTTTCTACTGGATATATGGAGGAAGAGCGATCCTTCATATATCCAAAAAGGCATATAAATACTATTAATATAACTGCCAGTTTTGCAAATAATCCCAAGTCCTCATAATCAATGGCCAAATAAATCCCTGTCAGCCTAATAACTATTCCTAAAATAACAAAAATAATGGCAAAAATAACAATGGCTGTATACCCATATCCCATCCTTTTAAACCCCGCTTTCATTTTATCTTTAACCGGATACTTTTCCAGTCATATTATGCAACATAATCTTCAAACCGGTGGCACTTCCGCCAGATAATCCGGTTGTTACTCGATAGGAATCATATCATCTATGGAAACTTCATATGCAGTCTTTATTTCTTCTGGCAAACCTTCCCGTTTTTTCACATACTCCCTGCTCTGGATCCGTCCCCAGGCCTGTACATGCTCCCCAATATGGAAACGGGATGCAGCCCTGGCATTTTTCCCCCAACAGATGCAGGGGATATAATCAGATTTATGGTATGGGCGGTTAACCGCCAACATGACGTCCGTGATCTCTTTTCCATTTGGCGTTACCCGGTAAACCGGCTGCTTACAGATAAATCCATCCATAAATATTCGATTATACATCCCACTACCATAATCTTCTGCCGGGTATATTTCATTGGCAAAAACGGATAACACCAGCCGGCTTCTTTTTTCTTCATGTTTATTATAAGAACGGTACTGCCCTACCACTTGTATGTGCTCCCCGTGACATCCACGTATAACGCCAGTCATGCCTTCTGGTGCCAGCACCGGTATTATGTCTGGATAACCACTGTTTCTTTTTATCTGTACTTCCATCAGGTAAATCATTTCTCCAAATACCTCATGGCTGAAAACCGGACCGGATATAATATTCCCGGATATTGAAACATGATTGGATCCATTCTTTTTATTTTCTTCCATAGTTTTCCCTTTCTTTATTTAACTTTTAATCATATCCGATACTTTCCTGATGACTGCCGGGTTAATCCCATTTCATCCCTGAGACACCTGGAATATCTATAACCGTCAGTACTTTTTCCCACTTATTCAAAACCATACCTCAACCAGGCTTTCCACATCGTCCCTTCCCCGTTGCATTGGTATCATCCAAGGGCAGACAGCGTGTATTTCTACACGCAGCTCTTCAATTGTTTTCCTCATAATAGCGGTATCCGTTGCTTTTTCCCCATCAAACAGCCTTGCTACGCATCCCTCTGGTAAATCTTCCGGTTTCCGGAACACAGCTATAAGCGGTACCTCTATACAAGATAGATCCACCTGAGACAAGTCCTTTGCAAATACAGTTTTTCCCTTTATTTCCAACACCAATTCCCCCTTTATCTTCCATTTAAAATCCCTTTGCACAAATACTCATATCCCTGCGCATTAGCATGGATATTTTCTATAAACCTGGTAGATTGCGGCAGATAAATGCCCTGCCCATACCGCTTTACAAGCGAGGTTCCCCCTCCACAGATAACCATGGAAGTGAATGCCAGATTAATGCCTTTCGCTGATAGTTCGCCAAAAATATTGTTGGCAACATAAAATTTGACCATCTGATCCATAAACCGGTAATATTCCTTATCAATGGATGAATTCTGAATCCCCCGGAGGTAATCCTGTATCATGTCTTCCCCCGGTTCTGTCTGGTATTTCGCTAGAAATTCTTTCTGGATCTGTTCCACGCAATAATTAATCCCGCCATTTACAGAAAAGCAGCCCTCATGCTGGGCCTGGCTGTCCTGGAACGTTAATATATCCAGTGTCCCGCTCCCCACATCTACCACACATACCCTTCCTTTCATTGCTTCCAGTTCTTGGGCAATGATAGGGAAACCTTGCGGGAATACATACGCATCCTTAATTGCAACCTCATACAATATCCCTTCATATTTATATTTTATTGTATTATTTTGAAGGAGATATTTTTTAAATTCATTCTTCTGGCTGCTGAAATAAGAATACGGTAACCCGGCGGCTATCACAATTTCTGCGCACTTCAGGTTTGGCTGCCTTTTCAATTCTTCACTGATAGCAGCCAACGTTAATATATAGTAATCCTGGGTATCTGTTTTGACAGCCCTGTGTTTTTGTATATACTGCCCCACTGCATAATATTTTCCCTCTAGTTCGATGATGTTATGTGAAAAAGGAGGTTCTACAGGCAGTTCCTTCACTCCGCTCTTCATAATTGAATGCGCAGTCTTCATATAGCCGTAACCGTGGTCAATGCCGATTACCATATCTTTCTTTACATTTTTCATGTCTTATCCTTTTTATCCTTTCCTAGATCTAAATGTATCCGCTCCATTTCTAATACTGTGATTACGGTCCCTTCCCACAATCAAATAAATTCAACTGTCCTTCCAAATTTTTATCACCAATACTTCTTTTTTTCATCCGCCTGCTTATCTTCCGGCCTTCCTCCATGCCATTTTTCATTCTTCCCAATTCTTCAATTGTAATGTCCCTGTGATAAAGGTCCATAAGTGCCTCTATTGCATTCCTTCTTTTATCTACCAGGGTACGGTGGCTGACTTTGAAACGGCTTTCTATATAATCCCATTTTTCTTTCCTTATAAAAAATGCTTCCAGGATTTCCTTTGTTTCCCCCACCAATGTTTCATAACAGAAAATGATCCTCTGAACCATTTCCTCTTGCTGCACCAGAGCCACAAATTGCTCATGCATTCCTTTCATATACTGCCTTCTTAATTTTTCTGAGTCTTCCAGCATGGACAACATATAATCATCCTCATGACTGGATGGTGTTATGGGGCAGTCCGTAAGGACCTTTCCACGGAGTGACTTTGCTGTAATGAGTTCCCTCTGTAGCTCGTCCATCCTCCGTGTTTCACTTTCAATCCGCAGGAGCAACTCTTTTTCCTCATTATGTATTTTACAAACCAGTTTTTCCCGCTGTGACAGTACAAATTTTATATCGTTTTCCGTTATCAAATACATAATATGCCTTTTCTGTTTCTACTAATTGAATGGAAGTTCTTCATCAAGACCATCTGGTATGTTCATAAAACCATCCCCGTTTACAGGTGTCTGAGGGGGATGCTGATCTTGTTTTCTTTCCACAAATTCCTGTTCTTCTGCGATAATGTCTGTTGTATAAATTTTCTGCCCGTCTTTATTGGTATAACTGCCTGTCTGTATATGTCCCGTAACGGCAATCTTAATCCCCTGGCGCAGGTATTTTTCTGCAAATTCTGCCATTTTCCCAAATACCACACACCGAATAAAATCAGCCTGCTTATCCTCTCCCTGTTTAAACTTACGATCTACCGCCAGTGTATAACGTCCCACTGCAATACTATTTTCTCCGGATGAATACCTTATCTCCGGATCCCTTGTCAGCCTTCCAATTAATACTACTTTGTTCATTTTACTGCCCCTTTCTTGTTACATTATTTGTTAAATACAGTTTGGGGTTTATTCTTTAATCTTTTTGCCAAAGCAACTATTTATGACTACTTTAATAAACCCGTCTGTTTATTTCATATAACTATCTTATAATCCTATATTCAGATATAGATTTTCATAAAATTATAAGGTTAAGTACTCCTGTATTGCTTCCATATACAATTTATCCAAAACTCCTATTATAAACTGCTTGTCAGTAGCATTATCTTTATTCTGTATTCTAATCTTTACTTTTAATTTCATTCCATTTGTCCTAAACAAAATTTCTTGTTTGAATATACGTTCATCGTTTCCCTCTAGCGTACTAAGACTTTTCATTTTTTTCCTTCCTTTAATCTCATAATTTTTTTATAATTATTGTATTTTCATCCTTTTTTGTTATAATCTAAGTATGCTTTAATATGCAAAGGAGAAAATACTATGAATGAAACCTGTTTTGTTATTATGCCAATCGGAAATCAACGATTTGGTGATTTTACTATTACAAAAAAAGATCTTAAACAAAAGTATGAATGCTTTATTAAAAAAGCTCTTTTATCCGCCAATCCTTCCTTAACAGTTATCCGCGCAGATGAAGAAATCTCACCTGGTTCCATAAGTAATGATATTTTTAAGAAACTTATGAATTCTACTTATGTAGTAGCTGACATTACTTATCCAAATGCAAATGTTTTTTATGAACTTGGTATTAGACATGCAATTAGCCCAAGAACTATACTCCTACGTGAAAAAGTGGATATTGACGTACCATTTGATATCTCGCATTTAAGGCATGTTGTTTATACAACTCAAGAGTGTGGCGGCATGGAATACCTTGCAGAACAATTAAAAAAACATTTTGATTTTTATAAACAAAATTTTCATCTCCCGGACAACCAGTTCTTGGAATTATGCAAATATGTAGATTTTACGCCGGAAGTCTATCACAACGATATGTTAACAAAATCAATGATTCAACTACTTTTAGACAATCCAATACTTTTTAGCAAACTCTCCAGCAGTTCCTTAACTGATGAAGAGAAGCATCAATATGTCCTAAACGAGTTTACTTCCCATCCAGACCAAATTAATTCACTAATACAATCATTACGTGAATCTGGTGCTCTTAAGTTTTGAAATTAAAATGTTTCTATATGTTCTTTTACTTGAGAATAAAGTGTATCAAGGAATGATACACAATGATTCTGGTTTGTATCTGGGGGACTATTTTCTATAAAGATTTCTACTGAAAATATTTCCCCGATATGTTCTGGTATTTTTTTTACCTTTTTTATTTGAATTTTTGATGAATTCATTTTTTCCCCTTTCTTGTAATGTTGCTATTTTTTAAATACTAATTAATATTACTTTTTGCCAATGAAACTTATTGATTTTTCTTTCTATGAGTTTTTCTAATAACCATTTGTTAAGACTTGGATATTTTTCAAACATTTCACAATAAATATCTTCTTCCATATCAAACTTTGATGTATAGGTATTACCGCTTAGAAAAGTAATTTCCTCCATTTCAAATTCTCCTTTTTGGAAGACATATTTATCTTCGTTTTTATCAATACCCACTATCATAATTTGTGCATTTGGGTTTTCGGAAATTAATTTCTTTAAGTTACGGCTATACTCTACATATTCATTTTCCTGCTTTAGAGTCTCCTTCAAAACTGCCCTCCTTCATGTATTTCAGATTTTTCAGTTTTGTAACCTGTCCATCTAGTAATTTATATGGAATTCTGCTAAAATTCCATTTAGCCCAATATGTTAAATTTGACTGCTCCATAAGATCATAACTATGCTTTTTTACTGTATCCACTAAATTTATCTCCCCCTCCCTATGTAATCATTTTTTTATTTTTGACCTTACAGACTTCTCTTTTTGAATAAACCTGTCTATTTATTTCATCAATTTGATTCTTTAAGTTTATAATCACAGAATTATTTTTATTTTCAGATTCTTGTAGCATAAGATCCTCTAATTTGCGGTTTATCTGTCGTTCCTCTTGACACAATTTCCTTAACCTAAGAAGTTCTTCTTGTACGTCCATTAGTATAAATGGAGCTTCATCAGGATCATATTCTCTAATTACTGCAGGTATAGGCGAATCATAAGAAAAGCCACAAATTTGATAACATGGCTTGTCCGGATTGTAAATTAGATTATGCCCCTTATATTTAGTTGCCTCATATCTAAAAAACAATTGAATATTAATGAAAAAAACATTCTTTACTTGTTCTTTTGAATATAGATCCTTTACTTGCATAACTTCTCCTTTCGATTATCTACAAATCTTTTCCATCCTAGCACTGCAGCGAAAAACCCTATTTATAAATACAATAAGACAAATCCGCTATAGTGCCAGGAATAGTTTTCAATTTTTCTCATCCACCAGTCTGTACCCCACTGCCGCCATAGCTGCCACTGTGGCCTTTTTTACAAAATCATCCCGATCTTTCTTGGACATCTCATCCAGTGGTATCATTTTACCGTCTTTGATCAATATGCTTGGTTTATAAACCATATATGTAATCCCCCCTTATATTTGAGTATCTGTTTATATTTATCTTATGGCAGACAGTTTGTACTTGTTACTCTTTCAAATCTCCCTTATTTAACTTATTTTTTTATCCTCTGGAATGCATTTTCCTGCTAACGCATTAGCTGTTGCGATGCAGCCTTTTAAAAACGCTTTTGCTAATTCGCTGTTACCGTCCCAAATCTGTTGCATCTCGCCAGCCTGTTCTAATCTTTTTTTTATTTTTTCTGGGGTTAAATTAACATTTGACATATTGCTTTCTCCTTTCTTAATCTGTTTTATTTATTGCCATTTTCACCTAATAATGATTTCCGCATCTTACGGGACCTTGTTGCTTCACTACTTAGTTTCATATTATCACAACTAATTTTCAATGTCAACGCATTTTCACAACTTAGTTGTGTTTTTTTATTGACATTTTTTTTGTAAATGGTATACTCATTATCAAGGAGGTGGTATTTTGCAAACAATAAATGAAAGAATTTTGATTCTAATTAATGAATTGGATATGACTAAAACAGCTTTTGCTAAAAAGTTAAAGGTGTCTCAGCAATATATATCCAAATTAATTAAGACAGGGACGCCCAGCGAAATTTTGATAGAAGATATTTGTCAGAAATTTAATGTTAATGAAGATTGGCTACGCGATGGTACCGGCGGAAGTGAAAATATGTTTATTCCTGAAGACATGGTTTTTCTAAATAATATGGGACGGATGGCAGGTGAACAAAATGAATTCAAGAAATTTTGCCTTAATATGATGATGGGATTACCTGATGAATACTGGGATTACATTTACGAAGAGTTTAAGAAATTTGAAAACAAAAAAGGGGACTAGCGTTTGCTATTCCCCAAAAATCCAAGTACAAGGTAATATATTTCCCTTGCTCTGTGTTTGTGTTTCATTATTAAATTCCATAGTAACTTTAAATCATCTTCTTTTCTCATAGTACATCCTCCTTATTAATATCCATCCCGGGGAGACGTTTTGCTCTTTTCTGCATGTCCTCTGAGTAGCAAAAGGGTAAAAACTTTTTAAATGCCAACTTAGTTGAAGTTGAGTAAATTAAGTATTAAAATCATTATACAATTTTAAAGTTAAATGTCGATACTTTCAGTGCATATTTCCGCAATAGCGGAAATATGCCAGAATATAAGTTAAGTACAGTCTATTAGGTCAATTACATTGACATCAAGTCCGTTAGCAATTAATTGCAATGTATCAAGCCTAGGCGACTTTTTACCGTTCTCAATGTCATTAATAGCTGTTTTACTTACACCTGTTTTAACTTCCATTTCTTGTAATGTTAGTTTTTTTGAACTTCTGATTTTCCAAATTAAATTCTCCATATCTCACTTTTCTCCTTGGTAATTGTTATTTCATAGAAAATTATACTCAATATTCAAATGCATGAAAAGGGATTTCCTTAAAAATTCCATTACTGGTTGATCTAAGTGTAATTGAACAATATTTCATTCAAAGTATTGACATAATACAAATTATAAAATAATATAATTATAAGTAAAAAAATGTATAATTGGCAATTTTAAATATTCGCGTTGATGACACACTAAAAAAGAAGATGAAACAATATTATATCTTGGCATCACTCTTTCAGCTGCAACATGGCAATTTTGAGCTATTGGAGCCGATGCATTGACGAAGTAAACCGATATGACTTACCGCATTGTTGAAAATCGTATTGAAATACTTTAGTGTCGTTCCCATTATGGCAATAATTAATAGTCTGCCCCGAACTATCTAATGTTCGGGGCATTAACATTCCGAAAGGATCTAAAATTATTACATCGTTTAGAACTTTTTTCATAATATAAAAAGAAATAGGGGGAGACTTATGATGGATAAAAAAGAATCAGATAAATCTGAGGTTAGATTTGGAGCTGGTTATATCCGAGTATCGACAAACATGCAGGAGGAATTATCACCCGATGCACAGAAGCGATTGATTTCTGAATATGCCCATCAAAATAATATTATAATACCAGATGAATTAATCTTTATGGAAAAAGGCATTTCCGGAAGGAAAGCCGACAAACGTCCTGAATTCCAGCGTATGATTGCTACAGCCAAATCTACAGATCATCCGATTGACGTAATACTTGTATGGAAATTCAGCCGTTTCGCCCGTAACCAGGAAGAAAGCATTGTATATAAATCTCTTTTGAAGAAGCAATGCAATATTGATGTCATAAGTGTATCAGAGCCAATCATAGACGGTCCATTTGGCTCTTTAATTGAACGTATCATTGAATGGATGGACGAATACTACTCCACACGGCTCTCAGGGGAAGTGTTTAGAGGAATGACCGAAAAAGCAATACAGGGTGGTTATCAAGCCAGACCTCCGCTTGGATACAACATTGTAGAAAAAGGTAAGCCGCCTGTTATCGTGCCGGAAGAAGCAGAAATCATTCGCCTAATCTTTAATAAATACGTCAACGAAGGTTTGAGCCTCTTTCAAATAACTAAATTTTTAAACTCTATAGGTTTAAAAACCAGCCATGGAAAGGCTTTTGAAAAACGCTCTTTGGAATATATTTTGCAAAATCCAACTTATATTGGAAAGATTCGGTGGAACCGAACAGAAAATTCCACAAATCGTATAAAAGATTCAGACGAATGGATCATCAAAGAAGGAAAACATGAAGCCATTCTTAATCAGGAAATCTTTGAGAAAGCGCAGCAACGTTTCCATTCAGAATATCATCCAAAAAATGCAAGACCATCAGAAACTTCAAAGCATTGGCTTAGTGGACTTATTAAATGCTCTGCATGCGGGCGTACTCTTTCATCCAGCAAGCAGTCTCGTAAGGGAAGGGTATATTATTCATTCCAATGTTATGGTTATATGAAGGGCAAATGTTCCATTTCACATAGTATTTCTGCAAGAAAAGCAGAAACTTCCATAAAAGAAATAATTTTACGTGACTTAAATGACAACAGCTTTAAATTTGAACGAATCCGCTCCATAAGTACTTCAGATGCAGCAATAAAATCGTTAGAAACGCAGCTTGCCCGCATTACTCAAAAAGAAACCCGTATTAAGCAAGCATATCGTGATGGTATAGATACTTTAGAAGAATACAAAGAAAATAAACAGCTTATCCAAAAAGAGCATGATGACTTGATTTACCAAATAAATAAAATAAAAGCCCCATCTCTAGTGAAATCCGACGCGGATTATCAGAATGCAATGCGTAAAAATCTTCAGAACGTATATGATGTAATCACATCTGATAACTTTACTGTTCAGCAAAAGAATGAAACTTTAAAAAGAATCATAGCTAAAATTGTGTATAACAAATCTGAAGACTCATTTCAATTGTATTATCACTATAAAGAAAACGATGCAGCTCTTTGATCTGGGCTGCATCGTTATTTTATAGTTTTTAGTTTTGTATGATCTTTCAATTATGCCATATTGCAAGAACAAACTAATACAAGTATTCCCTCAGCATCTCTTATCCTGCAAAAAGATATATCGTTACTTACGAAAATCCATAGGGCTTTTTCCAGTCACTTTTTTGAATACAATATAAAAGTAGTTATAGTTTGCAAAACCAACTTTTTTACACAGCTCACTACCTTTATAATTTGTATCAATCAATAATCTCTTCGCTTTCTCAATTCTTATAATATTTAGATAATCCGGAAAGCTTTTATTTACCTCTTTCTTAAAAATTCTTCCTAGGTAAGCGGAGTTTACGTGAAATTTATCTGCCAGATATTGCAGTGATAATTCCGTAGAAGAATATTGTTCCTGTACAGATAGCATTGTATCGTTTACCAGTTTTGAATATGTGATATCCTTAAACTTCTCTAATTCTTTAATAATCTCGAAAATACAACCGCATACAGTATCTTTGATATCATTCAGCGTATTTTGTACTGAAATTTTTTGAAGAGCATTTTCCTTCAGTGAAGATATACATTTATTCTCTAATATTGATATTTCGTCAAGACACTGATACGCCAATATGATAATTTCCATTGCACAATTACGAAGGACAAACCGATCTGCAACAACTTCTTTCTTAGTATACATTAAAAAAAATCTATTCATAAACTCCGTTACTTCCGTAAAATCATAATGTTGAATAATCTTACGGATATCTTGTCTTTCAACCTTAGGGAAATCTTTTTTATTTTCAAAATATTCTTCAATTTCATCGTAAAAAAGAACGTTATTTAGACCGAATACATATTGATACTCTAAAGTTCTTACAGCTTCCTTATAACTTTTTTTAAAATTACGATATGTCTTTACTAATCTTCCAACAGAAATAACCGTTTGTAATCCTAGTGACTGCTTTACACATTCAATAATTTGAGTAAGAATATCTTTTATAAAAATGTCATGATCAATCATTATTAGGTGCGACAATATAATTATAACCCTACCTATTGAATCTATAAATACTATTCCATGCCCCGGTTTCTCAACTATATCATGGCAAATTTGATTTATATTAAACGTATGGCCTAATAATCCATCCTTACCATCATTTATAATTTCTAATATTGCAATAGTGTGGTAATCATCATTAAAATTTATTTCCAGTAGCTCTAATTTTTGTTTTAGTTCAAAATATGAGATGTTTTCTCTTAGTAAACGTCCCAACACATTCGCTTTTAGAACATACAAACTTTCACTGTTTTTAAGCTTTAATTGAATTTCATCTTCAAAACTTGCTATGATTTCTTCAATTATCTGTAAAATCTCATCTTTACTGGATGGTTTTAATAAATAGTCAACCGCTCCATTTCGCATGGCTTGCCGAATCAGACCAAAATCATCATAACCGCTTAATACAATTACTTTTCCTCTAAATCCCGTATTCTTGAGTTCTCCCAGGAATTGGTTTCCTCCCATAATAGGCATATGCATATCAACAAAAATAATATGTGGCTGAATTTCATTTACCAAATCCAGAGCCTGCTGACCATTACCCGCCTCCCCGGAAACTTCAATATCATACTCAGCCCAAGGTAATATTTTCTTAAGCCCTTCCCGAATCTGTTCTTCATCATCAACAATCAACAGTCTATACAATTATTTCCATCTCCTTCTTTGCCATGGCCGGCACTGTTACTTTAACCGCAGTTCCATAATTTACTATACTCTTTATCTGTATTCCATATTCATCTCCAAATAATAGTTTTAATCTCTGATGTACGTTCTGAATCCCTATACTCTCAAACTCATCCTGCATAGATGTATTAATCAATTTATTATTTATACATTCCAACTGAATCTCCGATATTCCCTTTCCATTATCAAATATGGTTATTTCGAGATTACTATCCTTTTGTTTTGCATGAATCCCTATGATACCTCTTTCAATTACCGGATCTATCCCATGTTTAATTACATTTTCTACTAATGGTTGCAAAATCAGTTTGGGTATACCATAATCCAGATATTCTTCTGAAATATGAATATCAACCTCCAGCCTTTTGCTAAACCGATACGATTGAATTTTCAGGTATGTCTTTACATATTCAATCTCTTCTTCTAAAACAACAATTTTTTCTTTGGTTCTCATACTCCATCGAAATAGATTCCCAAGGAGCGTAATCATTTCAGAAGTTACCTCGGAACCCTCCTCAATCGCTTTTGCTTTAATGCTCTCCAATGTATTATATAAAAAATGTGGATCAATCTGAACCTGAAGTGCATTAATCTCAGCATTTTTCTGCTGTATTTCCGCTCTATATACTCTAGCAATATATTCATTCAACTTCACACACATTTCGTTGAAAGATTTGCTTAACATTCCAATCTCATCCTGTGTATTAACCGGAATCTTGAGTTGAAAATTACCTTTTTGAACTTTCTTCATTGAATCTAGTAATAGTATAACCTTTTTATTAAAAATTCTATATATTAAAAAACTAATAAGTAAAGTAATTCCAATAGATATACACAATACAATTGCAATTTTTCTTTTCGTAAGATCTATTTCATAAAACAGCTCTTTATTTGTCAAACTATACCTCACCGTTAGGCCACTAATGCCAACTTTTCTGGATTTATGGTAAATATCTGGTACATTCATGCTTTCTTCTGAAAATGGTTCTCCTGTATTCCTCCCTGTTGTACTGTATAATATTTGTCCCGTACTGCTAACTAGAAATAGTTCGCCCTTGCTGTTTTCTTCTTTTAGTAAAACACTTTTATCTATCTCTTCTATTGGTATGTTTATAATATAAATTCCTACCACATGTTTAGAAGGAAACAAACTGGCATCATAAATTTTTCCCATAAATGATATTACTGGCACTCTTTTCCTGAGAGAATATGTAGATGGATCAGAATAGTAAATTTTCATATTTTCATTTGTGTCCATAAATTCTTTGATTTGATCATCCTGCATAAAAGCATAATTAGTTTTCACTTCATAACTCGCTTTGGTTGTAAATGAGAAGACATTCCCAGTGCTTGATACCAATATAATGTCACTAATAGAATTATCCGCTGCAATTACACCTTTAAAGAAGACATCAATATAGTTGATATTTTTATAATCAAATGCATTAGCATCATCTGAGTTTATTTTTCTCATAATTTGCGAGATCTCTCCACTGGTCATATAATTGGATAAACTATAGATGCGGTTATACTTATCTGTTATATCTAAGGATAACTTTTCAATTTTAGTTTCCCCTAGTGCTATCTCTTTTTCTCGTAGCATTTCGGAAAACTGTACAATCAAAAATAACGCCACAGCTAACAATGATGTTATCAAAACCGTTTCAAACAACAATGAAATTTTCAAAAAAATACTAAAACTATTGAATTCTTCTTTCAAACGGTTTATATACCTCATCAGTTCTTAGTCCTCCTTACCTATTTTCGTATATTAATTTCCTATGCGTTTTAATTCAGCACTTTTTACGGAAACCTTGTAGCTCATATATAGAAATTTTCCGTATTTTAGTATAACATATATATAATTCTCTTTCCACGTCCTGTCGTAATATATACTACTATTAATACTAGTTTTCCTGCAATATTTTGTAAAATTATATCTCACAATATGGATTCCTTTCCGCAAACGTACGTGCGGCTTTCACACATATTTCTCATCATCATAATAATTACAGTTTCATACTATCATATAGGTTAAAATATCACGAGCACGCAAGACTCGCTAACAGTGGTTTGCCAGACCGCCACACTTATCCTTTGAGAGCTCCGGCTGTTAGACCTGCTATAAATTGCTTTTGTAAAAATAAGTAGACTACTACTATAGGAAGGGTAGCAAACATAACATATGCAAACACTGTACCCCAGTCTGATGCATATGGTCCGATGGCTGTATAGATTCCTACTGTTATGGTCTTGACCTGTCCAATCAACAATGGAGTCAAGAAATCATTCCACATGGACAATCCTATAAAAATTCCGACTGTTGTAGTACATGGTTTCACTAATGGCATAATTATTTTGAAAAATATTGTGAACTGCCCCGCACTATCCACAATTGCAGCTTCTTCCAATTCAACTGACAAGGATCCTATAAAGCCACGATACATAAAGACTGAGAAAGAGATACTGCCTGAAACAAACACCATAATTAAACTAGGCAGGTTTCCATTTATTCCGGTCTTATTAAACATAGTCACTAATGGGACGTATACAATTACATATGGAACCATAAGTCCGAATAAAAAGAATATGCTGAGGAAATTGGCCACACGATTTTTTGTTCTAACTATGTAATAAGCCGCCATAGAAGAAACCAGAATACAAATACCTGCACCAAATACAGTAATACAAATGGAATTAAAATACATTTGCGCTAAATTTACATTTGGACTTTTTAATACATTAACGACATTATCTAAAATAGGGGGAATCGGTATTGACATTGGTGAAGCAGCGATTATCTTTGTTGGTTTAAATATATTAATTACCGTAATGTATAAGGGAAGTATAAAAATCAGTGCCAAAAGTATTAAAATTCCTATTAGCAATAGATTTCTGTTCCTGCTTGGTTGACGATTTGCGTTTTTCATATGTTACACCTCCAATTTATTTCCGATACTCACCTGTATAATTGAGATCACTGCTATAATAATAAATAAAAATACTGCAATTGCAGACGAATACCCAAGCATGTTATTACCAAAAGCCTGTGTAACAATATTATAAGTTACCGTTTCAGTTGCATATCCAGGTCCTCCATTTGTAATTACTTTAACAATATCATATTGCTTCATTTCCGTCATAATACTCATAACTACACTAATCGTAATGCCAGGAACAATCATGGGAAGTGTTACATAGCGAAATTTTTGCCACCAATTACCACCATCTACTGTACAAGCTTCATAAAGCTCTTCAGGAACGGTCTGGATAGAAGCTAAATATAATACCATATGAAATCCCAAAGTTCTCCATATTTCTATTACACAAATACTTCTGATTGCATATTTTGCATTACCAATATAGTCAGATATGATGTCCCCCAAACCAATAGCTCCCAATATACTGTTAAGTACTCCTGTATAAGATAAAATTGACATCCATATGAATGATATTGCTACTGTACTCATAACATATGGTAAGAAAAAAACGCTCCTTAGTACATTTGTTAATTTTCCCGCTTTATTTAGTAGGCTGGCAAGAAAAAGCCCCAAAACATTGACCGTGATACTCACAACAAGTGTAATTGTTACCGTAACGCCAATTGCATTTCGTAGGCGCACATCTTTCAACATATTAATATAATTCTTAAATCCTACTAAATTAAAATTCTGTGATATCCCATTCCAATCTGTGAAACTTAAATAAAAGGCACCTATGATTGGAATTATCATTAATAGCACATATATTAAAAATGCCGGTAACAAAAATATTTTTGATTTTTTACGCATTTAAACCTTCCTTTCCAATAAAGTATTATCCTAATTACATATAGTCTGAAATACAGTATTCATCTGCACTCCAGACTATATTAGATTTACAAGTTTAATTTATTGATTAGCATTCTTTAGACGTTCCATTTCAACACCCCATGTAGCCAATTCACTTTCTACATCTGCCCCAGTAAAGATATTTTGTAACGATTTACATGTAAAATCTTCAAATCCGTTTGGCATTGCAGTATCTCCAACCATCTTCATAATCTCAGGCACTAACTTGTATTCTTTATAGTTATCTGCAAACTTAGTCTGAATTGGCCCCATTTCATATTCTACTGGATCGTTTGTAACAGAATATGTACCATCAGCTTTTAAATAATATTTATAGATTTCAGGATTACCTCCCAATACATATTCACAGAATTTAAATGCGGCTTCTTTATTTTGACATGTTTCCGAAACCCCCCAATACTGAGGCATGGTACAATAATTTTTTGCACCTGTCGGAGTTGGCATTACAAAAACTCCCATGTCATCTAATGTTAATCCTTTGCCGTCATAACCGGCTGCAGACCATGCACCATCCATAAACATAGCAGCACTTCCGCCTGCAAATTCTTCACTTGCCTGCGTATAGCTGAATGACATGCTTCCTTTGTGATAGTAACCCTCGTCAATTAAAGTCTTCCAAGCGTTTAATGAATCTGCAACTACAGAATCAGTCCATTCTAACTTTCCGTTTAAGATATCTGCATTAAAATCTGGATATGCATTCATAATATCTGCGTTTGCTACACCTGTCCACCAGCCGAAACTTGTTGCCCATATATCAGATGCTCCCACACCCATTAAAGGGGTTTTTCCTGACTCCTTTAGCTTTTTACAAACTTCTAAAAATTCTTCCCATGTTTGAGGCTCTTCTGTGATACCCGCTTCTTCAAATTGATCTTTATGATAATAGCACTGATTACGCAAAGCTTTGTAAGCTGGAACCAAGGTATGCTTACCTCCATAGGTTGCAATTGCAGTATCTTCATATTTTTGTAGCAATTCTTCCGGGACTTCCGCATAGATACCCTCCGTACTAGCGAGATCAACAGGATCTATATTAATATCTGGCATATTACCTGCTGCAAGCATCGTTTTTAGAAATTGAGGCCTTGAGTCTCCTGTCATAAGAACTTTTTCTATTTTAATTCCCGGATTATCTTTTTCAAAAGCATCAATTATTGTCTGCCATACTTCTGCAGTATAATTATCAGTCTCAAATACTGCCCAGGTTAATTTCACATCATCATCAGAAGTTTCACTTATCTCCTCCTTTGATACTGCTTCCGTTTTATTCTCCGTTTCCTGCTTTTTATTTGTTTCTTCGGTAGTAGTCTTTTCTGTTACTGATGTCCCTCCACTGCAACCTGCAAAAGTTGTTGCCATTACAGCAGCTACCAGTAATGTACTTATAATTTTCTTTTTCATTGATTATTATCCTCCTTTTTTAAATTTAATTAGTTTGGTTATTTGTGATAACTGTATAGCCTAAAAAGTATAAAAGAAACTGCGCTGTTCCTTGTTCCTAAATAAATTATAGCTTACTCTATAAACTTCCTCAATTTTAAAAAATGTATATTATACTAAAATTTTATACTTTATATATTCTTTATTAATGTTTAATTTTACTTTAATATATACACCTCACTAAATCTTACACTTGTAATATTAATCTTCAAAAACCTTCCTTACTGAATTTAATGAATTGAATAATAAAATTTACTTCTTGGTGCTTCTTATAAAATTGAGTCAGCGCAACAGCAATAGATAGTGCTTTAAAAATATATTCTTACGCAATTGATCTTAGTAACAAATTTTTAAAGCACTTATATCTAAACAAACTAACACTACTCTATTTTACCGTGATTATACAATCTATTTTCTTATGTCCAACTTTTGCTGAAATTTTTGTTGTTCCTTTTTTAACGGCTTTTACTTTCCCATCTGAATTTACAGTTGCTACCTTTTTATTTAAACTTTTCCATACTATAACTGTATTTTTCGCTTGTTTGGGAGCTACACTTAATTTTAATTTAAATATTTTCCCCTCTTTAATAGCTATTTTAGTCCTGTTTATTTTAACTCTATTAACCTTCTGCTTGACAGTGACCGTACATCTTGCAATACGTCCGCTTTCCTGACTTATTGCTGTTATAGTAGCTTTTCCAGTACTCTTAGCAATAAGTTTACCTTTATTACTTACCGTAACTACTTTTTTGTTACTTGTTTTCCAAATAATATTCTTATTTGAAGCTTTTTTCGGACTAACTGTTGCTTTCAGATTATATGTTCCTTTGGCGTTCATACTAATTTTTTTGTTACTTAAGTTTACCTTCCTAACAGATACATATTTTTTGCCAACACGAATCTTTACAGAAGCTTTCACACTACCAACAGAAGCTGTGATCGTGGCATTTCCATTTCCCTTCGCTGTAACTTTTCCAGAAGATACTATAGCCACTTTTCGGTTACTGCTCTTCCAGGAAACTTTTTTATTAACAGCATCTGCCGGGGAAACTTTAGCTTTGATATTAACTGTCATACCTTTTCTTAAATATTTTCTTTCCATATTGAGCGTGATACCAGTGACTTTAGCCGGCTGCGTTGGCTTTGCAGGTTCTGTTGGCTTTGTAGGCTCTGTCGGTTTCTCTGGTGTCGCAGCTATTACTTTTACCTGGCAGTCTGCTGCAAAATTTCCATCATTTGTTTTTACAGTAACCATTGCATTTCCTGCACCAATGGCTGTAATTTTTCCATAGCTGTCAACCGTTGCAACTTTATTATTTGTACAAGACCATATAACTCCATTATCTGTTGCATCTGCCGGGTAAACTGTAGCTGAGAGAGATGCTTTTTCACCTTCGTTTAACGTAATACTTGTCTGGTTTAAAGTTATCCCGGAAACTGAAATAATTTCTTCCTGCTCTATCAAAGCATCAATGGCAATTTGTAATTCAGCCTCTATTATTGATATCTCCTCCGCTGTAGCCTCTCGATTGGCATAAACGTATTTTGCCTCATCCAAACTTTGTATTAAATTTTCCCAGCTTTCCGGTGTATATGCCGGTTGATATTTAGATTTTGCTTTACGTATTATATTGTATAGTTCTGTTTTATCCGGATACTCCACTAGTAATTCATACGCATACTGTAATGTAGCTAATGCCTGATTTACAACTTCCTGGTTTCCAAATTTCAATGCATCTTCGGCTTTTATAATTGCAGCTATAAATCTATTCCAACTTTCATTTGTGTAATTATCTTGTTCCAGATTTCTATATTCATTATATAAATTTCGTAATTCATCTTTATCTATGCCTTCACTATCATTCTCACTTGTAAAATCGCGAATTATTAAATTATCAACCATCATATAATCCTGAGAACCATGCGCATAGTGTTCCAAACGAAAACCAGGGGCTTTCGGATTAGCTTTACCAGATATTTCATATTTACTATTCCATTCTATCGGCTCCGATTGAGATTTAGGCCAAACCTTAACATATCCTGTATTTCCAACTAATAGGAGTTTAAATGTAAACCAAGTATCATCAATCTTATCTACTCCAATCTCGTTTTCAGGACCATTTTCAAACGTACTGCCATATTGAATATTTGTAGACAATGTTGTTGCATTATTTGGAAACACAGTTCCTCGCATAAACAATGGATCTTCCGGCATACGAGATCCAAAATACAGACCTTTTCCTGCCCAACGAACAGGATTATATCCACTACTAAACTTAAAATCAAATGTAGTCTCAGTATCTACATATTGGTTGTCAGTAGATGACATTGTCGTATTATTTATGCGAAGTACACCATTCGTGGCCGTAGGTACCTCGTTGTTTGTAAATGAATATTTTGAGGCATCAAAATTTTCAAAATCTTCATTCAACATTTCTTCACCAATACGATAAACTTCTAGTACCATACTCTCAGAAAGTGTTCCATCGGGATACTTAAGATATATATTTCCAGTTTGGGCTTCTTCCGGTACCTGGAATGTGACAGTCTGTTCTGACCAACTTTTAGGTTCTATTTCCTGACCATCATTCTCAAAGACCACTTTACCGCTCTCAGCCGGGAATATACCTATTAAAGTTGCTAATGCTCCTTGCGTATAAGGTGAATCTGTCTGTATACTCGAAATCTTAAATTCATCCTTTCCATCAGCTTTGATCTCATTAATAGCAACATTATCAATTAGCACTTTTTTATTGCCATTTGCATAAAATTCCATATAATAGGTAGTGTCTTTATCAGTTTTAGAAGCCATGGTATAGTTTACATCCCAAAATAATGGTTCTGCTTCTTGTCTATTCCAAACCTTCATAAACATTTTGTTACCAAATAGCATTGTTTTCGCAGTATACCAGGTTTTGTCTTTCAATTCTTTCCTTATACCATTTTCACCTTTTCCTTTTTGCTCCAGTCTAACCGTCGTTGAAAATCCAGGTGTTATGTTTGATGTATATGTAATACCATCTGTAGCACTTCTAATAGCACAGTAAATGCCCTCCGCACTTTGAAGCTTATCTACAAAATAAAAATCATATGTAGTGACATTGTCTCCAAACTTTTGAAGTAGATGTGCCTTGGTATTGCTCCCATTTGAAGTCAACTGTAAAGATTTACTTTGATCTAACTCTTTTGGTTCTACAATAATGGTACTATCATCACTTGTCCATTCCGGATTTGATAAAATACCCGAGTCATAATTATCAAAATCTTCTGTATGTACTAATTCCAGCGTAGTATCAGTTAGATTCAAAATAGTATCAAGATTGCTGGAACACCCGTCAGCAGTATCAACGTAAATATTTCCACTTATAATATTTTCTGGTCTCATAAATAATATTTGCGAATCTTTCCAGCCAACAATATCGTCTCCTGTAATAGGCATAAATCCATCTTCCACACTTACGTAAATAATTCCTGGTGCTTCACCAAATCCGTAACCAGATACTGTAATTAACCCATTTGATGGGTCCTCCTCTGCACTATTTATATTTGCATCATCATACCAACCTTCTTTATAATCTCTTGTAACTCCAGCATTTTTAATAATTTCCTGCGCACGTTTATTATCTGATGTTGGATTAATATAATTTTCCAAATAATCATTTGGTGCACCTCTAATTACAATATTACTTATATCACCTTGCAGCACATTATCACTTATCTTGAATCCAGAAGTTTCTTCATCACAATATATACCATTTGTACCGTAATCCGCCCATTCCGGTAACATAATATCATAAATATAGTTTTCTGACATTTCTGAATTTGTCTGTTTTGACAGTGTATAGATACCTCCTGCATCACATAACACCTGGGATACTTCATATATTTTATTACGCAAAATACGGTTTCCACTCATTGCATTGTCTAGTTTTGTCCATCCGTATCCAACAGCAATTCCACTATAAGGAGCTTGCCGTATTGTATTATTCGCAATTACAATATCTTTGGGATAACCTGCAACAATTGGAACGGATCCTTGATAATCTGTTCCTGTCTGAATAACGCTGTTATTTACAATTTTATCTCCTACGCATATTTCACGCTCATCCTCCGGGTTATACGGAATATGATAATCTGTTAATTCATCCTGAACAAATTTACCGACTGATATACCATTGCCTGATATATCCTCCACAGTATTACTTATTACCACATTATTTTTTGTCCCCCAATGTAAATCAAGTGCCGTCGCTCCCATTTGAGTAAATGTATTCTCTTCAAATCGAAGATCTTGAGCTGCTTCGACTAATACGCCCGCTGCAGGTCGTGCTACACCAATATCATTGGTCGCGAAAACTGCTTTAACTACATACTGAGATGCCTGCCCTCCCACAAGGCCTTCATTAGATGGATGTAGCCAGTTTGTATGTGCAAATGTTAGTCCTTTGAAAACTATATTTCTAGCCGGATCATCAAGTGTCCCCTTAACACTTACTACTGTTTCCAGTTCCGGTATAATTGTTTCTGCGTTTTCCATATCTTTTTCAGATGGTGCTTTATAATACAGTGTCTTCGTTTTTTGATCCAGATACCACTCATCATCCTGATCAATTAACTCATACGCATTTTCTATATAATAAATAAAATTTCTGGTTGACATATGACTATAACCATCCAAGTTAGGATGTGGGCGATTAAATACCATTAGCGATTCTGGATCCTGAACGGTAATTACCGCCTGCTCTCCCTGAAAATCAACGGTCTTAAGTCGAAGGATATTTTCCGTCCATGCAGTAAGAATATGTAACTCTACTTCATCCATGTTGTTATATTGAGAAATTTCTGATGAATTAATCTGTATTCTGCCGCTTACTGCTGGTATCTGCGCTTTATCAGAGCCGTCTACTAATGCTTCTGGAATAATATTCCCTTCTTTATCAATTCTTTCTGCACCAATAATCCTGGTTGTATATTCATCAGGGGCTCCGGAACGTGCTCTGATCGCCTTTTTTCCATCAATATATAATTGTCGAAAGTTTGTGTCAACATTTTCCATTTTATAGATGTTTTGATCCTTATCATGTAAGGTCCAGCCTGTTAATTTTCTTCCGCCGCTGATAACCGCTTCTTCATCTTCATAAGCTGCATACTGAACGTTATACCCATTTGTACCTGAGTCTGTCTGTGTGAATTCTATCATTTTTTTCTGAGGATAAAATCCTTCTCTGAAATAAACTAAAATATCACCTGACATATTTTTATTATACTTTGCAACTTCCTGCTTTGCTCTATCTAAGGTTGCAAAAGGCTTGCTCCGGTTGCCAGAATTTTTATCATTCCCATCGGGCGCGACAAAAAACGTCTTCATCGGTTGCCCTATAACGTAATGGTCAATTTGGGCTGATACTGATACAGGAATCAACATAATGATCATAGATATCACAATCAAAATTGCAACCGCTTTACTTTTAACTTTACTCATTTTAATCTCCATCCTCTTCCTCTTAGCTTTCCCTGTGGCATTGATTAAAAAATAAAATCTACCCCAGATTATTTAGATGCATCTACCTTTATTATAGTTGCCGCTATCATCAATCTCAATTTTAATTTTTGTATATCTCACTAAATTTTTATACATTTTTTAATATAAATTGACATAATATACAATAAAGTTATTCAATTGGCATATATTTATAGTTTTCATTGTCGTTCCCATTATAGCAATTATTCATACTCTGCCCTAACAGTTTAATGTTCGGGCTCATAAAATAAAAAGTTATAGCGTATGATTTCTACAGCCAAATCAAATGATCATCCAATTAATTTAATACTGGTTTGGAAATTCAGTCGTTGTGCCCACAGCCATGAGAATAGTATTGTCTATAAATCTCTTCTGAAGAAACAATGCAGAATTGACGTTATAAGTGTATCGGAACCAATTATAGATGGAACTTTTGGATCCTTGATTGAACGTATCATAGAAGGGATGGTCGAATATTATTCTACACGCTTTTCCGGGGAAGTGCTAAGAGGAATGACTGAAAAAAGCCATACAAGGAGGTTATCATGTCAGACCACCTCTGGGGAATAGAATTAATGACAAAGGTAAACCACCTGTCATAGTACAAGAAGAAACAGAAATTGAACGCTTAATCTTTATTAAATACGTTAATGAGGGAATGAGCCTTTTCCGAATAGCTACATATTTAAACTATATTAGCTTAAAATCCGGTCATGGAAAAGCATTCGAAAAATGCTCCTTAGAAAATATCTTGCAATATCCAACCTACATTTGACAAATATGCTAGAACAGAAAATTTCACAAATTGTATCAAAAACTCTGATGCATGGATTAAAAAGAGGGCAAAGCCATACTTGATCATACTGTTTTTAGTATTGCTCAGTAACGCTTTAACTCAGAATATTATTCAAAGAATGCAAGGTCAAATCAACTCTAAGAATTGGCTAAGTGGTAAATAAAATGTTATGCATGAAGTCAAACCCTACAAATAGATACCTATTATTACAATGCGAACAACGCAGCTCTTTAATCTGAGGTGCGCCATTAATCTCTTTGATGATATGTATTATTTGTTGTATATGTTCTTGCAATTTGGTCATCCAGTTTGGACACTGGACTCTCTGTCCATCGCAATACTGTGTCAGAATAGGCTGTTTAACATTTGGTCTGGAAAGGTAATTACTGAATAAATCATCCACTACTTCCGAGATACTCTCAAAAATATTCCTGCCATAGATCCATTTATGGTCAAAAGCTGTAGAGGAAGTAATGGTAAAATCAAATCCTTTATTCCGGTACCATTCCGTATAAACCCGGTTTAAAGTAAAGGACATAATAGCAAGTACATTCGCTTCAATTGTAGCCCTTGGCCAGGTCGCATAGATCTCGCTGGATGCTACATTTTTAATATAATCTTTGTAACGAATGTAATAATCCGTTGCTGTTGTATCCCGCGGGGATCCGTCATGAACCACCACGAATTCCGGAATAACAACCCGGCTCAAAACAATTTCCCCGATCTGGTTCACGGGCTTGATTTCTGCTTCCGCAATCTTAGGGGGATAGGTACCGTAAAGCGTATGTGCCGGAATTACGATTGTATCAATCCCCTCATTTCCAGCCAGAGGACGCAACCGCACTTCCTGCAATGCCACCTGATCCGCCAGAATTTCCGTACCATTAATCGTAATTGTCTCAAACCCTTCCGCAGTAATCCGAAGGGTATACTCCGAATAGGGCTGTGTCTCCGATGGTGCAAGACTGTATTCCAGAGGCGGCGTTGCCAATTCTATAGCTGCCGTCTGACCTGTGCTGTCTGTTGAAACTTTTTCTACTGTACTTTCCGGGTCTCCTGAATAAGAGATATCTATCGTCGCGTCTGCAACCGGCGTGGCACGCTGGTTTGACAGTACACGTATCTGTAAACGCCCCCGGTCCGGGGTGTCCTGCTGCATGGCTTTGATTAAATTGTTTGACATGCCTGACCTCGCAAATATCCTGTCATCTATAGTATATGCAGAAATTTTCTATATGTATACGATATTTGCCATCCACCTGCTAACAAAGCTGTCACCACAGGGATTTCAATATCCATATATCATTCACGCCTGACCAAATGTCCGTGAAAAAACCTGTTATACACTATTAGTAGCTTTTCTTACGTAAAATCTTCATGAAAAAAGCTGCGAAATAAGGTTTATAATCCTCCATTTCGCAGCTTAATACTGTTATCCTTTAAACAAATATCCTGCCTATAATCAGACAGGCATTGTTGACAAATACATTTATAAATTATCTAACCATTTACTATTACAGAATCTTCATAACATCATTGAACATAACGACTACCATCAGAACCATAAGCGCCATTAGTCCAATAAAATGCACCATGCCTTCTTTTTCCGGGCTGATCCTTTTTCCCCGTATAGCTTCCAGAATTAAAAACACCAGCCTTCCTCCATCCAAAGCCGGAAGGGGAAGCAGATTCATGACTCCAAGATTGGCTGTTAACAATATGGAAATGTTCAGCATATTCAGCCAAACCAGAAAACCGCCGCCCTCTTTGGCGCTCTCTTCGTAAGTATCTCCAATTATCGTAACCACGCCTACCGGTCCTGACATATCGTTAATACCTACCTGACCTCTGACAAGCATCTTCAGACTTCCAATCGTGGTATCGATCCAATACTTTACCTCATACGCACTGTACTTCAGGGTGCTTATTGGATTTCCTTTTACTCTGGTTCCCGCCGGACTAATGCCGAATAAGTATCTGCCGTTATCCGACTTTTCAGGTGTCATCTGAACGGTATGACTTTCCCCATCCCGTTCGTAAGTAAGCGTTACCGGTTTACCCTGGTTAAAGGTGACATAATTATTGATTTCCCTGGAAACCCTGATATTCTTGTTGTTCATCTTGGTTATAACATCGCCTACTTTTAACCCGGCTTCTGCGGCAGGAAAGCCTTTCGTAACGGCACCTACTACAGGTGAATCATGGCCAATACTGCCGATGATAAACAACGCCAGCACAAAGGCTAAAATAAAGTTAAAGATCGGACCTGCAGCGATAACAGAAATCCTCGCCCATACAGATTTACTGCCAAAAGACCCGTCATCACCCGCTGCTTCGTCTTCACCAAGCATCATACAGGAACCGCCAAAGGGAAGCAGTTTCAGTGAATACCTGGTTTCACCTTTTGTGGTGCTTACCAGTCTGGGCCCCATACCCACTGAAAATTCTGTAACGGTGATTCCATTTAATTTCGCCAGAATAAAATGTCCCAGCTCATGGATAATAATGATAATACTAAATATTAAAATAGCAATAACAATTTTCAATCTACCACCTGCTTTCAATCAATTCATAAGTTGCCTGTTCCGTAGCCAGTATCTCTTCCACAGTTGGATTCTGGATGGTCTTATGTTCCTCCATACAGTACATAATGATATCATAAATATCCAGGAAACGGATTTCCTTATGTAAAAATTTACTGACTGCACGCTCGTTGGCTGCATTGAATACCGTCGGCATAGAACCACCTGCTTTCGATGCCTGAAATGCCAGCGGCAATCCAAGAAAGGTATCCATATCCGGTTTTTCAAAGGTAATCTGTGATAACTTCCAAAAATCCAGCCGTTCTCCTCCCAGATACTTACGATCCGGATAATAAAGGGCATATTGTATCGGCAGCTTCATATCCGGTGTTCCCAGTTCTGCCATAATCGCTCCATCTACATATTCCACCATGGAATGGATGATACTCTGCGGCTGTATCACTACTTGTATTTTATCCAAATCTACTCCAAACAACCACTTGGCTTCCATAACTTCCAAACCTTTATTTACCAATGTTGCAGAGTCTATGGTAATTTTCTGTCCCATTGCCCAGTTTGGATGCTTCAAAGCATCCTCCAAACGGACTTTTTCTAAAAATGATTTCGTTTTCCCGCGGAAAGGACCGCCTGATGCCGTCAAAAGTATTTTACCAATTCTTTTTGGATTCTCGCCGTTTAGAGACTGGAAAATAGCGCTGTGTTCACTGTCCACAGGCAAAATCCGCACACCGCATTCTTCTGCCAGCGGCATAATAATATGCCCTGCCGTTACCAGTGTCTCCTTATTCGCCAGCGCAATATCCTTTTTCGCCTTAATCGCTTCAATTGTGGGCAGTATTCCAATCATTCCCACGATGGCAGTGACCAGAATCTCTACCTCGGGCAGCGTAGAGATTTCAATTAATCCCTCCATGCCGCTTACAACTTTAACATCCAGATCTTTTACGGATTCCCTTAATTCCGAAGCGGATTTTTCGTCCCAGACTGCTGCTGCCTTTGGCTTGAATTCCCGAATTTGTTTTTCCAAAAGCACGATATTACTGCCTGCCGCCAATGCCGCTACCTGCAAGTCATTATTTTCCCTTACTACTTCTAAGGTCTGGGTTCCAATAGAACCTGTGGATCCTAACACCGCTATCGTCTTCATAAAAAATCCTCTCTTGTTCTTTCCCAGAGTGTTTGAAAAATCATTGCAGTAATCTGCCCGCCCCATTTGAGCAGGCAAATTTCAAACAGACTCTGATTCTTAATTAAAAAGTGTTGCTAAAAAGTAAATAACCGGAGCTGTAAATATCACACTGTCAAAGCGGTCTAATATTCCGCCATGCCCCGGTATCAGCTTACCGTAATCCTTAATATCATGGTTTCTCTTAATAGCAGAAGCAGCCAGGTCGCCCACCATGGAAATCAATGCGCCAATTCCACAGATCACCGCATAGACTGCAATCTGATTCTGTGCCTCCAGATATTTACCAATTACAGCAGCATAAACTGCTCCCAGAAGTGCAGCACCGACCACTCCGCCAACTGCCCCTTCTATGGATTTTTTCGGACTTAACTTCGGAGACATTTTATGCTTTCCAATTAATACCCCTACACAGTACGCACAGGTATCGCATCCCCAGGAACACAGGAAAATCAGCCATACGATAAATGCACCGTCCTGGAGATTTCTCGTCTGAAAAATATAGGACAGCATCACAGATACATAGGCTACGCCAAAAAATCCAGCCATAACCTGCTCTGCCTTATATTTGGGGAAAGTAAACACATAGACAAACATAAATGCCACCAGCAGAAAAATCAGCCCTATCATACTATATGCTTCAAATCCAAAAAGTAACATGAAATAGTAACCAACTGTTCCGATATAACCGACCAATGCCAGTCCATGAGTCTGTTCGGATTCCACATTCATCGCTCTGTAAAGTTCATACAATCCGATCAACGATATAAGAAGCAGCGTTACAAACAGCACATATCCTCCTGAGATAATAGTCAACAGCGCAATCAGCACCAACACAATACCACTTATGAGCCTCGTCACAAACATGGTTAATCCTCCTTCACGCCCCCGAACCGCCGATCTCTGCCATTGAATTTGTCAATCGCTTTCATCAGCTCCTCTTTATTAAATGCCGGCCATGGAACATCCGTAAAATAAAACTCCGTATATGCCAGCTGCCACATCAGATAATTAGAAAGCCTGAGTTCCCCGCTGGTACGAATCAGAAGATCCGGATCCGGTATTCCTTTCGTATCCAGATAATCAGAAAAAACATCCTCTGTAATATCCGGGACCTTTACTTTTCCATCTTTACAGTCCTGCGCCAAATTGCGGATTGCACGTACAATTTCATTACGGCTTCCGTAGTTAATGGCAATTTGGAAATTCAGTCCTGTATTATTTTTCGATGTCTCCTGCAAAGACCGCATACTAGCCTGTAAATCCGGATCTAATGCTGAGGGATCTCCCAACATACGCACCTTCATATTATTTTTCTGAGCAGTCTTAATACAGGTCTTCGTATAACTGCGAAACAGCTTCATAAGAGAAGCCACCTCTTCGCTTGGACGGTTCCAGTTCTCCGTTGAAAACAGATACACCGTCAAATATTTAATCCCCATATTATAAGCGTCCTCGCAAATAACCTCCAGATTCTTTGCGCCTCTGACATGCCCGTAATTTCTGGGCATTCCTTTGCTTTTCGCCCATCTTCCATTTCCATCCAATATAATTGCCACATGCTGTGGTATTGCCATATTTATTCTCCCTCCTGCGCCTATCTATCACAGGACAGTTCAAACCTGCCATTTATAGACCTTTTTCCATCATATCACAAAAAAGGGGACTGTCAAGAAGCCCCCTTCTATTATTTATAAAATTATAATAATTAAACCGTCAAGATTTCCTGGGACTTTTCTTCAACTGCTTTGTCCACTTCCTTGATGTATTTATCAGTCATTTTCTGAGTCTTGTCTTCTAATTCTTTGATTTCATCCTCAGACACATCCTCTTTCGCAAGTTTCTTAAATGCATCATTTGCGTCACGACGAATGTTACGGATTGCAACCTTAGCAGCTTCGCCTTTTTTCTTCACATCTTTAACCAGTTCTTTTCTGCGTTCCTCTGTTAATTCAGGGAAAACCAGACGAATAATCTTACCGTCGTTATTTGGGTTAATTCCAAGATCAGAAGTCATGATTGCTTTTTCAATTGCCTTAACAAGAGTTGCATCCCAAGGCTGAATCTGAATCATTCTGGCTTCCGGAACGGTAATATTACCAACCTGCTGAAGGGGTGTCGGGGTTCCGTAATAATCTACCTTAATCTTATCCAATACATGTGGATTCGCACGTCCGGCTCTGATCGCTCCAAACTCTGATAACAGGTTATCATAAGATTTTGTCATTTTTGTGTCGTATAACTTAATTCTTTCATCCATTTTTCATTCCTCCTGATTTTTTATATTTTACTTACTACTAATAGTTGAGTTTATTACACCTTTTTCAACTGAGGTTATAGTACTGTTTTATTCTGTGATAATCGTGATATTCGTGATATTCTTTTTTGAGATACATTTTGCATCACATAATTATACAGTTACTCTTGTACCTGTGATCTTCCCTTTTGCGGCATTCACAATGCTGTCCTTCTCATTTAAACCAAATACCAGCATTGGCATTTTATTCTCCATACAGAGTATGGATGCCGTCATGTCTACAACAGCCAGTTTTTGATCAATTACTTCCTGAATAGAAATCTCATCGTATTTCTTAGCATTCGGATTGTCCTTTGGATCACTGTCATAAACTCCGTCTACAGCCTTAGCCAGCAGAATCATATCTGCCTCTATTTCAACGGCACGGAGTACGGTAGAAGTATCAGTTGAAAAATAAGGATGTCCGGTTCCTCCAGCAAAGAAAGAAACAACCCCTTTTTCAAAATATTTATTCACACGATCCTTCGAGAACAGCTTCGTAAAAGAACCACATGCAAATGGCGTTAAAATCTGTGTCATAATTCCAACGGAACGGAAAATTTCTGAAACATAAATACAATTCATAACAGTTGCCAGCATCCCAATCTGGTCTGCCTTTGTGCGGTCAATTGTCTCACTGGAACGTCCCCTCCAGAAATTACCACCGCCAATTACGATTCCAACTTCAATACCATCATCTACTAATTGCTTTACCTGATTCGCCACCTCAGTTACGGTAGGCTCATCAAATCCTGTTTTCTTACTTCCGGCTAACGCTTCGCCGCTGAGTTTCAGTAATACTCTCTTCATCTTTGCACCTCTGCTATATTTTTTCTTTCCAGCAGGTCATTGACCCGAGTAGAATCTTCGATGATAGTATAGCATACTTTGGGGGATATGTAACGTTGTTTTTTGGGAAAATTTTTGCATAAAAGGAGCGCTGCTCCATAGCTGATCAATCAACTACATCATAACGCTCCTAAATTGTTAATAAATATTTATATTTTAGTATAATATAGTATTTCAAAAACTCCTATATTAATTCCATGTGGTTTCCCCAGCAGAATAAGTTATATTAAATGTCAAATTACCTGAGTACATACCAGCTTTCTTACCCGTTTTAGCATCTGCTGATACATTAGTACTTATTGTAGATTGTTTTGTTGCACTATCTGTACTTTCAAGTTTTAACAGTTCTGTCGATGTACTTACATCAATAGATTCCATTTTTAATCCCATTGTATATTTTTCAGTATTAGTAGGTGTATCTTTATCTTTTAAACTCATTTCTATTTGAGCAGTAGTTGCTGTTACCAAAACAGTTGATCCTTTAGCTAAATTTATATCTTCAGCAGAAATTAATATAGATGCATCATTATCCTTAAAATCTGCCGGTATAGATATTGTGTATGTTTCCGGAACAACACCTTTAACTATTGCTTCTCTAGTTGCATCTCCTTCTCCTGCTGTTACATTACCAGTTGCTGCAAACACATTCATACTCATCCCCATCAACATAACTCCAGCTAACCCAAACGCAATTAATCTTTTTTTCATCATGATAACTTCCTCCTATATTTTACATTTATTTATTCATAAACTACATTAAATCTCAAATCACCACTATACTTCCCAGCCGGCACGATATCCTTATCATCCATCGATACAATCCTTGCCTTCTGGCTATCCTTTGTCTGATCCAACACTATGCGATTATCCCCTTTACATATCAATTTTCCTTCTATATATAATTGATATTTCCAGGTTGTATCTTCATCGCCGTCCCGCATCAGAACAAAGCAATCTGTTCCATAATCTGCCCAGTCCCCATCAATTTCAAGATATGCTTTTTTATCTTCCACATCTTTTATAAAAGAGGTCCCGATCTCAAAGTCCGTACTTTCATTAATCATCACTTCCGAAGGTATTTTAATAGCATAGTATGGCGAATGAATATCATACGAGCCATCTTCTTTTTTCTTTTCTATTTCACTATCTGATTCCTGCGCTGTGATTTTCTCTGTTTCGGTCTTTGCCGCTTTTACTTCATTTCGTACTTCTGTCTCCTGTTGGGCACTGTCTTTTTCTGGTACTTCACTTTTTTCTTTTATACTGCCAGCTTCTTGTACGTCACTTTCTGTTTCCGTACATGGCTTAGTCTCTAAACTCTTTTCATCTTCTGTTTCTTTTTCTGAATCCGTATCGGAATCCCCGTTCGTCTCTTCTATGGTTTTCCTCTCATCCTCAGTCACCTCTTTCACATCATTAAGAATCTGCTCCGTCGAAAGTTCTGACATATTCTCTAATTCCTCTGTCATTTCTTTCGGTTGAATTTCTGTTTCTGCCTCATAAAATCCACACTTTTCATCATGTACATGCATACATGGTTGTTCTTCTGCTTCAGGGGCATAAGCACACTCCTGGCAATGTTTTATCATGCCATCACTATCTGTCTCTTTGCAATCCATATCACAGGGAACCTCAGGTAATGCTTCTGCATACCCGCAAGTCCCATCGTGCTGATGATTGCACACCGAATTTTCTGCCATTTCATTCCTGTTACAACAGGTGCATCCTTCTCCACACCGGACACATCCTTGATCTACATCCGTTTCAATACAAGCACATATTTCATTATCCGTTGTCTCACTCGGATCCTCATTTAATATTTCTTTTCTTTCCTCATTCTTGCAGCTGCACTGTTCACAGGAACAGATACTACCACCTGTCTCTTCGGCTCTAACCACTTTCATGGGAAACGTTTGTGTTATCAGGGCAGTGATCAGAATTAGAGGAAAGCCTTTCTTCCAGCATCTGCGTTTAAATATCACCCTCCTATACGCCTCCTTACTTCACTTCCAGCGTTGTCTCCACATTGGCACCATTCATACCGGACTGGGTTACGATATGGAATGTTGAAATTTTCAATACTGCCGGATATTCTCCCGCATCCAGCGCACGGTTTAAAGTAATATGTGTAATTGCCTCACCCGGCGGAACCTGTTTTGAAGTATATAGTACTTCCTCTGTATCTTTTAACACCAGTTCAAATGTAAAATAACAGGGGTTTCCTTCCGGATTGGAAAATGCCACATCTACCTCAGTCTTACCAGCCGGTAAATAGATCTGGGGATATCCCGGTATCGCTATGGAATCTGCATTTGGATCTCCTTTGGGTGCCTGGGGTACTGTTCCGTCCCACTCTCCAGCATTTGGATCAACATCTGCGGATGCCGGCTGCTGTTTCTCTGTGGATGCATCTGTTATTGACTCTGTAATCTGAGAGGAAGCCGGTTTGTTGCCAAACCATCCCTGATTATAACCAATTGCTGCTCCTGCACCACCAAGGGCAATTACACCTGCCAGACTTCCAATGATAATTTTCTGTCTGATAAGAGCTTTCGCCAACTCTTCTGCTGTCTTTCCGGCTGCTTTTCCCGCCGACTTTGCTGCTGTCTCTCCCGCCGCTTTCTTCGCCGCTTCGGTTGATAATTGTTCCTCTTCGTTAGGTAATTTTTTCTCTTCCGCCATCTTTGCCACTCCTATGTCTTTATTTAATGCTGCTATGGCTCTCTGACTTGGATATTTCTTACTATCTGCCTAGATTATACCGCTATATCCAAAATCGTGCCAATACCTAATCTGGATACCCTCGTGATACTTTTTAGGTATCGCGGGTATCTGGCTTATTCGCATAATATTCTCGGAACAGTTCCAGAAATTTTCTTCCATTTCCAGATATTACTTCTTTTTTTCGTTTTATCCAGATAAGCATGATATCACTGGTAATATTTTCTATTTCCCTGCTGACAATTCTACCTTTTGCCAGTTCCTCCATCTGCCATTTGTTCCCGAAAATAAACGCATCTGCGTGCTTTAACATTCGGATAATAGCGTGATAATTATTCATGGTTATTGTCTTCTTAAAATCCGAAAAACGTATTCCACCTATATCTAATCCAAAATTAATATTGGCATAATAATCATATGGAAGGTGAATATAACTATAATCCAGCAAATCCTTTGCATATATTTTTTCCTGTTTCAACAGAGTACTTGCTTCGCTTACCTGTATATAGATTGGACCCCTGTCCAAGACTTCATATTCTATTTCTTTTAATTCCAGCGATCTTCGAAAGATTGGAAACTGGAAGGTATTGATTGCCACAATTCCTATTTCTGACTGTAGGGTAGCCACACTGTTGATTACATCCTCCACTGTGGTTTCAAACAGATTAATCGTGGTATGGTTTGACTTTACCGTCTCATAAAAGCGCAGCATTAAGTCATCTGCAAAAATAATCCGGGCAACGGCAACATTTAATTTACTCTGCACCGTTTCCTGACTCAACATCTTTAAACCGGATACAGCATCTAACTGGTTTAAGATAGACTTGGCATAATAATACAAGCTTTCACCTATAGGCGTCAATTCTACCCCCTGATTGGATCTTATCAGCAATTCCGCCCCTACTTCTTCTTCCAGGCTGTGCATTGCCCTGGTCAGATTAGGCTGAGAGTTAAACAAAACCTCAGCCGCTTTATGCAAACTCTTCTGTTCTGCAATAACGATAAAATATTCCAGATTCTTTAGCTTCATTCTCTATTCCTTTACTTCGTAATTTCGTTTCTATAACTGAAGATCCACAGCGTCCGCCGGAAGCTTCTCTACCGCTTCCAGATACTCCACCATATTTCCATCGTCCTTTACCGGATACATAAATCCTAATTTTCCTCCAACGCTTTGTCCCAGCTCCCGGAATAGCCTGCAGGCAGCCCATATCCCCTGCCACATATTTTCATAATCAGCATCTGTATATGTCTGACGGTACATGTCCCAGTATTGTTTGTTAAGATAGCGTTTAAAATATTTCCCCATTTTCCCTGGTGATACCTGAAAATTATTTTGACAGCCGATCCACCAGCTGACCATGAGATCCATCTTCGGCCGGATTACGGTCTCCAGCATATTTTTTGCATAGGGTAGTTCATCTCTCCAGATTCCCTTTGCCACATTTGCCATACACCACCAGAAATCGTTGCAGCATGCAATATAATCCCCCTCACTCGGGCATTTTACCAGATAGCTGTATCTTTTGATATCATTGATTTTACTTAGACAGCCATCCCTTTCCCAAAGGATCACCGTGGAATCCTTAAAATACACTTCCGTCTCAACAGCTTCCAGAACCTGTATATGCAAGTCAATGCGGTTCCCATCCTGAAACAGCATAAGATACCCATAGGAGCTGGTGAAATCTACCTGCCGCCCCAGCATTTTATCCAGCTTATCCGGTTCCTGTACCATACGAAGTTCTCCAAATACAGTAATCCAGTCTCTGTCTTCTAAAAAAGATGCGGTTTCTGTGACCACATACACAATGTCGTAATCCTGAAACAAGTCCCTTGGTGCATCAGATTTCGCCCTGGATCCATTTAAGTAGACCCCCAGAATCCGGTCATCGTTTTTTGCAACTCCCAATATCAGTTCGTACATCTCCTGCTCACTTCTCATTTGAAACTCCCTTTCTGATCTTTCTGATCCTGTCAGATTTATTTATAACCTTTTTCCATTTACTTTCAGCCACCGCTGCCACACTTTATAATCCGGCATGATCTCTGCAACCACAGCATAAAACCTTGCTGAATGATTCATTTCCCGCCGGTGGGCAAGTTCGTGTACTACCACATAATCCACCACTTCTTCCGGTCCCAGAAGAAGCTTCCAGTTAAAATTCAGATTTCCTGCAGAACTGCAGCTTCCCCATCTGGTCTTCTGCTCCCGGATGGTAATTCTTCCATATGTAACACCCATTATTCTGGCAAAATGCGCAGTCTTTGCCGCAAATACTTCTTTTGCAAGATTTTTCATCTTTAACTTCTGGGCATCCGTTAACAGCTCGCTTTTTTTATTTTCATAAGCATCCCGGGTTTCCTGCTGCTTTGTCCGTATCCAGTTCTCTTTTTCTGTGATAAATTTCTCTATTGCACGCTTGCCTGCTCTTTTCGGTGCCCGCACCACAACTCTTCCGTCCTCCATGATCTGAATGGCAATGGTTTTTCGGGTGCTGTAAATCAATTCATACTCCATGCTGATCACCCAGGAGTATGGTCAGGACAGGATTGCATCTCATACCTTCGTTTCCTTTCCATCTATGCTTGTTTCCTCTGCTGCTTCTGTCAGATAGACGCTGAAAAATGCCACCCGGTTGTCTTTGCACCAATATTCGAGACCACTGGACTCAGCCATTTTCCGGGCATTAATGCAGTAAGCTGACAGGCAGGATGCGATTTTATCCGGAAATCTGCATGAAATGCCTTCCTGTATCCCGCATTTTACGCAAAGAGAGCATGGACCTGCCATAATCATTAGTCCCTGCCCTCCTGTCTCTTCCATTTTGGCGGCAAATTCCCGGGTAATCTGGTTATGCTTCTTTTTAACAGATTTTGTCTCCTGACCGTCCATAATATCTTCCACTTGCGTGATTGTCTGCAATACCAATGCCTTTTTATATTTTCTTACTCTCTGTTCCATTTCATCCGTAGTACCGCAATCCGGGGGACAGGCATAATTTTGCCCATAGTTTCCACAAAGATTTTCCTCGCAATATCTGCGGAGTGAAGCGTCAAATTCTAATTCTGTACTGTCTATCCATACAGCGTAATGAAATCCGCTTTCTTCTGCTAATTTTACAGCCTGTTCCATATGATTATCCGTGTCTTCTAACTTATTTTGTTTGTTGTTGTGTGCATTTTCAGACTCCGCATTCTTAGCTTCTGCATTCTTAGATTCCGCATTCTTAGCTTCTGCATTCTTAGACTCCGCACTCTTAGCTTCTAAATTTTTCTCATGTACATTTTTCTTATCTTCATTTTTCCTATCTGCCATGTTATCCTCTCCTTTTCACAGATATTATCTTACCCCGGCTACTCTATGTAATAACAGGTCGTTTTCTATCCAGTCCACTGCATCCTGCCAGTTCTCAAACTGACAGCCTCTCATTCTTCGCTTGATCTGGGAGAAAAAAGTGCTGATCACGGCGTTCCCGCCCCGTTCCCCTGGGGATGTCATGGATGGTATAACTCCCCGGTCTTCCACTTCCTGGTGATAAGTTTTGGATCGATAGATGGGATTTTGACTGCTGTGAATAACAGGCACGTTTGTTCTTACCTTTTTTGACTCCAAAATCATGTCCATCGCCGCTCCGGCAAGTTCAGAAGAGCGATAACCGCCAAGAGCTATACCTGCGGCACTTTTATCATACATATCGATCATACCCGCCAGGTATATGGGACCGTCCGCTTTTGTATTATAAATGCCGATGCCGATGCTAAACTTTTCGCCCCTTGTGGGCGGGTTAAAGTTCCGGTGAATCAGATTCTCATAAATACCTGCACCGGCTGTATGCGTAACTTTCATCCGGACTTTTCCATGAGTCTGCGTACTTCCATGTAATGGCTTTGCATTATATTTCGAATTGCTTTCATAGCTTTCATAGTTTTCATTCAACCAGGATAAATACCTTTCCGTTTGAATGCCCAAGATCCTGCAGACTTCTTTGGGATCTTCGCCTGAGCGCATAGAATCATCCTCTTTTCTCTCCAGCAGGGGATTGGCTATTTCCCTGTATTCATACAAATAGCGGTATTTTTTCAATGTGCAGAAGCGGACCCACCCAAAGAGTGTCTCTTCATCGGGAGTCAGCTCCCCGCTCCCCCTTTTCACGACCAGATCATATAAGCTCTGTCGCAAATAGGGATTACGAATCTCATTTGACAAATTTCCTATGCCTCCTGCTGTTCCTGATCTAACTCTATTTTTTCTACCATGTATCTGCCGTCATGGATTTCCATAACTGCCATCGTGATCTGCTGGTCAAACCGGCGTTTGCCACAGCTCCCGGGATTTAACCACAACACACCATCTTTTTCTTCACAAAAATACTTATGGGAATGTCCGAATATTACAACGTCTGCCTGGGAAAGATTTTCGGGAATAGATTTTTTGTTATGAACCATATAAAATTTCATATCTGCAATTTCAAAATATAATTCCTCCGGTAATTCTTCCGCCCATTGCGCTTTGTCATTATTTCCACGGACAACGTATACTGGTGCAATTCTTTTAAGTTCCTCCAATACTTCCGCCTTGTTAATATCGCCGCCATGTATAATATAATCACACATTTCCAGAACTTCTAAAACTTCCTGTCTTAACAGTCCATGGGTATCTGAAATAATTCCTATTCTGCATTTTTTCATAATTATTCCTCCTCTGTGAATCAAAACACCTGGTTATAATTAGTAGCATTTCTGTTATCAATTTTAATTCAGCTGTCACAGAACTTAACCCCTATCAGGGGATCGTCCGGGCAATCTGACATGTAAAGTCATTATAACACACTTACCGGATTACGGCACAGAAACCCCGATTTTTAATAACAATTTTATAATTATTCCAATTAATGTCTTTTTTGCCTTTGCGACACTTTTTCCATCTAAAAAAACTGCACATTATTCTGTGCAGTTTCCCTCATCAAACGGTATATGTACGGTAACCCTGGAGCCCTCTCCCTTTTTAGAGAAAATATGAATACCGTATTTCTCACCATAGGTGAGCTGTATGATATGATGGGCATTGTTAAGCCCTACATGATTGTGTCCTTTTTCTTTTACTTCTTTATTAATTGGCAGGGACACTTCCCCTTCCTGGTCAAATCCCACTCCATCATCACTTATTTCTATATAGATGCTGCGTTCCTTTTCATACATGACGATTTCTACAAAACCCGGTTCCAGTTTCGGTTCGATTCCGTGTACTACAGCGTTTTCCACAATCAGCTGAAGACAAAGCTTGGGAATGAACATATCCAGCACTTCTTCATCTTCCACCTGTATATTGTAATTCAGCCTGTCACCGTAACGGTAACTCTGCAGATAGAGATAATACTCCACGTATTCCAGTTCCTGGCGGATCTGTACCTTCTCTGTATCCTTGCGGTATATTTTTGCCTGTATCAGCTGGGAAAATGAGGTGATCATTTTATAAGTCTCCTCGTTCTGATCCAGCCTCGCCTGAAGTGCAATGGTATTTAATACATTGAACATAAAGTGGGGATTCACCTGGGTCTGTAAAAACTTTAATTCCATTTCTTTAATGGAAAGCTGTTTTTCATAAACCTGTTTGATCAGATAATTCACATATTCGGTCATTTCGTTGAAAACCAGACTGATCTCATGGAACTCTTCAGTGCTGTAATCCGGCAGTTTCGTTTCAAAATCTCCTTCTTTAACAGACTGGAGCTTTTCTGTGAATTCCTTCAGCGGCTTTGTCATGTGGTAAACAATGGTTACAAATGCTGCAAATACCCCAACACAGATAACCGCCAGTATAAAAATATAGATTTTAACAGAATCATAAAGCAGGTAGGTGGTCTGCCCCTCAGGGATTCCTATAGTTGCCCTCAGGTACATGCTCATATCTTCGGTATACAGACGGAATCCTGTATTATCAATAGTTGCCTCATATGGCACCGTCTGGAATGACTGGTTGATTTCTCCTAACTTCCCGCCTGCCATTTTATAATTCTCGCCAACGATAATATTTCCTCTCTGATCATATAACATCCAGAATGCGCCCTTATAATTCTCAACCTGGTCCATAATCCCTTCCAATACATCCAGACGGATCTCAAAGATCACACTGCCCTGATCCTTCATATTCCTGTCGTATAGAGTAAAAGCCAGATACTCCCTGCCTTCCTGCCCGGGATAATAACAATAATCCGGGCTGCCTCCCGGCTCCTCCTGCTGTTTTCTGAAGTTATTATAAACCCCGATTGCTTCCTCCCTGCTTTTTTGTACCTCCGACTCCACCATGGCATAGTAACCGGTAAACAAAAAATCATCCTGACTGTCAAAGAGATACACTTTCTCCACAATCGGCTCATTTCCATTGCCCAGGTTCTTCTGACTACTGATATTTACGGTACGGGTATAGACATTTTGCAGCCGCTCCTGGTCCTTTTCGTCCAGTTCCTGCTTTCCAGCCTTATCCAGATACGCCATTAGTTCTTCCGACCCCCGGATCTCGTAAATAATATTTTCCAGGTATTCTGTTTTGGTGTTCAAATTATTATTAGTCTCTGTCAGGAAAAAATCCAGATCGTGTTCAATATATTTCCCAACGATCAGCCAGACCGAGCAGATAAAAACCACCCCGCAGAAAATAAGGGACAGCAGCGTCACGCTGAGATTCAATGCCATCATTTTTTCTCTAAGAGAATGACGTTTTGTTTTCTTATCCTTCATCGCTTCCTCCGCTTATATTCTCTGTTATTGATTCAGGTAATTGACCACGGTCTCCGGTCCTATTTTGCCCTGCGCTTCCTCAAACAGACGCTGGGACAAATCATCTACCGCATCATTTCCCCAGGAGAGGCTGATTGCCTTAATATGTATGTCTGCATCGTTGGCAAGTTCCAGCGCTTCTCCCAGAAGCGGATACCCTTCTTTAATTTCATTTCCGCTTACATTGGGATTAGACGGTGCCTGTCCGGTCTCCATCGCCATCTTTTTCTGAACTCCTTCGCTCAGCATGTATTTCAGAAATCGAATGCATGCCTCCTGCTTTTTCGGATCTTCATTTTTATAAATCACATAGCCGGAAGATGGAGAGATATAAGCAACGCTGCTTCCATCCTCAGTTGGATAATTTGCATATGCCACATCTTCTTTTATCGAACTGCTGCCAAGAAGCTCGCTATCCCATACCCCGTTGAAATATACCGCACTTTTTCCATCCAGAAAATACTGCCTTGCATTATCAATGCTGGATACAAAATTAGATTCTTTCCCCAGCTTGCGGATGTCCTTTAAGGTTGAAAAAATAATCTTGCTGCTGAAGTTATCCGGCAGTTCCGATGCAAGCTCAATTCCTTCTGCTCCCGAGCCTGCAACTCTTGCCAGAAAAATATCTTCTGACAGCTGTACACTGTCTAATGCCGCTGCAGCAAAGTCGGGATTCTGCTGTTTTCCCCATGCATTTAGAATCCTGCAGTCTTCCAGGAACTCTTCCCAGGTGTCCGGGGTTTTCGCTTCCCCATATTCATCCACGATTCCCGCTTCCACAAAAAACTTCTTATTATACCAGTACCCTGCTATTTCCAATGCATCCGGTATGGAATACAGCGCCCCCTCTTCAGTGGTCCAGCCAGCCAGGACTGCCGGATGTATGCTTTCCTTTAACTCCGGGTCTTCTTCAATAAATGGCATTAAATCAAGTGCCATTCCTCTTTTTACAGCATTAAAAACATAATACGACAAACCATTTGTGCTGACAATGTCCGGCATTTTCCCTACCGCCAGCATATCATTGGCTTTCTCTACCGCAATACTGCTGTCCGATGACGGATAGGTGATCAGGTTAATATCGGGATTCTGGCTGGAAAAGTCTTCATAAATTTCCTGCATGGTAGCATGGGTGGGAAGCGTTCCGCCCCATCCGTGCATAAGTATGATATCTGTAACCTGAGCATCTTCTTTTTCTGAGCATCCGCTCAGGAGGCACGCTGCCGCAACAAACAACAATAGCATTGTTTTTTTCTTCAACATCCGATCCTCCTATTTAAAGTCTTTTGGTGAAACTCCGGTATATTTTTTAAAGAAATAAGAAAAATAGGTGGTATTTTCAAAGCCCAGCGCATCTGCAATTTCATATATTTTCTTATCTGTGTTTTTCAGATAGTCCTTTGCTTTTTCGATCCGCATCTGATTCAGCCTGTTCAGGATTTTCTCCCCGGTGGCTTCTTTATAGATTCTGCTGAGGTAACTGATACTGGTACCCACGTGTTCTGCTATATCCGTTACCGTAATGCCCTTATGGAAGTTTTCTTCTATGTAACGCTCACATTCATTTACTATCGTATTTTTATGACTGGAGGCATTTGATACGTAAGCTGAAGTCCCCTGGAGGATTTCCAGCATTACCTTTTCATATTCATCTGCATAAAAGCAACGGTGAATCTTCTCCGTTATGCTCCCCCGGTAGCCGGTAACCTGAAAAATGTCCGTACCAAAGGAGTCTAAGATTTTCCTGCATCTCTGCTGTATAATGATACCTGAATTTTTAATAGTATTTGCAGCACACAGTTCCGTTTTCTGTGTATCTAAAATTTCTTTGAATTTTAGCTGAACCTCTTCTGTATTGCCCTGACTCACCTGAAAGCAAAGCTGTTCGATCAGTTCATCCACTTTGGCACTGTATTTCTCCGGATTCACACCATCTCTTTCGAAAAAGCTGATCTTACTGTCTCCGCTGATAAAGCTGTTTCCCAGAACACTTTCCGCCTGGTCGTAAGCTTTTTTCATACAGATCACATTCTGCTGCCTGGAACTGACGCCGATATTTACATACAACCCCATGAAATTGTCCATCATATCCGTGATCTGCTGTCCCTGCATCAATATGGTATCCATATAATTTTCCGGCACATTTTGTACCACGATGGCATACATATCCCGCTGAACCGGAATTCCTCTTAACATCTGTTCTCCAAACACCATGGAAAAGAAATTCAGAAGGCTCTTATACGTCCTGCTTTTTTTCTCCGTTGTCATATCTTCGTTCAGGCGGAAATGCAGAAGCAGCACCAGATAATTGTCCGGCTTCATACCCAGTTCAGACATTTTGGATTGTATCTCTTCTTCATCATAGATGGATTCGTCAAATATGGATTTCAGAAAATATTCCAGTACCGTTTCTTTATCCTCTCTGGAAATGCTTGTATGTTCTTTTTCAATCAGGTCTTTTGCTTTATTAATCGCCATGATCAGCCCGTCAAAAGCACCTGTTTTTGTAACATAATCCACTACATTATATTTAACTGCAGACTGAGCGTAAGAAAAATCAGCATATGCAGTCAGTAAAATAATTTTTATCGGCAATTTTTCTTCCCAGATATATTTGGCGATTTCAATTCCGTCTTTCCCGGGCATTTTAATATCCGTAATTAAAATATCCGGCTTAATCTCCTTTAGGTTCTCCATAACCTGCTGCCCGTTTTCAGCGGTATATACCACCTCACAACCCAACTCCTGCCAATTTGTCAAAGAAACCATGGCCTTTCTCATTAAAGGTTCATCATCAGCTACCATTACACGATACATTTCGTCTTTTTCCTCCCGTCTTGCAGACAGTTTCCTGATCTGCTGCCCAATACTTTCCTTCACGATTAACATCATATCATAATCGTTTTCCAAAAGAAATCTCTTTTTCCGCCTCGCTGCACGCAGTCATTTCATGTTAGTTATAATTTACCATTCTCTAAGTGGATTTTGAATAAACAGAAGCTTCGGAAAGATTCGTTTTTTTGACCTGGGATTTAACTGCAAAATAAAAAATACGTTTTTTTGACTGTATTCTGCTGTTTTCACAAAACCCAGTTAAAAAAACGTATTTTTATTTATTTAAAACACATGACTTTTCTCACGCATATCTTCCATTAATTTCTCCACCGTGCCAAACTTCATACAAAATCCAATCCCTGCTGCCACAAGGGAAGCCCCCAATCCGGTATAGAACATCCGGATACAGTGCCCCGGCCAAACATCTGCACGGCGCAGTAATATTCCAAAGGTCATCATAAATGCCATGATGCAATAAGATTTCAAGTCAAAAAATCGAAGGATATGCATCCGTTCCTCTTTGCTGCCAAGTATGCGTTTGGTGTGCTTTCCGATTAACCGGCGGAAAATAAAACCATAAAACACTCCAAATACCAGTAAGGCAGAGAGCACTGCCCAAATACTCCAGGGTCTGCCGGAAGCCAGCAGCCCGATTCTTATAATATTAAAGCCTGCCGCAAACCAGACAATTCCCGCAGTCAGCAACAGATATTTCTTAGGTATATGAAAAAATTTATTTTTCATCTTTTACCACACACTCCTTTAAACATAAAAATAATAAAACAATACCCACTCCTGTGAGGATATGCCCGATTCCCGCAATACCCGAGATGGAAGCATCCAGTGCCGCAGATGCTTTGATTCCAAGTACCTGTACCACACCCCTTATGAGAAGCATCAAAGCTGTGACCGGTACGCCAATATTGTAGATCACCATAAATGCTTTCCACTTTTTAGATCGGCATAAATCCTTTAAATTTCCCACAAACAAAGCGGTAATAAGGAACATTATCATTCCCAGTAAAAACAAATGGGTATGTACGAAAGCCAGGGATGTCCGCCCGTCAAAACCGTTAAACTTTGTAAATTCCCGGTAGAAAACGCCTCCCGCCATTGCTGCAATCCCATAACCAAAAGCAATATTAATCATTTTCTTCATATATTTTTCTCCTTTTGTACACATTTGCTGAACCCGGCCTTTATTGAACAGTGTTCATTTTTCTTTTAAGAAAATCCACCTTTACAATTAATAAAAGTGGATCAGGTAACATATAAAATTCTGTTCAGGACTTCTTTAAAATAGCTGCAGTCCCGTTCTTCGTCCGTAAGCATGGAAAACATATTGGTAAATAGAAATGCTACGAATTTCTCTTTTGTAAATGTATCTGTCCATACGGTGTCCGGTATTTTTTTATCCTGTCCAAGAGCCAGCAAAAATCCGTTTTTCACATGCTCCATATACTTCTGTTCCACCAGCCTGCCCTTTTCTTTTTCCGAACTTTTCATTGCTTCAAACTGGCTCATAAAAATGGAACGGAAATCCTGAAGGTTGGAACACAATCTCAGGTAAACAGTTTCAAAGAACTCTACAAATGAAATATCACCTTGTATTTTACATACATCCTGATGAAATACTCTTCTCCAGAACTCCTCCACCACTGCACATATCAGTTCCGACTTAGATGGAAAATAATTGTAGACGGATCCCGTGGCTATGCCGCATTTCTTAGCAAGATACCGTATATTTAATTTTTCGGCCCCTTCTTCAAATACAATTTCCCTGGCAGCTTTTATCAACTCTTCTTTTGAAGTTACAACACGGTTCACACGCCCACCTCCATCTTGAACAACGTTCATTATATCAGTATTCCGGACTTATGTCAATCGCCTTTTTCCGATGCATTTTTATACTGCTCTGCTGCCGGATCTCTGAATTCATAAATTCTGTGATATTCCTTTGTCTCCAGATTCTTCTCTGTAAGGCTCCTGTTCTGATAGAGAAATCTGGTCAGCTGATAACAGTCTACCCATATTTCACCATTCCCTTCCTTTTGGGATTCGTCAAAGATCAGCTGCAATCCCCAATGCAGATGGGAGGTATCAATATTATTCACATTTTCATTGGCGCTGTACCCGGTACGCCCCAGATAGCCGATGACATCCCCCGCCTGCACTACGCTTCCCACTTCCAGCTGTTTGTTGTAAGGAAAGTTCTTCCTCAAATGAGCATAGTAATAATAACGCTTTTTATCGAAACTCCGGATACCCAGGCGCCAGCCGCCATATTGGTTCCAGCCAATTGCTTCCACATAACCGGACTCTACCGCAATAATCGGTGTTCCAACCTGCCCCATCATGTCATGCCCCAAATGCGGGCGGCTGTATCCATAAGATCTGGACGTTCCAAAATCATCATAATCAGAATATTCATATCCCTTTGCGATTGGGAGATATGCCTTTAAACCATATTTCTTTTCCCACACGACTTCATTTTCTTTTTCCACCTGGATCTCATATTCCCCAACCCAGCCATCCAGAACGGCTCCATATGCTTCTCTGTAATATGGATAATATTTTAAATCCTTCGTCAGCTCATCCATGGTCTGTCCCTGGGTGATTCGTTTTTCTTTTAATTCCTGCAGATCTTTTTCTTTATATCGTGTGAAGTCACCGCCATACCGTGTTCCAAGGTAAGCCAGCAAATCCACCCAGTCCAGATGAACCTCCTGCCCGTAGCTCTCCACATCCATCTGGTAAGCAGCCCTCATGGCTTCATTTGTCACATGAAAATCCACCCATTTTATGAATTTCTTTTCTGTCTCTTTTTGGGTTTCTTCTGCGGATACTCCCTCTTTCTCTGTGACCGGTTCAGCTTGCCCTGTTTCCTGCTCCCCGGTGTTTGCAGTACTCTTTAACTTTTCTGCTGCGGCATGGTTCGACAGTGAACTATGTACCCCTCTGTAAACAGCAAAAATAGTTAACAGTACTAAAATAATAAGTTCTATTTGTATAATACGTTTTTCACGTTTCTTGTCCATGGCAGACTCCGGATATTAAGTCACTTTCATTTTATTCCGAAGGTGCGATTATATGCAGATAAATTTGGGATTTGCTGATTAATTACGCTTCCCTGCAAAACCCAAATTTCATGTTTTGTATCTTGATAACCCATTCTAACTACATATGAAATTATACTGTTTCCTCTATTGCATCCTGATATTTACCGTTTTACGGTAGAGCATAAATGTAAAGATGCCAAAGATAATCGTAGCCGCAATTAAAACAACTTCTATATATTGGTTAAAAACAACTGCTGCTACTATAGGTACAAAGGCACAAAGTGCTCCTGCCCCCATGGTAATTCCCACTGCCATAGACTGTTTTACGACCTCAATTTCGTTATTCCAGTCGTACTTTGGATATTTTAAATTAAGATAGAGTCCCAATACTGAAATGAAACAAGCATACACTGCAGGTGCAGCAAAAATCATAATGCAATTCAGTAATCCCGGTTTTAGAGCTATGGTAAACAGAATCCCCGTTACCAAAACTGCCGGCAGCAGTACTGTCAGGTTTACCGCTATTTTACTATTGTAAATGACACTGTTTTTAACGGGCATGGAACTATTAATCCATCTGCTTTTTCCCTCCAGTGAAATAGAGGAGGCAGTTGTACTGCACAGGGAAGAAGTTAAAATCATTACAAATGGTGCGTACTTTTGCAGATTGTTAAACACTCCCGGCATTTCTAACATTTTATCTATCTGATCCGGTTTAATAAATAGCAGGACAATTCCCATTGCAACCATTAGGATCGCTGATATGGATGAATTCATAATATAAATGCTGCAAGAAGTATATCTTCCCAGCTCTCTTCTGTATGCCGCTGCAAAGGGAGTTCTTACGCTCAGAGCACCCATTTTATAGTTACTCTTTGTATGGTGATTTAAAATAGCTGAATTTATTTTTTTATAAAACACAGCAAGCAGCGCTATAAATAATATAACCGGTATGACCGACAAGACCAAAAACAGTATAAAATCCATCCAGCTTTCCCGGATCAGTGCATTGGAAAACAGGCGGGCAGGGGGATAAAAACCATTTATAGTATCGGACAGCATTGTTCCGATCTCCACCATCTGCTGTGCTCCTCCCTGAAGGCTGAATGATCCCGCAATCGCCGCCAGAGTAGCCCCGATGCTCAGGATAATCACAATCAGATTTTTGTATTTGAACCGGGAAGCAATCGCAGTAATCAGAGCCCCTAATGCTAAAGCAATTGTCATTGGAAGCATGGGCGCAAAAAATATCCCGAACAGCATCATTAGCCAGACGCCCGGGCTGCTGTGCATGGTTACCCCAAATACGATAATAGAAGGCAAAAGTGCGATACACCCTACTAGAAGATTTAATACATAGGTCCACAGAAGTCTGCTCAATATGATCGCAGCACTGCTCACCGGCAGAGACATTACCATGTCATAATCCTTCATGCCAAACAGCATCCCCGTACTTCCGGAAAAGGTGAGCACGATCGTCACCAGTGCAACGGTCATCAGCATCATCGATGGAAGCATTTCTGTGAGTCCCAGTACCTTATATCCAATTGCCAGACCTGTACTGTATCCAAACATCAGTACTACCAGCACGATCGCTACAATCAGAACACCCACCGCTCTTCTCTTTTCCTTTTTATCCCTGGCATGCAATAGCTTATTGACGCCAAATGATCCTAGCATCTGCACCCTTAACAGTCCCATAAATTTAGTCATGTGCTGCCACCTCCAAAAATACTTCTTCTAAGCTGTTGTTCCCTCTGACATCTTCTGTCCTTCCGCTGGCGATTAATTTACCCGCTTTGATGATCGCTATTTTATTGCAGAGTTTTTCCGCCACATCCAGGACATGGGTAGAAAAGAAAATTGCACCGCCGTTATCGCATAATTCATGCATCATCTTCTTCAGGTTAAAAGCTGCTTCCGGATCCAGCCCAACAAATGGCTCATCCAGAACCAGTAACTTTGGCAAATGGATAAATGCCGAAATAATTGCCAGCTTCTGCTTCATACCATGAGAATAGGAGGACACCAGATCACCCAGATTCTTCGTAATTCCTAACAGATCTCCATATTTTCGGATACGCTTCTCCCGCTCCCCGCTCGGAACCCGGAACATATCTCCTATGTAATTCAAGTATTGTATCCCTGTGAGGTATTCATACAAATCCGGATTATCAGGAATATACGCTGTCATTTCTTTACATTTTATGGGTTCCTTTTTTACAGAATGCCCGCCGATCCAGATTTCCCCGCTGTCAAACTCCATCACACCTACGACAGAGCGGATGGTAGTCGTCTTTCCGGCACCGTTGTGCCCGATAAACCCATAAATATCACCTGCCTGTACCTCCAGTGACAAATGATCCACTGCTTTCTTGGTATCACCATATATCTTTGTTAAATCCTGTATTTTTAAAACCTCTGTTGCCTGTTTGTTATTTACCATAATCTTCCCTTACCTTTCTTAACATAACGCATTTCATTTGTTATCGCTATTGTATATGTTTCATCAACAATTGGCAAGCGAAGCGCCGTTAACTTTAAGCTGTAAAGTAAACCAGCACTATACTTTTTCAACAATAATTTTCCAATTTCCGGATTCTGAATGTTTTCATAAATTTTTTTCATAAATTTTTCAAAAAGTGTTCTATTTCAAAAATATTTTACATATACTTTACGGAGGTATCATGCTGTGTTGACAGAATTCTTGTAATATGAATGAAAAGAACACAGGCAGCATACAAAAACACTCACATTTTAGGAAGGAAGGGCGCTATGGTTAACTACACCATTAAACTGAAATCTTTTGAAGACATCTATGAATTTGTAAAAAAATGCAATCAACTGGACTGTGATGCGGACTTAATCTGCGGACGGGCTACCGTTGATGCAAAATCTCTACTGGGGGTATTCAGTCTTGATATCAACCGGTCTCTCAAGCTCGCTATTAATACAAACAATCCTTTTTTAGCAGAACGGATCATGGAGCCTTATATTGCAGCATAATTACATACACGATCCATCCGTTCACAAATCTTTTTTGTGTAAAAAAATGGGCCGGGAGAGATGACTCCTGGTCCATTTTGATTTACCCTGTTAAATTTATAAAACGGTTACATGCTTATGCTACCAGATCCGTTTCCTTTTCTGTATCCGGAGCTGCTTCTTTTTCTACGGCTGAATTTACTACATCATCCGGTACTGTGATTTTTTCCACTTCTCCAAAAGATCCAAACTTTAAGTCAAACGTACATTTATCACATTTAAAATCTACATCCACTTCACCGGTTTCGGCACCTTTCATAGATTCCAGCATCATGGATTTCATATCCAGACTCATTTTCACCGGCTTCTTATCTTTTTTGGAAATATAGATTTCAACGGGAAGATCCATTTTCGTCCAATCCGCTTCTCCCATTAAATTCGTGGAACTATCCATAATACTCAATGCGGCTTTTAACATCGTTTCTAATGCTTCCCCATCTAAGGTGCCCTTCAGTGCATAGCATTCCACGCCGTCAACCTCTTCTGTTTTCTCCGCCAGCTCCAGGTTGCCTGCTAATTCCTGTACTGCTTCAAAATCATAAGATTTGATCATCTCATCAATATCACCACTGACCTCTTTCTGCCATTCACCCTCATCCAATTTTGAGTAGGAAACTGTCTGATCTCCATCCTTCGTTGTATACATCTGCATGTTCATTTTCTGATTCATGCCCAGCATATCTAAAGTTATGGCTCCTTCCCCAAATATCACCTGCGGATTGGCATTTATTTTCATCCCCATATCCATATTCATTTTCATATCCACAGTTATTCCCTGAACGGTTCCGCCCGCCTGCAGGTCCATTACCATATCCATCTTATAATTCTCTTCTTTAGTCATATTTTCAGACATGGACTTCAAAAGCGTCTCGGAAGTCACCTTGCCGCATCCTGCCATACTCAATGCCAGAATGCCACCTCCCAGTACAACACATCCCCGTTTCCATAAAATCTTCTTCATATTTTTTCCTCCTTTTCTAACACGCTTTGATGCCAACCGACGAACTTACCCGGTTGGAATTACTCCCTATGTACTATAAATACAAAAAACCTTAGCGGTATATAGATTATATTAAAGGATTTACAGAAAATTCGCAATATTTTTTTTTAAATTCAAAAAAAGCCGCAAAAAACCGCTGCGCCAGCAAGAATCAAATGCCGGCACAACGGTAATTTTATCATTTTAAAGACTGTTTTAGTGATGGAAGAAACGTACCCCTGTCATTGCCATCGCAATACCATATTTATCACAGGTATCAATTACATTGTCATCTCTTACAGAACCACCAGCCTGTGCTACAAACTTAACACCGCTCTTGTGTGCTCTCTCAATATTATCGCCAAATGGGAAGAATGCATCGGACCCAAGCGCTACATTGTCCATTGTCTTCAGCCATTCCACTTTTTCTTCTTTTGTCAATGGTTCCGGTTTTACGGTAAATACTGCTTCCCACATACCGTCACGCAATACATCGTCATAATCGTCTGATACATAGACATCAATTGCATTATCTCTGTCAGCTCTTCTTACGCCTTCTTTAAATGGAAGATTCAGAACTTTTGCGTGCTGTCTTAAATACCATACATCTGCTTTATTTCCTGCAAGTCTCGTACAGTGTACTCTGGACTGCTGTCCTGCACCGACTCCGATTGCCTGTCCGTCTTTTACGTAGCATACTGAATTGGACTGTGTATATTTTAATGTAATCAGTGATATCAATAAATCTCTTTTTGCTGCTTCCGTCATATCTTTTACCTGAGTGGGGATATTCTGCTGCAGCATTTCTTTATTAATTACAATATTATTTCTTCCCTGCTCAAATGTGATTCCAAAGATGTCTTTTGTTTCCTGTACCGCCGGTACGTAATCCGGATCCATCTGGATCACAACATAATTTCCGCCCTTTTTCGCTTTCAGGATTTCTAAAGCTTTTTCAGAATAAGAAGGTGCTATAATACCATCTGAAACTTCTCGTTTAATATATAATGCAGTTGCTTCATCACATTCGTCTGACAGTGCTGCGAAATCACCATAAGAAGACATTCTGTCTGCACCTCTTGCACGGATATATGCAGTGGAAGCATCTGTTAACGGGCAGCCTTCAACAAAATAGATCTTTTTCATTGTTTCATCAAGGGGTTCTGCTACAGCTGCACCTGCCGGACTTACATGCTTGAAAGAAGCTGCTGCTACCATGCCTGTTGCGGCCTTTAATTCCTTGACTAACTGCCAGCTGTTAAAAGCATCCATAAGATTTATGTAACCTGGTCTGCCGTTTAAAATCTTGATTGGGAGTTCTCCCTCTTTCATAAAAATCTTAGCTGGTTTCTGATTTGGGTTACAACCGTACTTCAATTCGAATTCTTTCATCACTGTTACACTCCTTTTAAATTGCTAATGGTTTATATTTGATAAAAAAGAGCCTACTACCCGGGCTCTCTGCCCAGACGGTCGGCTCATTATCATTATACTTCACGTGGTTAATTCCACTTCCGTCAGTCGTATAACTAAAATCAACATAACATTTTTTGCTGGAGATGTCAAGATCTTTTTCAGGATCTTTCGGTTGATTTCTAATTTGAGTACCTTATTTCCCCTGGATCAATGTCTCTAACTGCTCATCCGTCAGACCTGTCTCTTCTTGAATATCATCTTTAGATTTTTGTTCCAGCAGTAATCTCATGGCTTTTAACTCTTTATTTTTTTGCTCGGTGATTTTATCTATTTCCTCTTGCTTCTCTCTTTCAAGTTTTGCTTTTAATTCTTCTAATTTTTTATTATTTTCATACTCAATAATGTCAATATCTAATACCAGTGCCTCTTCTACCATCTCTGACACACCCCTTTCCTCCAGTTCTTCATATCGGTCGTAGATATGATGGTATAACTGCAGTGTAAGACGTTTTAATCGTCTTGCATCATCTTTGGTTATATTCCCCAGCTTTTCATTCTCTATGATACTTCCGATTATATCAGTTTTTATCAACTTTTTCAATGCTTCTATATTCTCATTGCTGCGCTCTTTCTTTAATGCCTTACGCAGCCGTAACAACTGAAAAGGGATTAATATTATCATTTTATTGCGATTGAGTTCTTCTAATTGTTCTGATAAATATTTAATGGTAGGAACCTTGTAAGAAAAATTTCCCTGTCCTTTAAATTCAATATTCAGCAGATAATAATCAGGGATTTTTTCATAATTATCCGCCAGATATATGATTACAGGCTCAGGAAAAACGATAGTGTCCTGAAATTGCCGGCTCTTCATGGAATGATGATATCCATATTCAAACATCCGCAAAACAATTTGTTCATCCTGGTACATTTGCGCTTCCAAATGATAACTGTCGGTTTGATTAATGGTAATAATTGTATCTGCTATCGTTCTTCTTAAGTCTTTATCCACATGTTCTGTCCAATTGTATTCTACTTTGCTGTCTTGCGGATAATTCTGTTGAAATAAGCCATTAATTAAATGAATGACCGCTTTTTTTGACAAAGTTAATATTCTTTTAAATATTTTATCGTAAATATGATATGTATTGTTTTCTTTTTCTCCCTTGATCTTTTCAGTTTCTATATTGGAAACTAAAAATGAATTATTTTCATTTATCAAAACTTTCATCAATTACCTTTCTTAAATTTTTTATTTACAATGGGGTGGAATTTTAAATAGATAGAAAAGAATTATAATAGAGAACCTATTAGATGTATTGCATTGTAACATAATAATTAAATTTTTTCAACTTATATTTATAATGTCATCTTATTGTTTTTTTAACACTGCAAATCATTAACTGTAATACAAAAAACCTTGAACTAAACACATATATGTGTCGGTTCAAGGTTTTTGCATCTACATTATATTAATTCTAAAATCCCCCGGACATCCTTTATCACACAGTCAGCACCTGCATCTTCATATATTTTACTTACTCTGTCCAGTTCCACCTGTTTTTCTTCTTCGGAAAGCGCCTCATATTCCGCCTGGGTAAGTGCCATTTCGGAACTGCCTTCCAGGATGCCCACAGTATATACTCCGGCATTTTTTCCTTCTTTTATGTCCGATACGGTGTCTCCCACTTTTATTACGCTTTGAACGGATGATATTTTAAGAGTCTCCATATTCTTGAAGATCATAAATGGATATGGACGTCCCATACTGCCTACAGCATCAGGGCTGAACCATGCATCCGGCTCATATCCGGCTTCTTTTGCCTTTTTGGTAACGATATCCATCATAATATCTGTATAGCCCGTTGTTGATCCGATTTTGATTCCTTTTTCTCTCAGTTTTGCTACTGTTTCCAGCACGTAGGGCTTGGGCTGTGCAAATCCGTCCAATATACCCAGCAATTTACTCTCGAATAGCTCATAGAGCTTTTCCACATCAGTTTCCCCAGATGGACCATGATACTTCTCCACCCACAATGTCTGTATACGAGACATTGCAAGCATAGTACGGATATGATCTCTTTTCAGCATACCCATTGGCTTTCTTACTTCTTCCATCGTAGGCTCAATCCCAAAGTGCTTAAATACTTCCACAAATGCCTGTACCGGTGCAAAACATCCATAGTCTACGCTAGTGCCTGCCCAATCTAAAATAACTGCCTCTATCTTACTCATGTTCTGATCTCCTTTTCTTATCACTGCGGTTACATTTTAATGTTGTCCGAAGAATGCTTCCATAATCTCACATAACTTTTCGATATCTTCTCTATAAATCTCTCCGATGTTGCCGATCCGGAAAGTATCTGCTTCCGTTACTTTTCCAGGATAGATAGCATAACCTCTTTCTTTGATATAGAGGTACATTTCCTCAAAGGAAAACTTATGGTTATCCGGATAGAAAAAGGTTGTGATGATCGGTCCCTGAAGCGTACCTCCGATATATGGCCGAACCCCCATTTTTTCTAATTTCTCGATTAAAAGTCTGTTATTGTCATAGTAACGTTTGCTTCTGGCTTCGATTCCACCTTCTGCATGAAGTTCGTCTAATGCTTTTGAAAATGCCAGAACTACATGGGTCGGGGATGTAAATCTCCATTTTCCATCCTTGTTCATTGTTTCCCACTGATCATATAAATCCAGTGACAGGCTTCTTGCCTTTCCCTTACTTTCCATCAGCTTCTGTTTATTCGCTATAATAAAGGAGAATCCCGGCACTCCCTGGATGCATTTATTGGCACTGCTTACGATGAAATCTATTCCCCAATCACCAACCGGTATTTCCACGCCTCCAAAGCTGCTCATTGCATCTACGATAAAGGTGCGTCCTCTTTCTTTTACAACCTTTGCAACTGCCTGGATATCATTTAAGATGCCGGAAGTTGTTTCACTGTGTACCATAGACACATGTGTGATCTGAGGATCAGCATCCAGCAATTCCGCTATTTTCTCAGCATCCGGAACCTTGTCATAATCCTGCTGGTATAAAGTATAAGGGATTTTTGCGTGTTTGACAATGTCTCCCATACGTTCGCCATATGCTCCATTGGATGCAATTAACAATTTTTCCCCATCACCGATTACGCTGGTAAGGACAGATTCAACTCCGAATGTTCCGCTGCCCTGCATCAATACTACCGTATAGTCTTCTTCGGATACATGTGCCAGTTCAAGCAGTTGTTTTCTGATCTTCAATGTAATCTGTTTGTAATCGTCATCCCAGGTGCAATGGTCAAACATCATTTCCTTTTTCACTGTCTCTGTTGTTGTTAATGGTCCCGGGGTTAATAATTTATAATTATTCATTTCTGCGTATCTCCTTAATATGATTGATGTATTTTATTTGAATTTTCATTGCATTTAACTTTTAATGTGTATTTTGATTTATTGAATATTTGAATATAACATTGTGTTATAATCCATTAAAATGCTGCTGCGTTCTATATTTTACTCTGCATTTTTCTTTACTTTATTTTACTGCGGTTTATTCATGAATGGTATGACCGCTATATTACCCCCGCCCCTTAAAATTTTTTAGTCTGCGGGCGACTGTGCTTTATTTTGCTTTACTGCTTTCTGACAATTCCTGATGTTTCTTTAATACATCCACTGTCAGTGCTTCTTCAAATATTTTCGGATTTCCAGACATATTATCACTGTCGGCGGTTTCTCCTTCATAGATGGGAATCGGGTATGTCTGAATTAATTCTGCCCTGCCTTTATTAATAATGCAGTCCGCCATCTCCATTGCCATTTCGTTTGTTTTATCACCCTTATCAATTACTGCAACAGATTCTGTCAGAGAGAAATTGCCTTCTTCAGGATCTACGTAATCAATTGGAAGCCCGCTCTTTTTATCCGCCACTGCCTGATGTCTTAATCCAAATCCAATCGCAACTTCACCTGCACGTACTTTTTTTATTGGTCCTGAACCGGAGTCTTCAATATGCGGTCCTGCATTTTCATAAATTTGGGTCAGCACGTCTTTTGCTCCATCCTCGCCATATGCAGATACCAGCGCCTGGATCAGCAGCCATGCGGTGGAAGATGACATGATATCCGTTACGGAAACCATATCTTTATACTGAGGATCTGCAAGGTCTTTTAAGGACTTTGGCATGGGAAGGTTCTGCGCTTTCATAAGTTCCGTATTCACGATGATCGCACCTTCCTGAGCGGTAATGGGGGCATAGTAGGATGGGTACTCTGTTAATGTTTTATGATCAAATGTCAGATCTTTGAACATGGTGTTTTGCTGCTGTGCGCTGTCAATATAGAAAGAACTCATGGTTACTAAATCTGCTTCTATATTGGTTCCTTCCGCCAGCAGCTTTCCGCCAAGTTCGGAGGTTCCAAAAGACTGCAGTATGTATTTGTCTTTAAATCCATTGTTATCCAGGGCATTTTTCATGGCTGTCATAGCCTCGTCATCCGCATTGGAATAGATAATTACCTGATCATTTTTTTTACCGCACCCAGCCATTAAGGTTCCCGATGCCAGAATTACTCCTGCCATTAGTGCAGCTGTTGCTCTTTTCCATCTTTTCATAATATTATTCTCCTTTAGAATTTCTTTGTTTGCGATTAGTACTCCATCCTGCCAGAAACCATAGTAGCTGCACTGCCTATTTTGCCATCTGCCGCGTTGTCGTCAGTCAGTGGAGGAACCACTCCGCTTCCATCCTCCGCCTTGCAGCCTGACAAAATATTCAGCACTGCTACTATGATTTCTGACTGGATGTAGCACTAGCCAGCCACTTAAATAAAATTTTCCCACCGATATTGGTAAATAAAATTAACAGCGATAGTACAAAGATTTCATTAAATTTTGCATAGTGCTGTAATTCTTTGATTTTGGTGGTGATTACCATCGTACGGGCTCCTGCAATAAAAATAACCGCACTGATTGTCACCATGGCATTGATAAAATAGTAACTGAAAACTTCCAGAATTGTGGAAACTGCATTGGGCGTTACAATCCGGATGACCGTTTTAATCCAGTTATCGCCCATGAGTTTCGCAGTTGTTTCCCAGGATGCATTCATTTTTGTCAGAGAATTCTTCATCATTAAGTAAGGTGTAGAGAAGAAATGAACGATATTACATATAATAATGATAAAAAATGTATTCTGCAGGCTGCTTCCAGAAAATGCAAACAGGAATGCAAGACCCAAAACCATCCCGGGAATGGTATTTGTAATGAGGGCTATGCTCTCGATTACGCTTTTTAATTTGCTGTTAATGGTGCTTCTGGCTGTAACCAGGGCAGCCCCATAGGCAGTCAATGTCCCGCAGACTGCTGTAACCACAGCTACAAATAAAGAATTCGTATATACATTCGACAGATTTGGATCTGACAGAACATTCTGAAAGTTTTTTAAGGTAAACTGTATATTGTAAGGCCATTCTTCCACGAATGGAATTATAAATATTACCAGGAATATGGATACGATGCAGAGCATAAAGATTCCACTGATGATTCCGCATGCTGTATCCCGCTTTATGTTTCTCTTAATCTCAATTGCAGATATTTTATTGTACCGGACATTGTATTTTTCCAGATAATGCAGCACCAGGATACTGACAATGGAAGGAACCAGCATCACTACCGCCACGACTGCTCCTTTGTTGAAATCCGGTATGCTTCCAAGCATCTGGTTATACAGCACACTGGCGATTACATCAAATTCCCCGCCTACCGATGCCGGTATTCCGAAATCCGTAAAACACAGGAAAAACGACTGGATAAAAGATGCCGCCAAAGTCCCAAGCAATGGCCTTACAACCGTAATCCAAAAGGTGGACAATCCATTGTCACCCATAATTCTGGATACGATCATATATTTTTTATCTATAAACCGCATGGTATTGTCAATCAGCATAAAGGAAATGGGAAGCGTATATATCACATATCCTAACAGCAACCCGTTAAATCCATATATTTCAAATAGCTGTGTTCCAAACAGTTTTGTGAGAAGTCCCTGTTTTCCAAACGAATAGATAATGGCAAATCCGTATGTAATCGTCGGCAGCAGCATAGGTAAAACTGCCACTCCTCTAATAATTTTCTTATAGAACGATGCAATATTGGTATAGTGAATGGTATATGCCATAAAGAATGCCAGCAGCGTCGTTACCGTTGCACTGACTCCTGCAATCAAAAAGCTGTTTCCCACGGCTTTTCCAAATCCCCTGCCCGTAAATACTGCCTTATAATATTCCAGGCTGATGCCGGAACCGCCCAGGATGGACTTTAATAGAAGCTGTACCACCGGCACTGCGAGAAAGATCAGAAAAAGCAGCGCCAGCAGAATGAATACAACTTTAACTTCTTTATTTTTCTTCATAATCCTATACCGCCTGAGAAACGAAATTGTTTTTTCCCGGCATTTGGAATAGGGTGAAAATATTATTTCTCTTAATTTCTAACTGATTTAATATGAAGTTTTTTACAAAATCATTTTCCGGTTTCTGAATAATATCCTCCGGCTTGCCGTACTGGGAGATACCGCCTTCATTTACGATGAGTACACGGTCGGACAATGTCAGCGCTTCTTCCGGATCATGGGTTACTATAATCGTTGTAAGATGATATTCTTTTGCAATGGTTTTGATTCTTTCCTTAATGGACTCCTTAATTACCCCGTCTAAGGCACTCAGCGGCTCATCCAGCAGGAGAATCTTCGGTTTCATTACCATGGTCCTCGCCAGCGCCACTCTCTGTTTCTGACCGCCTGAGAGCTGGTCAATCTTCTTTGACAAATGCTCCCTAAGGCCCAGGAGATCAATTAATTCTTCTACTTCATTTTTAGAAGCGATCAGCGGCTTATTTTTTAAACCGTATGTAATGTTCTTATATACATTCAGGTTGGGGAACAGCGCATAATCCTGAAACACAATATTGAATCCGCGCTCTTCCATCGGTACATAGGTAATGTCCACATCGTTAAAAATAATTCTTCCGTTATCCACATCGGTAATTCCCAGAATTAAATTTAAAAGCGTTGTTTTTCCGCATCCGGACGGTCCCAGGATTGAAACAATCTGGCCATCCTCTATTTCTAAACTGATATCCTTCAAAATACTGACTCCATCATAGGACTTATTTATCTGATCTAATTTTAACATTACAATACTCCTTTACTTTTCAACACTGTTTTCCTTTGAACACCGCCATTATAGCAATGCCCTCACCAAATAACAATAAAATCCAGTTCAATTCTTTGTAAAGTTATTGTAAAATAGGCACAAAAAAGGAACTGTATCCTTGTAGTTTTTCTACAAAAATCACAGTTCCAATTTCATGCTTCAAAATGTTTTTCAAAATTACGCATCGTACGCTTTATCTCTTATAATGCGCCCGCTCTTATCCAGCTGTCTGGCATATTTATCATAGTCGCTTAAAATAATTCCAAGATAGATCATATCCACCAATGCCAGCTGGGAAGCCCTGGAAAAGATGGCATCTCCATATAACAGCTGATCATGGGTAGTACACAGGGTAATATCCGCATATTTACTGATCAGGGCATTTTCGAAGTTAGTGATTACGATGGTCTTTGCTCCGCTTTTTTTAGCGATCCGCATTACATCCACCGTATCTTTGGAACTGCCGGAATAAGAGATCCCGATTGCCACGTCTTTTTTGGTTAAGTTGCTGGCACAGATTCTCTGCAGGTAATAGTCGTTAAAACTACGGCATTTCAACCCCAGATAGAGCAGCTTTGTATACAGGTCACTGACGGTCGTTCCTGAATTTTCCACACCGTAGACATCTATTATATCTGCATTGGCTATAAGGTCCACCACCTGGCTGTATTTCGTGGTAGATATGCATTTTAGCGTATTTTCCATCACCTTGATCGTGGTGGCGATTGTTTTAGCCGGAACCTTATCCACAGAATCAGACGCATTCAGCCGATACCCGTACATGGCTGAGATCCCGTCTGACGGCGCTTTCACATCCTGAGCCATCTCTTCCACAACGGCATATTTAAATTCCCGAAATCCATTAAATCCCAGAGCTTTCACAAAACGCAGAATCGTGGGCTGGCTTACCCCAGCATTTTTTGACAAATCTGTAAGTGACATTTTTCCAACCCGGTCTAATGACCCTAATACATAATCTGCTGTCCGCTTCTCTGATGTCCGCAGAGATGCATATACCTCTTCAATACGAAAACTGATTGTTTCTTCTAAACGCATACTGATTCCTTCTTCCTGAAGTGTGTTTTTAAATTGCTTTCTGACAAATGCAGTCACAAGATGCATGTCACAGTTTGTGGTAGAGCGGGACGCGTAACCTGAATTTGGGGCATATAGCCGCAAAGTGTGGTATGCCATGGCAGAAATAAATTTTAAACACGCTCTGGATCTTGTAGAAAAACTACAATATTCCTTGGTTGAATATCTTAAATATATTTTCCTGCCTGTCTGTATTTTACATGAATCCATGAAAATGTAGTGTAAAATCTTTGTAAAGTCTGGTGCCTGTCCTGTTTTTATCAGTGGATTCCGGCGTTTCATTCAAATTTAGGGCTGAAAATAAGGCTATTTTATTCGAAAGTTTCCATTCTTTTCTCCTGGAATCTCCCTGAATTTTTATCAAAAGCTATATTTTTTCATATAATAGAAAAAACGAATGAGTTGGTAAAATGGTTACTGTGGAAGATTTTTTACTGGAAGATACCATGTATTTTGAAAATACCCCAGTTCTTTCTTATACGATTAATTACCCCCAGCTAAAAGACGGCTGTAACAACGAAGCGCTCATAAAAATTAATAAGTATTATGTAACAAGAGCCGGCGTTTATGAAAATGAGTGCCGCACCAATCTGTTTAAGGAAGCCTCTATACAGCTGCAGTACACAAAGGCACACGGATACCCTTTTCTTCCGGATGAGGTAGATATCCGGTATAAAGTAACTTTCAACGAGGATTGTATTCTGAGTCTGTATTTTGACCATTATATGTTTACCGGCGGCGCACATGGCTCCACGCTCCGCTACTCCAACACCTGGAACTTAAATACCGGACATCTGATACACCTGAAGGATTTCTTTGAACCGGGCAGCGACTATAAAAGCAATGTTCGTAACCGGATCAATGAAATGATCAGCAAGCAGCTGGAAAGTTCCGTTTCCCATCCGGATTATTTTAAGAATCATGAACAAAATGTATCGATCTCCTTTTCTCCGGATAACTTTTATTTAACACCGGAAGGAATTGTAATCTATTTCCAGCAATATGATCTCGCTCCCTATTCCAATGGTATTATTGAATTTACGATTCCTTATGAAGAAGGGATGAAGTTTTGGGAAAAATGATAAAGACTGCCGTATCATAATGAATACGGCAGTCAATAATTAAGATATGGTTATGGATTGATTTAAATTAAAATACTCATCCTGGCACATTATATATATGTTGTATGTATCATTCGCAAATTCTGTTAACGGGATGGGTATTGCATAAACAAAGGAATACTCAATTCTTTCCTTTATATCCGAAATATCATATATATATGTATTATTTTCACCTGAAAAAATAACTTGTGTGTAACAATGATTTTTAGCTGTAAATAGCAATATATCTTTTAACACAGCCATACTGATCTGCGCTTTTGAATCGGCCTTTAAATTTCTTATTGGTTTATTTACTTTCGCATCTACTTTTACCGGAAATCGAATCTGCCCCTTTAAGTATGTATCCTCTACATTAACCTGCTGCAAACAGCTGCTAAAGTCCAGCTCTATATTATATGCCCGATAAAAATTATGGTTAATTTTATATTGGTTTAATACTTCTTCACTATCAAAATCATACTCTGTAACAGTTCCATAGAGTCCGGTCTTTTTACTTCCGGAATATGCAGATGCTGCAAACACCCTTTTATTATCATAATCCAAAAGATAATTTGAGGTAACCGGTGAATATTCACATTCGTAAATATGATCTTGTTTAACTGTCATTTTTTCCGGATCAATGGTATATAGTTTTACATATGAATTGCCTGTATGTTCAAAGCCTTCCACCTTTCTGTTCTTATCATTGTGATTATCAAACAGCATTACATGTATCGTCTTTGGATCATTGTCGATATCTTCCTCCAGCTGATACACTGTATGAGGCTGATAATGCCAGTGAATATCTCCCTCAGGCTGTAGAACCTTATCTTCTAAACCTGTACCTTCCCAGAATTTGGGGTCACCTAAAATCCATTCTATTTCGTCTGTACTCCAGTTAATTTTAACTGCGGCGTGCAAATTTCTTGGATTAACAATAATTGAATCTGTTGCTTTATCATAAGAAAGCGTATTTGTATGTGCCCAGTCCGCTTTGTTAATGTAACCGGATTCTTTGAATAAAGGACGCAAGTTTAACTCCTTAACAACTTCCCCTGTCTCACGATCATATTCTTGTAAGAGATCTTTTAAGTACCCATCTCCTGAATCGGATAAGACAAGCAGATTACCATCTGGTTCCTTTTCCTTGATTTCATGATGTGCACCTGAAGTAAAGAAGTAGTCTTGATATACTCTTCCTAAATAATCTACCTCATGATACTGGGTAGATCTGGGTTCTCCTGCATTTGCCATCAATGTATTTTCTGATTCAATCAGAAAATGTCCATTCGTTAATGGATATCCTCCAAAGTTAGCTCCCTTTGTATACAATAGTGCCCACCTGATGTCACCGCTGGAATCAAATCCATATATGTAGGGATTGGCACCTCCGGTAACAACCATTAATTTAACGGATGATTCAGTAGTCTTCTTTTCCATTTTCACTGCATCTATAAATACATCCGGCAAAGAATCCGTCTGAATCTTCAGAGTAGTAGAACGAACTGCTTTCCCATCCTTATCCAGTTCCTCCAGTATAACATTGTTTTCCATTTCAGCATACAGTCCAACTATGGGAATAATATGCTGTTTTGTTGCTTCTATCGTATCTGTGATGTCATTTTCTTGTGTTTTTCCCTTCACCGTTACCTGAATCTGACTCTCTTCTTTTGTAGAAAAAACTGCCACTGCTGTGAGTGGAGAATTTTGATACGGATTTAGTATTACTAATGGTTCTTCAAAGCTATATTCACCCTTTTCTAATTCTTCCTGAAGCATCTTGTCAATTTTAACTGTTTCTTCTTCTAATGACTGCTTTAGCTTAATCCCCTCAGATACCGATATATTCCCGCCGGATTCTTTATCACTCTTAATGGTTTTTGTTTCACTGCCATCCACTTTTACTTTCACGTATTGCGGTCCCTTGTCTTTTTTGCTTATTCTGGTATCAATAAAACGTAAATCAGGCTGAGTCAAATAAAAGACTGCGGCACCAGCTAATAAGATCAAAAACACGGCTGCAATACTGCCTATAGCTATATACTTTTTTTTCTTACTCATTATTTCTCCCTTCCATCTCATTCTGTCGTTGTAGTTTCCTTCGTACTGTCAGCACCTTGATATCCTGTGATCGAAAGAATAGATGCCTATTACATAATAATTAAGGATTTTAGCATAAAAATACGAAAAAAATATGATAAACTTACTTTCGATTGCTAAAAAAATCCATTTTGTGATTTTAATCAGGTTTTGGTAGTGGCTTTCGGGCAAAAAAGCCGATAACTCCAGTGTTTATTAGGGCACTGTAATTATCGGCTTTTTAGAAACTCTCAGGTGGAATTTCTATCTTTTGTATCTGTCATTTATTTTATGGTAAAGGATTGATCTATTGATATATACCGCTCCTGCCACATTACGTAAATCTCATATTCATCGGGTGAAAGCTTACTTAACGGAATCGGAACGGAGTACACAAATTTTGTCTCTGACTTGGTCTTCAGATCGGAAATATCGTAAACGTATGTATGCTCTTTACCTGCAAAAATGACCTGGGTAAAAGCATGGTTTTGGGCTCTGAACAGCAGAATATCTTTATAGAGGGAGACACTCATCTCTTTCTTTTCACTGGATGAAAGGGTGTCTGTGGGCGCCTCTGCCTTTTCATTCACTTCTACCGGTATTCGAAGGGTTCCTTTCAAATATGAATCTGTTACATTTACCTCATCATTACAGCTGTCTAAATCAACTTTGATGGAGTAGGCGCGATAGAAATTGTGGTCGATATAGTACTGATTCAGTTTATCCCCACTTTCATAATCATATTCAATGACTCTTCCATATAAGCCGCTGTCCGAATCACCGGCATATGCACAAACGGCAAATACACGGCTCATTGCTCCATCAAACAGGAAATTAGAGGTAACCTGGGAACGGTCACATTCATATACGTGATCCTGCACTACCGTCATTTTCTGAGGATCTATAGTATAGGATTTTACATAAGAATAACCGGTATCATCAAAATAATCTACTTTTCGATTCGCTGCATAATGATTGTCAAACATCATCACATGAATTGTATCGGGATTTCCGTCCAGATCTTCATCCAGCTGGTAGACCGTATGTGGCTGATAATGCCACTGAATGTCTCCTTCCGGCTGCAACACTTTATCTTCCAGACCGGTTCCTTCCCAGAACTTGGGGTTACCGAGAATCCATTCAATTTCATTTGTGCTCCAATTAATTTTTACCGCTGAGTGCAGATTCCTGGGATTTACAATAACGGAATCCGTTTTCGCGTCATAAGAAAATGTATTGGTATGAGCCCAGTCAGATTTATTGACATATCCACTGTCTTTAAAAAGTTCTTTTAAATCCAGCTCTTTTACGATTTCCCCTGTTTTTCTGTCGTATTCCTGTAATAAATCCTGCACATAACCTGATCCGGAATCAGACAATACAAGGAGATTGCCATCCGGTTCTTTTTCTTTAATCTCATGATGTGATCCTGAATTAAAGAAGTAATCCTGGTATACTCTTCCCGTCAAATCTATTTCATGGAACTGTGCCGCTCTTGGCTTACCGCAAGTAGGCATTAAAGTGTCTTCTGCTTCGATCAGAAAATGTCCGTTGGTTAGGGGATATCCTCCAAAAGAAGCCCCGGGTTTGTTCAGAAGATACCACCTGATATCCCCGTTGGAATCAAAACCATAGAGGTAAGGTGCTCCTCCTCCGGTTACTATCATTAATCCCATGGCAGATACCGTTGTCTTTTCTTCTAATTTCACGACATCTTTAAGCTCATCCGGTAGAGATTCCGTTTCTATATTTATTGTGTTTGACTTTATTACCTTGCCGTCAGCATCCAGTTCTTCCAGCAGTACCTCATTATCCGTATCTGCGTATAAGCCGACAATGGGCACTTTATGCTGAGTAGCTGCGTCTAAAGTATCAACGATATTATGTTCTTCGTCTTTTCCTTTCACCGTAACCCTTACCGAGGCCTCCTGGTCTCCGGTGTAAACTACAAAAGCAGTGAGCGGCGCATTCTGATAAGGATTTTGGACAACGAAAGGTTCTTCAAATGTATAGTTACCGGACTCCAGTTCGTCCTGAATCATTTGATCTACCTGATATGTATTTTCTTCCAGGCTCATGGCCAGCGGGATATCTGTTGTTATGTTTTCCCCGGTTTTATCGTTCCCCTGAATAAGCGTGTTTTCCTGTTTATCGATCTTATACTTTACCAGCTGGGGGCCTTTTTCTTTTTTATTGGTTCTCGTGTCAATGAACTGCTCTTTTTGCTCATCTGTATATTCCGCTTCCGTGGAAGCAGCCTGGCTGTTTTCCTGCTGCTGCGCCTTATCTGACGCTTTACTGTCCGTTTTGGCAGTGGAGCAGCCGGAAATGCCCAGTGCAGCCGCTACGGTAATGACACACAGCATACTTCTGATAAATTTATGCTTCATCGTTTTCCCTCCATATAAATAACAAAGAGTATATTACCTAAAGTAGGCATATACTCTTTGTCTGCTTCATACTAAAATTTTACCTGATATCCAGTATCGTATACATTGCCATCCGTCTGAATATAGACATGATACGTCTTGCCTTCCAGCCCTTTCCCGGAAACTGTTGCAGACATATTCAAAAGCGTAGAACCATCATCCTGCTTTACAGGCATCTGTCCTAAAGTATATACCTTCTGATTTCCTTCTTCGTCTTTCAATACTACAAAGCCAGGTTGAACCTCTTCATTTTTACTGGTCACAATACCGCTGAACATCATACCAAATGGTTTCTGCACAATGCTCCAGGATGCATCACCTGCCACTGCATTTTCGCAGTTTACTTCCTGCTCTGCGGTTTGGGTAACTCCAAGATCTCCAAGCCACTGTCCCTTAGCAGTCAGATCCAGGTATGGGTTGCTTTCCTGGTACATGGAAGCTCTGATACTACGGTAAACAAGACCTGGGATTATCATTTCAAATACCAGCTTGTCATCCTTTACCTCATTGATGTGTGCCTGCTTTGTAACATTTCCGGAGAGCTGATTCATAGGAGATACATCATAAGTATTATTTTCTGTATCAAACATATTTCCGCCTGATGTTATCCAGTAATCGTTCTCACCGATATAGTCAGCACCGCTGATAAAGGAAGAATACCACTCAGCGCCTCTTTCCTTTCCATATTCCCAAACCTGTTCAATTGTCATATCCGCCGTGTTCAAGCGATATACAACTGCTCTGGAATACACCTGGTCACCGGTTACAGCCGCATCCGGATTCGTTGCCTTAGTCCTGGAATCACCATTATCAAATACCATTACATCTCCATTTGGAAGCATGGTAACATTGTGCTGTGCATACTGCCATTCAAAGTTTTCTCCAACTGGTGTAAAGAAGTATTTGGAGTCAACCGTAGTCCAGCCATCGGGATTACCCATAACCCAGCTTAACGTTTTATCGGTTTTATTTACGCCGATTACTGCATCTACGTGACGTCCGGAAAGTAAAATGGTATCGGTTGCCTCGTCATACCACAGCGCGTTATTATGGAACCAGTCTTCTTCTGTCCGGTTCAAAGAACCGCCGTCTTCCGGATTCAGAATATCTTCCAGCTGAAGTTCCCACACCACTTCTCCAGTGGTTCTGTCTAACTCTACAATCCGGTCTTCCACTTTGGAAAAATCCGTACTGCAGCTTCCAACCAGCAGATTGCCGTTTGACATTTCAAACATTGCATGATGGGAACCGCCCGGGATACTATATTCATTATAGATCTTTCCTGACAGATCAAATTCTGTGAGTCCGGACATATAGTATAACGGATGAATCAGGGTGTCTGTCAGAGCCATAAAATGCCCATTGGAAAGCTGCTTAAACGGAAGCCCGGAAATCTTCATATACCATCTGATATCACCTTTGCTGTCATATGCTGCGATTTCATTCGCTCCGCCGCCGGATGCAAATGTAAGCTTTGAAAAATCATAAGCCGTATCATCCAGTGTTGTTACTTCTGCCTTGTTTCCGATAGAAGTTTCTAACGCTTCCGTTGTAACTGTCAGGGTTTTCTCTGTTCCGTCATCTAGGGTAAGCGTAACCTCATTATCCCTTCCGGCATACAGTCCATAGATGGGTATAATGTGAGTTGTTTCTTTTCCAAAGGTTCCTTCTATATTATCCTGTTCCTGATCTCCCTTTACCAAAAGTTTTACTCCGGTAGCTTCTTCCGTATTAAAGATAGCCACAGCCGTTAACGGGGAGTTTCCATAGGGATTAACCACAACAAAAGGTTCTTCCATAGTATAGCCGTTCTGTACTTCCGCCATAAGCTGCTCGTTAACCTTCGCCTGTTCAGCCAGATTGTCCACTAACGCAACCGTTTGCACATCCGCTGATTCTTTCGTCTCAGATTGGGCTTCGCTGGCTTTTTCACTGGTCTTCTCCGTTGCCGCTGCAATTTCTGTCTCTGCCGCTTCCGTCTGTGCTGCTTCTGTCGTTTTTGATTCCTGTGTTTCTACCCCTGCCGCTGTCTCCTGTGTGGGCGTGCTTTTGTCGCTGCAGGCAGTTGTCAAACACAATGCCCCAGTTAATATCCCCAACATTACTAATTTTCTTTTCATTTTCTCCTCCTGCTAAGAAATAGTGATCGATTGATTTAGATTAAAATAATCATCCTGGCACATAACATAGATCTGGTATGTGTCTGCTGCCATTTCACTTAATGGAATTGGTACTGCATATATAAAGGAAACTTTTGATCTCATCTTAATATCAGAAATATCATATACATAGGTTTGATTTTCACCAGAAAAAATTACCTGGGTATAAGTGTGATTCTGTGCGCTGAACATGAGAATGTCCTTTAATAATGACATACTGATCTGCGCTTTTGAATCTTCTTTTAAGTTTCGGATCGGTTTATTCACTTTTTTATCTACCTGTACCGGTGCGCGCAGCTCACCTTTTAAGTAAGTATCGCTGACATTTACTTCTTTCAGACAGCTGTTCAGATTCACCTGTATGGAATATCCCCTGTAGAAGTTGTGGTTAATAAAGTATTGATTCAATACCTCCTCCGAATCGTAATCAAACTCCATGATCTTCCCATATAAACCGGTTTTGGATTCGCCGGAATATGCACTTACAGCAAATACTCTTTTCTTGGCATAATCCAGCAGATAATTAGACGTAACAGATGAATATTCACAGGGATACACGTGGTCCTGTGTTACGGTCATCTTCGCCGGATCAATGGTATACAGTTTTACATAAGATTCGCCTGTCGCCTCAAAGTAATCAACCTCTCTGTCTGAATCATTGTGGTTGTCATAAACCATAACATGAATTGTCTCAGGATTGTTATCAACATCTTCCGCCAGCTGATAGAGGGTATGAGGCTGATAATGCCACTGTATATCGCCCTGGGGTTTCAATACCTTGTCCTCTAATCCGGTTCCTTCCCAGAATCTGGGATCTCCAAGAATCCATTCAATTTCATTGGTTTTCCAGTTAATTTTAACACCGGAATGAAGATTTCTTGGATTAACGATAATGGAATCCGTATCGGGATCATAGGAAAAGGTGTTTGTATGTGCCCAGTCAGATTTGCTGACATAGCCGCTGTCTTTAAAGACTTCCTTTAAATCCAGTTCTTTGACCAGTTCTCCTGTAGAGCGGTCATATTCCTGAAGAAGATCCTGTACATAGCCTTCTCCGGAATCAGAAAGCACCATAAGATTTCCGTCTGCTTCCTTTTCCTTTACCTCATGATGCGTGCCGGAAGCAAAGAAATAATCCTGATAGACTCTGCCGGTTAAATCTATTTCGTGAAACTGTGCCGATCTGGGTTTACCTGCGGTAGGCATCAGTGTATTTTCTGCTTCGATCAGAAAATGTCCATTTGCCAGCGGATAACCTCCAAAAGTTGCACCCGGTTTGTTTAACAGATACCATCGAATATCACCATTGGAATCAAAACCATAGAGATACGGTGTACCTCCTCCGGTTATAATCATAAGCCCCATTGCCGATTCTGTGGTCTTTTCTTCTACCTTTACCGCTTCGCGCAGAGCATCCGGCAAATCTTCCGTCTGAATCTTTAAGGTGTTGGATTTTACTGCTTTTCCATTGGCGTCCAATTCTTCCAGCAGCACTTCATTTTCCGTATTTGGATAAAGTCCAACGATTGGTATAAGATGATCCTTTGCAGCATCTACGGTGTCCACAATATCATTTTCTGCCTTCCTGCCTTTAACCGTAACTCTTACAGAGCTACTGTTTTCCCCGGAATATACGGCAATTGCTGTTAAGGGTGAATTCTGATATGGATCCTGAATAACTAACGGCTCTTCAAAAGAATAACCTCCGTTTTGAAGCTCCTGGTTAATCATCTGGTCTACCTGATATGTAGCCTCTTCCAGGCTGTCAGCCTTTGGAATATCTGTAGTAATATTTTTGCCGGACTCTTCATTGGCAGCAATTGGCATAGTCTTTTTGCCATCCACTTTCACCTTTACATATTGCGGTCCTTTATCTTTGTCGCTCATACGGGTATTCGTAAACCTGAAATTCGGCTTTGTCATATAAACATAACCAAAACCACCCAGGCAAACCACCACTGCTAAAGCAGCTGCACCTACTATTAATGATTTTTTCTTCATTATAATTAATCCCCTCTACAGTACCTGAACACTCAGGTTACCTGCTTCAAAAGGATATTCTAATGTAAGCTGGGTGGCTGATTCATCCACTTCATAACAGATCCAGCCTTCATTTGTACCAAAATTAAGCTTTGTCCCCTGCAGCCGTTTCATTCCCAGATCACTAATGAAGGTATCATCCATACGGTTATATTCATTTCCATTTTCATCCACTAATTTTAACTTTGTAAAATCTATTTCTTCCTTGCTGTCTACTTTTTCAAAGATCAACTTAATCATGCAGAATTTTTTACCTTCAGAAGCCTCCTTATGGTATTCGCTGGTGCTGACATCTGTATAGCCCAGCTGTGTCGATACATTTTCCAGTTTTGTATCTGACATAACATCTTCATAGGTAACTTTCCAGCCGCCTTCCTCGTATACAGAGTTCTTTTCAGCTGCGCCGCTTCCTGCGTCTGATCCTGCATTTTCTGAACCTGCTTCTGCATCCTCAGTTTTGCTTCCTTCTGTGCCCTCTGCTTTGGCTGCTTCTGTTTTGGCTTCTGTTACCGCTTCTGTCTGTACACTGCCCGCCTGTGTTTCTTTTGCTGAATCATTTCCCTGACATCCGGTCAATGCAAGAACGGCAAGTCCCATCGCGATAATATATGGTGCTCTTTTCTTCATTAAATTGCTCCTCCTATATGTATTATTATCATTTATAATAACCACCAGTTTATTATATTATCAAAGAAATGTGAGTAAAATATGTATTTCAATTTATTTAATTTTTCCTTACAAATCTATTGCGAAATCCGGCAAAAGAGCAGGAACCTGCGGCAATGCCCGTTCCTGCTCTTTCTCCAAATATAGATATACTTCTCTGCATAATATGCAGACAATATAGTTCATCATATGTTTGATCATTCCCTATAACAATTCCCCATATCTCCGAATATACATCTTCTTCATAAACGTAGCCAATCCCATATAACATACAATGACCGCTACCAAAATAACAAAATACACTGCCGGTAATGCCGCTAGACCCAGCAGGCTGCCTAATCCTGTAAATGGAATTGCGGTTGCAGCCAGAATTCCTCCCAGGGTCAGAATCGTGACCGGAGCGGATGCATGGCTCTGGATAAATGGAACCTTTGGTGTACGGATCATGTGGATGACTAAGGTCTGGCTCCACATGGATTCAATAAACCAGCCTGCCTGAAAGACTGCAATAAATGCATCCTGCATCTGGGGATCGGTAATCTGATGATACATGAAGCCTCCGCTCATAAGCGGACAAATTACAAAATACATTACCAGGTATGTTGCTATATCAAATACCGAGCTGGTTGGTCCTATCCACAGCATGAATTTACTGACGGATGAAGCATCCCACTTCTTCGGCACAGCCAGAAATTCGCTGTCTACATTGTCCCAGGGTATCGCTGTACAGGAAATATCATAAATCAGGTTCAGCAGGATTAAATGGATCGCTGCCATTGGAAGAAACGGCAGGAATGCGCTTGCTGCAAGTACCGAGAACATATTTCCAAAGTTTGAGGAAGCCGTCATTTTTATATATTTGATCATGTTGGCATAGGTTTTTCTGCCTTCCAAAATACCTTTTTCCAATACCATTAAATCTTTTTCCAGAAGAATGGTATCCGCGGATTCCTTAGCAATATCCACTGCTGTATCCACCGAAATGCCCACATCCGATGCCTTCATGGCTGCCGCATCATTGATCCCGTCTCCCATATACCCTACAGCATGCCCGTTGCCCTGAAGGATCTTTACAACTCTTGCCTTCTGGGCAGGGGAGAGTTTTGCAAATATCGTTGTCTTTTCTGCTTCTTCTGCCAACTGGCTGTCATCCATGGCATCCACCTGGGTTCCTAAAAGGAGATGTTCCGTTGACAAGCCTACCTGTTTACAAATACAACAGGTAACTTTTTCATTATCTCCGGTCAGGACTTTCACTTTCACGCCATATCCGTGGAGTGCTTTTATAGCCGCAGCTGCTGTTTCCTTAGGCGGATCCAGAAATGCCAGGTAACCAATCAAAACCATATCTGCTTCATCTGCAACAGAGAAGGCTCCTTCCGGTGAGGGATTCGTCTTCTGTGCCACAGCTATCACACGCATTCCCGTTTCATTTAATTCTTCTACCTTCGTGAGGATTTTGCTGCGCATCTGGTCTGTGAGCGGTTCCACTTTCCCTTCGTATTCTGCAAATGCCGAGACCCGGAGCATCTCCTCTACGGCACCTTTTGTAATCATCTGGGTCTTGCCGTTTTTATCCGCTACCACCACACTCATCCTGCGTCTTTCGAAATCAAACGGTATCTCATCTACTTTCGTGTAGTTAGAATGTATGCCCTGAAGCTGTAACTCCTGTTCCTGCAATTCGTTGGTTCTGTCTATAATTGCAATATCCATTAAGTTTTTAAGCCCTGTCTGATAATAGCTGTTTAGAAATCCATGGCGCAATACTCTGGGATCTTCATTTCCTTCGATATCCAGATGATATTCCAGTACTACCTTATCTCTTGTGAGGGTGCCGGTCTTGTCGGTACACAGGATATCGATGGACCCAAGATTCTGGATCGCATTGAGATTCTTGATGATAACCTTTTGCCTGGACATGGATACGGCACCTTTTGCCAGACAGGTTGTGACTATCATGGGCAGCATTTCAGGCGTCAGTCCTACCGCTACCGAAATGGCAAACAGCGCTGCATCCATCCAGTCATTTTTCGTATATCCATTGATGAAGAAAACTACCGGAACCATGATCAGCATAAATCGGATCAATACCCAGGAAACCGAGTTCACCCCTTTTTCGAAAGAGGTTTGTGCCGGCTTATCTGAGAGGGATTTTGCCATTTCACCAAGCATGGTATCATTCCCTACTGTAATAACTACGCCCGCTGCACTGCCGCTGATTACATTACTGCCCATAAACGCCAGGTTGGAGTAATCCGTCACTGCATCTGTGCTGCTCATCACTCCATGTATACTGTTCGTCTCAGCATGTATACTGTTCATCACTGCATCAGTACTGCCTATTAATGCACTGCACTTCTCCACCGGTTCACTTTCTCCGGTAAGCGCCGACTGGCTGATAAACAGGTCTTTTGCGGAAATAATCCGGATATCGGCAGGTATCATATCTCCTGCAGAAAGCAGTACCACATCCCCAACTGCCACATCTTCCAGCAGGATTTCCCGTGATCCTTCTTCCATTCTCTTTACACAGGTAGTGGTCCGTATCATAGCCGATAATCTGGCTGCCGCATTTCCACTCCTGGTTTCCTGTATAAAACGCAGCAGACCGGATATCATTACCATCGTTGTAATGATGATAACCGTAACCGGATTTTGTTCTCCCGGATCTGCAAAAATAATATCCGTAAATACAGAAACTGCCGCCAATACAAATAAAATTGCGGTAAACGGATTGATAAAAGCCCCGCAGATTCTTTTAAAAAGAGACTCTTTCTGTCCGTGGGTCACAATATTTTTTCCATAGTTTTCTTCCGAAGCTTCTAACTGTTCCTTTGTCATTCCCTCTGATGAGGTCTGAAATTCCTCATAAAATTTATTCCATTCAAGTGTTGCTGCATATTTTAATTTTTCATTCACCGTCTCACGGCGTACCATATTTTTCATTCTGTTTTTTTTCATTGTCTTATACCTCCTTTTTTTAATAACCTTACATGTTCTTAAAAAAGGGCATAAAAATCCACCGCTATCGTTTTCATTTACATAGCAGGCATAAATGCCGGGAACATTCGTTCCGCAGCAAATATATCAAATGTGCATAAAAACAGCAGCGATGGCAACTGATGAAATATTCACGAACCGGAAAATGACATTGTCTTCTAATAATTCAGATTACAAAACCACCCGGGAAGCCTAAGAATGGATGTGTGATCCACTCCCGGCAATTCCAAAACTTCATCTGTGCCCTCTGCGCTGATCATATATCGCTCATGACTGCCTCCACTATCCATTCTTACCACCTCCTTTACTTTTTATAAAAAAATCCCATACCAAAGGACAAACTATGGTATGGGAATATACATTCTACTTCAGCCATATTATTAAAATAATATAGAACCTGCCACCGTTTGAGCTTTAGTATCACAGGGCGATGAAACTGTATTATGCTGCACCTTGTTTTTCGATGCGGCCTGTTCAAACCAACTTATGATGTCTCCATCATTTCGCGGCAACAGTCCGTATCCCTGTGGTAACCTTACCTACCGGAACTATTTAATTTTCTTCAGTGTACACCCCGGCACGGTGTTTGTCAAGGCTAACTTGAAATTTTATTTGGTTATTGGTTGTTTGATCTGAAAAATGCAGCGGAATCCGACATTACCATTCGCACCCTCTGCATTTCTCATACTGTTATTGTCTGTTTATATATCCTGATTTATATTTCCTGGTTTATATATCCTCATCCAGATTTTTTCCATTGGTAGCAATTACTTTCTGATACCAGTAAAATGATTTCTTCTTATAACGTTCTAAGGTACCGGATCCGTCATCGTTTCGGTCTACATAGATAAATCCATAGCGTTTTTTTAATTCTGCGGTTGAAGCACTTACCAGGTCTATGCACCCCCAGGTTGTATATCCCATCACCGGGACACCATCTTCTATCGCTTCTTCTACCTGCTTTAAATGGTCTCTTAAGTAATCAATGCGGTAATCATCTTCTACCGTTTTATTTCCATCCGTCCCCATTACCAGCTTATCCATTGCACCCAGCCCGTTCTCCACAATGAAAAGCGGTTTCTGATAGCGGTCGTAAAAGGTATTCAGGACATAGCGCAGACCCTTGGGATCTATCTGCCATCCCCATTCGCTTTCCTTTAACAAGGGATTTCTCACACCTCCCAGAAGGTTTCCTTTTCCCGATTCCCCAAGGCTTTTATCTGCGGTTTCGCAGATACTCATGTAATAGCTGAATGATACGAAATCCACGGTATTTGTCAAAATCCTACGTTCTTCTTCTGTGATCTTTAATGAAATGCCATGCTCCCTGAAATATCGGTTCATATAACCCGGGTAAGTTCCGCGTACCTGTACATCCGCAAAAAACATGTTCATATGGTCTTTTTCCATTACGGCAATCACATCATCGGGATTGGGAGTCAATGGGTAAATCGGCATACTGAGCACCATACAACCGATTTTAAAATCCGGATTAATGTCGTGTCCGATCTTTACCGCCAAAGCGCTTGCCACAAATTCATGATGCACTGCCTGAAACAGCTGTGTCTCAGTCAGCTGTTCTTTCGGTGTCTGAATTCCTCCGCTTAAGAAGGGCTCATGGAGAATGGAGTTAATTTCGTTAAAGGTAAGCCAATACCTTACCTTGTCTTGATAGCGCCGAAATACACAGGTAACAAATTTTTCATAAAAACCAATCATTTTCGGATTGATCCAGCCATCATATTCCTCCGCCAGATAGAGCGGTGTCTCATAGTGTGACAGGGTAACCAGCGGTTCCATGCCGTATTTGCGGCACTCATCAAACAGGTCATCATAGAATTTAAGCCCTGCCTCGTTTGGCTGTTCTTCATCACCCTTTGGAAAAATACGGCTCCAGGCAATGGATGTCCGAAACACTTTGAATCCCATTTCTGCAAACAGTTTGAGATCTTCTCTGTATTTGTGGTAGAAATCAATGCCCACTAGCTTCATGTTATCGTCCGTCGGCTCTTTTGTCCTTGGACCTGTAATGCCATGGGGTGTTACATCCTGTATGCTCAGACCTTTTCCGTCTTCCAGATAAGCACCTTCGCACTGGTTTGCCGCAACTGCGCCGCCCCATAAAAAATTCTCCGGAAATCCCATTATTCTGCTCCTCCTTTATTTAAAAAATGATATAGTGCTCCGATTAAATTTGCATCATTATAGAATTCACAATTGGTCACAACCGGTCTGGGGATATAGGGACTTAAAAATCGCATGGGGTGATTTTCCATATATCCGTCAATGCTTTTTTCCAGATACTCATGCAGCAGCGGCTGACAGCTGATGCCGCCGCCTACCGCAACCACATCCAGATCCAGCAGCATGTTCAGATTGCACACCTGCAGTGCAAGGCTGTCCGTAAAATCTTTCAGACCCTTTAACACCTTTTCATCGCCTGCTTCAGCGCGTTCAAATAATTGCAGTCCGTCATATTTTTCCCAATCCTCCCCGGTATAAAACGCCACTCTTTTGGCAAAGCCCTGGAATCCGCTCTTCATTCCCCAGTAGCCGTCCAATTCGTACTTCCTGTTTTCCTCCACTGCCACATAACTGAATTCACCTGCTGTCTGCCGCCTGCCTTTATACAGCTTTTTATCAATAATCAGTCCGCCGCCCACTCCGGAACCCAAAACCAAAACCGCACCATTGGTACATCCTTTCAGGCTGCCTTTCCAGAATTCAGCCAAAGCAGCACATTTCCCGTCATTTTCGATTGTGACCGGTATCTGATGTCTCTCATACAGAATCTCAGCCAGTGGAGTACCGCATAAATATGCCAGATACCCGGCAGTTACACAGTACCCTGCATCGCTGTCCAGCATGCCGGGCATACTGATGGCAATGCCCTCGATTCTTTCCTTATAACGTTCTATAACGTCGCTGATCATACCGATAAACGCTTCTTTCGTTCCCGTTGTATAATCCGGCGTAATAAACTTCCCACGCTCCAGAATATCTGTATTTTCATTCATTAATGCATACTTTGTAAATGTCCCACCTGCATCAAATACCAGATATGCCATGTATTACTCCTCCGTTTCCCTTATTTGCCCTTAAAGGTTTCAAATACCTTTGCCAAAATTAATCGCCAGTTTTGCATAGAAATCTTCCATAGTCATCCTTGCATCCAGGGTATGATACACCCTGATTTCCCGGTTATTTTGTCCGTGGATATAAGTCATGTCATCCCCAATTGCCGGCGCAGGCTTTAAATCGTAATTCATTTTTTCCAGTTCATCTAAAAGCAGTGTAACAGTTGCCTGATCTCCAAGTCCCCAGGTCTCTCCATGGGGCCATGGTGCATAATCAGCAAGCTTGTCATTAAATGCCACCATCTGTTCAAACAGGTATTTTCCGATTGCTCCGCAGGGTTTCACCCGGTACTGCAATTCCGCCAGTGAAACCGCAATCTGCTTATACACATCCATGGGTACCTGCCATAGTGGAACTTTCGAACAAAATACCAGGTTTGCCGCCTTCACGTCCATCATGAGATTAAATTCAAATCCTCCTTTTGGCCACACACCTCCGCCAATCCAGATGACCGTCATTCGATCCGCTATTTCCGGCTTCATAAGTAGTGCGCTTGCCAAATCGGTAATCGCTCCCTGGCAGACCACGAAGAGAGGCCGGGAATCTTCTTTTAACGCTTCTTCAATGATAAATCTGGCACCCTCTGAATCTATGGGAGTCTTCTCATCTTCTAAAGAGTGAGGTGCTCCCAGCAGAACCGGATATTGCTCTTTTACTCCCATCAGTCCAAGTACTTTTTCCACTTCCTGGAAGCTTGCCTTTGCAGTATTTTCCTCCCCGTATTCCTGAGGATTTTTGCAGAAATGCCCCGCGACAATTCCCTTCACATCAAATTTAGGAGTCATGAGGTGATGGGCAACAGCAAACTGGTCATCAGCTTCATTTTTACAGTCCGTATGGACAATCACCCGGTACTTTTTCTGATCCGGTACTTTAAAATCATACTTCCACATACGCATTCTCCTCTTTGGCATTTAACAATCTACGCTCATCCATTTCTCTCTTAATCTTCGGATATACTTTATCCAGATCATAGAAAAACAAGATTACTATACATGCTATATTACAGACAATGGGTATTCCGATAAAAGCTATGGTAATCGCAGTGTTGGCGCTTGTACTCTGAACTGCAGCCGCTCCGTCATATGCTCCCCATGCCAGAAGTCCCGCCGCAATGGCACTTGCAGAAGCACTTGCTACTTTATTAATAAATCCGGATACGGCGGTCTGGGTACCTGCGAGATTTTTCCCATTTTTCCATTCCCCGTAATCCACGGTATCTGCCAGCATAGAGAAGAACATTGTCTGTCGGAATCCCATTCCAAAACCAATAATTCCGATGCTGAAATAAATCATAGCAATGGATTCTTTCGCTGCAAACAATAAGATAAATCCTAAAATCTGAATTGCAGTACCAAGAATAGAGATATTTTTCTTGGATACATTCTGGTTCATTACTCCTGATAAAAGCATGGATGCAATGGGCACAATTGTTAACAGGGATACGGCAACTGAGGTGAGCATTTCATCGCCCACAATATATTTAAAATAATAAGCAATGGTTGCAAACATTCCCAGGTAACCGACAAATAAGAAAAAGGTCTGGGCAAGCATTAACATATAAGGCTTATTCTTTACAAGGCTGCCAAGGTCTTTTACAATGCTTGTCTTCTTCATAACTTTTGGTGCCGGATTAATTTCCTTGATATTGAAAACACAAATGAATAAAATGATTACAACGATGATTCCAAATATGATATTGGTATTGCGGTAACCGGTTGCCACGTCTCCGCCGCCCAGCCGGGAAATCAGAAACAGTGCCATAGACGCAGATGTCAGAGAACCAAGATTGGAAAAAATGGTTCTGGAGGTTACGATTTTGGTCCGCTCTGTGGGATCAGAACTCAATGTGGGAAGGATAGATCCCATAGGGATGTTCACCAGTGTGTAGCCAAAGGAAAAGATGATATAAGTTACATATGCCCAGATCAGTTTTCCGGACTGGGAAAAATCGGGGCTGGTGAATACAAGCACCATACCAATTGCAAGAACCGGAGCTCCAGCCAGCATCCATGGGCGGTTTCTACCCATCTTGGTATTGGTTTTATCAATTAATGTCCCCACTAAATAGTCGGTAAAGGCATCGAAAAATTTGGTAACCAAAAACATAAAAGCAACTGCCGATGCATTCAGTCCTGCCACATCTGTATAATAAATCAAAAGATACGTATTGACCATCAGATATGCCAGATTACAGGCATAATCAGAGATTCCAAAACCAATTCTCTGCCGCCATAAAAATTTCTTACTGTAGGTCTTTGTCATTCCGGTATTCTGTTCCATTTTCATTTCTCCTTTTATAAAATCAAATTCTCTTGATCTGTTGTTATGCTTATCATAACTTGTATTGCCTGATTCTTATATCAAAATATTTCGATATTTATCATAATATTCAGGGAAATAGTGGAATACAATACCAACAAAAAAGGAATCAGTACAATATCATAACCGATACTGTATTGATTCCTTTTCTGTTTTTATAATAGATTATAACCTAAATAAACGATGATCTAACTTTGCCAATCCGCCGGGTAAACAAAATATGCAAATCTGGCTTTATCCGGGCTCTGGAAATGAATATGGCTGTTTTTGGGGATAAAAATGATATCTCCGGCATGTCCGGTTACCACGCGTCCGTCTATTTCTATCTCCAGGGTTCCCTCTATTATGTAATCAAATTCATCATAAGTCAGGGTCCATTCAAAACTGGTGTGGTCAACTTCCATGATTCCTGCTCCCATTCGCGGGCTTTCATCTAATGTAACGATATCTTTGAGTGATACGCCCTTAGCTCCCTGAAATGGTTCCGTCTGAACTGTATTGCTGGAAACTGCCAGAATTCCGCTTGGATCCTTTTCTTTTTTAAAGTCTGTATTTTCTTTGGAAACCATAGACTGCTTAATGACTTTTTCTACGATTTCACGGATAGCTGCTTCACTGATACTCATTATCGAACCTTCTTTCTAAACAAATTTCTTTCTGAACAAATCTTAATCGTTGTAATGGCATTCTTCTATATTTCTGTCTTTTCAGCAACCTCTTCTTTGCCGCTGCTTGCCTTTATTTTAGCCAGCAGTTTTGGTGCTAATGCATTGGCAAGAATTAGCGCTGTGATTCCGGCTACCAGTTTGCCCACTACCACAGGGAAGATCATATCCGGGTTCGCACCTGCCGTGAATCCAAGGTGATCTCCGAATACAAATGCTGCGGAAACAGCAAATGCTACATTTAAGAGTTTTCCTTTCGCATTCATGTTTTCCATGATATTAAACATGGCAATGTTATTAGCCAGAGAAGCCACTAAACCTGCTGAACCGTCAGCATTCATTTTTAACTTCTCTCCTACTTTCATCAATGGTTTTTTGAATGTCTTGGTGATCCATTTTACCATGGGGAACGCACCGATTAATACACATGCAATGGTTCCTACAACTTTGATACCTTCTTCCAGCGGTATGGTACCTCCGTTTTTGTTTGGATCTACCATAATATCAAATAACGGAAGACGAATACCTGTTTCATACTGGAATACAGCGATTGCGGTAAAGATGGTAATTAAGATCGTAACCCCATTACCAAAATGGTTAAACCCTTTCATCATCTGGGTTGGTTTAAACCACAGTCCAATGGCGATCAAACCTGCTACGATAATAACCGGAATTAAATTCTGTAAAATAGTAATGATATCAATTTTATTTGGCGTCATATTCATAACCAGTCCGCCTGCGATACAGCCGATTGGAATGGTAATTAAACCAGCCAGTACTCCTGCTGCAAGAAACGGTCTGTCTTTTGGCTTAATAATGGACAATGCAACAGGAATGGTAAATACAATGGTTGGTCCCATCATAGAGCCTAAGATTAACCCGGCAAAGTTCCCAATTGCCGTATTGTCTCCCGCCAGCTGCACAGCCAGAGGATATCCGCCCATGTCGTTTGCCAGAAGTGTAGTTGCAAACATAGCCGGTGATGCTCCGAATAATTCGTAAATCGGTGCAATAATCGGCTGCAGAATTACCCGAAGTACCGGTGCTGCTGCCACTACCCCCATCATGGCGATTGCCAGGGGACCCATTGCATTAAAACCAGCTTCAAATTCTTCTCCATAACCCAGTTTATTTCCACGGATACGGTCAATCGCTCCAATTATCATAAAGATCATCATGATGGTAATAATGACAGAGTTGATTGATAAACCGCTTATGTACTGTTTGATACTCTCTGTAAATACATCTAAGTTTGTTATATTTTCGATTAATTCACTAAACATGTACTCTTTCCCTCCTTTTTTATTGTTAGAACGTGTTTTAAAATTGCTTTCTGACAGCTGTACGTAGCAGTTTGTGGGAGATTTGTCTCGGATGAAGGGCGACAAGCGTGCTATATAACCTAAATTCGGGGGAAATGTGCCGCAAATTGGGGCGTACAGCTGGCGGGAATGAATTTTCAAACACACTCCGGAATTGTTTGGATTTCCTAGTGCCTCCCAGCGTAAATACGTCGATATATAGTTCCTGATATTTATGCAATGCTGTACTAATTATATTCTCCCGCAAGATGTTTACACATCATAATATGAAGTGCACTGGAAAGCCTGTTGAATTCTTCCAGAATATCCTGATGTGTAAAATCATTTCCGATCTGATATGCATTGACCGCACTGATCTCGCACTCCCGGATGGCGGTACGGATTTGATTCAGTATAGCATATTCTTCCCCCATGGTGTAGTGGGGCATGATCATTTGACGGATATTGTAGAATTTCATTGGATTGTGGGAGTGTTCCCGCAGCTCTGCGTGTGTCAGCCCAATAATGCGTTCTATGGTAAATGGCTCATCCAGCACATCACACCGCATAATATTCTGCAAGATCTTCAGAATGTCTTCCAGATCCTCAAGCAGTTTTGTGCGCCTGGGATTCTTCGCAATAAGGGTCTGATTTAATATAATCAGCGCCTGTAGTGAATCCAGCTTCCCCCGGAATACAATTCGCAGATGATTCTTTGGAACCAGCCTGTTCCCGGTTAACTGAGTCATATGCTCCGGTTTGGATGTAAAGAATGCTCCGGTGGCATAATCCACGTATGCTGCATTTTGGATATGGCAGCTATCTCCATTTTTCTCCGTACTTATTTCTCCTTGTATTTCAAATTTTACTGCAGGTTCTTTTACTCCAAGTTCTTTTTCAGCTTCTTTTTCTGAAGCTTTCTTTTCTGAGATTTCTTTCTCTGCAGTCCCCGGTTCCTGTTTTTCTATTTTTACTTTATACTGATTTAAATAATCCCGGGCGGAAGGGGATAATAGACTCCCCTCCGGTACATAAAAGACTTCCGGGCGATTTTCTTTCATGATATCCCGTAAATATGCTTCTGTTATAACATTCAAATGATTGCCCCCTTAAGTCTGTCTGTGTATAATTCCAGTTCTTTTGCCTGCCGAATCACTGCTGACAGCTTAATTTTGAGGCAGTATTGTTTCCACGTCTCCATGAGGTCTTGGAATGACATGCATGGAAATCAGCTCTCCTACCCGTTCCGCTGCTGCTGCGCCGGCATCGGTAGCTGCTTTTACTGCTCCTACGTCACCTCTGACCAAAACAGTAACTAACCCGCTTCCTATACGCTCTTTCCCAATTAATTTTACATCTGCCGCTTTTGTCATCGCATCCGCTGCTTCAATTGCACCAATTAAACCTTTTGTCTCTATCATTCCTAATGCCTGCATAACCGCCATTTTATTATCCTCCTGATTTTAATCTGTCTTAACCACTATTATTTATTCCCCAGGGTTCATCCCTCAGATCCATCCTCCGAGTTCATCCTCTGGGCCCATCCCCCGACTCCCGCCAGGTACACCCTTCCGCTGCCTGGGTGGGATGTTTGGCTTTGCCTATTCTGCCGTATCAGCCTTAACCGGAAGAATGCTCTCCACATCCTTATGGGGTCTTGGAATGACATGTACGGAGACAACTTCTCCCACTGCAGCACCTGCCGCAGCTCCTGATTCAGTTGCAGCCTTCACAGCGCCCACATCGCCCCTAACCATAATGGTAACGAGTCCGCTTCCAATATATTCTTTTCCGATTAAGGAAACGTCTGCGGATTTCACCATTGCATCTGCCGCTTCAATTGCTGCAATTAAACCTCTTGTTTCAATCAATCCCAATGCCTGTAAATTAGCCATTGTAATTCCTCCTGCCTGTTCTATTATTTTTCCGATTCTATTATTTTTCAGTTCTATTTTTTCCCAGGTCTATTACTTTTCCAGGTCTATCGTTATAGCTTTCCGGTTATAGCCTGTTTGAAAGTTATATACTGACATTTGCATGCTCTAATTCTTTTAAAATCTTCTCAACAATTAAGTCAATGTTGATCTCGCATTGCTCGGATGCCGGAATCGCCAGATCTGCCTCTTTGCGGATCTCATCCAATTCCTTCGTTCCATAAGCTACTTTTCGGATATTCAGCAGATTCATCGGTCCGATATTATCCGATGTTGCACTTCCTCCAACGGCTCCGCATCCCAATGTAAAAGCAGGCATTAAAGAAGTTGCAGCACCGACTCCGCCCAGAGCTCCCGGTGCATTTACGAGAAAACGGGAAACGGGAATTCTTTTGGCAAAATAGCTGATAATCTCCTGGTTTTCAGAATGGATAATAAAGGTGTGTCCTGCTCCTTCATAGTGCAGAATCTGCTGGCATCTTTCACAGACCTTCTGATAATTATCCTCTACATAAAATCCCAGAATTGGTGCCAGTTTTTCATTGGAGTAAGGATGTCCGTTACCTACACCGTCTTCTTCGGCTACCAAAACTCTGGCATCAGCCGGAACTTTAAGTCCTGCCAGATCTGCAATGTGCTGAACATTTTTACCAACGATCATTGGGTTCATTGTACCGTTGGCGCGAAGAATGAATTTTCCCAGTTTTTCGGATTCTTCTGCACTTAAGAAATAGGCTCCCTGTGCCTGCATTTCGGCTTTCACGGCTTCCTTGCGGTCACGCTCTGTGATGACGGACTGTTCGGAAGCGCAAATCGTACCATTGTCAAAGGTCTTGCTGTCCATAATGCGTTTTACTGCTTTTTTAAGGTCTGCAGAACGCTCAATATAAGCCGGTCCGTTTCCAGGTCCAACACCAATTGCCGGCGTTCCGGAAGAATATGCAGCACGGACCATGGCACTTCCCCCTGTGGCAAGGATCAGAGAAATATCCGGATGGCGCATTAGCGAATCTGTGGACTGTATCGTCGGGATTGTAACCACTGATACCAGATCCTCAGGTCCTTCTGCTTCCGCAATTGCCTGACGAATTACTTTAACCGTTTCCAAAATCGCTTCTTTTGCATTTGGATGTGGGGAAAAGATAATGGAATTGCCGGCTTTAATTGCAATTTCCGATTTATATAAGACCGTTGATGTAGGGTTTGTGGAAGGAATCAGCCCGGCAATTACACCTACCGGAACGGCAATATCCTTTGTTCCCGCTTTTTCATCTTCTGCAATAACCCCAATGGTTTTCATGTCTTTGATGTATTCAAATACACTTTTGCTGGCGAAGATATTTTTGATCACCTTATCTTCCATGATACCAAAGCCCGTCTCATCGTGAGCCATCTGTGCAAGCCTTCTGGCATTTCTCACACCGGCATTTGCAATGCTCTGGACAATTCTGTCAACCTGGCTCTGGGACATCTCCAGTAATTTTTCCTGCGCTGCCTTTGAGCGCTCTACCAATTCTCTTACTTCCTGTACGGATAACAGGTCTTTATCATAAAGCTGCATAATTACCTCCCATTTTGCATTTTCTGTTTGAAATTATAATGCCAGCGGATTATCTGCTACAAACTCAACAGCTGCTGCAAAGGCTTCACATGCTGCCTTGCATGCAGACTGGCTTCCTGTGAGCAGAGCCCCGCCGAAGTTTGTCTCAGATGGCGGTGCATACAGTTCACACATGGTTACATCTGCCGCTTTTAAAGCTGCATCCAGGGCAAAGAGGGCTTCTAAAGGCGGTGCAATCAGATATGCCAGTGCCTGACCTTCTTTAATGCCTGCTGACTTGGATAAATAGCTGCCTGTCCTTGCAATACAATGGGCATAGTAGGGAATGGAATCATCTTCGTTGGCGCTTACAAACCATGCGCCATTTTCAATCGTACCGATAACAGCGTCCAGCCCGCTTTTTACTTCTGCCGGATTGGTTCCCGCGATAATGCCGATTACTTCTCCCGCCAGTTTTGTACTGGCATTTCCGGCTCCGCCGTAAAAGCTCTTTGCATAAACCACCTGGACATCTGCTGCTTTGGTTGCCTCATCCAGTGCCGTATATGTAACGTCATCGCAATCAGCCGTTACCATTCCGATGGATTTTTGTCTTGGTGACAATCCCAGGCTCTTAGCCAGGTCCGGTGAGACATTGGGAATCATTTTTGTGCTGAGCACCTTTGCTTTTAATGGATCTCTTTTCATGTTTCATTACACCTCTCTCTCAATTAGAGTTTTAAATCCGTTCCGCTTGCTTTTTTCTCTAACATTATTTTAATGATTTCTGCAATATGGGCACCTGCCTCTACGGGAACCGTTCCTGCCTTATGGATGTTGGATAATACGGTTCTTCTGGCTTCGGGCATGTCCATTGTTGCTTTATATGCGATATATGCACTCATGGATTCAGCTGTAATCAGTCCCGGACGTTCTCCGATAAGTACACAGGTTACATCTGCTCCGGTGATTTCTGATACCTGGTCCATAACCCCCACTCTGCCGTATTTTACGAAAAACGGCGTTCCCACATCGATCTGGTAGCTTTCCAGCCCCTGCAGAATAGCCGGCAGCAAATCCCCCACATTTGCAGCAACCGCAGCGGAGCTTAAGCCATCCGATACATAGACCTGAACCGTAGGACGTTTTTTACATTTTTCCTGAACTGCTTTTACCCCTTCTTCATTCAGTCTTCTGCCAAGGTCCGGGCGGGTCAGGTAAACATCTTTATTCTCGCATTTCGTCTGAATGCTGAATAAGTTCATCTTTTCTACAAAAGCTTCATCCACATTCGAGAACACCGCATCCTGTGCTGCAGAATGGTCGGCACGGAAGCGCAGCCAGGTAGAGGTCATGTATCTTGCACCTGCTTTCCAGATTCCAAGGCGGCAGGGAGCATACTGCTTTAACTCATAATACGCCTCCCCGTTTACCGGATTTGGAACCAGATACTGCTTTTTAATATCAATTTCTGTAATATCCTCCAGACATCCATCTTCAATGACCGGAGGTTCTTTTACATTTGCGGAATATTCCGGCTGTTCATAAGTAACGGAAGCCTTTGTTGTATTCGTATCTGCCTGTGTATCTATTGCGGATGGGGACTGCGAAGCACGCTGGCTTTCCCCGGTGGTACCTTGGGCAGACGTATTTTTTGTCACCTGCATTTCCACTAATACCTGCTCTATTATTCGTTTTAAATCCTTCTGGTCAATCATAAATATCTCCTTTCTCTCTTAAGGCGTGTCTCAAAATTCATTCCCGCTGTCTGCACGCCCCACTTTGCGGTATATTTGCTCCATATTCAGGTTACATAGCCCGCATCATTCACTGATTCTATTTCATAAATACGGATGCATCACCTGCAAGAGAGGTCAGTTTTCCGTCTTTTGAAAATCCCATTTTTTCCAGCCACATATCAAACTCTTTGATAGGACGCAGTCCCAGAATTTCACGGAATGCCGCAGCATCGTGATAACCGGTACACTGATACATGAGCATACAGTCATCCCCGTGAGGAACTCCCATGATGTAATTACATCCTGCTGCTGATAAGAGCATGCCAAGGTTTTCAACGTCATTCTGGTCTGTTTTCATATGGTTGGTGTAACAGCAGTCACATCCCATTGGGATTCCCGTAAGCTTGCCCATGAAATGGTCTTCTAATCCGGCACGGATCACCTGTTTGCTGTCATAGAGATATTCCGGTCCGATAAATCCAACTACGGTATTTACAAGGAATGGATTGTATTTCTTAGCCAATCCGTAACAGCGTGCTTCCATTACCACCTGGTCACAGCCGTAATGTGCATCTGATGACAACTCGGATCCCTGTCCCGTCTCGAAATACATGTAATTCGGACCGGTGGAAGTTCCATGCTGAACCATCATCTGATGACCTTCGTCTAACATTGCCCCATTTAATCCAAAAGCTTCATTTCCCTTCTGGGAACCTGCGATTGACTGGAACATCAGATCGATCGGTGCGTTGTGTTTCGTAATTGCTTCCATCTGGGTGCTCACATGGGCAAGAACGCAGATCTGTGTGGGAATATCCCATTTATTTTTAAACTCATCAAAGCTCTTTAAGATTCTGGCAACGCTTTCCGCCGTATCATCAACCGGGTTCAATCCCAATACTGCATCACCGCAGCCCAGGCTGAAGCCTTCCATTGCAGACGCGATAATTCCCTTGGGGTTATCTGTGGTATGGTTTGGCTGTAATCTGGATGAGAAAGTGCCCGGAAGCCCGATTGTGGTGTTACAGTGTGCCGTAACCACAATTTTCTTTGCCGCATAGATCAGATCCAGATTCCCCATTAATTTCGTAACTGCCGCAACAATTTCACTTGTGATTCCGCGGCTGGCACGGCGGATCATGTCGCCTGTTGTACTGGTGTCCAGCAGCCATTCCCGAAATTCGGCAACTGTCATATTCTTGAATTCATTGTAAATAGGTTCATTTACTGCATCCTGGATGATTCTTGTCACTTCATCGATTTCATAAGGAACTGCCGGTGAATTTCTTAATTCCCCCAGGGTTATCTGTGATAATACTACCTTTGCCGCAACCCGTTCTTCCGCTGATTCTGCCGCAATCCCGGCTAATTTATCACCGGACTTTTCTTCATTCGCTTTTGCCATAACCTCCTTCAATGATTTAAATTCATAAGTATGGCCGAATAATTTTGTTTTTAATATCATGACTTTCACCTCGTATCTTTTCTTTAAGAATTAAAAATTAGTGTCTTGATGACGACAGGCACGACCCGTCCTTCACCGATTGGTTCTCCGATATCAATATAATCACCGCTTTGTGTCCTGATACCGTCGATGCAGATGACCTCCTTACTGTGCTTTAATTTTACATTCAGAGCATGTCCCAGAGCTTTTGCGATATCGTGCTCTGCCACTAGTAGCAGCGGATACTTAAGCCGTATCAGCACCTTTGCCCCATTGATAATCGCCTGGGCCAGTTCCTGGATACCCGCAAAGTCCGAATATCCCGTTCCCTCAAATGAAATGGCGATTTGTACGGCTTCCCCTTCAGAAATATACAAAGGGATCTGCCTCCTGATGGATTCTTCAATTCCCAGACAGGTTTTTTCTTCCTCCTCGCTGATTTTCAAGATTGGTATATTTTTCATCGGAAGCTGATTTTTTTCATAGGAAATCGTACTTCCGCTGATTTCTGTGGTATGGGTTCCGGCACCGACTACGGTAGCACGGATAGTTTCTACCGCCTGATACAGCTCTAACTGCTGCAAAAAGCAGTGCTTTCTGATTTCCTGTCCCAATATGATTCCAATATCCCCATACTGGAACAAGTCGCTGTCTGCTTCCTGATAGATATAGTCTGCAACGCCTCCGGAAAAAGTGACGGCTGTGGGAATTACTTCCTCTTTCAGCCCCTTTCCTCCATTTGTAAATATTTCATTGTAATAGATGCTCTTTGGCTGGATGTGAAGAGACTGCCCGATGAGATCCGCCATTAATGTACAGATTCTTCGTATCCTGGCTGTATCTGCAAGATCCCCTACTGAGATGGGAATCCCCTCATTCATGGCTAACTTTTGTATTTTGGAATAGATGTAGGTAATACGCTTTGTCTCCCTGTCCACTTTAATCAGCCTGCCTCCGATATCCAGACAGGTGGTTCCGATCAGGCTTCCATGGTCAAATACCGCGATATTGCTGGTACCGCCGCCCACATCAACATTTGCTACCACGCATCTTTTCTCTTTGGAAAATGTATCCGCTCCTGCGCCTCTGCCGGATAATACCGATTCCAGGTCCGGTCCTGCTGTGGCAACTACAAAGTCACCAGCCAGACCGCTTAGCGTTTCCAGCACCACATTTGCATTTTCTTTTCGGGCTGTCTCCCCGGTAATAATCACTGCTCCGGTTTTTACATCCTCCGGTTTCATTCCCGCCTTTTGGTACTGGCTTTCTAAGATCTGTTTTACCGCTTCCCCATCAATCTCTGTCTGGGACAATAAAGGAGTAAAAAAGATTTCACTGCGGAAAATCACTTTCTTATCTACAATGCTGATTCTTGGAACCGTGTAACTGGTTGCCTGATTTTCTATCGTCAGTTCACTGAATACCAGCTGTGTGGTTGAGGTTCCGATATCAATGCCCACACTTAAGATTACTTCATGCATGGTTCTGCCTCCATTATCCTGTATCTTTGTTGTCCCCTTTTAACAAGAAAAAAGCCCAGGTGCAGAATTTTCTGCTCCTAAGCTTCACCGCTTTTTTCAGACAGCCCTTCATCGGACCATCCTATTCAATTGTACATTTTAAAATCAAAACTTGCTTTGGTCCCGTCCGGTCCCGATTTTATCTTAAACTTGCCGTGGAGTTTTTCTCTCACCACACTGTCTACGATATATAAACCAAGGCTTTTTCTTTTCACCTCGTCCACTGCGAACCCTTTTCCATTATCTGTGATACTCACCTGGGAATACATCTTCCCGTGGGTAATTTCAATAATGATATGCCCGGACGGTACATCCGTAAACGCATACTTAAATGAGTTTTGCAGTAATTCGTTGATTACCAGCGTAACCGATGATGCCACATCTGCATTTAGTTTAAACTCATCACCGATGACATCGATGTTCACTTCCAGATCCGGATAGATATAAGATCTTAACAGATCTCTTTTGATACTCTCTACTACCTCATAGATATTTACATTATCATCCTCACCCTGTAAGATCAGCTCATGGGTTATGGAAATAGATAAGAGACGGTTAATCGTATCCTCCAGTACTTCCTTTACCTCAGCATTATCACTTCTTCTGCTCTGCATGCGTAAAATGCTGGCGATCATCTGGAAATTGTTTTTGATCCGATGGTGCATTTCTTTTAAAGCAACTGATTTATTGACCAGTTCCTTTTCTTTTTCCCTTAAGTGTGTAATATCACTTAACACAATCGCAAACTGTATCCCGTTTTTATCCAGGGGAATCTGCTTGACCCTGAGAAAATATTTTCCAACGGTAACTTCAATTCCGGTTTTCTCAAGTTCTCCCGGCTGGCATACACGCTCCGGCTGATGTAAAAGAATGTTCTCATATGGCATCTCCAGAATATCTCCGCCGTATCCCAGCTTGGCATAAAGCTCCTTTGCCATCATATTCCGGAAACAGACTTTTCCTTTATCATCCACCATAATTAGCGCTTCATCTATGTACTGCATAAGCCAGTCATATTCGTGAATTAAATTATCAAATACATTCACCTGTCTTGGCTTTTCATTTTCTATGGATTCGGCTTCTTCTACCGCACGTTTTTCTGTAATTAATACGCCGATTATGCGGTTATCATTAAAAATAGGTTCTACATTCTGCATTACTTCTGTTCTCTCCTGGGTCACTGCCTTCACATACTTCGTCCCAATTCCCAGTCGAATTGTACGCTCTACTGCTGGCTCATCTTCTTTTCTGGCAAGCATTCCCACTACACTTTTGGCATAAGCAGAAGGTACATTTTCCGGATTTGCCTCACAGATTACAATGGCGGTGGATTTATCTTCTGTGATACAGTCGATAAATACGTCACATCCAACCATATTTGCAATCAGCTGCAGGCTCGGCTGCATTGCTTCAATCACTTCAATATCCGAATCGGTAAGCGGAGTGTATTCCCTGCATAATTCATATATTCTGGAACTCATGCATGTCCCCCCGCCCTCAGCAGTATCATTTCCGCCACACGCTTCATGGACAGCTTTTTCGCCTGGCTCAGGCTTCGGATATAATCATAAGCTTCCTGCTCCGATATTTTTTTCTCCTGCATAATATAGCCTTTTGCTTTTTCAATAATTTTTCTGCTTTCCAGCTGTTTTTTTGCCTGTGTCCCTTCCTGCTTCAACTGCTTCATCTGTGCACTCTGCGCAAGCGCCACTTCAATAGCGGGAATCATCGTCCTGACCGCCACCGGTTTCACAATATAACCGGAAACGCCAATCTCTTTTGCTTTTCGGATACATTCCTTATCACTATATGCCGTCAGCATCATGATTGTATCCACAATATCCTCTTCTTTTAATACCTTTGCCGCACAAAACCCATCCAATAGCGGCATCTCCACGTCCATTAACACCAGATCGGGTTTTACTGCCTTACAAACTTCAATTGCATCAAAGCCATCGGATGCTTCTCCGACTACTTCGTAATTCTGATCCTCCAACAGTTCTTTCAGGTCTAATCTGGTAATCGGCTCATCATCTGCAATTACCACCCTTACTTTTGATTCTTCCATTTGTACCTCCGCATTATACCTCACATTACTTCTGTCGATTATGCTTTCTGTCCGGATCACTGATGACCGCTTACGCGCTAGTGATCCTCCAGGTATTGAATAACGTCTTCCATACCTTCTCCCGCAACTGCACTTGTTAAAAAAATATTCTTTGCTCCTGCACCTTCCAGATATTTTTTTGCAAGAGCGATCTGTTCTTCGGAAGCCGCATCGCATTTTGTTACGACGCCAATAACCGGCTTTGTAAACATAGATGTAAACATAGGTGCAAACATACTGCCGTCCGCAGTAGCATCCTGCACAAAGATAATTACATCTGCCTCAGCCGAGGTTACCTGCAATGCACGGTAGAGCCCCCGCCTCTCCAAATATTCTCCCGGCGTATCGATTAGTTCTTTCCCCAGGATTTCAATTGCCTGGGTCTTCTTATATTTAAGTGCCTCACCTCTAAGATACTGGCAAAGCGTGGTTTTACCGGCATATGTCCTGCCTACAAGCATTACTTTCTTCATCCTATGTCCACTCCTGTCACCATCAGGTTCTTGTAATCTTAGAAGGAGTGAAATCCAGCATGTCCCCTAGCACATTCATAATTTCATGCAAAGAAGCATCCACTGCCGCAATGTCTCCGGTAATGACTAAGGAACCGCTGAAGCGGTCCACAAATCCAATCTTTACATCTGCCGCTTTGGTTGCTACATCTGCACCTATGATGGCACCCTCACTGGGGGTGATGGTTAAAATGCCGATTGCTCCGCGCCCGTCAACCAGACCCAGTTTCGTATACAGGTCTTCATCCGGGTTGGCAATCAGGTGTGCTAAAGTCACCTGCTTTCCTGGAACAAACTCCTGAATAATCCTTTTTTTCTCATCTAATTCTATCATATTTTTACTCCTTATGCAGTAAAATATCCTGTAAAAGCGCAAAAAACCCCCAGAAATAAGATTTCCGGAAGTTCCATCACTTCGTTAAACACCGCAGGTCATTACGTCACAACCCGCTTATTCAGTTAGAAAGATCTCTCTTTTACTTATCTGCATACTTCTCTGTATACGTTTTTGCTGATCATATGTATCTGTACTTTCAGGCATAACATAATCCCGCTTATGAAACTGCCTGATACCCAGGATGATATGTTCACGTGGTGAAAACTAATATTTATACTATTTTCACACTGCTTCTATAGCGACTATACACTATTTTATACAGTTTTGTCAACACTTTTCGTCATTTATATGTTATTTTTTACCATTGTTATGCCTGTTTATGCTATGGAAAACTATAACTTTAAATATTTGCTTTTGCCATAATATGCTTCCCGGAAAACAGCTTCGATCTCCGCTGGCAGACACTTTCTCGGATTCGAAGCCGTGCATCTGTCCTCACAGGCAATTTGTGACATCTCCGCTACAGAAGCCTCAAAGGCGCTCTGATCTTTCCAGACGTCCTGAATCTGCAGGGGCATCTTAAACTCTTTACAAAGCTTTTCCATGCCATGAATCAGGTTCACTACACCGGAGCGTACACTGTAACATTCATAACCAGCCAGTTTCGCAAGCCTTGCATACTTTTGTGCCGCCCTGGTTTCTTTTTCACTGCCTGCATCCTGGATTCCTGCATTGTAAGTGATCACATAAGGCAGCAGGACTGCATTTGCACGTCCGTGGGGCAGGGAAGCACGAATGCCCAGAATATGTGCCATCCCGTGATTCACCCCAAGGGATACACTGTCAAATGCCATTCCTGCAAGACAGGAGGCATGATGCATATTCTCCCTGGCTGTCAGATCATCTCCCTGGTGGTAAGCCCTGCGCAGGCTGTCAAACGCCATCTTAAATGCCTTTTCCGCCAGCGCATCCGAAAAATCAGTTGCATTGGAAGATACATAAGCTTCCATGGCATGAGTCAATACATCCATGCCGGTATCCGCCGTAATAGCCGGAGGCACACTCACCGTCAGATGTGCATCCAGAACTGCAATATCCGGCAGTAAGCTGTCATCCACAAGAGGATACTTAATATTTTTCTCATGGTCTGAAATAATGGAAAACCTTGTAACTTCAGATCCTGTACCGCTGGTTGTTGGGATTGCAATGGATAAGCACCGCGGCAGTCCTGCCGTTCTCACTGCAAAATACATGATTCCTTTCGCTGCATCTATGGCTGAACCCCCGCCAAAAGAAATCACCGTGTCCGGGTTGAACTCGTCTATAATGGAAATACCTTTCATCACCAGTTCAATGTCCGGGTTAGGCACCACATCCGAAAATACATAGTACAAAATTCCTGCTGCCTCCAGTTTTTCTGTCACATAAGCAATTCTGCCGCTTTCCACCAAAAACTTGTCCGTAACAATAAATACCCGCTTCGTGTCCGGACAAACGCTGGCAATATCCAGTTCTCCCATAAAAATTTCTGTACCCAGCTGAAATGTTTTCATCTTCAATTCCTTATCCTCCATATTTTTTCTATCCGTTACTTGAATGCCTTTACGCTGCACCGCCAATAAAGGACACATTCAAACCGGCTGTCTGCAAAAATGAAAGGCAACGCAAAAAGTGCCTCGGATAAAAATCATCCAAGACACTTCAACGCACCTTTAAGCTCTATGTGCTGCGCCGCACATAAAATATTCTGAAATTAATTATACTCATCAAGATACCAAAAGTCAAGGGAATTATGACTTGCCGTCATTTTTTCAAAAACTCTCTGGATCTGTACCGGTCCCGGTACTGCTGCGGTGTCACCCCATTACATTTTTTAAAAACGCTTCCAAAATGGCTCTGGGAATTAAAACAGACATAACTGCTGATCTCCGTCAGCGTTGCATCGGAATACTTCAGTAAGTTTTCCGCCCTTTTTACACGGACACGGTTCATATATTCATTCATGGATATCCCTTCTTCTTTTTTAAAGAGATGGGACAGGTAATTTTTATTGATTCCAATTGCATCCGCCACTTCCTCCAGCCGGATTTTATACTGGTAATGATTTATAATATAGTCCTTACACTGTTCAATATAATTGGACCTGGCTTTTTCCTTCCTCGCTTCTTTAACCTGTCTTGTAAATTCCATGGTACTGAGCCTGCGCAGTTCTATTAGCTGCCCCAGATCGCTGCACTTATCTATCTTATCAATATAAACGTCACTTAAAATGTACGCTTCCGCCGGAGTAACCCCGCTGTCAATAGCCGCCCTGGTCGCCAGTGTAACTGCACAGATCGCCAGATTTCTCTGATGATTCAGTTCCTTGCCTGACAGCTTACCGGCATTTTCAGCCAGGGAATCGCACATTTCCTTTGCTTTTACTTCGTTTCCATTTTTTATGCAGTTAATCCACTGCATTTCTTCCATGTAGGTATGGTGATAGGCTTCCTCTTCTACCTTGCCGATTCGAAAAGATGCCTTATCCCTCTCCAGTTCTTCCGGATCCACATATGCCAGTTTGTTTTCCCGAAGCAGCTTTTCCTCATCGCAAATTTCACCGGTCACGGCGGTGTAAATTAAACTGATCAGGGACAGCATCTGCATAAATCCAAGTCTTGCTGGTGCTTTTTGCTGGATTTTTTCCATTTTATGAAGCTTATAAAAGCGATGTATCTCTACATTTGATAGAAATTGGGAACACATGGGACCTGCCAGAATATACTGGTTATCCCCCGCCTTAACGGCGCTGAAACAGACTGCTTTATTTTCCGACACCACCACCGGTCCGCTAACGCTGCGGCACTGGTCGATCAGACGACGAACCAGAAGAGGATCTGCCCCCAAAGGATTTTCCTCTTTATCAAAATTTCCAAAGCATTCCGTAATGCCAATACCATCCTCGTAAAAAAAGAGGGGAATATTCGATAACAGACACAGCTTTTGCATACTGTATTTCTTCTTTTTATCTATGACAAACCCCCCTCTTTATCTCTGATAACGGGTATCTGTAATTCGGTCAGCCACTGGTTGCGGTCTTCTGCATTCCAGATTCCGTCAATGTAACTCTCCCTAGGATTACCGGTTGTGATATATCCATTTTCCTCCACCCACTTAAATAAATAAGCATAGGCATTGGGCAATTTTTCATAAGGCCCCTTATGCATAACAGATGCCACAACCACAGCCTCCATTTTCTTAAAAACAACACCCTCTATTTCTTTGCCAAACTGGTTGACCGCTTCGCAAAACTCTATATTTATATCCTTTTCCCGGTATTCCCCATCCAGATATATGCAAAAACAGTATTCCGGTATGGCGCATTTCAAATCGGGATTGGCTTCCTGCACCGCAGCACCGATACCGGGAATGATTTGGAAGTAAGAGCCGTATCCGGGAATCGTAAGCTTCTTGGAATACACAATGCATTCCGGTATCTCTTTCACAATTCCCTGATACTGCCGCATACTTTCTTCTTCCCTGCCGGACAGCATAAATTCGATCCGGCTGATCTGCTCTCTGCCCTCTGTTAACTCTCGTTCTATTTCCTGTTTTCGTTTCTGCAGGATCTCTTCCATACCCTGTCCGTCCTGAATCAGTTTGATTTCACTGATGGACAGTCCAATCTGACGCAGTGCCTGGATATGGTGCAGCTCTAAAATCTGTTTGGCTGCATAAAAACGGTATTTTGTTTCATCATCAATATACTCCGGCTTCAGAAGTCCTACCTCGTCATAATAGCGCAGTGTTTTTATCGTTGTCTTGCAAAGCTTGGAAAATTCCCCGATCCGGAACATATGATTCCCTCCTGTGTATCCTCAGACGTATTTTAAGTTATTATACATCCTCCCTTAAGGGGAGAGTCAAGTATTTTTCCAAAAAGATTGATCGGTTGCCCGATTCCCTCTGTCGCTTTCTGATACCGGGGAGATAATGACCCGGTCATCCACCGCCAGCCCTTCTTTAATCTCTGTCATTTTCTCAGAGCTGATACCGGTCTTTACTATTTTCCTGGTGACCATTCCGTTTTCTATGGTATAAACATAGTCATTATCGGCATCCGAATACACCGCTTCCACCGGAACCGTCATAACCGAATCCCTGGAAGCAGCAAAGATATCCACATCCGCTTCTGCTCCCAGATACAGTCTGCTGTTAGCATTTTTAATCTTAATTTTTACGGTCACTTTGGGCTTTCCGCTGGTTTTCACCGCAAGGCGGGATACCTCGGATACCTCACCGTCATAATCCTTGTCATTGCTGGTAATGACTGCTTTCTGGCCTTTTTCTACATTTGCCGCGTCTTTGGTTGATATTTCAGCCGCTAAATACAGATCTTTTGCACTCTCCAGGGTGAAAAGAGGACTTCCCTGTGCGGCATACGCACCTTCCGTAACATTGCACTGGGTTATGACACCTTCAAAATCTGCCTCCAGGGTTTTGGGCTCCTGCTCCCCTACATCTGCTTTCATTTCTTCCAGTGTGAGGAGCTGTTCCCCCTGAGCCACAATGTCCCCTGTATGTATATCCATCGACTTTATTACAGACGTTGTTTCCGTATAATATGTTTTTTGCTTTAAGCTGTTTATGATTCCGGTTTCACTGATTATTTCCTGGATGTCGCTTTTTGTGACCCGCATTGTTTCGTAATATGCAGGCGCCGCCAAAGCGTATCCCGCACCTGCAGCACCTGCCAGAACCACGGCTGCAATTATGATATTCCGAATTGTTTTATTCCTTTTCTTCATCGCAATCTCTCCTCTACTCTGCGCCTTTTAACGCACTAACCATATCAATTTCTTTTACTTTTCTGGAAAATAACACATTTACTCCCACAGATACCAGCATTGTGATTGCAACGCTGATCACAATGCTTAGCAGACTGATCTCTGTCATCATGTCAAAATTGTCTCCCAGCATACCGCACATCAGGTCTATAATCCATTTTCCCAGTAAATAGCCGGGAATTAATCCCAGCGCACTGAGCCATATATTCTGGCGCAGCATCAGAAGCCGTATTTTCTCAGATTTAAACCCAAGTACCCGCAGCGTTGCAAATTCCCTGAGTTTTTCTGTGAAGGAGAGCACTCCTAAGTTATAGAGCACTACAACCGCCATTAGAACCGCAGCTGCCACCATGATATAGATAATAGAGTACATCGTATCCATCATTTCGGTGACGGAAGACTTCAGCTTTTCAATATTCCAAACCGTATAGGACACGGAATCCGGGTCTATATTTGCCTTTGTCAAAAATGAAGTTGGCTGGTAATGGTATCCCTGTTCCTCAAAATAGTCCTCATACAGTGTAATCCCCTGTGCCACCGGATCCCGGTAGATTGCCTTAATTTTGGAATCTGCCCATTTGCTTTCCCCATAGAGATGCCAGGAGACTTCATCTCCCACCTGAACTCCCAGGATATCCGCCATATGATAACTGATAGAGACTCCGTTTACCGGGAGCTTTTGTTCCTTCCGTCTGCTGTCCGTAAAAACAGTGAGGCTGGATTCCGGTTCCAGAACGGTTATTCCTGTTGTCTTTTTAATTCCGTTGGCACGCAGTTCTATACTCCCCTCCTGAATGGTCTCTCCCGGATAAGGGATATCCGAAGCCGACAGGTCATCGGTCAGCAAAACCTTATTCCGATACTGGGTGAGCTGTCCATACTTCCATTCATTAATGTTGTTCAGGGAATCCACCATTCCCAGTGCACAGGTAAGCAGGCTCATACATCCTGTAATTCCTACAACTGCCATAATACTTCTGACTTTGCTTCTCAGGGTATCCCTCAGATTCCACTGGAAATCAAATCCGGTTCCCTTCCACCAGGCGGTTTTTTCAAACCACATATGCCTGGAAATGCGGGGCGGCCTGGTACGCAGCGCATCAGCCGGTTTTTCTTTTAAGATTTTATTGCAGGCAATCCAGGTTACCAGGGTACATGCCGCCACTGCCCCTCCCGCTGCGAATACCGCCTGGGGCAGTAAAATCACAGTAAGGGGCGGAAGGGAATACAGGCCCGACTGCATCTCAAAAAACAACGGCGTAAGTGTAAGCGGCCCCACAATCAGTCCAAGCAAAGCCCCCGCCAGGGACGGTATCATACCATAGCAGATAAAATGCCTCATGATTTTCTTATCTTTATAGCCCAGTGCCTTCAATGTTCCGATCTGTGTTCTCTGATTATTGATGATTCTGCTCATGGTGGTCATGATTGTAAGCAGTGCCACTGCAATGAATACAAAGGGAAACAGATCCCCCATTGCCTTATTCTGAAGTATTTCTTCCCTGAACTGCTGATAACTGCCCTGCCCTTCTCTGGAGAGAAATACGCTGTATGTACCATCTAACTTTTTCTCGATCTGTTCTTCTGCTTTCTGATAATCCGTTGTATTGAGAAGTGCCGCGATCTGGTTATATACTTTTGGGAATCCCTGGGGCAGCAGATCCATTCCCCCATACACCACTCCTATGTTCCGGGGATTTGCCATGCTGTCAAAGGAAGCAGAAGCATAGACATATTCCGGGCTTATCATAATGCCCAGTATTTTCTTGCTGATTACAATCCCTTCCACCTGCATATCCAGGGTGTCTCCAGCAGAAATCCCCCTTGCCTCAGCAAACTTATCGCTCAGCCATATGCCGTCTGCAGCAGGGTCGAAGCTCTCCCCGCTAATCACTTTACAGGAAGAAATCCGATCCTCATCCATCAGTAAAATCTCCAGTTCCGGATCTCCGCTTAAATCAGCCGTACCTTCCAGATGAAGGCGCCTTGAGGCATCTGACACACTGTCCACCTTCAGCAGTTTTGCCACATCACTATCCGTAAATGACTTTCCATAAAGCCAGATATCAGCCAGATGTGTTTCCGAATAGTAGCTGTCGATTCCCTTTTGAAAGGTATACCATTCACTTCCGATTCCTGCATATACAAAGATCGCCAGGAATGTCATCAGTCCAATGGAGATAAACTGCATTTTATTATTTTTCATATCCCGCAGCATTTTAAGAAACAGCATTACCACTCCACCTCACTTACGGATTTGGGATTCTCATTCACCGTGACGCTGCGGATTTTTCCATTTTTAATCCGTATTACTTTATCTGCAGCTTCCGCCAGGGCACTGTTATGGGTAACAATAATAACCGTTCTCTTATGTTCCCGGCTCATATTCTGGAGCATGGTCAGAATCAAAACACCCGTTTCTGAATCCAATGCCCCGGTAGGCTCATCGCACAGCAGCATTTTGGGATTTTTGCAGACAGCCCTGGCAATGGATACCCGCTGCTGCTCGCCCCCTGACAACTGGGTGGGAAACTTATTCTGGTGCTCCAAAAGCCCTACCGACTGCAGCATTTCCCCCGGATCCAGACTGTCCTTTGCAATTTCTTTTACAAGTGCAACATTTTCATATACCGTCAGTGTTGGAATTAAATTATAAAACTGAAATACGAATCCCACATCTTCTGCCCGGTACTCCGATAATTCTTCTGCTTTCAGATCTGAGATCTCCCGTCCCCCTACTACGATTTTCCCGCTGGTTACATGATCCATGCCTCCCAGGAGATTTAAAAGAGTTGATTTTCCCGCACCGCTTGGTCCCAGTATGATTACAAATTCTCCTTCATCAATCGTAAAATTTAACTGATTGACCGCATACAGAACTTTATCCCCTATGGGATAACTTTTCACTACCTCTTCAAATGCAATTAACCGGCTCATAAATCCTCCTCTCAATGGCTTTCCTTATCCATTTTCCAAAACTTGAAATATATTTCATGTTTTGAATTTTACCATCCCCGGAGTGATTTGTCAACAAAACCTGAAACTTTTTTCACCTTATTTGACAACCTGTCCCTAAGCGGTTATACTATACAAAACTACAAAATCTTAGAAAGAAAGGCTTTTAGAATGAGTGATGTAATTAAAACCCCCGTTCAGCAGCGTTCTATTGATAAAAAAAATCGTTTACTCAAAGCCGGTCTTGACCTGATGCGGGAACGAGGTTATTATCATGTAAATGCTGCTGAAATAGCAAAAGCGGCTGGCGTATCTACCGGCATCTTTTACCGCTATTTTGAAAATAAAATGGATCTTGTATTAGAAATAATGAACCAGATCGTAAATGACAGCTTTAAGCCGCTGATCCAGGAATTTATTCAAAAAGATATGGATCAAACCAATTTCATTACTTTTATCAGTAAATTATTAGATGAACTCAGTGAGATTCATGAAGGGCTTGGAATCCTTCACAATGACGTGAACACCCTTCTGAGTACAGACGAAACAAAATGCAACCTCTGGATGACATTAGAAGACCAGATTATGCAGCTATTCGTTAATGCTGCCAAACAAAGTAATCTGGAAATGGTCAATCCGGAAGAAAAAGTCCACATTGCCTATAATCTGGTAGAATCCTATTGTCATGAGAAAGCATTTCATAAGCATGATTATATCGATTATGATATATTGAAGCAGGAAATCATTAAAACGCTGGTTCATATTATAATCGCCTGAAATACGAAGAAAAAACTCTGATTTATGAACTAAAATGTAAAAAACAGTATATCCTATACTAGAGAGTGTTTCTATTTTAGAAAGAGGAGGGATGACTGCAATGAAAAAAGAACTGCCTTATTTCAATATCGGTGACTCTTTTGGCGGCAACCAGGACTGGTTCCACAATTTTCTCATGCACATGGGCGGATGTGCTGCTGCTACTGCCTGTGACAGCTGCATTTATTTTGCACTGCACCGGGATTTAAAGGCGCTCTATCCATTTGATGTGAGCCATATAACCAAAGAAGATTATGAAGCCTTTGCCATGAATATGAAACCCTATCTGCGCCCCAGAGCAGGCGGCATAAAAAAACTGGCAATCTATATGGACGGTTTAGGCGAATATCTGAAAAGTCTTGAAAAACAGGATCTTATCTCTATGGAAGGATTCTCCGGAGATCACTCTTTTGAAGAGTCAGCCGCATTTATCATAGACCGGATAGACCAGGGTTATCCCATTCCCTATCTTATGCTGAAACATACAGACTGTAAATTCAAGGATTATTCCTGGCACTGGTTCCTGCTTGTGGGATATGAACAGACAGAATCCGATGTAATGGTTACCCTTGCAACTTATGGAAAAGCAACCGTTTTTTCTCTCCGGGAATTGTGGCATACCGGCTATGAAGAGAAGGGCGGCATGATACGGTATCAAATGAACTAGTACTGCAATGAATTTGGGTTTCGCTGATAGATGACGCTTTGTATGCAGAGGTAGTGTACAGAAAGAGAAGGGGGCGGACCAGGACATTGGTTTGGAATGCTTAACGCAGAACTGGCATTTTCTAACCTTCCCGAAGCGCTTTTTGGCGGCACGCGGGCATTCGCTCCGAAATCCTGATGCATTTCGCAGCTCACTGCCCGCTTA